>NZ_JBLIKC010000025.1:0-59982 GCF_047636175.1 Zhongshania sp. | reverse complement strand
TAATAAGCGCCCCGGTTATCGAGATCATCCCTAAAGAAGCCATCTAAGCTACCCACTCTACTAACATATTCTCGTATTGCCAACTTTACAACTGACTAGTACTCTCGAATAGACCGCACAATATTTTACGACTCAATATTGCCTCCCAGCTCTGATATACAAAGATCAAGCCAAGACGAGATTTATTTACAATTTGTTTTACTTCGATAATGGAGGTTTAAATAACGTACCGATAAGCTCTCCCCATTTCCTCCATCCTTGCCGACCAAAAAACCCCTGAAATCATCGATTTCCATTATACCCAGAGAGCTTGGTGACGGTTCATACCTACCTTTTGTAATAAATATGGAAATGGTATTTTCTCTGTTAACTTTAATTTCAGTATCTGCTGTCTCTATATACCTTTCAACTTACCTCACTTGATCAGACGCATTCAGTTTACTCTCAATTACAATTTGCTTACTTCCGTCGGAAATATACAAGTCTATTTGATACTATCCACCATCCGGGCAATATTCCTTTTTAACAAGCACAGGTACTTTTTCTCGCAGTAGTCCGTCATAAACTGTATCAAAAGTTAATTAGTTAATATCAGCGGCTTTTAAGCTGAAACCGCGCGGAACTATTGCCACTTTCTTGTCAAATGCCGCCACGCTAGACGAATATAAATCCAGCACGCGCTCGCCGCCAAGTCCTGAGGAAGGAGATACTGGGCGATTCCACTGGGCAACTTACTAGAAAATGCCCTAGAGGCAATAATATAAGCAAGCGCCTCAAATGGATTCATGGGTTCAGCTCGGTTATTGTGCTCCACCATATAGGACCAACCGGTGGGCTTACTCCGTTCATCTAAGACAATTGGATGAGTTGCACTCAGCTCATGCAGATCCCTCTGTATCGTTTTTTGGGTAACCAAAAAGCCCGCATCAGATAAAAAGCCCATGAGCCGATCCGTTGATATCTTTGTGGGTTCTCAAGGTATGAGACTAAGCATAGTCATAATCCTCTCGGTTTTCTTGCCCATATTGCTACCTCTAAAAGATATCACCTTAACTACTAGCTGCGACAGAAAGCGTCGCAGCAATATGGAGAATATCGGCATCAAAAATTAATTGCGAGAGAGTACGTATGAATTTAGCTCTTGCCTTGGGTGGCGCTGGAAAAAACACCCTCAATCAGATTTTACCAAGATTGCTCGTTAGCAATATCACCCCGTTATATATCAATACGAGCGGCAAATTGCTTAAAGCAATAGTCGATAAAAATAGACTGATTATAGACACCAATGATATTTCATTGAGCCGCAGCTACTTCACCTCAAATATTAAATCAGAATTGGCACAAATTTTCGTGAATGTTAAGAGCTGTTTTATCGTGTGTGGTCTTGGCGGTAAGCGTGACAATGCTATTCCCGCCTTACTCCACTTTTCACAAAGAAGCGGGGCGTTCTTAAATTTAATTATCTACTCACCACTTTCGTTTGAACGAGATCGCATTCTAATTTCTGAAGTACAGCTTAGAGACATAGCCCCTCTTCTGCCTAATCTCGCTGGATACAAAAAAATCGCTATGTAGACACACTAATGCAGAAATCGAAATCAATCTCTAAATCATTTTTTGAAAATATTGCGCTTAATGTCGAGCTATACATTGTCAGAAATCCTGAAGATCAGCGACTGCGAACGACAATCACTACCCTCCCATCTGGGACGGAGCATCTCTAATACTCCTTTTTGCAGATGCAATTCTATAAACAGGCAGCTGGGCAGAAAAATTGCCCGTAACATATCTAGATGCGAACTCAGATTTTCATGAAAAAAATATTTATGATTATATTGGATTATCTCTCAGGACGAATAGAAAAAATCACAACGAGACAAACTCGTGGATTCAAACTATTCATGAGGATGTCAGAAACTCATGCGGACTATATCCAAGTAATCGGTTTTATTTGGCGCGCGTCGCAGCAATCGACTCTAAAGCAATTAATCTTGCCCGCCGAAATTTTATTATATATGTTATTTGGTTAGAGCATTGCCGAAGAATTCGCTTATCACCGGAGCAGATGTTGAAATTCATATGCAATGAAGAGCTCGGAATACTAAAAGAGCTAGGTGTACGTAAAGTCGATGAAGCCCTGCTTACTTGTAAAAGAATAGAGAGCAACGTTG
Organism: Zhongshania sp.; assembly: GCF_047636175.1. Lineage (GTDB taxonomy): Bacteria > Pseudomonadota > Gammaproteobacteria > Pseudomonadales > Spongiibacteraceae > Spongiibacter. The sequence goes on along the minus strand of NZ_JBLIKC010000025.1, from coordinate 57,811 downwards.
TATCGGAGATACCACCCGAACTTATACTCAAATGCTTGATAGATGAGGTTCATCTTAACTTACTATCTAGCGTAATTCATATTAAGAAAAGACACTTCACAATTTCATCAACTCATAGGAAACTGTCAAAACCAGATATTTTGGATGCTTTCGGAAATGAAAAACATATGTGATCAGTTCGCGAAAGCGACTATAGAACCAGCTAGCTGCCGGACCAACTTAAAATTGATCCGGCCGGAACATTGCATCGTGGCCACCATCGACAAAAACAATAGAACCGGCCATAAAACTGGCCTTGCTACTCAGTAAAAAGCAGACCACCTCCGCGATCTGCTCGGGCCTACCAACCGCTCCCATGGGCACGCTGTCACCAAAGTCTTTCATGATCTGCCCAAGGTCCTTATCCGCAAGCACTTTGTCGCTTAGCGGGGTATCGACAATACCTGGTGCAACTGCGTTCAAACGCACGCCTTGTCTAGCGTAGTCCGGCGCATTGCGGCGCAACCAGCAACTAAGCGCATGTTTTGACCCGGCATAGGCGGTATGGGCATCCTTACCATCAACCAGCTCGCATGCAGCGGATTCCTGATCATCGAGTAACAACTTGACGTAATCATCGTGCCCGACCATCGCGGCGGAGTTAGAGGCAATCATCACAACGCTGCCTTTACGTCGCACCAACAAATCCAGCACGCCCTCAGTGACCGCTATTGCGGCAAAGTAATTAACCCGGGTAATCAAGGACAGTGGTCGAACCGACGGACCGAGACCGGCGCAGGGAATAAAGCCATCGAGTCCATTTGGCGCAAGGGCACGAATACCGTCTATCGCCTTTTGACGCCCCGGAAGGTCAGATAAATCAGCGCAGACATCACCCTCGGCAAGATCAACTACAATGACTTGATGGCCAGCATTACGAAGCTGCATCTTAATCGCAGCGCCAATACCGGTGGCACCGCCCGTTAATGCGTAAGTCCCCATTGATTATCCTTATTATTGGATCATTTATTCGACAGCAATCAAACCCTCAGCGCGAGTCAGCTTATTGCGTTCATATTTATGTGCGGGTGTATTTACAACATCCGCTAGCGGCGCAGCCACCCGAGAGCGCTGACTCTGCAGCGGGTCTGCGGCGCCATAAAGCGTATTGCGCTGAAACGGTACACGACCGGCACGGCGAATACGCGCTTCCATAATTTCTGGCGCGGTTTCCTGACCATGGACAGCGCCAGCGGCGCGGGTGATGGTCTCGTTCATCAGGGTGCCACCAAGATCATTGACCCCGGCATTCAATAAAGCCTCGACACCCTGCTCGCCCATCTTCACCCAAGAAGCTTGAATATTATCTATCAGGCCGTTAAAAACCAGCCTAGCAACGGCGTGCATCAACACCGCCTCACGAAAGCTCGGTCCCCGTCGCGACTTACCTTTAAGATAAATTGGCGCCTCTGCGGGCACAAACGGTAACGGCACAAATTCAGTGAAACCGCCCGTTTGCGACTGAAGACGCCGCACTCGGAGCAAGTGGCGCGCCCAAGATTGATAATTATCAACATGACCATACATAATAGTCGCCGTCGAGCGCAGCCCCACCTTGTGGGCCGCCGCCATCACCGCGAGCCATTGCTCGGTATTTATTTTATCCGGGCACAATACAGCCCGCACTTCATCGTCCAAGACTTCCGCAGCAGTGCCGGGCAAGGTATGCAAACCCGCCTCTTTAAGCCGCTGTAAATAGGTCTCTAAATCTAGGCCCAATGTTTCAGCGCCCTGCCAAACCTCTAAAGGCGAGAAGGCATGAATATGCATATCCGGCGTCGCTGCGCGCAATGTCGCCACAATATCAAGATAGGTTTGGCCGGTGTACTCGGGGTGTATACCGCCCTGCATACACACCTCAGATGCACCGCGCTGCCATGCTTCAAGAGCGCGCCGCGATATCTCCTCACCGGACAAATCATAGGGCCGGCCGCGCAAATTCTCACTGAGCTTGCCTTTAGAAAACGCGCAAAACTGACATTTGAAATAACACACATTAGTGTAATTAATATTTCGCGTGACTACATAGCTGACCTGCTCACCACAGCGCTGCTGACGCAACTGATCGGCAGCCCTGCAGACGGCGGAAAAATCGCTTCCGCGGGCGCTGAATAACCGCACAATATCATTTTCGCTCAACGCCTCTGCGCGCAGTGCGCGCTCAAGTAAGAGGCTTATATCGCTGGATATTGGCGCATAGCTTTTCAAAAACTCGGGCTCTGCACGCAGTAAATTAAGCTCGGCGGCAGGAGCATCAATGTCTTGACCGGCAACCCAGCACTCGTCCTTGGGCAAGCCTTGTGTGTCGCTGTAATGGAGCACTTTGGTATGTAGAGCGGGGTCTAACCACCGCTTATAATCGCGCACGTATTGGGGGTAAATAGTCAGCCGCTCATGCAAGTGTTTACCCGCACCCGCGGTTTCTTTCATCAGAGTTTCTAAGTGTGGCCAAGGCGCCTCGGGATTGACAAAATCAGGTGTCAGCGGCGATACACCACCCCAGTCATTAAGTCCCGCTGCCACTAATTGCGGCAGCACGCCGGGGCTCAAATTTGGCGGAGCTTGAATACTCATCTGCGCACCAAAAATCAAGCGCGCAACGGCGATAGTCCACAACAATTCATTCAAATCTGGCTCAGGAGCGGACGCCATTTTAGTATTCGGCTTGGCTCTAAAATTTTGAACGATGATTTCTTGGATATGGCCGTAGCGCTGATGTAACTCACGCAAGGCTAGTAAAGACTCCACCCGTTCGAGACGAGTTTCACCAATACCAATGAGTATGCCAGAGGTGAACGGCACCAACGCCCTACCCGCCCGCGCAATCGTTTCCAAACGCAGTACCGGGTCTTTGTCAGGCGAGCCATAGTGAGGCATACCTTTTTCACACAAACGGCTAGAGGCCGATTCGAGCATGATTCCCATTGAGGCAGATACCGGCCGCAACATCGCTATTTCTGCATCATCCATGCAACCAGCGTTAATATGTGGCAGCACATTAGTCTCTGCCAGTACCCGCGCTGCAACATGTGCAAGGTATTGCAGTGTGCTAGCAAAACCCATTTCCGCGAGCGCGTCCCGAGCCGCCTTGTAACGCAATTCCGGTTTCTCACCCAAGGTAAATAAAGCTTCTTTACAACCCATACTCTCGGCAACCTTAACTTGCGCTAGCACCTGCTCGACGGGTAAGTATGCTTGCTGTATTTTTTTAGGGGTTTTTGCAAAGGTGCAGTAATGACAAACATCGCGACATAAATGCGTCAACGGAATGAAGACCTTGCGAGAATAACTCACACCATTGTAAAAACCGCGGTCGCGCAATTCTGCCGCCGCAAGTATCAGCGCTTGAGTTTCTGTCTTGTCCGCCAGTAACAGGGCGTGTTCCGCGCTCATGCCATGGTCGCCGACGTCCGCTAATAAAGACTCAACTGTAATTGCCTGTGCTATCGCGTTCATACCGCACTCCACAGTTGTAGAGATGTATTTGCGGCTTCGCCACCCAGTCGTCGCAAGCGCTGCGCAATACCGTCTTGATACAAATACCCCAGCGTTCGCTCAGCGGCGTCGCTAGGTACCATCGCCAGCAACCGCAGAAGATCGTCTTGCGTGTCAATATCTTGCGCCAGTCCCGGTAAAGAGATCACCTGCGCAGGCAGCTGCATGGCCGCAGCTGAAGCGTAATGCGCCGCACAACTGCCGGGGCCATAGGCCAAGACCGGCGCCTTAGCAGGGTCGCAAACCACAATATTACTGCCGAAGCCATGACGATCAGTGGCAATACTTACCGCCGACGGATGGGTTTTCATTAATAGCCGATGCTGTTCAATCAGTGCGTTTAATTCTTGGCTACCCAGCAAAGGCAAATCGCCATGCACAACCATTGCTGGAGTAACGCGGGAATGGTTGTCGGTAAGCTCAGCCATTTTGCCCAATGCCGAGCCGACCACGGCATTCAGTCCACTTGCACCTAAGCTGCGCTCAGACCAGCAATCAGTACCGTAGTGCTCGGCCAACAGCTGGGCGGCGGGATCATCCGATACCACCACAATACGCTCAAAACTCGGATGCACGGTCAGTACCGTGAGTACATCCTCAACCATGGCGTGAAATAAGGCCCGTCTTTCAGAAACATTCAAACTTCCCGCGAGACGCTGTTTGGCCTGTACAAAATCTTTTAACGGCAATAGTGCCCACATAGTGTTACACGCTTTTATCCGGTTACTTTTATTATCAAAACGTTTCGGCAACTGCATCACCGAAGGTGTTTAAGCGCTATAGCTGGCGGCAAAACCCAACACGGCAACTGCAAGCGCAATCTTACTACTGAGATCAGTCATCAAGGTCGGCGCCACGCACACTTTAATACCTAATGCCTCAATATCGTCGGCATATTGTGCATCGGCTTCATCAAGTACAAAGCCATCGAGTAAATCACCGTAATACTCTGCTACCGCAAAGGCCGTCGCTGGCATATCAAGTTCACGCATCATTTTTGCCGCCGGCCCTTTCACAGCCCGGCCGGCAATAATAGGCGACACGGCAATCACCGGCGCCGATGACTTCATCAGCAAACGCCGGCATCCCGATAAGCTCAATATTGGGTCTATGCTAACAAAGGGATTGGACGGGCAAACCACAATGGCGGCTAGGGCCTCATCCATCAATAAACTGTGTACCTGCGGATTTAATTGCGCGTCGTCCGCACCTTCAAAATGTAGTTCTCGCACTTCCGGTTGGCATTGATCACGCACAAAATATTGCTGAAAGTCTAACCAGCCTTGATCGGTATTTACCTTGGTGGCAACCGACTGTTCCGACATCGGTAGCAATATATGCTTTATACCCAAGCCTGCCGCAATCTGCTGGGTCACCGCCGACAACGACTGGTCGGCGCGTAAAAGCTGCGTTCTTAGTATATGTGTCGCTAAGTCTTGGTCACCTATTTGAAACCACTCATCGCCGCCGAGCCTGCGCATGGCGATGAGAGTACGCCAAGTTTCATCGCGCAAACCCCAACCGCGCTGCTCGTCATTTAAATCTGCAAGCGCGTACATCACCGAATCTAGATCGGGGCAAATACGCAGATCCCAATAATCGAAATCATCACCGGTGTTCGCAACAATGGTTAGTTGCTCAACGGCCAATAAGGCGGCTAAACCACGGCATAATTTAGCACCACCAACACCACCACTTAAGGCCAGCACCTTGCCGCCTAAGTGCGACTCTAGGTTAGCCATTAGCGGAACATATCCTTTTCTCGATCACGAATTAAGCTTGCAGAACCGGCAGCCGACGGGCGTAATTTTGCCCCGCGAATTAGGACTAAAGGCAGTGCCTCATCGCCCTGCCCCATCATAAAAGAGGCCGCCGCCGCCAACTCATCGGCCACCGCCACTTCGGTGACCTCAAGTGGTCGGCCGTATAAATCAGCTTCACCGACTCTATTTTCCAGCGCTTCAAAGCCGGCGGTAGCAATCGCAAACCCGACGGTGCCATTGCGCCAGGCACGACCGGCACTGTCATTGATAATAATATTCACACCAACGCCAGTGCTCGCCAATAATGCCGAGCGCAGCTCTGCGGCGCTGCGGTCCGGGTTTTCTGGCAACAGCAGTAAACGCGGATTGTCGTCATCACTATTAATATTAGAGCGATCAATCCCGGCATTAGCGTGCACATAGCCAAGTACATGCTCGACGATAACCACACCCGGACGCTTACGAATAATCTCGCGAGACTCATTTAACACAATCTGCATATGACGGGAGTCTTTATCACATTGTCCGGCTAGCTCAACAGCTTGAGCGCTCGGCTCTACAACGTTTAAATAGGCATAGCGCCCCTCGGCTTTGGACACGATCTTTTGTGCCAAGACCAATACATCACCGACTTCCAACACCAACTCTGAGGCGGCCAAAGCCGCCAAAATAAGTACCGCTATATCATCACCGGGCTCCACCAAAGGAACACCCGGCAATGCATGAAGACTAAGCGAGGGTGTCATAACTGAATTAATGATCCAAACCCGTTAACTTAATACCGGCGTGACATTTATATTGTTTATTTATAAAAATAAGCAACGATGTCATGGCCTCTACAGCAGCGGCATTGGCGATGCTCCCAGCATGAAACCCGCGCAAACCAGCAGCCTCAACCAATTCGATTACCTTGGCGCGGGCTGCTTTATTGTCACCACAAACCAGCACATCACAATCCATACCTTGCCCATCTTGCAAATGTATCGCTGCCACATTTTGGAATGCCGACACCACGCTGACGCTCTCGCCCAAAATATTTTGAGCAATCTGGCCAGCTGAACCTTCAGCAGGCAACTGCACCCGCGCTACTTTTGGCGGGACTAATGGCACAGTAACATCGATCAGTATTTTACCTTCCAAGGCCGCTTTTACAGTGAGAAGGGTGTCCGCATGGTGGGCAAACGGAACCGTCAAAGCAGAGATATCCGCCGCTGCTGCTGCCGCCACATTATCCATAGCTGCTACCGACACGCCCTCTATACCGCGCTCTTGCATCAATTCTCGCAGCGCCTGGGCCGCCGCCTCGGCTTTTTCTTGGGTACGCGACCCAATAATAATAGGGTAGCCGGCCTCAGCCCAACGGCGCGCCAAGCCAGTACCCAAACCACCCGTTCCACCAAGAATTGCCACAATGGCTTTGCTTTCAGTCATTCGAAACTCTCTCTTTAATGATGCAATTATTAGACTTAGCAATGGCCGCGAAAATCTCTTCGTAAGCAGCCAAGACTGTCAAAACATATTGTGTTTGCAGATTAGTGTATACGTCTTAATCCACCGCGAATACTGTCAAAAACGGTCTATTTTTAAACAAATAAGATCGTTTTACTCGCCCCACTTAACACCCAAGGCATCACTCAAATAAAAAGCTGAGACCTAGCGGGTTTACATCAAAGTGCTTCTCTAAAAAAGGAGCTCAGTCACCACAGTTACGCATTTTAGATTAGTCCTTTCAGACTAGCCGCTGCCCGAGTCAGCAAGATTCCTCGCCATATGGGCGTCTTAGACCAGACATTAAAAGTAACACCGAAGCAAATCCGCTTCCGGTAGCATAAAAATGCGTTAAACTTGGACCAATTAAACTTAGCTAAATTTAGGGGGTAATACTCTAGAAAAGCGCCTTAGCAAGTCGACAGCCAACTTAAATATAAAAATCACTTAATGTGTAGTGCGGAGTTAGAATGCAGGACAAGTTAGATTTCAACGGCAAGATCGTTATCGTTACCGGCGGTGGCAAAGGGGTTGGTAAAGGTATTACTGAACGCTTCCTGCAGTGTGGCGCAAAGGTGATTATCTGCGGCCGCAACAAACCTGAAATACTTCCCAGTGCAAACGGCGAAAATGCCGTATTTTTCCCTTTGGATGTTCGCGATGTTGACGCAATTCAACTGTTTGTAGATACCGTTGTCAGCGACTTTGGCGGCATCGACGTGCTCATTAATAATGCTGGCGGCGCACCCGCTGCAGATGCTGCGACGGTCTCTCCGCGCTTCTCAGAATCCATTATCCGCCTAAACTTACTCGCCCCACTGAATTTTTCACAGTCCTGCAATAAAGTCATGCAAACTCAGAATAGTGGCGGCGCTATTATTAATATCGCCTCGGTGAGCGCAGTACGCCCCTCGCCCGGCACCGCAGCGTATGGTGCTGCCAAGGCAGGCCTAGTCAGCTTAACAAGCTCCCTCGCAGTAGAGTGGGCACCTAAGGTGAGAAGTAATACCATCATCGCCGGTCTAATCCGCACAGAGCAAGCCCATCTTCACTATGGCGACGAAGCAGGTATCGCCGCTGTCGAGAACACCATCCCGCTGGGTCGAATGGCGTTACCCGAGGATATCGGCGACGCCTGTGTATTTTTAGCCAGCGATCTTGCCGCATACATAAGCGGCTCGACGCTAACGGTACACGGTGGCGGCGAAAAGCCCGCATTTTTAAATGCCGCCAACGCAGATTAAGATCGACTGCACATTTCTGGCTGGCTACCGCTTGCAACTCAAATTTTATCATCCCAGCTCAATCCGGCGCCTGTCGGACTGGGAGGTAGTGAATTACCGCAATTCGCTACGCAAACTATGTATACCCACTTCGGTAATCTCGAATAATCATGCCGGCCCCTGAGGAGTACATTGGCTAACAAGTAAGGCGACTTGAAACTACTCAACGCGACGATCTGGCATCGCCTGCCCACGACAATTAACGAGGCGCGACATGACACCTAGACAAATTACGATAGTACAAACGCAGCTATCTACGGTGAAATCTATCGGCAAGCCCTTTGCCAAAATGCTCTACGCGCGGCTATTTCAATTATCGCCAGATCTCAGAACACTATTTGCGGGCGGCAGCCGTAAAGACCGCCAACTCATAGACACGCTCTGCACTACCGTGAACTCATTACAAAATATGGATGGACTCAAGGTGGTAATCCATAATGTCGGTCGGCACTACAATGACTTAGGTGTAGGCGAACGCCATTACGATTTTTTTATGCAAGCGATGCTGGAAACCTTAGAGATGGCGCTGGGCGACGAGTTCAGGGATGAGGTGAAGGCCGCATGGCTAAACCTACTAACTACGCTAAAAAACACGCTGCTTGAAGCCAGTCACTACCACGAAATTCAACACCCTGCCTGGGGCAGTGAAGTACCGATGGCCTTGGTGGATCAAGGGCTGAGAAGAATCAGCGCTTGTCAATCAATGCCGTTAAAAATATTAGCGTAGCCGAAATGGAGTCTGACGCCACATAGTCATCCGCACCATTTCCCACGGCGCGCGTTATGCATTGCATTGTAATCTGACCACTGCCGGAATGCAGCCAGACTAAACCACTCACATTAGCCAAAACCGTAAACCAGAACACCAATCGAAAAGACACTTTCTTGGTTTTATGACGCAAGCGTTGCTGTGCAAAAAATGCCCCAGGCCAGCCGCCAGAAAGAGATAATAGCTGCAGGGTTTTTTCTGGTACTCGCCAAGTTCCTACCAGAGCCGCTTTTTTATCCTTAGCATAGTAGAAGTAATTCACTAAACTAAGGCATAAAATTAACAGCGCAATCAGTGGCGGTGTATATCCAAGATAATAAGACAGACCCAAAAACAAACTCACTATAGCGACAATAACGTAAGCGATTCTCATCGTATTAGCTCTACTAGTCATTGTTATAAACAGCGGGATTTATTACGCCATTACAATAAAGACCCCAGAAAATGGAGCCTTTAAATATCAAACTAATAGTATTTACAATATCAGTTAACTCGCACTATTTTTAAGGTATTAGTGTGTCCATCCATACCCACTTGATCACCGCTGGTACCTAGGATTAAATCGTCAGTTTCAACATGCCCTTGCAAGCGAATAGCCTCCACGCAGCCGTCAATTTCAATACCTGCTGAGGGGCTGGCAATGGCATAGACACCGCGATATAAACTGACACGATTACAGGTGGAGGGATTGCGACTAAAGGCAAAAATAGGAATACCCGAGGTCAGTCGAGACATCAGCAATACGGTTCTACCGGTCTCAGTCATTGACACTATGGCTTTAACGCCGACTTGATGGTTGGCCGCATACACGGCGCTCATGGCGAGCGTCTCTTCAACGGATTCGAATTTACGCTCAAGCCGGTAGCTAGACTTACGCGCTGAGGGATACAATTCCGCGCCCTCGCAATTGCGGGCCATGGCTGTGACGGTTTCTACCGGATATAAGCCCGATGCGGTTTCTGCCGACAGCATCACGGCGTCAGTACCATCGAGGACGGCATTTGCCACATCAAACACTTCAGCGCGGGTGGGAACCGGACTGCTGACCATCGACTCCATCATTTGCGTGGCGGTAATAACGGGACGGTTTAGCACTCGCGCGCGTTTAATAATGAGCTTTTGGAGACCGATTAAACTTGCATCGCCGATCTCTACACCAAGATCACCCCGAGCCACCATCACGCCGTCACAGGCGAGAATTAGTGCATCCAGATGCTCGTCAGTTGCGACCGCCTCGGCCCGCTCTATCTTGCCAATAATATGCGCAAAGCAGCCTGCACTTTCCAGCTTAAGCCGGGCATCGTCAATATCTTCTGCACTGCTAGGAAAGGATACTGCGATGAAATCGAGATCCATTGTTGCCGCCAGTTTAATATCTTCCATATCTTTATCGGTTAGCGCTGGCGCTGATAAACCGCCACCCAAGCGGTTAATCCCTTTGCGGGAATGCAGCTTACCAATACTTTCTGAGCGACAAAATACTTGCTCGCCAACAACTTTATCAACGCGTAAACGAAGCCGACCATCGTCGAGCAACAAAATATCACCCGCACTGACTGAGCGCGCTAAGGGCTCATAATCTACCCCAATATGACTCGCATCACCCTCGCCATCGGCGAGCTGAGTATCCAATATTAGTTCCATGCCCTTTTCAAGTTCAACCGGATCCACTGCCATCTTGCGCAGGCGAATCTTCGGCCCCTGCAAGTCTCCCAACAAACCAACGTAGCATCCCGCCTCGGCAGCCAACTCACGTATCAGCGCGGCGCGAGCTACGTGCTCAACTGCAGTGCCGTGAGAAAAATTCAATCGAAATACGTTAACCCCAGCGCTAATCATCTCAGCAAGAGTTTCTCGAGAGTCACAAGCGGGTCCGACCGTGGCCACAATCTTAGTTCGACGCATGAATGGCGCTATCCTTTGAATAAATATTGAGGAAAATCGATATGTTACACCTCTAACTCGCTGACAGCGACTAAGCAAACACTTGGTTTTATGACCGCCGCTATTTACTAATAAACAGTCAGCTAAATTTTGAACATAAAAAAACCCGGCAGAGCCGGGTTTCGGTGTAGCGCTATAATATATTCAAAGAAAATAGTCACCGTTATCGATACCCAAACCCAGACCACCAAGATTGCGGGCAAAGCTGGTAGGATTATTCGCAACGTGGGCTCTGGCGGTGTGAATATCAAGGAAACGCTGCTGAATCTCACTACCAAGAAATACCGACTGACCACCGGCCACTTCAAACAGTGAGTCGATAATCCCAATGCTCTTAGTGATAACCAACGATGCATGATAGCGATAACGAGCGCGGTCTTCGACCGGAATAGCTTGGCCTGCTTCAGCCATGGCCATCATGGTATCGAAATTACCAAATAGCAGCGCCTCCATTTCGTCAATACCGTTTACCGCAGCGGCAATTCGCTCTTGAACCTGAGTATCACCAGCAAGTTTAGTAGGATCACCACTCGCCTTATTCAGTACCGCATGCTTATAGAGTTCTATCGCAGCTTTACACGCACCAATTGCCGGGGTACACACCACGCGGATAAACGTTTGCGCCCAGGGTAACTGATATAATGGCGCGGTATTGAGCGCCTGTCCGGGATTTGTGCAGGCAAAACCGTCAGTTTGCTTGTGGGTCATATAGTCCGGCACAAACACATCATCAACCGCAACATCATTGCTGCCGGTACCCTGCAAACCCATAGATTGCCAGGTATCAATGATTTTATAATCACTCTTGGGCACCAAAAAGGTCCGGTAGCCGTCACCTGGAATGATTGCACCCAGCAAAGCCCAGGTGCAGTGATCACTGCCACTAGACCATCCCCAGCGACCGCTAAGCTTAAAGCCACCGTCAACAGCGGTCACCTTACCCATCGGCGCATAGGATGACGAAACCCGAGTGTGAATATTGTCACCCCAGATCGCCTGTTGAGCGCGATCATCCATGATGGCAAGTTGAAAAGCATGAACCGCAATAATCCCACACGCCCACGCCGTAGACATACAGCCTTCGGCCAAGGCAATTTGCATGCGGAAAAAATCCTGTGGTGTCAGCTCAAGTCCACCGTAGCGTTTAGGCTGTAAGGCAAGAAAAAAGCCGATATCCTGCAATTCGTCTATAGAAGCCTGCGGTACTCTGCGCAGTTCTTTCGCTTCTTGCGCCCGCTCGCGCAAACGCGGCTGCATCTCGAATATCGCCGCCATCATGTCGGCAACTGAAAACATCTTTGGATCACTTTTAGCTTGCGCTACGCTCATCACATTTCTCCTTTACTCATTCTATTGGCAAGGCGACCATCATATTGTAACTCGCCCAACCATGACGCAAATCGATACGACCATCCGTCGCAGTAAAAACCAAATCCAGACTACGCGTCTGGCATATTAAATTTATGGCCCCACAAACTTGGCAGGCTAGTCACTGTTGGGGTAAATCCATCCCAATCCATTTGTAAACCGTCAGTTCCAAACTCCATGGCAAAACCGGTGGGCGTTGCCATATAGAAAGACAACATATTGTCATTAGTATGACGACCCAAAGTAGACACCACAGGGATCTCTGCCGCTTCAACACGATCCAAGCAATAACCCACTTCATCAACATCGGTTACTTCTAGCATCAAATGGACACAGCCGACAAGATTAGCCTGATCTTCATACAGCGCCAGGCTGTGATGTCGGGGATTATTCACGTGCATAAAATGCAGGCCCTGCCCCGGATCAGCAGGATCTGGCGAAAATTTGAAATGCATATAATCGCTATCACCAAAGCCTAGCAGATCTTTGTAGAAATCGTGGGTCTCACCTAGCTTTGCCGCAGGCAGCACCGCGTGGCCAAAACCCATATCGCCGTTAAAGCCGGTTTCAAAACCTGAGATACCTTTTGGCGATATAAATTTAGCATAATCCAGCTCGCCACCCCAGAATAGCTCAAGGCCATTACCGGAGGGGTCTTGCAGGCGAATCAAGCCGCGCACCCGACGTGCTTTTGCGTCCGCCTCAGAACCCTCTTCAAATGCAACACCCGCGGCCTTTAACTCAGCCTTTGCGGTGGTAAAACCGGCTTCGTCTGCCAGCTCCCAGCCACAGCGAGCCAGTCGATTCTGATCTGACTTCACAATGGCAAACCGGTAGGGCCGGGTATCCATCTTCAAATACACATTGCCATCCTGGGGCATGGTCGGTGCAACCATTAACCCCAAGATATTACTGCCGTACTCTAACCACTGCTCCGGGTTCGTTGACTCAATAACCACATAAGCTAAGCTGCGAACATCCATTACTATTTCCTGTTATTTTCTCGATTTATCAGCTATTTCGTATTGCGTAATCCACCACGTATTCACGCTTTTCAGCAAACGCTTCGGGCACATCAACGGCATCGACGTAAAACTGGTTATACCATTGGCGCAGGCGATTGATAGGCCCATCGCCGTCACACAGCACTGGATTATCTACCCGTGTTTTGGTGTGCCAGATATGCACATCTTGAAAGAATGCGGTGCGGTTCTGCTCAACATATTGGCGCGCCATTTCGTCATTCTGCGCGTCGCTCATACCGGCAATTTTCTTCACCGCCACACCAAAGCGCAAATCAAAACTGCCGTGATTAATCGGCACATGGGTCACCAGTAAGCGTGACGCAATGTCCATACCCTCAGCTTTGCCCGTCATAAACGTATTCATATACGCAGGGCCGTGGTAGGTCGCCTCGGAACTCAAGCCTCCGTCTTCAGCCAGCAGCTCTGAACCACCGGTTAACTCCTGGCGGTAGGTGTGCTTGTACACAATATTCTTGAATTCTTGTATCGGCGCGCCATGGATAGGACCAAAATGCGCTACATCTGCCATATTATCGATAAGCTCTCGAGCATTGGTATTGATGGTCATCAAGTCCATATGCCAAATCGTCCAGTCATCGCTAAACAAATCATCGATGAGCGGCGGACGCTGCTCTTCAATCGGCGGTTTACCTTCTGGGTCAAACCACATAAACAGCAAATGGTTTTCTTCTAAGGTCGGATAAGTGCGAATCACCGCTTTAACTGGAATACGTTTGGCGTAAGGTATGTCATCGCAAACACCGTCTGCACCCCAACGCCAAGCGTGAAAAGGACAGCGTATAGAATTGCCTTCCACACAACCTTCACTCAAGTCAGCGCCCATATGGGGACAGTAGCCGTCAAGAATATGCATCTCGCCGTCTTCGCCACGATAGGCAACCAGACGCGTACCAAAATAATTAAGTTTAACCGGCGTGCTAGTATATTCACTCGCCAGACCGAGACAGTACCAACCACGGGCGTAGCGATCGGGTAATTCCGCTGCCTCAATAATATGCGGCTGGCGCGGCACTTGCGCTACCTGACTCATTGTTATTCTCCTTGGGACGCGTTTTTTATAATGGCTCTATATGGTGAAAAATTCTCACACATGCCCACCAGCCGCACCATCCTCCGTTTAGACGAGCTAAAAATTATAAATAAGCGCCTGTTTTCATTAATATTTTCTAGAAAACACGGCAAGCAGCTAGCACCTATTACAAGTCATAACTCGTGGGTAAAATTCCCGCCTTGCGGTATCCTCCGCCAATACCAGCCGTTACAATGAAACCCTAAACCTAAGAAGCTAGGCCCCCAGAAACTTAGAAATAAAAAACTCAGCGCCCGACCGAAACCAACACCAACATTCTTTACTAATAGATTACAGGCACCAATGGCTAGTAAAAAATCATCCAGTAAATCCGCAGTCGACAAACACGAGCGCAAAATCGTCAGCATGAGCCTTCCTGGCCGACCGGGTAAAAACCCCATGCCCGCCGAACAAGCCATCAACTTTGCTACACAGTTAGCGAGCGACGGTAAATGGCCGGTGGTTATTGTTCTGAGCCGACAGCTACTAGCACAAATACCCCAGCTAACTCGCGTCTGGCCCCTGCTATTTCAGGGGCTCACCGAAGCCGGCGACTATAGCGGACTCGCCGCTGCCACGGCGGAACATTTAATTAGCAAACCTCGTGACATCAGCGCACTACTCTCGCAAGCAACCGCGCTACGCCTGCTAGATCATCACGAGCAGGCCCTGCAATCGATTGCGAAAGTCCTGCGTTTAGCACCCGCCAATACCACTGCGATCAATCATCGCGGCGTAATTCTAAAAGAAATGGGCAATATGACTGACGCCCTAGAGGCGTTTAATCGCTGCATCCGATTAGCCCCACAAGATGGCCACGCATACTGGAATAGATCCGATTTATTTAACGACATTAGCGATACCGAGCTCGAAAAAATGGAGGCGGTATTAAGCAAGCCGTCACTCACTCCCAAGAATAAAGCCCGGCTGCACTACGCACTGGCTCGCGGTTACGAATTTCGTGGCAATAGTGAAAAACAATTTTCGCATACCGAAAGTGGCGCAACACTAAAACGCAGCTTACTTCAGTATAACCACGCCGAAGAAATGCAGCAGGTGCAAGATATTCCCATCTATTTCAGTGCTGACACCCTCAATCAAACGCCCCTAGAAGCCAAACCACACAGCGCCAAGCCGATATTTATTTGTGGCCTGCCACGCAGCGGCACCACCTTGGTAGAACAGATTTTATCAACGCATTCTATGGTTACTGCTGGCGATGAGCTAAACGCTCTTCCCCGCGCAGCAGCTGCGTTATTGCAGAAAAAACGTATCGACAAGCCCTTTCCTCTGTGGGCAAAGGATTTAAGCCCAGCGGACTGGCATAGTATTGGCGAAAGCTATCAATCAATGACCAAGAATCTTCATGGCACGGCATTTTTCACTGACAAATATCTTCAAAATTATAAGGCCCTGGGATTGATTCATCTTGCTAAACCAGAGGGCAAAATTATTTTCTGCCGGCGAAATGCAATGGATAATTTGTGGGGATGTTACCGCCAATATTTTGCAGACGGTCTGCGCTTCACTTACGACCAGCAGGAATTAGCTGATAGCTATCATGGCGCCGCCGAACTTTACCGCTACTGGCAAAAAGTCATGCCAGACAAAGTTTTCTTTCTTGAATACGAAACCTTAATTAGCGATTACGAAACCACTGTTAAGGCGCTACTGGCATTTATTGGCTTGCCATGGGAAGAAGAGTGCCTGCACTTTTACAATAATCCCCGAGCAGTCAGAACGACCTCCGCCACACAAGTAAGATCACCCATTAACACCGGCCGAATCGACCAGTGGCAGAAGTTTGAGCGGCAACTAAAGCCGATGTATCAAAGACTGCGCGAACTTGGAGAAATAGAGTAATATCGCGCCGCGTTAGTATTTAAACCGCTGCTAACTCGGCAAAATCACAGTTATTGGCCCCGCTTTCTACGATGACCTTGCCAGCGGCGAACCGCCGCTTTCACCCCAACAACGCCTTGGAATCAGCGCCGACGAACCATCAAAAGGCATCATTCTCGGCATAGACTCGGGCGGTGACCCCGAACTCTTCATCAAAGGAGAGCGCGACAGTCATTGGCCGGCAGCAGACTTCACAGTCCTCCACATATTCATCATCACCGGCAGACAAATCCAGCAACAACTCAATAGGTTCACCGCAGTATGGGCAGTGTTCAGAAACCGACTCTAGAGCATTCATTAAAAATTCCCTCTGTCGTCAATGAATACCCGCGGGAATAAATACATATCGAATAGCCTTTCATAAAATGGATACCTTCGATTTATACACCCTCAGACCCAAGAATGCTGCTCTAGTTAAAATAATATTCGTGACGGAGGCTGCACGACCATTCATTTTGATCAAAAAGAGCCATCGCTCCTGGCGCTAGGAATGGCTTAGATCGCAGCTATGCCCTGGCTTTTGTCCGCCGTCGTCATCAATGACTAAGATGGCAGCGGAGATGGTATCGGCGCTTCGTTCGCTGCAGCACATGCCGTTGTTGCCAAAATTGAAGAAAATCGCAGCAAAGCAATTTTCCACGACGCCAATGTTGCGGTTTTCAGCAAAGTAGAAGGCATAGTGCAAGCAAAGCGCCGTCACCGCAGATGCCTTAGCGCTTTACCATGACGATACCCCAAGCCGCCAATACTCTGTGACGACGGTGTAAATATCAGCAGTGCTATCTTTCCAACCGATGGGATGTATCTGACACCAAATCAACAAACGCCAGAAGGCGGTATCGCTCAGGGATATGAGATCTGTGATGCCAATAATCAAGTAAAGTTAGATCCCGATTTTAAAACACCTGAAAGGTTTTTATTAAAGGCGCCAGCATACTTAAGAAAATAATAAATCATTACCTTTTGATCAAAAAAAACCCCCGGCATTCCGGGGGTTTTTAAAGATCAGACTAAGCTAGGCAAGTTCAAAGCGATCTAGGTTCATCACCTTAGTCCACGCCGCCACAAAGTCAGTTACAAAGCGCGTCTGCGCATCGGCACTGCCGTAGACTTCTGCTAAAGCGCGTAGCTGTGAGTTAGAGCCAAAGACTAGATCAGCCCGTGTACCCGTCCATTTCACTTCGCCGGTGCTGCGGTCCCTACCTTCAAACTCTTCTTCAGATTTTGACGTCGCCTTCCACTCGGTGCTCATGTCTAGCAAATTCACAAAAAAGTCATTACTGAGTGAACCCACATTTTTGGTGAATACACCGTGCTGAGTTTGACCGACATTGGCTCCTAATACTCGCATACCGCCAATAAGAACAGTCAGCTCTGGCGCACTCAATGTCATCAGCTGCGCACGGTCAATCAACAACGCCTCTGAAGCCACCGCGTACTTGCCTTCAAGGTAATTACGGAAGCCATCGGCAATTGGCTCTAACGCTGCAAATGACGCGACATCGGTTTGCTCGTTCGACGCATCCATCCGGCCTGGCGTAAACGCTACAGTCACCGAGTGCCCGGCGTTCTTGGCAGCCTGTTCAATACCCGCACTACCTGCCAACACAATTAAATCTGCCAGCGATACCTTTTTCGCGCCGCTATTGAACTCACTCTGAACACCTTCGAGCGCTGTTAGTACCTTAGCCAATTTAGCAGGTTCATTTACCTCCCAGTCCTTCTGCGGCGCCAGACGA
This sequence comes from Zhongshania sp., assembly GCF_047636175.1. Taxonomy (GTDB): domain Bacteria; phylum Pseudomonadota; class Gammaproteobacteria; order Pseudomonadales; family Spongiibacteraceae; genus Spongiibacter. The sequence continues at coordinate 39,906 of NZ_JBLIKC010000025.1, read as the reverse complement.
ATACGCGCGCCATTTGCACCACCGCGCATATCAGAACTGCGGAAAGTGGAGGCCGAGGCCCACGCGGTAGATACCAGCTCAGCAACCGACAAGCCGGTAGCGACAATATTCGCTTTCAGCGCGGCAATATCACCGTCATCTACTAGCGCATGATCAACCTCTGGAATAGGATCTTGCCAAATCAGCACTTCTGAAGATACGTCTGAGCCGAGATAGCGAACCCGTGGCCCCATATCGCGGTGGGTTAATTTGTACCACGCCCTGGCGAACACATCGGCAAACTCTTCAGGGTTCTCGTAAAAATGTCGAGAGATCTTCTCATAAGCTGGATCAACACGAAGCGCTATATCTGTAGTCAACATGGTGGGTACATGACGTTTATTGTCGTCAAAGGCATCGGGAATCATACCCGCTCCGGCGCCATCCTTAGGCTGCCACTGGTGTGCGCCCGCAGGGCTCTTAGTCAGCTCCCACTCAAAAGAAAACAGATTTTCAAAATAGTTATTACCCCACTGGGTAGGTGTACTGGTCCAAGTCACTTCCAAGCCGCTGGTAATAGCATCAGTGCCTTTACCGCTGAGGTGACTGCTCTTCCATCCAAAGCCCTGCTGGGCAATGGTTCCCGCCTCTGGCTCTGCGCCAACAAGAGCTTCATCACCAGCACCGTGAGTTTTACCAAAAGTGTGACCACCAGCGATTAAGGCAACAGTTTCTTCATCATTCATCGCCATACGGGCAAAGGTTTCACGAATATCGACTGCCGAAGCTAGGGGATCAGGCTCACCATTTGGGCCTTGTGGGTTCACGTAAATTAGACCCATCTGCACCGCGCCAAGTGGATTTTCTAACACTCGATCACCGGTGTAACGCTTATCATCAAGCCACTCGGTTTCAGCGCCCCAATAAATATCTGACTCAGGCCCCCAAATATCTTCCCGACCGCCGGCAAAACCAAAGGTTTTAAAGCCCATTGTCTCTAAAGCCACGTTGCCGGTGAGAATCATTAGATCAGCCCAAGAGATTTTCTTGCCGTATTTTTGCTTAACCGGCCATAGCAACCTGCGCGCCTTATCAAGGTTGCCGTTGTCTGGCCAGCTATTGAGTGGCGCGAACCGCTGACTACCAGTGCCGGCACCGCCTCGACCATCAGCAATCCGGTAGGTACCTGCGCTGTGCCAAGCCATACGAATAAACAAAGGACCGTAATGCCCGAAATCGGCAGGCCACCAGTCTTGGGAGTCGGTCATTAACGCCGCGATATCACTTTTCAAAGCAGCTAAATCAAGGCTTTGAAATTCTTCAGCGTAGTTAAAATCATCGCCCATAGGATTCGACTTGGCCGAGTGCTGATGCAATATATCTACCCGCAGTTGGTTTGGCCACCAATCGCGATTAGTCGTTCCAGAGCCTGCAGCGTGGTTCATTGGACATTTATTATTTGACATAGGATTATTTTCCTTAGGTAGTGAAAGTGTTTTTAACACCTACCTTTTTAGTCGTAGCAGACCTAGCTATCCAACTGTATTTTTCAATCGCGCTGATAGGTTTTAACTGTTGACGCTGCTTTCAGGCGTCACGAACATCGTAATCTGCACGCCATTTGGCTTAAGCCGCCGGCATGCTCAGACCAGCAATGAGCGCTAGGTGGCTAAAATAAACGCCAAGCTGAATTTAACCTACGACACGCCACGGCAGATTTGAGCGCCACCTCCCACAAGCGTCCGTCAAATAGATTCAATACCGTAGCTGCGGGTTACTCGCTCGGTAGAGCGTTCTATTTTGCGCCTTATAAAAAACCCCAAACATCGTTTTCAAGAGCTCAGCTTCCGTTGCCAGCTACTCCTTTTATTGGGGTCCGCCAGTTATGACTTACGTCAAATTGTTCTTAGCCAATATCGTTTCCCCCGCAGGTGACGAGGCTATTGGCCGTTCGGCCACAGGAAAAATCTATTTTTATTGGCGTGACTAAAACTAATTTAAATCCATTGCATACTTTTTTAGTAACTCCATTGGCACAATCTCCAACGCCCTAATGTGAGTGCGTTTAAGATGCAGTCTTGGCGCCATGCCGCTTTCCATCGCCTCTAACCATCGCGAGGCGCAGACACACCAACTATCGCCTGGCTTTAGACCTTTAAAACCGAACTCAGGTGCCGGGTTCGATAGATCATTGCCTTTTAGCTTTGTGAATTCTAAAAATTCCTTCGACGTTTCAATACAAACAGTATGAGAACCAACATCACCTTTGCACGTATTGCACTTCCCGTCCCGGTAGAAGCCGGTAATAGGGTCTTCTCCACACGTCTCTAATTTTTCACCAAATATGTTAATCGATTCATCCATTTCCATTGCTGTATACCTTCGACTTATGACTGGTAGTAAGACCTTAACATCTCAACGCCAACGGAGAGTCAGTTACTCAACTTATTGGCTTGCTTGGGTGCTTAACATTGTTTCAAACTCACGGTCCATTACGCAATAAACAGCTTAAGCGTTTACCGAGATAAAACTCGGCATCCATGAGCTCGATAATTGGCGGCATTTATTAAACGAGCGTATCTTCTTTACTTAAAAACTGCTCTGATTCTATTTAGACTATTTTACCTAAGCATGGAAATGACACTTTCGACTGCGCGTGGCACTAAATGCTGAGCCGAGCGTATACCGCCATTGTCGATAACGATAGTGCTGCGGTCACACCTGCAGCGCTATCGCGGCCGAGGACAGTACTACTTTTGTTTTAGCCCTTTATTACTCATGGGCTTACTTTGCGGCCAGATACTGCCGCCAGCCACCGAAATGGCTGATATCTTCTGCACCGGCTAGACCCGACGCCTCGCAGATAAATCCACTCACCTGACTGCCGTCTTGCAAGCTGACTTTGCCGATACCCAAAGGCGCAGGAATACCCGCTACAAAGCTGCCGAATTCACTGGCGGGTACTGACCACACTTCTACTTCAATAGCGCAGCCCTCGCCTTGCGGCGCAATCACCATACCCGGCCTAAACGGCGGACCACCGGCTAGGGCATAAAGTTTGTAGTCTGGTAAAGACAAAGTTTGCGAGAGCAGATAGCCGCCGCGCTCGGTCAACTGCCAGTTAAGCGGCTGCCCCTGCAAATGCGCGCCACACACCGCTACTGCAATGCGCTGTGAGTTATTCGCAGACGCGGCCGACAAGGCTTGATAATCGGACTGGGATTTCCCCAGTGGTAATTTAAAGAGTTGCTGAATGCGGTTTGCGACAGACAATAGCCGTCGATCGCTAAATGCCTCGCCTACTAATGTTAAACCAAAGGGGAAGCCACTCTCGGTAAACCCTGTGGGCACTGCCACACCGGCCAAATCAAATAGGTTCATATAATTTGTGTAATAACCTAAATTACTATTTAGCCTAATGGGATCGGCATTCACTTCATCGATACTGTAGGGTCGGCCGGCAGTTGGTGTTAACAAACAGTCCACACTCGCCAATACCGCAGTCGCAGCTTTACGCAGCGCTTTTAGGCGATATTGCGCCTTGAAAGCATCTACCGCTGAACCTTTGTCACCCGCTGAAATTATGGTGCGCGTAACATCCAATAATGCCTCTGGCCGCTCTTGAATCAAAGGCGAAGTGGCAATATAACGCTCTGCGACCCAGGGCCCTTCATACAATAAACGTGCGGCGTCTATAAACGGCGCAAAGTCCACTTCGACCAACTCCACCCCGCTTTCAGCAATGGCACTAAGTGTTTGTTGATAGCAGGTGGCATACTCCTCATGACCGAAAAAGACCAGCTGATCGGCGGCTAACACGCCCATCCGCAATGCGCCCTGCCATTGTCCATAATGTCGAGCGCCATTGGCAAAGGAATTGGCACGGCTATAGGCATCAGCGCCATCTTCGCCCTCGGCCACAGTCAAAATAGCGTTGGCATCGTCACACTGCAAAGCAAAAATTGTCATGCAGTCCAAAGACCGACAGGCCGGCAACATACCACTGGCAGACAACAAACCAATACTCGGTTTTACGCCCACCAAATTATTAAAACACGCTGGCACGCGACCGGAGCCTGCAGTGTCTGTGCCCAGTGAAAACGTCGCCATACCCAGAGCTACTGACACCGCGGAACCGGCACTAGAACCACCACTGATCATGCTTGGGTCAAAGCTATTTTTACACGCTCCCCAGGGGGACCGCGTACCCACAAGGCCAGTGGCAAACTGATCGAGATTAGATTTACCGACCGGAATAGCGCCCGCATCAATGAGGCGCTGCACCACAAAAGCCGAGCTTTCCGGTGTATAGGCAAAGCTTTCGCAGGCGGCGGTAGTTGGCACCCCCGCCAAATCAATATTATCTTTTATGGCAAAGGGAATACCGTAAAGTGGCAAGGCCTGCGCAGAGGCAGACTCCAAGCGCTGAAAATAGGGTTCTAACTCTCCCACTGAAAGCGTGTAAATCCAAATATTATGATCGTGATATTGTTCGCAGCGCTGAGCAATAATTCCAAACACCTCGCGCGGTGTTGTCGTGCCCGCCAAATAAGCGGCGCGCAATGCGGTCAAAGAAAGGTTCATGCTAAGTCCTCCAAAATAAGTACAGACTGACCGGCACTCACTCTGGCGCCCTCATGTAATAATTGTTTTTTAACACGCCCCGCCTGTGGCGAAAATACTGCGATTTCCATCTTCATAGACTCTAGTAATAACAGTGGCTGCCCCTCCTTCACCACATCGCCCTCGTTTACTAACCATTGCCATACGCTGCCTGCCACCGAGCTATCGACAGGTATTTCGCCCTCTTGCAAACTAATTACATCAACCGGGTCATCTATTTCAGGCGCTTCGTAATGGAATTGGCCATCGGCATGCCAGCGCGCCAGTTCCTCGGCAAACGCCTGCTCGCGCTGTTTAGTGTGAGTGGTAATGTCCTCACTGTTATCCACCAGCATTTGCTGATAATCGGCTAAGCAAAATTCGCCCTCTACTATGCGCAGCGAATACTTGCCGAGCGGAAAATCATCACGAATTTGCAGCAGCTCATTCTGGCTAACTTCATAGAAACGAATCTGATCAAAAAACCGCAGCAGATAGGGCTCGGTGAATTCTTTAGTGCGACGGTAGCGGTTCCACATTTGCAGAGTTCTACCAATAAACTGATAACCACCCGGCCCTTCCATGCCATAAACACAGAGATAAGAACCCCCGATACCCACCGAGTTTTCGGCCGTCCAAGTGCGCGCCGGATTGTATTTTGTGGTCACCAAACGATGACGAGGATCAACCGGCGTCGCCACCGGCGCGCCCAAATACACATCCCCTAAACCCATGACTAAATACGAGGCATCAAACACGATATCTTTCACCTTATCGATACTATCCAGGCCATTAATACGACGAATGAACTCTAGATTACTCGGACACCAAGGCGCATTCGCGCGCACCGATTGCTGATATTTGACAACGGCCTGACGACACGCTTCATCATCCCAGCTCAACGGCAAGTACACCGTCCGCGACGGCACGTTAAGCTGTTCCAGCTGGGTTGAGAGATGTTTCTCGGCCGCGACCAATATCGCCAGCAAGTCTGCTAAGGAAATTATTTGGGAGTCGTAATGCAACTGTAGAGATCGTATACCCGGTGTCATTTCGCGCACCCCAGCCACTGTATTTTGCTGCAAATATTGCATCAGTGCGTGGGCGCGAAAACGCAGGCGAATATCGAGTTCCAAGGGGCCGTATTCTACTAATAAGAAATGATCGCCAGCCACCCGATACCAGACTTGATCGCCGACCTCGTCGGCGCTTAGGCGCTGCACAATAGGAGATGGCAATTCACTCAAGGGGGTCATCAGCACAGGTGTCGGTGTCAGGGTTTCAATACTGGTCTGCTGGGCAGCCTCGGCGGCTACCGCGTCTGCAATGGTAACCGCCACAAATTGTAATTTATCGCCAGCGCGCAATTGCCCCAGCTTCCAAAGATCGGCGCTAATCACGGTAGCTGGACACACAAAACCGCCTAATGAAGGGCCGTCGGGACCGAGAATAACCGGCATATCGCCGGTAAAATCAACGGTGCCAAAAGCGTAGGCGTTATCGTGAATATTTGACGGGTGCATTCCCGCCTCGCCGCCACTATCACGCGCCCAGTTCGGCTTGGGACCAATCAAGCGGACCCCGGTGCGGCTGGAGTTATAGTGCACTTCCCACTGAGCGCCAAAAAACGCCTCAATATCTGCGGGAGTGAAAAAGTCTGGTGCGCCGTGTGGTCCGTAAATCACCCTTAAGCTCCAGTCTTGGCTTATTTCGGGTTTAAGCTTATCGGGTAAAAGATTGCCCTCAGACAGTGTGCTAGCTAATGACAATACATCCCCCACCCGCAAGGCGCGACCGCTGTGACCACCAAATTGACCAAGGGTAAAAGTCGAGCGCGAACCTAAATATTCAGGGCATTGAATGCCGCCGGCCACGGCCAGATAAGCTCGGGCACCTGAACTGATGCGGCCCAAGGTAAGCGTCTGTCCGGCCTCAAGATGCACAAGCTGCCAAGGCATCACTGGTATTCCATCCGCTCCGGCGCTCCCGCCAAACACAGTCGCCGGGATTGCAGCGCCACCAATCACCACATCGGTGGCCACACTAAATTGCAGACTGGGGCCTTGCAGTGTTATTTCCAACCCTGCGGCGCGGCTGTCATTACCTAATAAGCGATTAGCTAAACGGAAGGAATAACTGTCAAAGGGCCCAGATGGCGGCACGCCCACGTCCCAATAACCGCTGCGCGCCGGGTAATCCTGCACGGTGGTTTGAGTACCCGCTTGTAACACGGTCATTCGCTGCGGCTGCCACTGAAAATCGTTAAGGTAGCGAGTGGTGATCAGCCCTTCTTTCAACACGGGATCATCTAACAGCGCGCGCAAATATTCGCGGTTGCTGACAATGCCATATAACTCGGTTTCATCCAGCGCTGCAGCCACGCCTTGCAAGGCCGCGCTGCGCTCTGGCGCATGGAATATAATCTTGGCCAACATGGGATCAAAATACGGTGACACTTCAGTGCCACTGTCTAACCAATGATCAATGCGCAAGCCCTTGGCTTCCGGAAAGGAAACCTTACTAAGCAAACCTGCACAGGGCTGGAACTGTCGATACGGATCTTCGGCATAAACTCGCACTTGCATGGCATGACCCTTGGGCACCAGTTTCTTGCGCAGTGCAGCAAGATCCGGCAAATCGCCTGCAGCTAACATTAGCATCCATGCAACTAGGTCTATTCCCCAAACCGCCTCGGTGACGCCGTGCTCTACTTGCAGGCGGGTATTCACTTCCAAAAAGTAATATTCGCCACTGTCCTGATCGTAAATAAATTCTACGGTACCGGCGTTGCGGTAATTAACTACTGACAATAAATCCTCAGCTTGGGTGTAGAGCAAATGGCGCAAAGAATCTGGCAGGTTCGGCGCTGGGCATTCTTCTACTACTTTCTGGTTCCGGCGTTGAGCCGAGCAGTCGCGCTCGCCAATGGCGATCACTTGACCGTAACCATCGCCAAATACTTGAACTTCAATATGTCTGGCGTGGGCGATAAACTTTTCTAGAAACACGCCGTCGTTAGAAAAATTATTACCGCTCAGTTTTTTAACTTTGTCGAAGCCACTGCGCAAATCGTCTTCGCTATGACAAACCTGCATACCAATACCACCGCCGCCGGCAGTGCTCTTTAGCATTACTGGGTAGCCAATTCCCGCCGCTAAGCTAACAGCGCTTTCCAAATCATTGAGCAGGCCGGTTCCGGGGGGCAGTGGCACGCCCACCGATTCGGCAATTTCTCGCGCCTTATGCTTTAAACCAAAATCGAGCATGTGCTGTGCAGTAGGACCAATAAAGGCAATTCCTGCTGCCTCACAGCGGCTAACAAAGGCCGCGTTTTCACTGAGAAAGCCGTAACCTGGGTGAATAGCTTCTGCGCCGCAGAGCTGAGCAATATCAATGATTTTATCGGCATTGAGATAGGTTTCGGCAGCACCACCGTCCCCTAAACTATAGGTTTCATCGGCGTTGCGCACATGCAAACTTCCGCTGTCGGCTTCGGCGTAAACAGCAACGGCGATAATATCGAAATCTTTTAAGGTGCGAATTATCCGTGTGGCAATTGCGCCACGGTTAGCAATCAAAACTTTCTGGAACATAGCAATCCGGTAACGGGCCGTCCCGTTGTGCTATACGACAGCGGTCGTCCACTGAAGCGTTAACAAAACAATGTTTATACTGCGCTCAGGCTGCATCCCACACTAAATATTCAATTGGCGTGGGGTTGAAGGCATTACAGGGGTTATTCAACTGGGGGCAATTAGAGATCAGTACATAAACATCAACTAAGGCCTTCAGCTCCACGTATTTGCCGGCACCGGAAATACCATCGGCAAAGCTCAGGCCGCCATCGGCGGTGACCGGAACATTCATAAAGAAATTGATATTGTGGGTAATATCGCGCTTGCTTAAACCGTATTCTGGTTTTTCGGCAATGGCCAACATCCAGCTGTCACGGCAGGCGTGCATACAGCGTTTTTCCAGATCGTAGCGCACGGTATTGCTCTCGGTGGCACAGGCGCCACCGAGGGTATCGTGGCGGCCACAGGTGTCAGCAACAATTTCCAGCATGGGGTGATTTTTATTGCTGCGCAGTATTGAGCCCGCCGTCAAATACACATTGCCCTGCTCACGGATAGTATCGGTGACACTGTATCGTTCGGCGGGATCATCCGCACAATAAAATAATGTGTCCGCCGCCTGATTACCCTCTAAATCTAATAATCTTAAAACTTGTCCGGCGCTGACTTTACCTAGATAGTAATCACCCGCCAATACCACTTCACGAAATACCGCCGCTGCTGCCAGCAAGTCACTTTCTTTAATCATAATGCAGCCCTCTTCTCAGCTGCCTAGGTAATACAAGGCATTATTTGTAAAACCGCGACGGTTTTCGTCACAGTGATTCAGACATATATCGTCGTCAATCATCGGCTCGGATAAACCCAGCTCAATACCAATACGATGGCGGGGATATTGCTCCGCCTGCTGCAGGGGATGCGGGCAGGCATGTATCAATACTAAGGCGTCCATCTCAAGTCGCAGCCTAACGCTACTGCCTGCGGCGCTACCATGCTCTGCCAGCGACATATCGCCGTCGACATTGGTCACCACTTTGCTAAACCAGTTGATATTGGCCGCCATGTCCGCGCCACCCAAGCCGTACTTTGCCAACTCGGTTAAAAAGGCATCGTAGCCATTTTGGTGCCAGTCATTGCGGTCGCTTTGATAATTACGTGCACCCCAGCGATCTGCCACTTGAGCCGCGTGACTATTACCACACACAGTGTCATGCCAGCCGCTGTCATCACTAATAACAGATGCAAAAATCCGTCCCATATCAGAATACAAGCAATGACCTTGGGTGAGTTTAAACGTGTGCTGACACTTGAGTGTGTCTGGGGCGTTGTAACGCTCCAATAAATTGCGCGGGTTATAAAACAGCATAGCCGCATTGCCACCGCCATCTAGATTACGCAAGGTGATCTGAGTACCCCGCCGGAGCTCGACAGACCAATGACCGCCAGCGGGTAGTAATGTTGCATAATTTTGCATTTTTTAAACGTACTCCGCCGGTTCAGGCTCCATCAAACTCTCGTCAATTTCATCGAGTAATTCTTGGGCACACTCTCCCACTGGCAGATCATAAGTAATCCCTGCGCCGTAGGCATTAGGTGCTTGTGCATCTACCCGCCGTTTATCAAACACCCACAATCGAGTTCCCAAATGAAAGCCCTCTTTTAAATCGTGGGTAACCATAAATATAGTGAGCTTATGTCTACTCCATAGATCCAGTACCAACTCGTGCATATCTGCACGAATACCGGGGTCAAGCGCGCCAAAAGGTTCGTCTAGCAAGAGAATGCGCGGCTTTAAAATTAAGGCCTGAGCAATCGCTAAACGCTGACGCATACCGCCAGAGAGTTCATCTGGGTAACGCTGCTGCATGTGACTAAGACCAACAATATTTAGCAGCTCGGCCGCCTCTGCCTGTGCGGCTTTTTTAGCACTGCCCCAGAGAAACCCAAATTTGGTTTTTTCGAAGGCCCGGGCAATCGCCACGTTTTCTAAAACACTTAAATGTGGAAACACCGAATACTGTTGAAAAACCACGCCACGATCGGCATCAGGCTCCGTGGGAATAGGTTTACCATCGAGTAAAATACTACCCTGCGATGGCGTTTCATTACCCAGAAGCATTTTTAAAAATGTACTTTTACCACAACCCGACGCGCCAACCAGAGTGATGAACTCGCCCTCTTTTACCGAGGCAGAAATATTTTCTAAAATGACATTATCGCCGTAGCGTTTCCAAATATTATTAATTTCGATCATGACTTACCTTCCTGCTGAGCGTGCCACGGAAAGGCTGTGCGACTGAGCTTGGCAAGCAGATAATCGATGGTGAAAGCTAGCAGCGTAATCCATGCCACATAAGGCAAAATAATATCCATGGAAAGGTAGCGACGCACTAAAAATACCCGGTAGCCCAAGCCGTCTGTTGATGCAATCGCCTCCGCAGCAATAAGGAATAACCACGCCGTACCCAATGACAGCCGCACGGCATCGATCAGTCTTGGCATTAACTGGGGTATTAGTACCCGCAAAATAATCTGGCCACTATTAGCCCCCAAGGTTTGTGCTTTTACCAACTGTTCACGGGGAATTTCCAGGGCACGCTTTTGAATCTCTCTGGCAATAAAGGGAGTCACACCGATGGCAATGAGCGCCACCTTAGAGACCTCACCCAATCCGAATACAATAAATAACACTGGCAGTAAGGCCATGGGCGGCACCAGCGATATCGTAGTGAGCAGTGGGGCAAAACCGGCATTTAATACTGGCAAGGCGCCGGTCATCAAGCCAAAGAACATACCCAGTGACGCGGCAATAAGCATACCCAAACCCAGACGCTGTAAACTGCTGAGAGTATCTTGCCAAAACAAATAATCGCCGGTGCGCTTGCTTGGTTCAAATGCTAGACGTTGAATTGCATCGCTCATTTTGGCAAAACTGGGTAGTAATTTATCAGCGGCGTTTTCAGCAAGTCGCGCGTCTGACGCGGAAATATATAGCAATAAAATTGCCGCAAATGGCAGCAGAGCTAAACCAATTCTCCATATCCGTGAGGGTGTAAAATTGATGAGTCGTTTCATTATTAGCTACATTCCTTATTATAAAATTTGCTAACCACGCGCCGCGATCCTGTTTAAATCATCACCATACATGGCTAGCAAAACCGTCTTACAAGTTGCCGTCAGCGGCCATTTGCATATAGCTAGGGTCAAAACGGAGCTTAATATTTTTGCTATTACCAAACACCCCCGCTGCTGTTTCTATACCAATAAATCCGGCGTCTGGTGCACCGTTACCCAAGAGACCGTGTTTAAAGGAGAACTCTGCAACACTTTTCATGGTGGCTTTGAGTGCTACGCTGTTGGTAAATTCAACCGCGCTGGCTGGGGTGTAAAACATTTTGGTGCTGGCGAGCTGCGATTCATAACCGGCTAAATCGGTACCAGAGGCAATGCCCATTTCAGTACGAGCATCAATACCTGCTTTTCCCACGTCACTCATAGTAGCCATGATTTCATACCAAGCACCGGTCAGCGCTTTACCCAGATTCGGATTCGCTTTAAGGATGTCGGTATTGATAACTAACAGATCAATGATTTCGCCGGGGATCATCGAAGAATCGAAGACCTTATTCGAGCCAGGCATACTCATGATTTCACTTAGCAGAGGATTCCAAGTCGCCACCGAAGTAACACTGGCGGTGGGGAATACCGCAACCATATCAGCGTCTGAGGTATTAACAACGGTAACATCCGCCTCAGTCATACCCACACTTTCTAAGCCGCGAGCGAGCAGGTAATGCGAGACACTTAGCTCAACCAAGTTGACCTGCTGGCCCTTGATGTCCTTAAGCTCTTGGTAACCCTTGAGTACCACGGCGTCATTACCGTTGGAGAAATCGCCCACAATTAAGGCAGTGCTATCAACACCACCGGCAGCAGGGATAGTCAGAGCGTCCATATTGGTCATGGCACAGGCGGCAAACTCGCCAGTGGTATATTGGTTAATAGATTCGATGTAATCGTTGATTTGTACGACGTCTATATTAAGGTCGTATTTTTTAGCCCACTTATCGACAATTTTTTGCTCGGCGCCATAGCCCCAAGGCATCCAACCTACGTAAATTGACCAACAAATTTTGAAGCTGTCGGTAGCGGCAGCAGAGAACGACGAAAACGTCAGGGTAAGCAGTAAAGCGGCAATTCGCTTCATAAGTAAACCTCCAGCGGTTTTACACAGATTCATAGAGCACTCCTGGCGAATATCACCGATCGTCTCCCGGGCTTTTATCCCGCCGTGTAACCTTGTGATTTAGCAGTGCTGCTAAACGCGCCGAAGGTCGAAAGCTCTCGGACCAGTCACCTCAACAGTAATTGAGATCGGAACCCTAGCTTTCCATTTTCAAATTGTAATTCGTCCAATACAACCAAGAGTGCGGACATATTAGTTAATACAAGGTTCGTGCCAAGCCAAATAAAACGCCGTTCTATGAGCTTTTAGGAGAATCACCTGACATCCCAATCAGCACCACACAGAATTATCGCACCAACATGAAGCCTGATAGGCACCAAAATAAACCAATTCCACTACTTGGCTTTACCGCCAGTATCCGAATAATTAAACGTTTCGACTCAACCCCATACGCTTAATCCGCGATGCTAAGGTCGTTGGTTTCATACCTAGCAGCGCCGCTGCACCGTCGTCACCAAACAACTTCCAATCCGTCTGCTCTAAAGCCGCCAACATGTTTGCCCGTAATTTCCCCTGCATTTCGTCGTCAGACAAAACCACGGCTTCATCATTGCCGGTAGCCGTTGCCACATTTTGCGCACTGCCGGTACTTGGCAGGTCAATGACGGTCCGGCCATGGCGAGAAGTGATCGCTGCGCGCTCCATCACATTCTGTAACTCTCGAACATTTCCCGGCCAAGGGTACTGCTGCAACAGTCTTAAATCGACTTGTCGTAACCGCGCGTTGTGCTGACCGAACTTTTGACACGCCTGTTCCAGAAAGTGACTGGCCAGCACCGCTACATCACTGCCCCGCTCCCGAAGTGGCGGCGAGTGAATGGGAAACACATTTAAGCGGAAATATAAATCTTCTCTGAATCGCTGCTTTACAACTTCCTGTTTTAAATCTTTGTTGGTGGCTGCGATTAGCCTAACTTTTACATCGCGGGTACGCTCTTCACCCACTCGTTCAAGCTGTCCCTCCTGCAAAACACGCAGCAATTTGCTTTGTAATTCCAGCGGAATTTCGCCAACCTCATCCAGAAACAAAGTACCACCGTTTGCTAATTCAAAGCGGCCAATACGATCTCGCACCGCCCCAGTAAACGCGCCCCGAATATGTCCAAAGAATTCGCTCTCAAATAGTTCACGAGGAATTGCCGCACAATTCACTCGAATCATCGGTTTATCCCGACGTTCGCTAGCCTCATGAATGGCGCGGGCAATCAATTCCTTGCCAGTACCGGATTCGCCGGTAATCAGCACGTTAGCATCGGTTTGCGCAACCATATCAATCTGTTGGAGCAACCGGCGCACACTGGCACTTTCGCCGATTATGCCGCTGTAGCGCTGTTCAATGAGAAATTCCTGCTGCAAATATGCGTTTTCATCCTCAAGTCGAGATTTAAGCTCTTTCAATTCTTTCAGCGCATCGCGCAATTTTTTCTCAGTTCGTTGACGCTCACTGATGTCGCGGAAGACGACGACCGCCCCGATAATTTTGCTGTCTTGAATAATTGGTGTACTGGTGAATTCAACAGGAAAGGGTGTGCCGTCATGCTTCCAAAATACTTCTTTAAACCCTTCGCGAACAACGCCATCGCGAATTGCCGCGTAAATTGGGCACTCTTCAACCGGGTAGTGACTGCCGTCCTCGTGAGTATGATGGTGAACGTAGTGAACATTATGTCCCAGCACATCGCTGTCGCCGCGACCAAACAAACGCATCGCAGCGGGATTCATAAAATTACATAAGCCGTCAGTATCCACGCAGTAAATACCGTCGCCCACCGAGGTCAGCATCAATAAATTTTCGCGCTCACTCTGCTGAAAAATACTCTGCAGGTGCTTCCACTCCAGCAGGCCGCCGCGCACCAACCCGTCTGCCTTAGCATTATTGCGACTGCGCTCAGTGGATGGCACATCGCGTATTGCAACAACCAGGTATTCCTTGCGCTTAATAATTGCCCTGGCACCGGACAGCTCCACCGGAATTCGCTCATTGTTCTTCAGCCGACAGGAGATCCGATTACTCCACGCCTTGCCCTGAGCGAGCACCTGCTCGGTAAATACAATCAGCTGGCCCAGCTCTTGCCCGTGAATGGCCGATACAGGCATCCCTAAAATTTCCTGGCGACTGAAGCCAAGGAGGTCGCTGGCGGCAATATTACAGTCCACGTAACGATTATTAGCGGGATCTAACAGCATCAAGGGTTCAGAGCATTGCTCGAATGCCACATTGCGCATCCCGTAGGCCAACTTACCCCATTCATCATTAGAATCTGACAAATCAAACATGGTTTTCCCTCATGTCATCAAGCACACCATCAACCTCGATAATCTACGCAATTGCGTACACTTTAACTACTCCTTTGCGTAGAAAACTGCAAATGCGTCGTGAAAAATATATCGAAAATATCCATCAAAAATACGATCTCAAAATCACTATTTTTTAAGACTATGTTTTCTATAAGAAAAAAAATATTAACCAAATTATTTCGGGCCCAGCAAAATTCCGGCACGGCATTCGCTTTAACAAAGGCGGGTAGCGGCGGAAGGCGGTTACTAATCACCTCCTGCCTCTGTCATCAACAAGCCTACGAAAACTAGAGGAAACAACGATGCCTACTGTGGAAATACCCCATTACAAAGATGGCGACTTTTTGGTCGATTACGAAGAAAAAGTTTTTGAAGACGTGCAAGCCGATCCGGGTGCCAAAGCCCTGCTCACCTTTCACACCATTGCCTTTGAGGGCTCCATCGGCTTAGTCAATTTACTGCAAGCCAAGCGCCTGCTGAGAAAAGGCTTTGAAACGAAAATTTTGCTCTACGGCCCCGGCGTGCAATTAGGCATACAACGCGGCTTTCCAACACTCGGCGCAGAAGCTTTCCCCGGTCACCTAGCCTGCAACAACCAACTGAAAGCGTTCATGGAAGAAGGCGGTGAAGTCTATGCCTGTCGCTTCGCTTTGCAGGCGCTGTATGGCCAAACAGAAAAAGCATTAATTGAGGGAATTCGTCCGATCAATCCCTTAGATGTAATGGATCTCCAGCTTCTTATGGCGAGAGAAAAGGCCTTTACTGTCCACACCTGGACCTCTTAAAAGTACCCAGCAAACTCAGCTCGCGCTGATGAGAATACACCGCGCGAGCTGAGTTTCAAAAATCGGAAATAGATGGTTTACATAATTATCTATTGACCGAGTCACAGCAAAGTAACAGGGATAACTATGACCGACATACTTGCCGCAGCCGTACAATGTAGTCCAGTGCTGTATTCCTGCGAAGGCACCGTCTCTAAAATTTGCACATGGATTGCCGACTTAGGTAAACAGGGTGTGCAGATGGCCGTATTTCCGGAAACAGTCGTCCCCTACTACCCTTATTTTTCTTTTATCCAGTCGCCGGTAAACATGGGTAAACAACACCTGCAGTTAATGCGCGAATCAGTCGTCGTACCCTCGGTTCACACAGATCGAATAGCGGCGGCCGCCGCCAAAGCCGGTATGGTTGTCTCCGTCGGCATCAATGAACTGGACGGCCACACCCTCTACAACGCCCAACTGCTGTTCGATAGCGATGGCCGCCTAGTTCAACACCGGCGCAAAATCACCCCCACTTATCACGAGCGCATGATCTGGGGACAAGGTGACGGCTCGGGATTATCAGCAGTAGACACCGCCATTGGCAGGGTGGGCTCGCTGGCCTGCTGGGAACATTTCAATCCCTTGGCACGATACGCCCTCATGGCAGATCACGAAGAATTTCATGTTGCGATGTTTCCTGGCTCCTTGGTGGGAGAAATCTTTGCCGAGCAAATCGAAGTGACCATACGCAATCACGCCCTTGAATCTGGCTGCTTTGTTATTAACGCAACCAGCTGGTTAAGCCCCGCGCAGCAGCAGCAAATCGTCGTCGATACCGGCGGCCCGCTCGCGGCAATCAGCGGCGGCTGCTTTACCGCCATTGTCTCTCCCGAGGGGCGATTACTTGGCGACACTCTACGCAGTGACAGTGGTGAGGGTGCCTGTATTGCCAGTTTAGATAAAGCCCTTATCGCTAAACGTAAACGCATGATGGACTCAGTCGGCCACTACAGCCGCCCAGAACTACTCAGTCTTCTGATCAATAAAACCCCACGCCCACATATGCAAAATATGGCGTCTGCTGATGCGCATACAGATGTGCAAGAAATCGTCGAAAACCCACTAGTAAACAACAAATCACTGTCCACATCGGCTTGAGGGAGACCGCTTTATGACACAAAAAATAGGCACGTTATCCGGCGCTCAATTAAGCCAGTTACAAACCCGCGGTTTACGCTGGCTAAACGGCGACAAACTGGGACTAGCCCGCAGCGGAGGCGCGGGGCCCACCGATCACAAGGCACTCAGTTTTGAAGGTGAAACCGCCATGATCCCCCTATTTAATAGCCAGGTTTCCGACTCACCCTACAGCGCCCAATTAGACGAGAGCAGCGATCAGGTACTGATTTTTGATCAAGGCACGCTAATCGCCAAAGCCGTCGCACCGGGCACGCCTCGATTTTATGCACTCAGCACCGCCGACGGCGTGCCTTACTCACAGATAGCAACCTTGCACAGCAAGGACGTACTGGCCACAACGGTGTTGCAAACCTGTGTTCGCTATCGCAATCGAGACACGTCCTGTCAGTTCTGCGCTATTGAAGAATCTCTTGTCACCGGTAAAACCATCGCCCACAAGACACCGGCACAGCTGGCCGAGGTCGCCAAAGCAGCGGTTGAACTAGACGGCATAACGCAGATGATAATGACCACAGGCACACCCAAAACCAGTGACCGCGGCGCAGCGGTTCTGGTTGAGTCGATTTTGGCGGTAAAAGCCAGCGTCAACATCCCTATTCAAGCGCAATGTGAGCCGCCCGCAGATGACGTTTGGCTTTACCGTCTCAAAGAGGCGGGAACCGATGCCCTTGGTATGCACTTAGAGGCTGTTAGTGATCGGGTTCGCCAACGAATTATGCCGGGTAAAGCCAGCGTGCCACTTAGTCGCTATATGTCGGCATTCAAAACCGCAGTCAATATTTTTGGTCGTGGCAATGTGAGCACCTATATATTGGCCGGCTTAGGTGATACCGAAGACGAAATTATCGACATGGGTTTACGCCTTATTAACATGGGGGTCTATCCGTTTGTAGTTCCCTTTGTACCCGTAGCGGGTACGCCGCTACAAAATTACCCCATACCCGATGGCGCAATGCTCGATCGGATTTTTTTACAGCTCGGTCCCGCGCTTTCAGCAAGCGGCATACAGTCGGCAAATACCAAAGCCGGCTGCGCCAAATGCGGTGCCTGCTCCAGCTTGAAGAAATACGAAAGCCCATCAATGCCACAGCCGGATAACCAGCAAGTCATGGAGATCGCCCATGCCTAAAGAAATTATTTCTAGTCGCCGCCTGCACTACGCTTTTGATGAGCAAACCTTTAAAAGGTTTCGCGCAACGGAACTCAAGGTCAAACTCGCCACCAGCAATTGGGAGCGCCAACGCTATTTCACTCTGCGTGAACGGGTATTCATCGACGAGCAGCAGCTGCTCACCCGCGAGCAAGACGGCGATGATTTTAAAGCGACAGCCATCGTTGCGCTGGCCAGCAACTGTGGCATGAGTGACGACGTCATCGGCGCGGTGCGCATATTTCAAGTGAACGATGCCAGCTACCCCAATCTCTGGTTTGGTGGCCGGCTTTGTGTGGCTAAAGACTATCGCGGTCACCGCAATATCGGCAAAACACTAATAAACACCGCCGTCAGCAGAGCCAAACTCTTGGGTTGTACACATTTTCGCGCCTACGTGCAATTGCAGAATGTGAGCTATTTTGAAGGTCTGCACTGGCGACAAATCGACGAAAAAAATATTGCCGGCCGCCCACACAAATTGATGTACGCGGACTTGTCAGCCTACCCATTAACCTGTCTGCCGGCGCCGGAGATCAACGATCCAGAAAGGACAATGGCATGAGACCTTTAAACAGACGGCCTGCATTTACCATTGATCGCGCCATTGCCGATGTCGAACTTGCCGACTTAATCACTGCACTTCGCACCCTGCCTGAAATTCAAGCCAAACGCACTATTCGTTACGCCGCCGCACTGAGCCCGGCCGCAGACAATATGGTCGAACGCTACGCCCAACCCGGTGATGATTGCGCTGCCTTCGCCTCGGGCGATGGATACCAACTACTGGCAATGGAGGGCATGTTGCCTGAATTTGTTGCCGACGACCCAAAGGCCGCCGGATGGTCATCGGTGATGGTTAACGTCAGTGATATTGCCGCAATGGGTGGACGCGCCAACGCGATCGTCAACGCCTTCTGGCACTTTGACGACGAAGCCAGTAAAACCCTGCTGCATAATATAAAACGCGCCTGCGACGTCTTTGGGCTGCATTTCGCAGGCGGTCACAGCAGTATTAACACGGGCTATCGACCCGGCCTAGCCGTCGCCATTACCGGCTTTGCTCGGCGACTACTGTCCTGCCATCACCTCCGTCCAGGACAACGTCTATTCATTCTTAGCGATTTGAACGGCAACTGGCATGGCAACCAAGCCTACTGGGACTGTATTGGTGGTAAAAGCCCAGAACAAATTCGCCTGCAGTGGCAGCTACCCGCTGAGCTTGCCGAGCGCGGTTTAGCAACTGCCGCAAAAGATATTAGTAACGGCGGCATTCTAGGCACCTTAATCATGATGCTGGAACTCACCGGCTGCGGCGCGACTCTCGATCTAAGCGCCGTGCCTAGACCACGCGGTGATTTATTGCGCTGGCTAAAAACCTTCCAAAGTTTTGGCTTTTTGCTGGTCGCAGAGGCCAACCAGGTAACGCCTCTCATACAGTTCTTTCAACACAGCCACCTTAATTGCACACCCGTCGGCAGTATCAATGACAGCGCTGTCATCGAACTCGACTACGGAGGCAGCCGGGCTACTTTTTGGGATCTCAATTCCGAAAAACTCACCAATATGGGAGCTGAACTATGCCCGCCGTCAATTTCATAGTGAGCTGGCCAGATGGAGAGCAAGGACAATATTACTCACCCTCAACAATCATCCACCAACATCTCAGTGCTGGCAGCAGCTACAGCCAGCAAGATTTTTCTAGCCGCTGTAAGCGAACCATGCATCAGGCATCAGAGCGCGTCCGACAGCGCTATGGGTTTTCATGCAGCGCCTCATCTGCCGAACTAGAAAAATTACTACAGAAATTAAATTCGCTTAAAGAACGCGACATTCAGGGTGAGGTTTCAGTACTTAGCCTTAGCTAGAAACAGCCTACGTTATCATTTCCTATTCACAGGATTTTATCATGAGCACCACAAGCACAAACCATTACAGCAGCATTATTATCGGCGCAGGTCAGGCCGGACTAGCGACAAGTTACTGGCTCAGCAAGCAAAATATTGATCATCTCATACTGGAGAAGTCCGATTGCATCGCGCCCAATTGGCGTAGCCAACGCTGGGATAGTTTTTGCTTAGTAACGCCAAACTGGCAGTGCCAATTACCCGGCATGCCCTATAGCGGCAATGATCCCGATGGCTTTATGGTGAAAGATGACGTCATAGCGTATTTAGAAAACTACTATCGTTACACCCGCGCGCCGGTCTTCTTTAATAGTCCAGTAAACCGGCTAGAAAAAAACGGCGGTCGCTATTTTATCGAAACGCCGACTCGCCAGTTCATCGCCGACCACGTGGTGATTGCCTGTGGCAGCTACCATCTGCCAAATATACTCCCTGCCGCTACCGCTATGCCCGACCACATAGAGCATATTCACTCAAGCAACTATAAGAATTCAGAGCAACTACCAGCGGGTGAAATAATGGTAGTGGGCACCGGCCAATCGGGCTGCCAAATCGCCGAGGATCTACATTTAAAAGACCGTAAAGTTCACTTGTGTGTTGGCACCGCACCACGAGTGAATCGCCGCTATCGTGGCAAAGACGTGGTGAACTGGCTAGATGCTATGAATTACTACGAAACCACCATAGACAAGCATCCAGAAGGTGACAATGCACCCAACGCCACCAACCACTACGTGACCGGCCGTGACGGTGGTCGAGATATTAATCTACGGATCTTTGCCGAACAGGGAATGCAGCTTTACGGACGACTAAAGCGCTGCGATGCCGCGGTACTGCAGTTCCACAATGACCTAGCAACAAACCTGAACTATGCAGACGCCGTTGCAAAACGTATTCGTGACAGTATTGAACGCCATATTCAGGAAAATAGTATTGAAGCACCTGCTGACGACAATATTGACAGTGACTTCCTACCCTATCACTGCGAGCAACTCGACCTAAACCAAAGCAAAATAACTGCCGTGGTGTGGGCGACTGGCTTTTCTTCTGACTACAGCTGGCTAAAATTACCCGTGTTTAAAGACAATGGTCAACCGATTCAAAGCCGCGGTATTAGCCCAGAGCCCGGCCTATACTTTGTCGGTTTAAACTGGATGAACACATGGGGTTCTGGCCGCTTCTATCATGTTGGCCGAGACGCGGAACATATTTGCAACGCCATAGCTGCAAGCCTTCAACAATACAAAACCGGATAAGGGGGAAATTAAATCCTCAAATTCGGTAAGAGAAGCTAAAAGTCGCACCTAATAAACAGCAAAAATCATGGGCCTTCGTCGGTGCGCATAATTCACCCTAACAGCACGAATCATTACAGTGTTGCCAAAAGGCTGAAAGCAGTTAATGCTTACAGCCCACGCTAGTATTCTAATATTCAACTGAGCATACCCGGCAAGGGCTTTCACAAACGTAAGGGTCTATCGGGGAGCTTGGCAATATAGTGGTCAGTCACTTTCTACATCGCTTAGTCATTTGAACAGTAGAGTACTTCCCATTGACACATTGGCGCGCTACTTACCTCATTGAAAATTCTAAAAAACGCGATATGATCAGCGGAAAGGAATGTTTGGCAGAAATCATGGTATTAATCTTCGTTTTCGGGCACTCGCAAATAGCGAAGCCGCCATCTCATTGAATCTCCTTATATTTTTAAATCCATGCTAAAGCCCCAATTTTGATAAGGGGGCCAAAGTGATATGTGGCGCAAGTCGTCTGAATAAAACTGTTAATTGAATAATCAACAATTAAAAGGGTTAGAGTGAATGTTTTTTGATCAATTTGAGAAAGCGACGCATTTATTACTTCAGATCTAACCTCCATTATCCTAACGAGTAAAATAATATGACTGTATACATTCTTTCTAGACTAACTATTACTGACCGCACTGAATACGATAAATATGAGAGTCAATTTGAGGAGATCTTCTCAAAATTTGACGGTAAATTGTTAAGTGTCGATGAAGACCCGTTAGTTATTGCTGGTGAGTGGGAAGCTACTCGCTCGGTGCTTATTGAGTTTCCCTCAAAAGAGTCTGCCTTCGCTTGGATGCAATCTGACGCTTATCAAGCAATTTCAAAGCACCGTAATGCGGGTAGTCGATTAAGCTCGATAATGGTTAAGGCGTTGGAAGATTGATCAATTAAAGGGTTAACGCCCTTTGATCTGAAATGGTGGTTTCGGGGTTTAATCTCGAATAAAGCTTGTTGCCTTTGAGCGGCTCTGCACCGGAAAGATAAAAGCTGGAAGCGCCCTGAGGGTCGAGATCCCACAATAGAGTTTGACAGTTGTCCTTGCTTGCAAGGCATGCAACGTTCACTGCTGCCGCTGTTTTGCCAACTCCGCCATTGGGGCTATAGAACGCAATAATCCTCATTGCTGCCCTGTTAATGTATTGATTCCAATGAATTAAGACTTACAGGATAACCGGCGCTTGGTCCTGCCTGATGACACTTTTATGACCCAGCCTGATCACGTACCGACACAGATCAGCTTGGCACGCAGAAAAAACCGGATCTTGGACGGGTATAAATATGTCATAAAGGGGTGAACCACAAAATTAAAACGGTCGTATAAGTTAGCGTTAATCTGCCAGACCAAAGAATTCGATTTAGGAGAGTGCTCATGAAATACCAAGCCCCAGCAAATGATCTTCGTTTTTTGTTGTTTGATGTACTGGGCGTAGACCGGCTTCATGAGCTGGAAAAATACGCCGATGCCACACCGGATCTAATTTCCGCTGTTATTGAAGAAGCTGGAAAACTGGCGGCTGAAGTGATTCAGCCGACCAATCAAGTCGGTGACCGCGAAGGCTGCCATTACGACCCCGAAACCCACGCTGTGACAACGCCTGACGCGTTTAAACCGGCTTATAAAAAGTTTGTGGAAGGTGGCTGGACTGCACTGGATGCGCCGGTGGAGTTTGGCGGGCAGGGGTTACCCCATACGCTTAAGTTTGTGGTGGACGAAATGGTCTGCTCCACCAACCTGTCTTTGGGCATGTACCCGGGGCTGACCCATGGTGCTATCAGCGCACTGTACGCCCACGGTTCCGATGAGCTCAAACAAACCTACCTGGAAAAGCTGGTGTCTGGCGAGTGGACGGGCACCATGTGCCTGACCGAACCCCAGTGTGGTACCGATTTGGGTCTGATTCGCACCCGTGCCACGCCCAACTCAGATGGCAGCTACGCCATTGAGGGCACCAAAATCTGGATTACCGGCGGTGAACACGATCTGACCGACAACATTGTGCATCTGGTACTGGCAAAGCTGCCCGGCGCGCCGGACACCACAAAAGGCATTTCGCTGTTTGTGGTTCCCAAGGTTCTGCCTGAGTCTGGTGAGCGCAATCCGGCGTTCTGTGGTGGCCTGGAACACAAAATGGGCATTAAAGGCTCCGCGACCTGCGTTATGAATTTTGAGGGTGCCAAAGGCTGGCTGGTGGGTGAGCCCAACGACGGCATGCGTTCGATGTTTACGATGATGAATGAAGCACGCCTGATGGTGGGCATGCAGGGCCTTGGACTGGCAGAGATGGCTTATCAGGAAAGCCTCGGATTTGCCCGCGAACGTCTGCAGGGCCGTTCCATGAGCGGCGCGAAGAACCCGGATGGCCCGGCCGACCCGATTATTGTGCACCCGGACGTTCGCCGCATGCTGATGCGTCAGAAAGTTCTGAACGAAGGCATGCGTGCCATGGCCCTGTTTGCCGGCCACCAGCTTGATCTCTCGGTTGCCCATCCGGACGAGGCGGTACGTGAATCCGCCGATGATCTGGTGCAACTGCTCACTCCGGTGGTGAAGGCATTTTTGACTGACGAAGGCTCCAACAATACGAACATCGGCCTGCAAGTTCTGGGCGGTTCTGGCTTTACTACCGACTGGCCGCTGGAACAACTGGTTCGCGATGGCCGTATTGCGCGCATTTATGAAGGTACAAATGGCATACAGGCGCTGGATTTAGTGGGCCGAAAACTAAGTCTGAAAGGCGGGCGGCTTGTGAGCACCTTGTTTGATGTACTTACCAGCTACCTGAAGGACAACCCGGAAGCACCCCATCGCGATGAGCTGAAAGGTGCTGTAAGCTCGCTGGAAAAAGCCACTCTTTGGCTGGTAACCAACGCGCCAAAAGATCCAGAGCAGGCAGGTGCTGCGGCCACGCCGTACCTGCGCCTGATGGCTCTGACGGTTATTGGCTATATGTGGTCACGCATGGCTAACGTTGCCAGCCAGCAGATTGCAGCCGGGGCGGGCAACAAGCCGCTGCTGGAAAGTAAGCTGGTGTCTGCCCGCTTCTACTTTGAAAAGCTGCTGCCGGAAATTCACTGGTTGCTAAGCGATATCGAAAGCGGCAAGGGCAGTCTGATGGATATGGGAGACGATCACTGGGCGGCGTGAGCCTCTAAATCCGGATGTTTTGAATCAAGCCACGCACTGCGTGGCTTTTTTGGTTTGGGGGCTTAGTCTGCTGGATTGAAAATTGGCGCCGGAGCAATCCACCAAAACCTAAAGGCGACTATATGATCACTGACTTCAGATTTAGTGATTGGCAGGCATGTCCATTCTGCAAATGAATTTCCCGCACAGCTGCCAAGCCGCTAGACTCTGATGGCATTATTATTGGTAAAAATGTGCCTAACAAGTGCATGTTGTCGGACAAATTACAGTTGGCTGGCTCCGCTACATATTTTAGCCAACTACAACTTGCTCCTTAACAGGGCGTTAGATGCCAAGGCTAGTTATATGAGAATCGGAGAGCTTGCTGGAGAAGCTACGGTATCGGTCGAAACCGTTCGGTATTACCAGCGTAGGGGCTTATTGGATATTCCAGAGCGTCCATATGGCGAAAATCGTATTTATGTTTCTGAACATCTGGACAGGCTTCGCTTTATTAAACGAGCCCAAGCTTTAGGGTTTTCGCTTTCTGAAGTTGAATCACTGCTTAGCCTTTCTGCCTCCAATTGTGCTGAAGCGGAGCAATTAGCGAATCGTAAGCTCATGTTGGTTAATGAAAAATTAGCTGACCTTTCTCGAATCCAGTCGGTATTAAAGCGAGCTGTTGCAGGTTGCCGGTCAACCCAACCTTATGAGGGATGCCCAATCATCGAAAGTTTAATTGATCCCAAGGCTTGAAGCCGTACCTAGGTACGGACTCTATACTGACCCGGTCTAATACCTGAGGTCAGCCTTAAGCGAATATGAAAAACTCTCTAGATTCAATCGGTGGAATTGGAAGTGTAATTTCAGCCGTATCCGCCGCAGCGCCCTGCTGCCTCCCATTCTTAGCATCAGTCGCGGGCGCTGTTGGTCTTAACTCACTTTTGCCATATTCGGGATACATCATTTATTACGTACAGGCGTTTGCTGTTATTGCTGCTGTCGGTGCATTCTTATCGTTCAGAAAACACCATAGAGCTATACCTTTAACGCTAACAATCATAAGTGTCCTGGCACTCATTTACGCTTATAACGTATCACTGGTCGCGTGGCTTTTGTACGCTGGTTTAGGTGGTCTGGTTGTTGCCGCCATTTGGAATACCATTGAGTTAAAAAGGTGCAATCAATGCCAAACACCAGCGTAGTGCTTCAATCCACAATTCAGTGTCCTCACTGTGGCCATGCTCAAACCGAAACAATGCCAAGGGATGCCTGCCAGTATTTCTATGATTGCGAGAACTGTAAGAAAGTACTTAAACCAAACGCCGGAGATTGCTGTGTGTTTTGTAGTTTTGGCACTGTAAAATGTCCTCCAATACAAGAAGGCGAGTGTTGTGGCTTATGACATCTAATCGGGTAGCCGACGGTCTCTAACCCTCAGCCCCCACAACACCCTGCATGCGGATCCTCACACGGTTTTTCACTGAGAATGGTGAAGATTGATCCAACTATTGCGCAATTCATAAAGCCCCTGAGATTTTAATCGGGCATTGGATAATCCCTGATTAATCCCCGGTGTTTTAGAGCTGCGCCACGCGCCTTTACTGGTAATGCGGCACGCAACTGCGGCTTGTACGTGGACGCCTCGACTCATCAGGTTTCTAACTTTGGTTCGTGGCTTTCGCCACAGTCGCCAATATGCCATCTGGACTTCCCAGCCTTTACTAGACATGGGCTGATTCCAAATTTTGTTAATTCAGTATTATGCGGACATTTGACCGTTTGCTTATCACCAGACTAGGACATGCGGTATGAAAGGCCCCTGTGTCACAATAGCGGTCAGTCGCTGTTTTCCTACGGTAGACTACCATCGACCCGTAGCGGACTTCATTCGTTGGGTAACCGGCTAGACTTGGTTCGCTTTTCACTCAGATTATGCATATCCCTAAATGGATAGTGCAATAAGCGTGGAAAGCTTGCAGATTACTAGCAGCTCGCCTCACTTCGGTCAAAAATGAAGTGACGATTAAGTTACTGAGCCGTATCTGATATATTGGCTCAAAATTTACAACAATTGCCGCCCAAGCATACGGAAAAAAGTAAACGCGAGGGATAGGAGGCGTGATATGGCAAACGGTAAAGTCTTAAGGCAATTGATTAGAGCCGGTAGCAGCGGTGATTCTGAGGCGTTTCGTCGCGCCTCGGAGTCGGTAATCAAAGATGAGCGTCAAAAACAGCACCATTTATTGGCAAATGACCTTGAGCAGATTTTGTACGGCGAGCATTTAAAATCTACGAAAGCTACCGGGCGCACGCAACTACCAGAGCCACCCGTCGATAAAGAGCGTGGGCTGCCACTCTTGGATATTAGGCAGGCCCAACGCCCACTGGAAGAAATGATACTGCCAGAACCGAGCCTGACAGCCATTGAAGAGCTACTGGAAGAGCATCGTCGAGCTGACGTGCTGCGAAGCTTTGGTATGAAACCCACAGGTAAAGCTCTTTTTTATGGGCCTCCAGGATGTGGGAAGACGCTTGCGGCGGAAGTGATTGCATTTGAATTGGAGTTACCACTGGCCATTGTGCGTTTAGACGCCCTGGTTTCTTCATTCTTAGGTGAAACAGCGGCTAATTTACGTAAAGTTTTTGACTTTATTGCCGAGCACCCAACAGTGGCGTTGTTTGACGAGTTTGATGCGATTGGTAAAGAGCGTTCGGACTCAGGCGAGCACGGAGAACTGCGGCGCGTAGTGAATGCAGTTTTGCAAATGATGGACGCATACCAGGGTAAGAGTCTGATTTTGGCTGCCACCAATCACGAAGTGATATTGGACAGCGCTATCTGGCGTAGATTTGATGAAACTGTCGGCTTTCATTTACCTGATACCATGCAAATCCAGCAAATCCTTTCACTTAAATTGCGCGGCGTTCGCCGTCAATTTGAGCTGGATGAAAGTGTAGTGCTTTCGCTATTTAATAATCGTAGCGGTGCCGATATAGAGCGAATTGTGCGCCGAGCCGTTAAAAAAATGATCCTGCGCAGCCAGGAATTCCTAACTGTCAAAGACTTAAAGCTTGCTATATCACGCGAAAAATAACAATTAAGGGTTAATCATGGATGATTTCGAACACATCAGTATTGAACGAGCACCCTTTGAAAATGACCGGAGAACGCGAATATTCAAGATCCCCCGTAACCCTCGAGGCGATCTTCGGGGGCATAGCCAACACCTATTGGGTAGCTTAGATCGCTCACTTCAAAATGCCCGAGAGCAAGAGACATCCCGCCCTGGTAACTTTGTTTTTAAGATTCGCTATACTGGCTTACTGGACATTGCCCACCTGCATAAACATGGTATTGAGTTCGTCAGTCAAGAGGATAAGCAGCTTTGCGTAGTTTTTGCCGATGAAGCAGGTCTCGCTAAATTTTCTGATCATCTTCAGAGGCTGGGAATTGACGACGCGGAATTAACTTATAAGCAAATACTGGAAGCCCTAGACGGTATTGATAACTGGTCTGTTGAAGACCGTACCAGTTGGGCTATAAATAAATACGGCCTACCTCAATCGGAGCAATTCATTTTAGATGTGGAATTATGGCCGGTCGGTGTTGCACATCACCCTGAACGATTGGTTATTTGCGAAGCATTCGAGCGATGGCTGACCGAAACCAAAATTCATCGGTTGGATAAAATCAACCTTGACAGCTTGCTGATGTACCGTGTGAAAGTAAATGTAAACCAAGCCACCATGTTATTAAGCCATGGTGATGTAAGACTGGTGGATTTATCCCCAGCAACTGGTATTCATTACAGTCAGCTAAATTGCGATATTGATGAGTTACCAGGTAATATTTCACGCCCGCCGGTTCACGCCGCACGAATATGTATTCTCGACAGTGGAATTGCTGGTAACCATCCGTTAATTGCTCCAGCCATGGCTGAGAGTGTCGACTTTATCGGGGGGGATGGTAGTGACTTGAACGGGCACGGTACCGCTGTTGCCGGGATAGCGCTCTATGGTGATTTAGAATCCTGCAAAGCGAGTAATTTCTGGCGGCCAGAATTGCTATTGTTCAACGGGCGAGTTTTAAATGAGAATGCAGAATTCGACGTAAACGTGATAGAAAGGACTTTGGTAGAAGCTGTCACGTACTTTGTTGAAGAGCACCATTGCCGTATATTTAATTTATCATTGGGAAATTCCAATGCGCCATACGATGGGAAGCATGTCCGGGGTATTGCCTATGTGCTCGACAAGCTTGCCCGCGATTTAAATGTTTTATTAATTGTTTCTACGGGCAATTTTAACGGTTCGAACAATCCCGATGTGCCAAAAAACAGCTGGAGAGATGAATATCCTGAGTACCTTCTAGCTGAGCAGAGTGTACTCATTGATCCAGCGCCAGCTTTGAATGCAATAACCGTTGGGAGCTTGGCGAGACATAATGCTACTTTTAATACACAAAGATATCCAGAGGTTACGCAGCTGGCGCCAGCGAACGAAAATCAGCCTTCTCCTTTTACACGTCACGGCCCATCGGTGAAAGGGGCGATAAAACCTGAGCTTACCGCCACAGGTGGCAACTTGGCATCGCCCATGCGGACAGGACGAGAGTATGATCCCGTAATGAGGGGCATGGGCGTGTTGTCCTGCAATAGTCAATTCGTTGGAAATACGTTATTTAGTGAAATGAGCGGGACTAGTTTTTCGGCTCCCTACATCACTCATTTGGCCGGACGATTATTGAACAATTATCCTCGCGCGTCAGCTAACCTACTTAGAGCCCTTTTGATTAACCACGCGAATTTGCCTAGCGAAGTTGAAACGAGCTTTTCTGACGAAATAAAGGAAGCTTATAAAGCGGCTTGCAGCCGCGATGCAAGTCGAGATGTTGCTGGTTACGGGGTAGTGGATGAAAACGAGTTGTTTCGCTCTTCTGAATACGTAGTAGGGTTAATGGCAGAAGACAGAATTGAAAATAACGCGCATCATTTTTTTGAACTACCATTACCCCTTGAATTTTTACGAACTCAACGTGCTGCTAGAGAGATCCGAGTGACACTCACTCATTGTCCGGCTGTTCGCACCACTAGGCTCGATTATGTTGCTACTAAGATGCATTTTCGGTTGGTAAAAGGTACGTCGTTGGAGTCGGTACAACGACATTTCAATCACGACACCCAAGACGAGACGGATACTCGTAACGACGACGCTACCGGAAATAGGGATGTCACCGCAGAGCTGAGAAGCAAAGGAACTGTCCAGTCATCCACCTGGCGAATGAAACAACGGAGCCCTAAAGAAAAATGGTTTGTAGTTGTTACCCGTCAAGATAAAGATTGGGGCGAAGCGTTGAGCTTCGAGCAAGAAGAGTATGCGTTGGTGGTTACAGTGACGGATCGCGAGAATGAACACGCCCAGTTGTATACGCAGATTTCACAGCAGATTGAGCTCCAAATCCAGTCGCGTGCTCGAGCCATTTAGCGTTTTTAACGCAACAAAAGAGCCCGTTTTCTGCCTTAAATTTTTAATATCCGCGTAAGGAATCTCGAAAGAATAGTCAACCAAGCCCTCTATTTTGTGAGTGTCCGTCCGCTTTTTACCAAGAGCAGGACATGCGGTATGAAAAGCCAGTACGAAAGGCTCTTGTGTCACATTAGCGGTCAGTCGCTGTTTCCGCGTCGTCGAGACAATTGAACAAGAGAGTACGTTCCATTAACACATTGGCGAATTACTTAACTCATTGAAATTTCGAAAAAACGCGATATGATCAAGGGAAAGGGATGTTTGGCAGAAATAAAGGGAATTAGTCTTCGTTTGTCCGGCTCTCGCAATTGCGAGGTGGTCAACCTAATGAATTCCCTTAAATTTTTTCATCAACAATGAAGTTCCCCCTTTGATAAGGGGGCCAAAGTGATATAAGGCGCGAGTCGTCATAATAAACTGTTAGGCAATCATCAAGTTAAGGTGATAAATGTCACTTCGAAAGAAGAAAGCTGAGATAAAGCGATTGATAGGTTCTTTTGAGCGCGAAGCAGACAAATTTCACGATTTGACGTTCAGTCTATTCTATGTGGAAGATGAAGGACCTATCGATAACAGGAAGTTCAAGTCTCCAAACCATACAATAATGCTGTGGCAGTATTATGGAAAAATTGATCCTCACGGTGGTGCTGAGAAATTCGTTGAGAATCTAAAAAGTAGTGATCTTCAGTGGGGTTTAAGAGGAGCTAAGTTATCAGCATTTGCTGTGATTGAAGGTGATAGTTGTACTCTCTTTTGTCGCATGGCAAAACGCGCTGGTAGTTTGTTTAACGAAAAGGAATCCTCTGTCTTAAAGAGTCGCGTGGTTTCTGAAATACAGAATTCCGAAATAGATGGGATTTCTAAACCAGCTGCCGTTGCTAATGATAACTCGATGGCTGTTTGGCTAAGCTATCTTCTCTATTACATTTCTAAAGTCAGTCCAGGAAAAGATAAATTAGAGAGAATCGATCCCGATCCTTTTTCTCTTTCGCTATTAGCCTTAGAGGCTTTATTCGAAATTCCAAGAATAGAAAAGGTAGATAAATCGATGAGTCGAGTCGATGAGTTAGATTTCAAAGTGGCTTTGTCGTTTCCGGGAGAGAAGCGTAGCTATGTTTCAAATGTTGTTAGCTCGCTAAAAGAAAGCTTAGGTAAAGACCAAATTTTCTACGATTTTGATTATCAGTCACAGTTGGCTAGACCTGACTTAGATACAATATTGCAGAATATTTATAGAAATAATTGCGATTTGGTCGTTGTATTCTTGTGTAAAGAGTATTCGGAGAAAGAATGGTGCGGTTTAGAGTGGCGTGCTGTAAGGGATATCATCAAGGCTAAGGAGGGTGAGCGAGTAATGTTTGTTCGATTTGATGACGCTCAAATAGACGGTGTATTCTCAATAGATGGTTACATTGATGCCAACCATTTCACGGAAGTCGAGGTTTCTACGTTTATTTTGGAACGCATTGAGCTCGTTAGTGGTGCAAATGCCTAACAAAGCGCTGCTAGGGACAAGATCATTATCTATTGTTTACCGTCCGCTTATTACCAGACTATGACATGCGGTATGAAAGGCTGTTGCGTCACAATAGCGGTCAGTCACTGTTTTCGCGTCGGCGAGACAAGTGAACAAGAGAGTGCGTCCCATTAACACATTGGGGAATCACTTAACCCATTGAAATTTATAAAAAATAAGATATGATCAATAGAAAGTAATGCTCAGCAGAAATAAAGGGAACTAGTCTTCGTTTGACCAACGCTCGCTAATAGCGAGGTCGCTACTCCATTGAATTTTATGGAATTTTTCAATCAATGTTGAAGTCCACTTCTTGATAAGGGGGCCGCGAGTCTCTATAACTAACTGTTATGTGCTCTCCTAGGAATCGATATGAGTTTTAAGTCTTGGCGAAGCTATTCGAACTTTAAACATAAAGTGGATACAAAGCAGCGTTTTATCTTAGATGAGGAGTCTGTAGAGTTTCTAAATTCTATAGTGAATACCTGTCAAGAGCGTGAGCATACAATTAAAAAGGATTCTATTGTTTGGCGTGCTCAGAACGGACACTCATGGAAGCCATATTGCCAGCATGACCCTGATACAGGGGAAGATATTCATTTAGATGATTTTCCATGTCCTTTCCCTCCAAATCGTATGAAGCCATTATCGGATAGTGCAGCAGAAGGAAGAGCTAACTCAAAGGGAATCCCGCATCTATATATTGCTACAGATAAAGAAACCGCCATGGCGGAAGTTCGTCCTTGGTTAGGGACGATCTTAACAGTGGCTCATTTGAAAATAACCAGAGATCTTAAGATTCTTGATTTCTCAGTAGAGCACGGTAACGACAACTTTAAATTAAAGTTCATTTTCGAAGAGCCATCTTATGAGGAAATTATAAAATCCGTCTGGTCTGATATAGATAATGCGTTTTCTAAACCTACAAAAGCTTCTGACTTAAAATCAGAATACGCGCCAACACAAATAATATCAGAGTTCATTAGGTCTAAAGAATATGATGGAATAGCTTATAAAAGTTCTTTGGCTGAAGGTCACAATATATGCCTTTTTGACCTTGATTTAGCAGAAATTGTTAAATGTGATATATTTGAATTAACTGCATTAAAGTTCGACTTTAAACAAGTAGAAGAACATTAAGAGTGAGAGCATTATAAATGCACATAATAAGCAAAGGCAGCATCGCCCTGCGGGTTGGATGCGCTATCGCGCGCCGCTGCTTTGGGCATTATGTCCTTGTGACTAAGCTCACGCAAGGGCTTGACTAGGTAATCTATGAGCTTATGTAAGGAGATCGACATGTCTGAAGAAAAAAGTAATATCACGATTAATCTAAAATTAAGTCAAGACGACCTTCGTGAATTAAACGAATTAACAGACCAACTTGATGGTGGTGAAAACATCGAGAACGAAGAAGATACTTTTGCGGACAAAGGTTTACGTCGTAAGCGGTATCGTATTACTTGTGAGGCGAGAGATGCGAATGGAAATGTGGTTTCATGGGTAGAAAAAGCATATGGAAGCGCATTAGCTTTGGCTGTCGGGGCAGTTGCCTGCCAAGTTAAAGTAGGTAATCCAAATTGCTCAGCAGATAAACTCTAGTTTTCCTATCAAGAGCATAACAAGTCATTTAAGGGGAGCCGCTAAGGCGAGCCCCTTAATTTCGGCGTTATGAGTGAATTCAAAAAAGAGGCATTGCGTGAAGAAAGAAGAAAGCTACATTAACTTGTACAAAAAAATAGATGCCACATCAAAGACTCGGTTTAACGCATCTAGACGTCTAAGGCTCCACTCAAAATTCACAACATTTACAGTTGTTATAATATCCTTGGGTTTAATTCTTGTGTCTCTAATGCAAGCTTTTAGCCTCGGCAATAATATTGAAAGCAAGCTTGTCGGCCTTATGCAGGTTTTTTCGGCTGTCGCTGTATTAGTGTACTCCCTTCTGACGGACAAAAATGATTACTCAAATCTATCAGAAAAAATGTACTCCTGTGCGTCACAACTTGGGGAGTTAAAGCAGAAATTATACCCTGCTCTTGATGGGGAGCATGATCAAGAAAAGTATGATTCATACCGAGACGGCTATCATGAAGTCTTAAAACTCTATGAAACTCACGCTATTAATGATTTTAGGGGGGATTATTTTCGCGCAAAACTAGAAATGCCTGAAAATTATGTGATCAAAGGGAAAGACTGGTGGGTGGCTAAAGCAGAAATATACTTTCTTCATATACTTGATTTTATATCTTATCCAGTAGTTTTAGGTGCTTTGGGATGGTTTATATGTTGGGTATGGTTTGGTACTGCACCAACCTCATAACAAGGCCAGTAACAGCGACAGCTTTTCCGTCGCTTGTTTTGTGACGAAAAATACTGCCACAAAAGAAACAACTACAAAGCTGCGCGTTCTGGCGGCGTTATGCATTAGGGCCACCCAATAACTCCTCACACATACGAGATTGAATAAGATGGCGACAAAGAAAACTCATCATGTTGTAAAAAACCCCTCGGGTGGCTGGAGCGTCAAAAAGGGAGGGGCTTCAAAAGCGTCTGGCACTTATAAGACTCAAAAAGATGCTGTTTCCTCTGCCGATACGATAAGTAAAAACCAAGGCACCCGGGTTGTTGTGCATGGCAAAGATGGCCGTATCAAAAAGGGCTAAAAACACATGACTGACTATTCAAAGAATGTTTTTGTGAACTGTCCCTTTGATGAAGATTATCGACAGCTTTTAGTGTCTATTCTGTTTACTGTGAAATACCTAGGATTTATACCCCGCTTAACTCTTGAAACTGCGGATTCAAGTAATACACGTCTAGCAACGATCGTGGATCTTATCGCCGTATCAAAATTTGGCATTCATGATTTATCAAGAATTTCAGTAACCCGAGAAGGTGAACCAGCTCGAATGAATATGCCATTCGAGCTGAGGTTAGATTACGGTTGTAAGCAATATAAAGGTGGTAATGCTGATAACAATAAGATTCTGGTTCTAGAAAAAGATCGGTATCGTTATCAAGCCGCTTTATCAGACTTGTCCGGTTCAGACATTAAAAGTCATAATGATGAACCGATTAAAATGACAAAAGCTATTCGTGATTGGTTTGTTACTGAGGAGTTAGGAACAGGCCCAAGCCACAAGAAAATTTGGTATGCATTTAATGATTTTTCTGCTGACCTTGAAGAAAAACTTTTAGAAGAAGGGCATACACACGAAGACTTTGAAGATGTCCCTATACCCGAGGTTATGACATATATGGACCGTTGGTTTGCATATGCATAACAAGGCGCTGCTACGAAAAATTTACTCGCTAGCGTTCCTAAATTTCCGCAGAGCGCGGCGTTATGTGTAAATAATGATGGAATTCAATCAAGTACTTTACCTATTGATTATTGGAGTCTGTATAGCGATTCCTCTCTCAAAGGTATACAAATTGATCAATAAAAAGTGTCCTGAATGCGGCGGTAATTTATCTCTAGATAAAGTTAAAGATCCGGTGGGCTTTAATGCCACAAAAAAAATTGCGGTTTCTTTCTATCGAGGGCCAAGAAAATATACTAAAGGCTTGGTTTGCAATAATCGCAGTCACAAAGTCAAAGTACAACACTGGGGTACTTAGTTTTGTGTACTGTCCAACTTCAACACATAACAAGTAGCACCAACGGACTCCGTAATATTGGCACCTTTTGCGCAAAGAAACGCAGAAAAGTTGCCAATATCACTACGCCGTTGTGCTAGGCGTTAAGGTCTTAGATAAGCATACGACTTTCATCAAAATACGTATTTTTGACCGTCCGCTTATTACCAGAAGGCGACGGCCATCGCTTGTTGCATATGATCTTTCCGCTATGGACAAGACCCGGGAGTTCGCACTAGAGGTGATTTCGCCCGCCCGCAATACGGGCGTGTCGCAAACGGCAAAAATAGCCAATATCAGCTAAACAAAAACACCCAGAGTCACTAGTTAGGCTCTGGGTAATTTATGTATTAGATAGCCTAATCTTTCTTAATTATTTCCTCTATTGCAAGACATACCCGGTGGGTACTTTGCTCAAGAAAATCCGGTATTTCTGACATCAGATTCACCTCGATCCTAGGCTACTCCTATTCATCGCCCCAGCGCCGCCGAGCATAGATAAGAAAGCCGTAAAACAATGGGGTCGTTAACAGCCAAGATATTTGGCTTTGCAGCTGAACGCTTCGACCACTAACTTCAAACAATACTGGATTAAACCACGGGCCGGTTGGAACCAGTGGTGCCCAAGACATGGGGTATCCCATCGCCAATTGCTCGTGGTAGATGAAGAGCTCAACAAACAAATTTTGGCCAATGTAGATAAAGAGTAAAAGGAAAAAGGCATCCCAGCGCCACCGCTCAAATATTGTGTTACTGCGACCAAGTATCAGCCAAACAAGTAATAGTCCGCCCATACAGACCGCAGAGGCATCGGCGAGTGAATTTAATATCCAATTGATATGCTGAGGTATGGCGGCATTCATAACATCAGGTCGCCGTGCGTTTACCTCTAATCCATCCCATAATCCGTAGGTAAACCAAATTTCCCAGCCTGCCGCACACAACACAAAGGCGGCTATAAACCCGAAAAACAACCATTTGGGCAGTTTTCCCATTACATACGCTAGCGTTAGTAGAGCGCTGGGAATAATCGACGCGCCATACACCACGAGAATCGTAGTCCATTGGCCCTGTGTAAGTGCGGAACTAAACTCTGGCATAAAAATACTCCTTACTCGAATGCATAGCGCAAATTGAGCGCATATTGAGGCTCATCTGGATTGTTGGCCGTTACGTAATTACCTGGCAATAGGGGTACGTCAAGCACCAGTAATTTTTCTTGCTCGCCGGTAATGTTCCTAGCGCTTGCCATAACGCTCCAGCTGCCATCGGTAGCGACAACGCCTAGGCGAAAATTGAATTTAGTGGTTGCTTCTTGCCGTGCCTGAGGATCAATGTCCGCATCAACCCAGTGTTCGCCCTGATATAGCGTGTCGAGGGCGATAACCATACCGATATCGCCTGAGTCACTTAGGGGGAAACGAATGGTGGGTGTCAGGCTCGCTGACATTTCTGGCGCAAAGACTAATGACTCTCCGCTTAAATCTTGTCGAGACTCACCCGAGCTTGCTTGTGCGGGGCCGTTAACGTAGCTGACATAGTATGCATCGCTATAGCCCAGACTCCCTGCAATGGTGAGCCATTCCCATGATGGTAGCCATGTAGCGTCCACCTCAAACCCCTGAGTCCTTGCTGAGCCGGCATTCAGGAAGAAAAAGGTAGCACCGTTAAATACGCGGACTTGAAGGTTCTGAAAGTCATTGAGGTAGATTGCGCCATTTATGCCAAAACTTCCGTCGAGTAGTTTTGCCTTGAACCCAGCTTCGTAGGCTTGCCCCTCTTCAGGCTCGTACTCCAATGATTCGTTGTTAAACGCGAGCGCAGCGAAGCCGCCACCCTTAAAACCCTCAGTAAAGCTAGTGTAGATATTGAGGTCGTCGCTCCAATCGTAGGCAAAAGCGATTTTTGGTGAGAGTTCGTTTTCTTCGCGTACCCGGTTTTCGTCGTAGTCACTTTGCTCTAACAGCGGCGCTGTAACGCTTGTTCCTTGTTGCCCGCTGACACCAAAGGCAGTGGAGCTGATTTGCCCCTCCTTTCTATTTTCGCCGTAACGAATCCCCAAGGTCATATTCAGGCGATCGGTAAAATGCCATACACCTTGCATAAAAATCGCAAAGCCTTCATCCGTTTGGCGAGTGAAATTGTCAATGATTTCGGTATCGAAGCCCGGAGGAAATACGCCTGGGGTTCCGTTATTTGCTATCGAGGCAAGTAAATCGAATACGTCATCAGCAAAAATGCCGAGTTGACCTGTTGGGCCTACACCGCCGCCGGCTTCGAACAATGACTGTACACCGTTCATATTGATGCTAAATCTACCCGTTACATCGCTTTTAGTCGCGAATACGTAGCCACCGCTTATGATATCTATACCCTCTCCCCAGCCGAAGGGTGCAGGGGTTGATCCTGACCAGCGCAACTCTAGCGTTTCCTGTTTATAGGTTTCGGGCAAGATTGAGTTCAGTCGGATAAGCGGAATTGGCGAAAAATCGATATCATCTGAAAACGGCGTACTAATTTCTGACCACGCGGCGATGACCTCAAATTGGTTGTCCTTAACTCCCCAGCTTTCTGCATCTGGAGACCAGCTCAGTTTGATGGACATCGAGTCTGCGTCGCGCTCTTTAAATCCTCGCTCGTCTAGCGATCCACGCTCATTAAAGGGTATAGAGTCAAATTGAGGGTCGTGCTCAAGATACTCTTCCTCTGCATCTGGCGTGGCCTTTAGGATTTCAAGATTTGAACCTCGGCCTTCACTTCTTGCGGCCCAAGCATTGATATAGACATCTAATGTTTCTGCTGCATGAAATGCTAACTTTATTCTGCCCGCCAAATAGTCGTTACTTGGCATCTTATTTGTAGCGGTATTGAAAATATGGCGGTCTTGCGAGCGTGATTTAAATGACAAGCGTGAGGACAAACGATCTGCTAGTAAAGGGATTGATATGCCGCCCTCGACCAGTTTGTCGTTAGACGACGCATAGACTGTCGTTAAATAGCCCCGCAATTCGTCGCCGGCGGGCTCAGTCGAAAAATTCATAACACCAGCAATTGTGTTCTTACCAAACAGTGTTCCTTGTGGCCCCCGGAGAACTTCTAATCGCTGTAGATCAAAAACCGCATCATTGGCATAGGTCATTCGACCGTAATACACATCATCAATAACTAAGCCTACCGATGGTTCCAGTGCGCGGCCGAAGGGTGGGGTGCCGAATCCACGAATGGTAATGGTGGGTGTCAGATCATCGAAATTAACTTTAACGTTGGGCACGTACTGCACCACATCTTGGATATCAATGAGTCCTGCGTCTTTAATAAACTCGCCATCGATAACAGATACTGAGACCGGCACATCTTGTAGGGACTGCTCTCTCTTTTGCGCCGTGACGATAATTTCTTCTAGTACTCGGTCAGCCATTGCACCATGACTAATTATAAGTGGCGTGATTCCTGCCAATATATATAAAGACTTTAGTTTTTTTATTTTTATTTTTATCTTTATTTTTATTTTTGTTTTAATCATTACTTATCCTTTATTAACGCGAGGAGTGTAAATCAATAAGTAAAGAAATGGAATTTAATACGTTAAATCAGTGGCATGTACTTCCCAGAGTTTACTAGACGCTTTCTTACTTCTCGGATTTTAATACGCGCCTTTTAAAAAAACTACGCTGATGCACTCGCGCCATTAAGCATGCAGCTTTATAGGTAACGCGGAACAGCTGACAAACGAGGCTAATAGAGGGCAAATAACGAAACACGTCAATCGGATTGACTCATTTTTGACCGTCCGCTTTTTACTAAAATTTGCCTTTTCACTAAAATGGCATCTGACGCTCTTTCGGATTGATTTTGAATACCTCAACCCGACTTTTAGTCAAAAAAAACATCTCTTCGATATATTCAGAGATGCTTTTTTGTACTTTTTGTAGAAGGCTTAGAATATACCTCTCCACTTTTTAAACCTTGCCTACTTCGGCTTTTATTATCAAAGCTTAAGGATAAAAAACAGAAAAGAAAAAAACGGCGTGGCCAACGCCAACACTCTGCGTCGCCCACGCTATTTTTAGTATCAGCCCTTTTTAGGAGCGCCAGACTCACCAGGCCAGCGCGATCCGCCAATGGTGTCGGCAAACGGCTGGAAGCCTTCAGGATCTAAAGGCCCTTCTAGCGTTATCCGGCGATCTAGAAATGTTGGTGTCCACAAATGTGCTTCAGGCTCGCTGCGTACTGGCAGTTTACTTGCCACAGGATCCCAAGGGCTGTCATTTAGGGTCAGCTTGCCGCTTAGTTTTTCTACATAGGCGGTGCCATATTTACTGTAAACTCGCACAACACGTGGGGGGAAATCGTAGTCGTTCGAGGTCATATCAACCCCGCGCAAGCACTTAATCCACCACTCATTGGTTTCAAACTCAGGCGGAATTTCACCCGGTCCAGTAACCTGACCCGTGTATTCTAGAAAGGTGTGACCACGGTGAGTGACGCTAGCGCTAACGCTGTCCATCAAGCGGTAGTACTTGGTTTCACCATAGTATTTAGGCTGTCCCCAACGCTCATGACTGCCGTATATTGCGGCTTCTTGGTCAATCGCAATAGAGAGTGTGTACTCGCCTTCAATACCGTTGTAGTTGGCGTCTACATTCACTACACAGCCATACTCTGGCTCATTGAGCACCGGAAAGTTATAGATGGTTAAAGTGACTTTTGGCGTTTTGCCCGGTGTAATCCCAGGCGGTAGTAAAGCCGCAATACAGGCAGGATCAGTGAGGTAGCTTATTTTCAGCATCGGCCAATTCAGGATATCTCCGGGTACACCTGCTGGCTTAGTGGCATTTGTCATTACTATCTCCTCGTTATCATTAACGTATGGGGTTTACTATTTTTTAATTTTATTTTTCACGCTGTTGCGCTAAGCAACATAGAACTGTTGGAACCATTTACGATATTTTGAAATTGGGCCGTCGCCATCGCACAGCGTTGGATTGTCTAGATAAACCTTGTTTTCCCAGATGGGAATGTCTTGCTGAACTTGGTGCACTATTTCATCGCGGAAGGCGT
>NZ_JBLIKC010000024.1:0-61473 GCF_047636175.1 Zhongshania sp. | reverse complement strand
GTAGCAAGTAGTTTTTTAAACTTTCTCACCACCTCAACCGCGCTAATCACTTGCTGCCTCCACCTCGGTGAAGTCCGCGTTTGCGGTTGAGGAGGCGCATTATAGAGATACTAGGAGGGGAGTCAACACACTTTCAAAAAGAATTTACAAAACGTTTCGCGGCGTACAAAAACTACTCACTTAGGTTAACTATCAACCACTTAACGGTGATTAAATAAGCATGTTGACTACTTAACAACCACCAGCTGGTATTTCTTTTTACCCACCTTTACTAAGTAGTACTCGCCAAACAACGCCCTCGCTGCAGAAAACACCTCCGGCACGCTCATATTCTCAGCAATACCCATTGAAACACCGTTTATAAGAACCGCATTACGGCCAAGAGCATCCTTTATTTGCTTGCCAACACCCATCCCCATGTCAGCAAGCAGCTGGGTTAATGGCTTGCCCTGTAATTCCTCGCGATTCAAATTTGCCGTCGGCAAGCCATCTAACTGCAATTGCTGAAGATCACCTGCCGATAACTCAGCCAATTCACCAGAGAATAAGGCATCGGTAATACGGCGCGCCCCTGCCAACTGATCCACCCCGTGAATTAGCCGCGTCATCTCCTCCGCGAGAATACGCTGAGCGGCGGGACGCCCCGCCTCACGATCTTCAACCTCTATGGCATCGATATCGGCAAGCGATAAAAACGTAAAGTAACGAAGAAACTTATACGCATCGGCATCGGCGGTACCCAGCCAGAACTGATAGAAGGCATAGGGAGAGGTTTTGTTCGGATCAAGCCAGATGGTGCCCGACTCAGTTTTACCAAACTTGGTGCCATCCGCTTTAGTGACCAGCGGCATTGTTAAGCCATGAACCGCAGCACCGTGCTGGCGACGGGTTAAATCCACCCCCGCAATGATATTGCCCCACTGATCAGAGCCACCCAACTGAAGCGTACAACCATACCTTTTATAAAGCTCGGAGAAATCCAACCCCTGCAACAAGGAATAACTAAACTCGGTAAACGAAATACCTGCCCCCTCTCTATTAATGCGCTGCTTCACCGATTCCTTGGCGACCATGGTATTAACAGAGAAGTGCTTACCTACATCCCGCAAGAACTCCAGCGCCGACATCGGGCCAAACCAGTCCAGATTATTGGCAACCTCAGCAGAGTTCTCGCCACAGTCAAAATCAATAAATCGTGACACTTGCAGCTTTAAACGATCAACCCAGTCAGCAACAACATCGGGCGTATTTAATTGGCGCTCCTGCGCCTTGAAGCTTGGGTCACCAATAAGCCCAGTGGCGCCGCCAACCAGCGCTATAGGCCTGTGCCCTGCCTGTTGAAATCGACGCAGCGCTAGCAACGGGATAAGATGGCCAATATGAAGACTGTCGGCAGTGGGGTCAAAGCCACAATACAGCGTGCGGGAGCGCTCAGAAAGATACTCGGCCAAGCCGTGCTCGCCTGTCATTTGCGCAACAAGCCCTCTCGCCTCTAATTCAGGGAGTAAATTTGAGTTTACAGCTGTCATAAATCGACCTTTATACTATATAAGATGCGCAAACCCTTCCGTTAGCATGATTTGCATAATTAGGAAAATACTGAAGAGCCGGCAAGATACAACAACCAACAACAAATGCAAACTGCGAAAAGCTGACAGACCGCCACACCCAAGCTAGAATCTACTTTAAGTTTCGGTTTTTACGGGCTTTAAGCGGGCGATACATTTGTTATACTTCGCAAAAGACTCTCCACAGGCATGTAGTAGTAGACCTATGCAAAACTGGATTCCCAAAAGACACGCCGTTACTAAGCCCGACAATGGCAAGTTCCCCCGACGCCATTTAGCGCTTGCCGCATCGACACTTATTGCCCTGGGATTATCTCTGTTACTACTTCCCGGTGAAAACGCTGAAGCCAAGCGCACCGCCATCCCGCTGAACCTGGAGCTTCGCCCAGCTCGAGCGGCAAGTATTCCAGCGGATTCAGTGGCGATAGCAGAAACGGAAAAACCTTGGAACGAGGTACAAGTAAAATCAGGCGACTCACTGTCCACTATATTTAGCCGCGCCAATCTCACACCACAAGATCTACACGAACTACTGACCACTGCCCCCAAAGCTAAAGCACTCAACAAAATTAGACCAGGGCAAAAACTTGCATTTCAAATAGACGATAGCGGCGAGCTCGAAGCAATGAGCTATCAACTAGACAAACTCAATAGCCTCGTTTTTGAACGCGGCGTCACCGGCTTCGGCACCACCGAACTAGCCGAGACGCCGGAAATTCGCCAACGTGTTGCCAGCGCGACTATCACCTCATCACTGTATAAAGCAGCGCAAGACGCAGGCGTAAACCAAAGTATCATCATGGAACTTGCCAATATTTTTGGTGGGGTATTAGACTTTGTATACGACGTCCGCAAAGACGACTACTTCATTGTTATATATGAAGAGCTTTACCTACATGGCGAGAACTTAGGCAGCGGGCAAATACTCGCAGCGCAATATTTCAATCAAGGTCGCTCTTTTGAGGCCTATCGCTACGTCAATACTCGCGGCGAAATCGACTACTTTTCGGAAAGCGGCGAAAGTATGCGCAAGGCTTTTTTGCGCGCGCCACTGGACTTCACCCGCATAAGTTCTGGCTTTAATCCGCGGCGCCTGCACCCCGTCTTTAAAACCGTGCGTCCACATCGCGGCATCGACTACGCTGCACCCCGAGGCACACCGGTCTATGCCGCCGGCGATGGCCGCGTGGCAGCGGCCGGCTACTCAAAAGCCAATGGCAACTATGTCTTCATCAAGCACGGCGAAGCCTATATGACCAAGTACCTGCATTTACATAAACGCGCGGTATCCAAGGGCGAGCGCGTTCGCCAGCGTGAAACTATTGGCTGGGTAGGATCGACCGGCTATGCTACTGGACCACATCTTCACTATGAGTTTTTGGTTAATGGCGTGCACCGCAACCCTGCGACAATCGTGACCAAATTACCGCCACCAACCAAAGTGAAAAGCGGCGAAATGCCGACCTTCGAAAGCCAAATATCTGGCATGCAACTGCAGCTTAGAACCTACGCCGCGCAACGAAATTACACCAATATTGACGCGGGCTAATGGAATCACGCTATATAGGCTTGATGTCAGGCACTAGCCTAGATGGTATCGACGCAGCACTCATTCGCGTCGATGCCGATAACACCATCCATTTCGAAGACAGTATTTCAGCACCGCTTTCCGCAGAACTAAGAAGCGACATCCTTCAGCTTTGCGGAACAAGTCACGAAGAAATAGAACTGCTGGGCAGAACTGATAGAGAGATTGGCCGCGTTTTTGCCAACGCTGCGCTTCAATTGTGCGAAAGCGCCAAGCTCAAGCCCGCCGATATAACCGCAATAGGCAGCCACGGCCAAACTGTGCGCCATCGTCCACCAAATACCGAGCGCCA
Source organism: Zhongshania sp. (assembly GCF_047636175.1). Lineage (GTDB taxonomy): Bacteria > Pseudomonadota > Gammaproteobacteria > Pseudomonadales > Spongiibacteraceae > Spongiibacter. Next base: position 58,025 of record NZ_JBLIKC010000024.1, on the reverse strand, counting down.
TCACGAGCACGCATTCACCCTGCAAATTGGTGACCCCAACACCATCTCAGAGCTTAGCGGCATCACCACGATTGCGGACTTTCGACGTCGCGACATCGCCGCTGCGGGACAGGGCGCACCTCTGGTACCCGCATTTCATGCGGCGGCATTTAGAAGCGAAGCCGAGAACCGGGTTATTCTCAACATTGGCGGCATGGCGAATATTAGCGTAGTTAAACAAAATGGCGGCGTAGAAGGTTTTGATACTGGACCAGGCAATGTCCTAATGGATAGCTGGATAAACGCCCGCATGCAGCGCGACTTTGATCGCAACGGCGATTGGGCGGCCAGCGGGAAAATCAACATCGCACTTTTGAAGCATTTTTTACAGGCACCGTACTACAGTCAGACTGGGCCCAAAAGCACCGGCCGCGAGCAATTTAATATGCTCACCATCGAGAAGTCATTAGCGCATTTCCCGCCACTAGCCCCTGCGGACGTGCAAGCGACATTGCTGGAACTTACCGCTCGCACAATTTGTGACGCAATAGAAAGTGCCAGCACAGATCTGGCACCCGTTTTTATCTGCGGCGGCGGTAGCGCCAATCTAGCACTTTGCTCACGCATCTCCACCCTGCTCAGCAAGCGGGTGGTCACGGACACCAACCAACTTGGTATTCCGCCAGACTGGGTTGAAGCCGTTGCCTTTGCATGGCTTGCAAAGCAAACCCTAAGTCATTTGCCAGGCAATATCCCCGCCGTGACCGGCGCGAACGGACCACGCATTCTCGGCGCCATTTATTTAGCGTAGTGCTTAGAATTTCATACCGACACTGGCGGTATACATCCATGGGTCGACCTAAATGCTGCTGGCCAGCCTGTCACCACCGTCGAAGCGAATTTCCGCATCCGTATCAATACCTATCCAGAGGGCCGATGCATTTATCAACCAGCTTTCATCGATGTGATAATCCACCCCCGCTTGAACCGAGAGGTCAATAGAGTTTTCTACGTCTACTTTCCCGCCGGTCAAACCCAGACCTACAAAGGTAGTTTTAGCTTGGGGCGTTAACTCTTCATCAAAGATAAGGGTGTAATTCAAGGCAGCACCAACATAAGGCAGAAAACCTGAAATTGGAGTGAAGCGGTAAATACCGCTAAGTGTCGGCGGCAAGTGTTTAGAGTCCGCAAGATCAACGCCCTGAATAGCCCCCTTACCGGTAGCCGTATGCTCAAAAGGGGGTTGCCGCAAGCAGCTCTATTCCCCAGTGGCTATCCAGTAAATACTCCACCGTTATACCAAGCTGGATATCGTTGATAATACCCAGCGAAAAGGTTTGCCTGCCCAATACGAGGACTGAGCCGTTCAGTTTAATATTGTCGCCATCTTCCCGAGGCTCGGTTGTACTTGCACAGACGCACTACCCACTAACCCAGCTGATAAGCCATTTCGGATGCAGATAAGGAAGGTGCAATAACAGGGGCGGTAATAGCCGCGACCAAATAGATTTTTTTCATTTTTGAAGTCTCCACAGTGAAACTCTGTGGAGGCATTAAAACGGAAGAAACAGGCGGGGCATTTGATTTGAATCAGAAAATAACAGGGCAGGCGGACCAATCAAATAAAAACTGATCCAGCGCAATAAACCAAACTAAAAATCAGACCGAAAAAGATGAGCCACAGCCGCAAGTAGTGCTGGCATTGGGGTTGCTAACCACAAACCGCGAGCCCTCAAGCCCTTCCGTATAATCGACCTGAGCACCATCAATATATTGATAACTCAAGGGATCAACTAGTACCGTGACGCCATCGCGCTGGACTAAGGTGTCATCTTCCTCAGCAATTTCATCAAAGGTAAAACCATACTGAAATCCCGAGCAGCCGCCACCGGTGACAAACACACGCAATTTCAAATCGTCATTGGACTCAGACTCAACGAGATTTTTAACCTTGGTCACGGCCTTATCAGTCAACGTAAGTACTGACGGCGTGAATTGTTCAACCGCAGACATATATCACCTCTTTACTACATAAATGCAAACTTGCATCGCAATGAATGCAATTATCGGCTTTTCCGACTAATTCAGTCAAGTATTTCCCAAGCAACCATTAAGTCGCAATCATTAAGGCAGCAACGGCAAGCCTTGCAGACCCATCGTTTCTGGCAAACCAAACATCAGGTTCATATTTTGGATGGCCTGACCAGACGCTCCCTTCACCAAATTATCAATCACCGACAATACCACCACGGTGTCTCTATTCTGCGGCCGATAAATCGCTAAGCGACAGGTATTCGCGCCGCGCACTGAGCGCGTCTGCGGCAAACTTCCTAGGGGCATGACGTCGACAAATGGTGCATCGGCGTAGCGTTTTTCAAACATAAACTGCAGTTCATCTAAGGGCACCGCAGGATCCAGCAACTCTGCATACATCGTCGCGTGAATACCCCGCACCTGCGGCAATAGATGTGGCGTAAAGGTCAAATTAACCGGACCACCAGCCGCCAAAGCTAGCTCCTGCTCAATCTCGGGCAGATGACGATGTCCTGCAACACCATAGGCCTTAAAGCTCTCAGACAATTCGGCATACAAGTTATCAATCTTTGCCTGCCGGCCCGCACCACTCACTCCCGAGGCGCCACTGGCGATCAAGCGTTTTGGGTCGATCAACTTTTGTTCAAGTAACGGAATCAAACCAAGCTCTATGGCCGTCGGGTAACACCCCGGACACGCTATCAACTTCGCGTCGCGAATCTTGTCAGCATTGCGCTCGGGCAAGCCATACACTGCCGTGGCGAGTACATCAGGACAAACGTGCTCTTCGTTGTACCACTTAGACCATAGCTTGGCATCGCTAATTCTAAAATCCGCAGACAAGTCTATAACCCGGGTCCCCGCCGCCAATAACTCTGGCACCATATTCATAGCAACATTGTGCGGGGTAGCAAAAAATACCACGTCACAACTTGCCAGCGCCTTCACATCTGGCGCGGTAAAACGTAGATCCACCGCCCCGCGCAGACTCGGAAACAACTCATCAACCGCAACACCGTCCTCAGCGCGCGAGGTAATCATTGCCACCTCCGCCTCGGCATGGGTAGATAATAACCGTAGCAATTCTGCGCCGGTATAACCGGTACCACCTACTATTCCAACTTTTAACACGCGAATATTACTCCCTTAGCGCTATTCATTTTTTTTGCTCACCGACGACGCCATCTGGCGCAGCCACCGACGCTAACTCTTCTTTTTCACGCAGCAAGTGATCCCAGCCGCGAACTAAATCTCTGGCTAATACATGGTATACAGGCTCAGCCATCACTAACTTTGATGCCGCCGCTCCGACCAGCGCGCTCACCATAAGTGCGGGGAGTATATCGTGATTATTGCCCGTCAACTCCAGCACAATAACAAACGCCGTTATCGGCCGTTGAACCACACCGGCAAAATAACTCGCCATACCCACCAAAATTAACGATACCGCGGGTACTTGAGGAAACACTGGTCCCATCGCCGACCCCAACTCGGCACCTGCAGCCAAACTAGGCGAGAAAATACCACCAGGTATACCACTAAAATAGGTTAGCAGGGTCGCCAATATCTTACCCCCAGCCGTCAGCCAACTGCCCTCAGACTCACCTGCCAGTAATGCCCTTGCTTCCCCATAACCGCTGCCCATGGTTAAACCATCAGACAGTATTGCCATACCAGCTAAAAAGATCCCGATAATAAAAGCGACTTGCAAAGGTCTCTTCGACACCAGCGGTGCAACAGCTCGATTACCCTGAACCAAAAAAAAACTAAACAGGCCGCCCAGGAAGCCACAAGCCGCGCTCACGCCAATAATATAAGGGTAATCTGCAAGCGGCATTGCGGTCACATCTGGAACGCCAAAGTAACTGTAGTGTCCCGCGAATGCTAATACGACCACCCCCGAGAGGATAATCGCCATAATAAATGTTCCGGTGGTTCGCGCTTCCATCGATTGCTGCAATTCTTCAATTGCAAACACAATACCGGCAAGCGGCGCATTAAAGGCCGCGGACACGCCGGCGGCGCCACCCGCAACAATCAAACTACTTTCCACTTGGCGCTGCTTTAACTTGGCCCACGTGCCAAATTTATACATGATCGCAGCACCAACATGCACGCTGGGCCCCTCTCGCCCGACTGTGGCACCAACCAGCAAGCCGGCACAGGTTAGCAGCACTTTTAGCACTGCCACCCGCAAAGATAAAAAAGGCACACGCAACCAATGATAACTCTGCTTATGCGCTAATAAGACCTGCGGAATACCACTGCCTCGGGCGGCTTTACCCCCAAAGTTCATCACCCATACAATGGCCATCAGCCCGAAAGGAGTGATCAATAGAAAGGCATACGGGTAACGATCGAAGACGTACTCAGTCACCGAAAAGCTTTCTTCAGACAGCCAGGCAAAGCCCTGAATAACCAAACCAACCGTTAATGCCCCGAACCAGAAAACACCTCGGACTTTCCAATCTTCGACTGTACCTAGTTGGCGACGCGTGTGGCGATTACCCAGCACCCACCAAAGCCGGAGTCTGCGAGCAGTTTGAGTACGCTTGGTCTTGGGGATCATGTAATAAAGGGCCTGTGTGCAGGCGACAGAATTTAATAAGAATGCGCTAAATAAAAATTGTTACGGCGGGCCGCAATTGATTGATAGATATTGTATGCTAATTCACCGGCAACACCCAGTGTCCCGGAATGTGATTTCACCCAAACCCGGCAAACTGCACTTTTCGGTGTTGATCTTAATCAGGGCATTGAATCTTTTTTGCCACAGCGCCCAGCACCATCAATTTAGGTACATCATCATGCTCTGGCTAAAAGCCTTTCATCTCATCACGATTATTTGCTGGTTTGCCGGTATTTTTTATCTACCCAGGCTATTTGTTTACCACGCAATGGCCGAAGACCAAGCCACACGCAATCACCTTAAAATCATGGAGCGCAAACTTTATCGCTTTGTAAGCCCATTTGCCGTGCTGACCATCGTGTTCGGTATTTTACTAATTGCGCAAAATCCCAGCTACTATGTCCAAGCGGGCTGGTTGCAGCTCAAAGTAATTTTTGTTATCGCCCTAATTGCCTACCATTTACACTGCGGCCATTTAGTCAAGAAATTTGCCGATGACAAAAATCAACGTGGCCATGTGTTTTATCGCTGGTTTAACGAAGTACCCGTCATCGCCTTATTTGCCACTGTGTTACTAGCGGTACTCAAACCCTTTTAAATGCCAAGCGACACCCGCACTGGCGATAATTCATCCAGCACGTAATAATACCCCCTATCCTTTTGACTATTAAGATGCTTTCTATGACTACCTCCGAGCAATTATTTGAAACCGCCCGCCACCGCATCCCCGGCGGGGTCAACAGCCCAGTGCGCGCCTTTAAAGCCGTCGGTGGCACCCCAATATTTATCGACCACGCATCCGGTCCCTACCTCTTTGATGTGCAGGGCAAGCGTTACATTGATTATGTACTGTCTTGGGGCCCAATGTTGCTGGGGCACGCCCACCCAGACGTTATTGCCACCGTCACTGCGCAACTCCAAAAGGGTCTCAGCTTTGGCGCGCCAACAGAAATAGAAACTCAACTAGCCGAAAAGGTCTGCAGCATCATGCCCGGCATGGATATGATTCGCATGGTCAACTCCGGCACAGAAGCCACCATGAGCGCCATTCGCCTTGCCCGCGGTTATACCAAGCGCGACAAAATTATTAAATTTGAAGGCTGCTACCACGGTCACTCAGACTCACTACTTATCAAAGCAGGCTCAGGCGCTCTCACCATGGGCGTACCAAGCTCGCCCGGTGTACCCGCTGCATTAGCCGAACACACCGTTACCCTTAACTACAACGACATTGAGGGCGTGCGCGCCGCCTTTGCTGAATACGGTGAACAGGTTGCCTGTATTATTGTCGAGCCCGTCGCTGGCAATATGAATTGTGTACCGCCAGTACCCGGCTTTCTTGAATGCTTAAGAGAGTGCTGCGACCAGAGCGGTGCAGTATTAATTATTGACGAAGTCATGACCGGCTTCCGCCTCGGCCTGCAAGGTGCTCAAGGCTATTACGGTGTGACCGCAGATATTACCTGTCTTGGCAAAGTGATTGGCGGCGGCATGCCGGTAGCTGCATTCGGCGGCAAACGCGATATTATGGAGTTCGTCGCGCCAAGTGGCCCGGTTTATCAAGCGGGTACGCTCTCGGGTAACCCTATTGCCATGGCTGCCGGCTTGTGCATGATGAAACACATTGAAAAAGACGGCTTTTACGACCCCGTTTTCCGCGCCACCGACATGTTGGTAAAGGGTCTAGTAGCGCGAGCAACTGCGGCCGGGATCCCCATGACCAGCAATCACGTTGGCAGCATGTTTGGGGTGTTTTTTACTGAAGAAAAACACATCACCAACTACCAGCAAGTCATGGCCTGCAACACTGATCGCTTTAATCGCTTTTTCCACGGCATGCTAACGGGCGGCGTCTATCTTGCCCCCGCAGCCTACGAGGCCGGCTTTATGTCTGCCGCTCATAGCGACGCCGTGATTGCAGAAACACTGGATGTTGCGGAACACGTTTTTAAGACTTTGGGCTGAGAAAACACCATGACAATATTGCTAACACGGGGCGCTTTCCCCAATACCCGACTGCGCCGTATGCGGGCGCAAGACTTTTCGCGGCGCCTAATGCGTGAAAATCAACTCAGCGTCAATGATCTTATCTACCCCTTGTTTGTCTGCGAAGGCCACAGCGAACGCCAGAGAATCGGCTCTATGCCGGGTATCGAGCGTTTGAGTATTGACCTGCTGAAAAAAGAGGCCAAGTTACTTGCGTCGCTGGGCGTGCCCGCCATCGCATTATTTCCCGTGGTTAGCTCAGAGAAAAAATCGCTGCTCGCCGAAGAAGCTTACAACCCCAATGGCCTCGCCCAGCACGCAATCAAAGCGATTAAAGATGCCGCCCCCGAGCTTGGTGTTATCACTGATGTGGCACTAGACCCTTACACCACTCACGGCCAAGACGGCATCATTGACGACAAGGGTTATGTATTAAATGATCGCACTAGCGAAATACTGTGTCTGCAAGCCAAGGCCCAAGCCGATGCTGGCGCCGACATTGTCGCGCCATCAGACATGATGGACGGCCGCATTGGCGCAATACGCCAAACCTTGGAAAGCGCCGGTCATATCAATACCTGTATTCTTAGTTACGCAGCTAAATATGCCTCCGCTTATTACGGTCCCTTTCGCGACGCCGTTGGCTCAGCGGGAAATTTAGGCGGCGGTAATAAATACACCTATCAGATGGATCCCGCCAATAGCAATGAAGCGCTACACGAATGCGCACTGGACCTTGCTGAAGGCGCCGATATGATTATGGTCAAGCCCGGCATGCCTTACCTTGATATTGTGCGTCGCGTAAAAGACGAGCTCGGTGTGCCTACGTATGCCTACCAAGTAAGCGGAGAGTACGCCATGCACTGCGCGGCATTTGAAAACGGCTGGCTAGATAAGAACGCGGTGATGGCCGAATCTTTAATGGCCTTTAAACGCGCTGGCGCCGACGGCATCCTGAGCTACTTTGCCAAAGACATGGCAATATTACTGAACAATTAGTATTTACGCTGTCACAGAGACCGCTTATTGTTATTGCAAATAAAATTTCAATATAGGAAACCTACTATGCAAAAACGACTAATAGCCTTGACCATACTTGCAGCAAGCGCGTCTGTTGCCACTCAGGCTGATATTGTCGGGGCCACCGCCGGCGCCTATATCTGGAAGCAAAGTTGGGACGGCGATGTTAAAGCAGGCTCAGATAGCATCGATATGAATGACGATCTAGGCTATGACGATGAAACGGGCAAAAGTTTTTACGTCGCGTTAGAACACCCTATCCCGCTACTGCCGAATATCCGCCTTCAGCGCAGCGATTTAGAGATCACCGAAACCGGCACGCTTTCAAAAGCTTTCCGCTTCGATGGCAATAATTACAACGAAGGCGATACAGTTAACTCAACAACCGACCTGACTCATACAGATGCAACCTTGTACTACGAAATTTTAGATAACTGGGTAAATATTGATGTTGGCTTAACAGTGCGTATGTTCGACGGTGAAGTCAGCATTCGAGAAGGCAACGACGAAGGCTCTATCGAGATAGACGCGCCGGTCCCCATGGCCTATGTAAACGCCCGACTTGAATTGCCACTAACTGGCTTTTATGCCTCTGGCCTTGGCAATGTCATTGCCTTTGGCGATAACAAAATCACCGATATGACCCTTGCTGTAGGATATGAGCTCGGCATTCTTGGTCTGGAAATCGGCTACCGCAATTTTGATGTTCAACTAGAAGACGACAACGAAGAAGCCAATGTTACCGTTGATGGCTATTTTATTGGCCTTGTGCTCGATATCTAAATATCAACCAAGCAAGACCCCGAAAAGGGTGTGGCGCTGGCTGCACCCTTTTTTATTGAGATCGTTAAAATACCTTTCTAAGCAGTATATGATTAACTACTAATTACCCCGGCCGACAACACCGAGCATGTTAAGGAAAACTATTGAAAATTGCGCTCATCATTATTAGCTTGTGCTTTAGTGCGACCACCCTCGCCTGCGAGTGCCTGTGGCAGGGGCCATTTAAAACGGTTTATACCGAGACAGACCTCGTAGTCTTCGGCGAAGTAGAGCGCGGCAAAGGCAATGGTTTTGATTTAAATATCAAGGAAATCATTCAGGGTGATGAGTACCGCGAGCAAATTCGAATTTGGGGCAATAAAGACAATTTATGTCGACCAGAGGCCAAGGATTTTCTCCCCGGAAGCCAATGGATAATGGCCTTGCACCGCATAGACAAGCCGCCTGAGGATGCCTTCAACCCCTTTAAAGCTGATGTCAGCTTTGGCCGCCAAGACGACTTCAGTTTATCGAGCTGCGGGGTTTACTGGTTGCCCGTAAAAGAGGACCGGGTGTCTGGCAATATTCTTGACGGCTCACGCTGGCAATATGTCGACGCCAAGAAAACCCCGATTATCATGGCGGTTTTTAAAGCCTGGCTGCAAAAACTGCTCCCCGACGAGGCGCTGGCGGAAGCCGCTAGACCTCAAAGCCAAGGGCGACAACTGCTCAACGAAACCAAAATTTTCCTGTGGGAAGATCAGCGCAATCTGCTGCCCGAACCAGAGCAAAGTCAGGAAGCGGAGTTTGGCCCGGTGCGGCCCAATTTAGGCTCGGGCTTGGAGGCCGAGTGGCCCGAAGACGAAGCTTTCGACCCGACCGAGAAATCCGAAAATGACTCAAATGAGGCCAAGTAACTCATCGAGCATTTTTAGTGACATCCCCCATATACGGCGCTTCCCGAAGAAGTAGCATGGCAATGTTAGTGTCAACTTACCATTACCCCACGCCATCGTCTGACGCTCTTCTGGATCCATTAAAAAGCTTAATGGAATCCAAACTGCCTCAGCAACCTCATGATTTGGCTCAATACTTACCGCCGTATGCAGTCTAAATGCATAGGGTGTCACCACCATGGGCTGTCGGCCAGAATGGGGGCGACTAACAATATCCGACAAACGACCAATACAATGACCGGCTTTTTCTAAATAAATACCGGTTTCTTCCTCAGTCTCACGTATTGCCGTACGCAGACCAGTAATATCCCCTCGATCCATTCTGCCACCGGGAAATGCCATGTGGCCAGACCAAGGGTCACCCTCTCGATCAGCCCTTTTTATCATTAAGACTTCGATTTGGTCATTCAGCTCTCGCAGAATGATTGCAACAGCAGAGCGCTTCACCCAGCGCCGCCACCATCTTTGCCGAGGCTTAAATTTACCTAAGCGCTCTATAATATGCTGGAGCGCCACCTCTTCTGCAGTTTTGCCTCTCAATACCGACCCCTTCAGCCCACGCTAACACCGTATCAACAGGCTTGCGATAACATAAACACTCTAAAATTATTAATATAGTAGCACCACAAATCACGACCTTGACGACAATCCCGTCCAAGCAGAAAAAGGGATTTTATGCCGCCAACAAAAACTGCTACTGCAAACTGAGACGACCTTAAACTATTACTCAGGGATTTTTATCAAGACGTCTTAGCGGACCCTATCAAAAAACCCGCTGTTTTGAACGCCACCCAAATATACATCGGCAAGCTAAATTCAGCCCAAATCTTTCCCTCCCCTGGCAATACTTGCTAACCCCCATATCAAGCGATATTTCGAGGCCTAATTTTGTCCAAAATGAAGATCCTAGCCGAATACATGGCCGAGGCTATAACCTCAACTATCACAATAAACACCCAGTAAAACCGAGTTATTCGGTACCCAGATTTTTATACTTCAATGCCTAGGCGCTAATCTTAAAAAATCCCAAGCCCGCTAGTCCAAAACACTACGTAGCCGAGCCACCCCCTCCTCTAAACGCGCAAGCCCTGTGGTGTAAGCAAAACGAACATGCTGATCTGCCTGATAGCGGCCAAAGTCCTCGCCGGGCGTAATGGCGATACCATGATTTTCCAGCAGGTTTAAACAAAACTGCTGACTATTGGTCTTAAACCTCTGAATACCGGCATATAGATACAGCGCGCCATCTGGGCAGTGTGGTATATCAAAACCCAAGTCCCGCAGCGCCGGCAACAGGTAATCACGCCGCGCCGCAAATTCATCTCGACGGAGATTCAACTCTGCGCGAGTGTCTGGCTCAAACGCGGCCAACGCGGCGTATTGCCCCATAGTCGACATGGATATAAAGAAATTCTGAGCGAGCTTTTCTAAATGCGGCACGGCCTCTTCCGGAGCAACTAACCAACCTAGACGCCAACCCGTCATACCAAAATATTTTGAAAAACTGTTAATCACAAACGCCTTGTCGGTAATCGATAAAATACTGGGCGCGTCGACGCCGTAATTTAAGCCGTGATAAATTTCATCCACCACCAAATACCCCTGCTTGCGTTCACACAGGGCGTGAAGATCTCGCAACTGCGCTGCACACAATATCTCACCGGTCGGATTTGCTGGCGACGCCACCATAATCCCCCTAGTGTTTGGCTGCCAATATTGTTCCGCTTTCTCGGCATTAAGCTGAAACCGATCCTCTGGCCCCACAGGCACCAACTGACCTTCGCCCTCAACCAAGCGTAGAAAATGACGATTGCAGGGATAGCCCGGGTCAGTCATCAACATGCCATCACCAGGATTAATTAGTAAGCCCGCCAACAATAGCAAGGCGCCGGATGCACCCGGCGTAATCATTATTCGTTCAGGCGCAATATCCAGGTCGTGCTCGGTTCGATAAAATCGAGAAATCGCTTGTCGTAACTCAGGGATGCCCGCTGCGGGGGTATAATAGGTTTCTCCTCGATCTAATGACGCCTTCGCGGCATTAACAACAGACGCCACCGTGCTAAAGTCTGGCTCGCCCGCTTCCATGTGCACAATATCGCGGCCCGCCGCCGCAAGCTGCTTGGCCCGCGTTAATACTTCAACCACTCGAAATGGCTCTATATCTGCCAGCCGGCGTGCAAAAGAATTCATCACCTATACTGTACCTGTTAGTCAAAAATGGCAGTGTAGCTGTATCTGCAAGGCCTTAACATCGCCGCAACTGGTTACTCGAGGAATTTAAGGTGAATTTCGTGTAGCACAAGAGGGACATATCTGGTAGTTTTGCCGATTTGGCGACACAGCGTCGCCGCGCATGTCCGCAGTTTGCGGTTAACGGCTTGTACAGAAGGGGCCAGCCATGCCTGCACAGCAGAGTACAACTGACAATTTAAAGACCTTCGTTCCTTATAAAGAAAAAAAGGGCGAAGAATATATGAACGAGAAACAGAAGGAGCACTTTCGCCAGATTTTGCTTAGCTGGAAAGCTGAGTTAATGGAAGAAGTTGACCGTACTGTAAGTCACATGAAGGACGAAGCCGCTAACTTCCCTGATCCCGCAGACCGCGCGACTCAGGAAGAGGAGTTCAGTCTTGAATTGCGCACCCGTGATCGCGAGCGCAAGTTGATCAAGAAGATTGATTCGACCCTCAATCTAATTGACGAAAACGATTATGGTTTCTGTGACACCTGTGGTGTAGATATTGGCATTAAGCGTCTTGAAGCTAGACCGACTGCCACTTTGTGTATCGACTGCAAGACGCTAGACGAAATCAAAGAGCGCCAGGAACGCGGTTAATTTACATGGGCTGACCTTAGGCCCATGCAAATAGGTTTGCTATGCCAGATCCTCATACCGGCTATATTGGCCGGTTTGCCCCCTCTCCCAGCGGACCGTTACATCTAGGCTCCCTGCTTACTGCTGTAGCCAGCTATCTAGACGCACGAGCTAATCGCGGGCGATGGTTGTTGCGCATCGAAGATATAGACCCGCCCCGCGAGCAAGTCAGTGCCGCCAAACTTATTATCAACAGCTTAGTCGCTCATGGCCTGCACTGGGACGGTGACATCCTATGGCAAAGCCACCACAGCGAAAGCTACGAAACCGCCCTCACTAGCTTGCTGAACAGGCAGCATGCCTACTATTGCAGCTGTTCACGCGCACAGTTGGCCAAGAGTGGCGGCATACACCCAAGTAGCTGCATTACGCCTTTTGTTGTCGGCAACGCCTCCATTCGCCTAAAGATTCAACAAACAGATGTGGTGTTTTCAGACCGAGTGCAGGGCAGCCAACGCTATCTGAGCGATCAAATAGGCGATCCCGTGCTCAAACGGCGCGATGGTCTCTATGCCTATCAACTCGCCGTCGTAGTGGATGACGCAAGCCAAGATATTAGCGACATCGTGCGCGGCGTAGATCTGATAGATGCTACCGCGTGGCAAATCCACCTCCAGCACGCGCTGTCGCTAGCGCCGATTCGCTATCTGCATTTACCGCTTATTGTTGGCGACGACGGCCACAAACTAAGCAAACAAAGCTTTGCCCCCGCCATCGACGACCAGCTTGCCAAGGAGAACCTCCGCCGGGTCCTGAGGTATTTACAGCAAGCCCCGCCAGCGCCTGAGCTCGATATTGCCGGCATACTGCAATGGGCAATCCAGCATTGGCGTGTCGAACACATCCCCACTCAAACCGCATTGAACTTGTAAACTCAGCTTGCAATATTTTGCAGTTTTGCAGCCGCTCCAGTAACATCACTCCGACATTGAACACCTCGCGGCCACCATGCAAATTCACTCGTCACTGCTGCTCCTAGCAACTTTTGGCTTTATCTATGCTCCGGCTTTAAGTCGCTGGTTAAATGACGCCAGCCCCCTTTGGTATCGCCATTATGTGGTCTGGCTAGTCATCATTGTTTTTATTTTCATCAGTCACTATAAACAGCACCGCAATGACCCTTAGCCTCAACACACTCTTTTTCCTCGGCATAGGCTACATGGCTCTGCTGTTTGGCATTGCCTACGCCACCGAGCGACAATTATTGCCGTCGCGCCTAGTCAATCACCCCAGCATCTACGTTTTGTCACTAGGGGTTTACGCCAGCGGCTTCGCCGTTTATGGCGCCGTCGGCTTCGCGGAACGCTACGGTTATAGCTTCCTTAACTACTACATCGGCATTTCAGCCGCACTAATACTATTGCCAATACTACTGGCGCCATTACATCAGATATGCAGAAGCTACCGGCTAAACTCATTAGCCGACTTATTGAGTTTCCGTTTTCGCAGTTCTTGGGTAGGCTCAGCAGCCACCTTATTTTTAGCACTTTCAGTTTGGCCACTACTCGCCATCCAAATAAAAATAGTCTCTGAATCCACCCTAATTCTAAGCGCCGGCGAGGCCTTGGGGGACGATAACGCAAATTTCAAAACCCTAATCGCATTGCTTTTTTGTGTTGTGATTACCGTTTTTACAATCTTGTTCGGATCTCGGAATCTGCCATCTAAAGACAGCCACCGAGGCCTAGTTGTGGCCCTGGCATTTGAATCCATTATTAAAATGCTCGCCTTCGTCTTGGTCGGCCTTGTCGCCATATACTCGGTCTTTGGCGGTTTCGGTGGCTTGCAGGAATGGCTACTCGCCCACCCAGACATACTAGAAGACCTGAGCACACCGCAATCCGGCGACACCAACAGACTCATGCTGATCATGTTCTTTGCGGGATCTGTTTGTATGCCACATGTATTTCACATGCTATTTGCGGAAAACCCCAGCCGCAAAAACCTTGTCACCGCCAGCTGGGGGCTACCATTATTTTTGCTGGTTATGAGCCTGCCGGTACTGCCCATACTTTGGGCAGGCAAGGCCTCAGGGCTGACCATAACAACAGACTATTTCCCGCTCGGCCTGTCGTTAAACGTCGATAACCTTTGGCTAACTATATTGATCTATCTAGGCGGCTTATCGGCAGTAGGCGGCACCATTATTGTCACCACCCTCGCCTTGGCATCCATGAGTCTGAACCATCTGGTTTTGCCGCTGTTTCACCCTAAAGACCGCAATCTCGACATCTATCGCTGGCTATTAACCGCACGCCAACTGCTTGTCTGCGCTATTATTTTGGTCGGCTTCATTTTTTATGACCTGATTGGCGACGTGCAAACCCTCACCAATCTCACCATCGCATCGGCCACCGGTTGCCTACAATTTCTACCCGGCGTGCTCGCGGTACTGTATTGGCCCCGCGCGAATCGCAACGGTTTTATAAGCGGTCTCACCGCGGGGTTTATCGTATGGGGGGTAGGCTTACTAATCCCCATGTTCGGCGACTACCACCCAGCCTACCTAGAAAGTCTGTATATCAATGAGGTAGCTAAAGATGAGTTTTGGGTTGTCGTCGCCAGTTTATCGATCGGCATCAATAGCGCACTTTTTATTCTTGTTTCCATGTTTAGCGAAACGTCAGCAGAAGAGCGCAGCGCAGCGGAAGCCTGCACCCTAGACGACCTAAACCGGCCCAGCCGCCACGTCCTGAATTTACAGACAGCTGTAGAAATAAAGCAGCGCCTTCAAGATGCATTGGGCGATCACGCCGCCGAGCAAGAATTTAGGCGCGCACTGGAGGAACTCCACCTTGACGAGCAAGAGACTCGGCCCTATGCCTTACGCCGCATACGCGACAGAATAGAAATCAACCTATCGTCGCTACTTGGGCCATCCAGCGCTCGACGCGTCATTGATGGCGTGCTGCCTTACACCGCCAGTGTTTTAGGCAGCGGTGAAGACATCACTTATATTGAAGAACGCTTAGAGCGATATCAAACAAATCTCACCGGTCTAGCTGCCGACCTCGACAGCCTCCGCCGCTACCATCGCCAAACATTAGAGGACCTCCCCATCGGCGTATGCGCACTGGGTGGCGACCAAGAAATATTACTGTGGAATATGTCGATGGCCGACATTACTGACATTCAATCGAGCGCTGTGACAGGTTCAAGCCTCAACGGTTTACCAGAGCCATGGGCAAACTGCCTAATTAATTTCTTAGCAAGCAGTGATCTGCATCGCAGCAAATTTTGCGTTGAAACCGAGCAAGGTTTACGTTGGCTCAACCTACACCGGACCGAGTCACAGATGTGGGGAAGAGACGAGCTAATTATCGTTGTTGAAGATATCACCGATACCCAGCTACTGGAGCATGAACTCACTCACCAGGAACGCCTGGCTTCTATTGGTCGACTCGCCGCCGGTGTTGCCCACGAAATAGGCAACCCTGTCACGGGCATCGCCTGCCTTGCTCAAAACCTGCGCTATGAGACAGAAAACCCAGACACTCTCGAAACTGCATCACAAATCGTGAAGCAGACGAAACGTATCAGCAGTATTGTTGGCAGCTTAGTGAACTTTGCCCACACCGGCAGAGAAGACCGCGCCCAAGCGACGGAGGCCGTCAACATAAGAAGTTGTGTATCTGAGGCTGTCCAGTTACTCAGCCTCGATAATGAAGCTCAACAGATTCACTACAATAACAACTGCCCCACTGACATTGTCGTGAATGGCGACAATCAAAGACTAATGCAGGTCTTTATCAATCTGCTATCGAATGCCAGGGATGCCAGCAGCGACAACGCAATGATCACCATAGAAGCCGAAGAGGATAACGCTGAAGCCCATATTACGGTGACAGATCATGGCATAGGCATCGATCAAAAGCTTCAGAACAGAATATTTGAGCCGTTTTTTACCACTAAAGACCCTGGTAAAGGCACCGGCTTAGGGCTTGCTCTGGCGTACAATATTATTACTGATCTAGGCGGCGATATTAGTATTGAAAGCCCCGTGCCTGAATTCAGCAGCCATGGCACCCGGATTCATATCCATCTAGTTTTAAGTCAGCCCGAGCCAAACTAGAATTATTTCGCTGATCGCGTTATGTTGTCCGGCTACGCGCCTGTTCGCTAGTGGCCGCAAGAAACCACGGAGAGAATTATGCCCAAAATCCTCATAGTCGAAGACGAAGATGTCATCCGTCTGGCACTGCGGCGCCTGCTCGAACGACATAACTATCAGGTTGATGAAGCCGACTCCGTACAAAAAGCGTTGAGCAGTTATAATATCAACGACTACTCATTAATTATCAGCGACTTGCGTCTGCCGGGGGCGGCGGGAACCGATCTCATCAGTAAAACTGATGCACCCGTGCTAATTATGACTAGCTACGCGAGTTTGAAATCTGCCGTAGATTCAATGAAGAAGGGCGCTATCGACTATATCGCCAAGCCCTTCGATCACGACGAAATGATTGAGACCGTCGAGCGCATTATCAGCGCCGCACGCGCAGAGCGCCAACCCAACACACCTGAGCCGAATAGCAATCAACGCAAGCAAATAGCCGATTTCAACGGCATGATCGGCAGCTGCAAGGCAATGCAGCAACTTTATGATCATATACGCAGAGCGGCACCTACCGACGCGACCATTCTAATACACGGCGAAACCGGCACGGGTAAAGAGTTAGTCGCGCGCGCCATTCATAATCAAAGTACGCGCAGCAGCAAGCCAGTTATCTGTGTCAACTGCGCGGCTATTCCAGAAACGCTCATAGAATCAGAGCTGTTTGGCTATGAAAAAGGTGCGTTTACCGGCGCGAACGCCAACCGCACCGGTCTGATAGAAGCAGCGGATGGCGGCACATTATTCCTCGACGAGATTGGCGAGCTGCCGCTGGAAGCCCAAGCCCGCCTGTTACGCTTTATTCAGGAAAAGGAGATCCGCCGCATAGGGTCGGTAGAATCCATCAAGGTTAACGTTAGACTGATCTGTGCAACCCACCGCGACTTAAAGGACATGGCACACTCAGGGCGCTTTCGAGAAGATTTATACTACCGTATCAATGTCATGAAGTTGGAATTACCGCCTTTGCGCGAGCGCGGCAAAGACATTCTTGAGCTCGCCGAGGCGCTGCTTAAAAACCGCTGCGAGAAGATGAAAAAACCGCTAATGCACTTCAGCCCCAAGGCCATTCAGGCCATTACCACCTACATTTGGCCGGGTAATATCCGAGAGTTGGAAAATGCCATCGAGCGCGCAGTAATCTTGTGCGACCGCAAAGAGATCGACAATGAGTTACTCGACATTGATCTAGAGCTCGTTGATATCAGCCAGATTCGCGGCCGCCGTAACGAGCAGCCCGCTCGGCCAGCAAGCAACACCACCGCGCCAGAGCGTCGTAAACCCCTTCATGCCGATCCGAGCGAAGACCTGTCTTTGGAAGACTATTTCCAACGATTTGTTCTTGAACACCAAGACTCTATGAGCGAAACTGAGCTCGCACAGAAACTTGGCGTAAGTAGAAAGTGCCTATGGGAACGCCGCCAGCGCTTGGGTATTCCTCGCAAAAAAGTAAGTTCTCGCTCGGGAACATGAGGTATATCCGAGCGTTACCCCAGACCCGTCAGCGTAACAAAGAGCGTTTACTAAGGTAACAAACCACGTCTTTTTAACATCAGCAAAAAACACAAAATATCAGCAAGCTATTGATAACAAAAGAAAAACAAAAGCTGGCACGACATATGCTCTATGTTGGGAGCGAAGAATAATAAAAAAAACAAAATAATAATAAGAAAACAGATAAAAAATAATAATAATATAAAAGCAAAGAGACCTGGGTGGGGAAGACATTGTTTTCCCTTTCTTTATTTTAAAACCCCTAAATTATTCCCCAAGCATCAATTTGAACTCAGTTATACCCTAAAATTCCATCACTCCTTTAACAACACTCCAAATAAGGCTGTGCTAGAATACTGCCTTTACACTATTCACCGGCTACCCATAAAACTCCATGACATCTAGCTCCGTTACCGGGCTCTGGAAAAAACTCTCTAACAAGTTTTCCAAACCCACCCAATACGCGCCACCCTCCGCGACAATTATCCCGCGAGACGAGCATTGCGTCTCCCGCAAACATATCAACGACGCCGCCATAAAAGTAATACGGCGACTCAATGAGGAAGGCTTCGACGCCTACCTCGTTGGCGGAGGGGTAAGAGATTTGCTATTAGGTGGCCAACCCAAAGATTTCGACATCGCCACTAATGCAACACCCGAGCAAGTTCGTGGTGCGTTTCGCAATAGCCGTATCATTGGTCGCCGGTTCCGTATTGTCCACGTCCGCTTTGGCAGCGAAATCATCGAAGTCACCACTTTTCGAGGTGGTCACGACGCGCCCGGCACTAGCGTCAGCAACAATGGCCAACGCAATAAGCATTCCGCTCGTACCGAATCAGGCATGCTTACCCGAGACAATGTCTACGGCTCAGTCAACGAGGACGCCGCTCGCCGCGACCTCACTATCAACGCACTTTATTACTCTAGCAGAGATTTCTGTGTCTACGACTATGTCGGCGGTATGCGCGACCTAGAACAAAAATTGATACGCATTATAGGGGACCCGGAAACTCGCTACCGGGAAGATCCCGTTCGTATGCTGCGTGTTGTCCGCTTTGCAGCGAAACTCAACTTCGATATAGAGCAACATACCGAAGAACCATTAAAACGTTTAGCGCCGCTACTGACAGACATATCCGCCGCACGCATGTTTGACGAAGTTATCAAACTGCTTATGTCCGGTCAGGGACTGCAGACTTATGCGCTAATGCAGCGTTACGGTTTGTTCAGCCCATTATTCCCAAGCACGCAAAAAATGCTCAACCAACACGAACCCGCGGCCGAGACTATTATCCAACAAGGTCTCATTAATACCGACGCCAGAATCGCCGAGAAAAAGCCCGTTACGCCCGCATTTATTTATGCCGTAATATTGTGGCCAGTGGTAAAACGTATTCACAAAGAGATTCTTGATAGTGGCGTGCCAGAAATTCCCGCGCTTCACCAAGCCGCTGAACGCGTGTTGCGCAAACAGCAGCTTACGGTCGCCATACCAAAGCGCTTCTCTTTGCCAATGCGCGATATATGGGAGTTGCAGAGCCGCCTAACTCGCCGCTCCGGCAAGCGCGCTGAGCTGCTGTTAGATCACCGTTATTTTAGAGCGGGCTTCGACTTTCTTCTGCTGCGTGAACAAGCAGGCGAAATTGAGCCTGGACTGGGGCAGTGGTGGCTAGCGTTCCAAGAAGCCCATATCGATACCCGCGGCGCCATGCTCACGCAAATCCCAGCCAGTGATGACAGACCAACTACATCCCGGCGCCGCCGCAGCCCTCGCAAACCGAGATGATCCGCAGTTATATTGCCTTGGGCAGCAACTTAAGCCTGCCCAAGCAGCAAGTCTTAAGAGCCATAAAGACAATTGCCGCGACACCTGGTTGCGAACTGCTTGCGCAGTCCCACCTTTACGGTTCGATAGCCGTCGGTCCCGGAACGCAAGAAAATTACGTCAATGCCGTCATCGCCATTGACACAACACTGAGCGCGACCAGCCTCCTAAATACTCTGCAAGCCATCGAAGTCGAACATCAGCGTGAACGCACTGTCCAGTGGGCCGCCCGCACACTAGACCTCGATTTACTGCTTTATGGCAACGCAAACATCCAAACACCCGAGCTTACCGTTCCGCATCCACGTATGTTTGATAGAGATTTTGTACTTCGTCCGCTCGCGGATATTGCACCCAAAGCATTACTTCGCCACCATCTTCACGATAAGCTAGGTGACAATACCGAGCTAGATTACTCCGATAACGACAATTTATGGGTTTTAGAATCAGATGATAAAGAGATCACTAGTTAACGAACCCATCATCAACACTGAAAAACCGCCCTGCTTTATCGCAGTCGAGGGGCCAATCGGCGTCGGTAAAAGCACCTTAGTCCGGCGCCTAGCTGAGTCACTTAACTACCAAATGCTGCTTGAGAGGGCCGAAGACAATCCCTTTCTAGAGCGCTTTTACGCCAACCAACGTCATGCGGCGCTGTCAGCCCAGCTCTTCTTCTTATTTCAGCGCGCACAGCAGCTCAGTGACTTACGCCAAAGTGATATGTTTAATCAAACTCATATCGCTGATTTCCTCTTTCAAAAAGACCCTTTATTCGCTCAAATCACCCTAGATGCCAACGAACTAGAACTGTATAACAAGGTCTACCAACAAGTTCAGGTCGATGTTCCCACCCCAGACTTAGTTATATACTTACAGGCACCGGTAAAAATCCTGAAAGAGCGGATACAGCATCGTGGCGTGAAATTTGAACAGAGCATAAACGCTGACTATTTAGAGCGCATAAACGCCGCCTATAGCGAATTCTTTCTATCGTATAATGATTCTTCACTACTCATCATTAACGCCAGCGACATCGATTTTGCGAATAATGACAGCCAATATGAGCAATTATTGCAATATTTACTGCAAATACGCAGTGGCCGCCATTACTTTAACCCGACATTTTTCTAGGCACTGCCGAGGCACTCCATGAGCAAGGTTAATATCCTCAAACTGCTGACAAAAAAGCAACAGCATGAAAAATTTGCCGTGGTCACTTGCTACGACGCCAGTTTTGCCAGACTTGTGCAAAAAGCGGGCATAGACGCCATCCTGGTCGGCGACTCATTAGGCATGGTGCTGCAGGGCCGAGACTCCACCCTGCCGGTCACAGTCCAAGACATGGCCTATCATACTGCCTGTGTCGCTCGGGGTTGTGAGCAACCACTGATCATCAGCGATATGCCCTTTGGCAGCTACAACAACGCTCAGCAATGTGCCGATAATGCGGCCATATTGATGCGAGCGGGCGCACATATGGTCAAGGTTGAGGGTGGCAGCTGGCTAGCAGAAAGCATCACTCGACTAAATCAGGCGGGCATTCCTGTCTGTGGCCACCTCGGACTCACACCACAATCTGTCAACGTATTAGGCGGCTATCGCGTGCAGGGTCGCAACGACAGTCAAGCCAAGGCAATTCTCGCCGATGCCTTGGCGCTAGAAGCTGCTGGTGCAGCGATGCTGGTGCTTGAATGCGTACCTCGCAAGCTTGCCGCTGAAATCACCACCTCGCTAAAAATCCCGGTCATCGGTATCGGTGCCGGCGGCGAAACCGACGCCCAAGTACTGGTGTTACATGACCTACTCGGTATCACTGAGAAGACTGCACGCTTCGTACGCAACTTTGCGGAAGGTAGCAATAGTGTAGAAGATGCCCTAAAACGCTATAATACCGCCGTCGCCGACGGTAGCTTTCCCGCGGACGAGCATAGTTTTGACTAAGGGTTTATAATCTCGAACTGTTACCTCGGGGAACATTTTTGAAGGTAACAAAGTCGTGAATTTTTTGTTACCAAAGCATTGAACGGCCATTGCGATTGGGGCATACTTGCCCGCCACTGGCCCAGCTGATCAGATTATGAGCAATCTTTTCAGATTTCTAAGGCAGTATTGCCAGTGTCTTGGTTGCCAGCCCGCAATGTGAGCGGACTGACTTCACAGCAAACTACCTTCGCTTTGCGAAGCATGAGATTGGGAAGTTAGTGGTATGAAAACTTACAGCACAGCCGCATCACTAAGGGCAGCGCTCAATACGGACAAACGCGCCGGCAAAACCGTCGCCTTTGTACCGACTATGGGCAATCTACACGAAGGGCATCTGCGCCTAGTTCAACGAGCCAGTCAGCACGCCGACATCGTAGTTGTGAGCATCTTTGTTAACCCGCTGCAGTTTGGCGCCAACGAAGACCTCAGCAGCTACCCGCGCACCTTAGCCGCAGACAAAGAAAAGCTGTTTGCTGCCGGAGCGCAATGTTTATTCCTTCCGCAGGTAAATGAAATTTACCCAGAAGGCATGGACAGCCACAGCAAAATCGTTGTGCCTAAGCTCTCCGATAACCACTGTGGCGCAAGTCGACCGGGACATTTTACCGGCGTAGCAACAGTCGTTGCGAAGCTTCTCAATATTGTACAACCAGATACTGCGGTATTTGGTGAGAAGGATTTTCAGCAACTTAGCGTTATCCGTAAAATGGTGCGCGATCTGTGCATGCCGATTAACATTGTTGGCGTTGCGACTGCCCGTGCTGAAGACGGCTTAGCGCTGAGTTCTCGCAATGGCTATCTCAATGTCGAACAGCGGAGAATTGCACCGATTTTGCACAAAGTATTACAGGAAACTCGTGAGGCTATCGCCTGTGGTTACGACAGCTATAGCGAATTAGAGCAGCACGCTAAGATCAGTCTTATAAAGGCTGGTTTGGAATCTGATTATTTTACTATTTGCGATGCTCGTACACTGTGCTCGGTAACCCCGGATACCGAAGAAGTGGTCATACTCGCTGCTGCCAAGCTTGGCAGCACGCGCTTAATCGACAACGTCACCCTTAATGTTAACCCCAGCGCCGACTGGGGAATGCTGGCTGCTAATTAAGCCAGTAGAGACCGCGAAAAAGGAACAGCGTTATGCAGTCAGTTATGCTGAAAGCTAAACTTCACAAAGCCCGAGTAACTCATGCAGTGCTTGATTACGAAGGTTCGTGCGCCATTGACGGTAAGTTACTCGATATGTCGAGTATCCGTGAATTTGAGCAAATTCAAATTTACAACGTCACCAATGGCGAACGCTTCACCACCTATGCAATTCGTGGCGAAGAAAATAGTGGCATCATTTCTATAAACGGTGCTGCCGCGCACAAGGCCAACGTAGATGACGTCATAATTATCTGCTCTTACGCAACATATTCTGAAGCCGAGCTAATCAACTTTAAGCCGCGTCTTATTTATATGAATGCTGACAATACCGTCAGCCATGCCAGTAACGCTATTCCTGTTCAGGTCGCCTGATTCCATGGCAGAGGTGCCCACCTCTGCTTGTTCCCCCCCCCCCAATATGAAACCATTATTATTTGCAGCCTTGCCCCTGCTTACCCTATTCGTTTAGGTCAACCTAAATTTATTTAGCTTGGGGTTCAATCCTCATCGCCAAGCCGTTATCCTGCCTCTAAAGATTACCGCCCTTTCTGGTCGCGGCTGTATTAATGCAGATCAAAAAATCATAACAACGAGAATAATGCCATGAGCAAGCCGAACGTACATCCCGTACCCCCAAGTTTCGCGGCAAGTGCGCACATCAATAAAGCGCAATATGATGAGATGTACCACCAATCACTCAATGACGCCGATAATTTTTGGGCAGGCCAAGCCGATACCTTCTTAAGCTGGGACAAGCGCTGGCACACCGTTAACAGCTATGACTTTACGAAGGGCGAAGCCAGTTGGTTTGACGGCGGTAAACTCAACGTCGCTTATAACTGCATAGATCGACATCTTGACACCCGTGGCGAGCAAACCGCTATTATTTGGGAGGGTGACAACCCCAGCGAATCACTCCATATCACCTACCGCGAGCTTCATACTGCGGTCTGTAAACTGGCTAATGTGATGCTCGCCCAAGGCGTGACCAAGGGTGATCGCGTCTGTATTTATATGCCGATGATTCCCGAAGCGGCATACGCCATGCTAGCCTGCGCCCGTATTGGCGCAGTTCACTCGGTGGTGTTTGGTGGTTTCTCGCCGGAAGCACTCAAAGACCGCATCCAAAATGCCGATTGTAAGATGCTGATAACGGCCGATGAGGGATTGCGCAGCGGTAAAAAAATCCCACTAAAAGCCAATGCTGATATCGCTCTGCGCGACTGCCCCGGCATTGAATCATGCCTAGTGGTAAAGCGCACCGGCGGCGCTGTTGACTGGCAGGAAGACCGTGACATTTGGTATCACGATACTGTCGCCGACGCCTCGGCTGATTGCCCTGCGATAGCCGTCGAAAGCGAGGCGCCCCTGTTCATCCTCTACACGTCTGGCTCCACCGGTAAACCCAAAGGCGTATTGCACACCACTGCCGGCTATCTGCTGCAATCAGCAATGAGCCACAAATACGTCTTTGACTATAAAGATGGTGAAGTTTTCTGGTGTACCGCCGATGTCGGCTGGATTACTGGTCACAGTTATATTGTGTACGGTCCGTTAGCCAATGGTGCTACAACGCTATTATTTGAGGGTGTACCAACCTACCCCGACGCGTCGCGCTGCTGGGAAGTCATTGATAAACACAAGGTCAATATTTTCTACACCGCCCCAACCGCATTGCGCGCGCTGATGGGCGCCGGCGATGACTACGTTAGCAAAACCGATCGCAGCAGCTTACGCTTACTCGGCACAGTCGGCGAACCCATCAACCCAGAGGCCTGGGAATGGTACCACCGCGTAGTAGGCGAGAAGCGCTGCCCCATCGTAGACACCTGGTGGCAAACCGAAACTGGTGCACATATGCTCACCCCACTCCCTGGCGCTATCGCCATGAAGCCCGGCTCGGCAACCCGTCCCTTCTTTGGCGTGGAGCCAGCCTTACTCGATACCGAAGGTAATGAAATAGCCGGCGCCGGTGAAGGTCTACTGGTGATTAAACGCTCATGGCCAGGCCAGATCCGCAGCATATACGGCGACCACCCTCGTCTCATAGAAACCTATTTCAGCACCCACCCAGGCTATTATTTTACCGGTGATGGCGCCCGTCGCGATGCCGATGGTGACTACTGGATTACCGGTCGCGTAGATGATGTACTGAATATATCCGGCCACCGCATGGGTACCGCAGAAATAGAAAGCGCGCTGGTGTTGCATGAAGGCGTCGCCGAGGCAGCTGTTGTTGGCTACCCCCACGACATTAAAGGACAGGGAATTTATGCCTATGTCACCCTTATGCACGACATAGAGGGCAGCGACGAACTGACCCGTGAACTCATCGCCCTTTGCGTAAAGGAAATAGGCCCCATCGCCAAACCGGATTTAATCCAATGGGCACCCGGTCTACCAAAAACGCGCTCAGGCAAGATAATGCGTCGTATTTTACGAAAGATCTCCGCCAATGAATTAGACACGCTGGGAGACATATCAACCTTAGCTGACCCTGCGGTGGTAGAAGAGCTCATCGACCATCGTATGAATCGCTAACACATTGCGATGCACCTCATGGGGTGGGCGGTAATTCCATTACCTGCCCCGTGAACCATCTTGTCACTTTAATTATCCAAACCCAAAACTGTCATGGCATTCACGGTACCGAGCTGAGGTAACGCAAGCCCTCGTCTCGCAGTCAGACTGTATGCGCCAAATAAGTCGAACTCTAGGACGCAACAACAAACTATGTAGATACTGAACGACCGCCATCAACCGCGATTATTTGCCCGGTAATATAAGGGGCGTCTGCCACCAAAAAGGCTACAGTGTGAGCGATATCAGTCGCCTCACCCTGGCGCTGGAGTGGAACCCGCTGTTTGAGGTCCTGCTTTTCTTTAATGCTGTAATCGGTCTCTTCTTCTGGCCATAAAATCGCACCCGGAGAAACACCATTCACGCGAACATCTGGGGCAAGCTCAAGCGCCAATGATTGCGTCATCATCGCCACACCCGCTTTAGCCATGGAGTAAATAGAGAAGCCACTTAAGGGCTTCTGGGCATAAATATCAACGAGATTAACGATACAACCTGTACTTGCTTTCAAGGCTGGCGCCACCGCCTGCGACAGAAAAAAAGGCCCCTTCAGATTACTATTAAACAGCGCGTCCCAATCGTTTTCATCCGCGCTCACCACAGGCGTTGGGTAAAAACCCGACGCATTATTAATCAACACGTCCAAGCGCTGCCACTGGGATATCGCCTTGGCAGCCAAATTCTTAACGTCAGTCAAAGAATTCATATCGGCTGCAAGTATTACCACAGAATCACCACGCAGGGAATTTAACTCGCCTCGCAATTCGTCAGCGGCGACATGGGAATGTCGATAATGAATAATAATACGGTAACCGCGGGCATGCAGACTGCGGCAAATCTCCGCGCCCAAACGCTGTGCAGCGCCGGTTACTAAAGCGACTGGACTATTGCTATTGTCAGGCACGACTTTCACGTTAAACCACCATCAACGGGGCCAATTAAACAGTCTATGCCCTCTTCACGCACAGTCGCTTCTATTTCAAACAAAGCGTCTTGATCAGACTCAAAAGCATCCTCCCAAGCGGTAGAGTTATTAAACTCGTCATAGACTTCGAGCAACCAATTGCCGTCAACATCTTGATAGATCTCAACTCGGATTATCTTTCCGTCCTGCTCAATTGTGCGGCAAAGTGGCGACAATTTCTTTTCCGTATTCTCGGTCATGACAAACAGCTCGTTATAGATGCGATAGCAGATCGCACTATTATACCCAAGCCATCCAACCATGTGTCCATCTGACTCTTAAGGTTTATATAAACAGACGGATTAGTGCCACCGAGAAGCTCACCAAGATTAGATAGAAAATATTCCGTCTCAACTTACTTGATCAAGGACTATATTGATCCAGGCCCGCAAAGATATACAAGCCACAAAGCAATCATGTAACTAACTAGAAACTGCCCCCTAGCAGCTGCTTAATCGCCGCGCTAGCGGACTTATTGATCTTTCTATTTACTATCGCGCAGTGTAACCACCATCCATAATCAATTCTGAACCCGTCATATAGCTGGCATCATCAGAAGCTAAAAATACAATTCCCTTGGCAATTTCTTCCGGCTCCGCCATTCGGCCCATCGGAATGCTCGCCAAAACACGCGTAGCGAATGCTTCTGCATCACCGCTACTTAATCGCGCCAAGGCACCACTCACTAAAGGGGTAACAACATAACCCGGATGAACGGAATTGACTCTAATAGAGTAACCCTTATCCGCACAATACAAGGCTACAGATTTTGTAAATGCGCGCACCGCCCCTTTACTCGCATTGTAAGCAGGTAACATCGGGTCACCGACAATACCTTCTATGGAGGAAATGTTGACGATACTTCCAACTGAGGCTTTCATCACTCGAATCGCCTCGCGAGTACCCAAAAAGACCGCATCACTATTAATGGCATTGGTTTTTCGCCAACCCGCTAAGGTCTCATCTTCAATCCCACAAATATTAGCAATGCCGGCATTATTGACCAGAATTTGTAAGCCACCATAACGTGCTACAACATCAGTTATCACGGAGTGCCACTGCGCTTCGTCACAGACATCTAGGCTCAAAAAAATAGCTTGGTGCCCCGCCGAATTAATTTCATCCGCCACTCGAGTACCCGACGCTTGGTCGATATCGGTCACCACGACAACGGCACCTGCAGCAGCCAAACCCTTACTTGTTGCAGCCCCTATTCCTACGCCGGCACCAGTCACCAATGCCACTTTTCCCTGACAAGACATAAACAATCTCCTTTAAGCTGCGCAAAAACCACCATCAACTGTCAGCTCAATTCCGGTTACATAGGAACTGGCATCCGAAGCCAAGAATAATGCCGCATAAGCAATATCCTTCACATTACCTAGGCGCCCCATTGGTATCATGGCTGACTTGAGCAAGGCAGCGGCCTCATCAACATTGGCGACGACGCCAATGTCAACAAATTCCTGTAAGGCCTGATCCCCCATTGCGGTTTCAATCAAACCAGGATGCAGCGAATTAACACGAACGCCGTAGCCAAACTTGGCAAACTCAACCGCACTATGCTTGCTTAAGGAGCGCACAGCGCCCTTCGTTGCACCGTAAATACTGTGTCCAGGAACACCAACCAAGCCCGCAATTGATGACAGATTAATAATGGAACCTCCCCGTCCGAATGTTGAGCCCGGCTTCATACTCTCAGCCGCAGTGCGGGTGCCTAAAAAGACCGACTCAATATTGATCTGATTAATTTTACTTACCTGTGCAATCGTGTTGTCTTCAAGCATGCCGCCGATGTAGATTCCCGCATTATTAAGCAATACATCCCAACGATTCTTCCATCCTTGCAGCGCTGTCTTTAACTCAGTCCAATCCGCCTCACTCGTCACATCCAGACGCATCGCTCTGGCCTGCAATCCCTGCTCTTGTAAATCAGCGGCAATACGCTCACAGGCGTCAATATTAATATCGCTAAGCATCACTGCAGCACCGGCTTTAGCAAACAACCGCGCGCAGGCCTCACCGATCCCTGTGCCGGCGCCAGTCACAACCGCAACCCTGCCTTCTAAGCCAAAAACGCCAAGTTCTTTATTCATAACCGTGACCTTACTATTTTTATTCTTAGGAATCTTCTCGCGATAATTAGTCAGTAATTTCGACTACGGCGCGCCCGCGTATTTGGCCCTGCAAAATTTTACCTGCGGCAACGGGGAGATCATCGAAGGGGATATTTACCGTCAAGGCTTCCAATTTCGCCATATCTAAATCCTTCGCTAACCTGCGCCACGCTTCTTCTCTTAAAGACATAGGTGCGTGAACAGAATCAACACCAAGCAAAGACACATTGCGCAATGCAAAGGGCATCATATTACTCGGCAGATCGATACCCTGCGCCAATCCACAGGCAGTTACTACGCCACCGTAATGTAACTGCGCAATGACGTTAGCTAACGTATGACTGCCGCAAGAATCTACAGCAGCTGCCCAACGCGGTGCTTGCATCATCTCGCCCGGCTCAGATAACGCTGCGCGGTCTATAACGTCGCTAGCGCCAAGACCCTTTAGAAAGTCCGCTTCTTTCAGGCGGCCTGTTGACGCTGTAACCCTGTAGCCAAGCGCAGACAGCAATGAAATTGCGACGGTCCCTACGCCACCTGATGCGCCAGTGACCAGCACAGCACCTGATTCAGGCCTAACATCCATTTTCTCTAAACGCATCACCGATAACATCGCGGTGTATCCAGCGGTGCCAATTGCCATCGCCTGCCGAGTGCTAATACCAGCAGGTAGTTTGACCAGGTAGTCGGCGTTGGTGCGGAGTCGCTGAGTATAGCCACCATCATGGGTTTCCGAAGCGCCGTAGCCGTTCATCACCACTTTATCGCCAACCTTAAATCGAGGATTGTCTGAGCTGGCAACCGTACCTGCCATATCTATACCCAAGATCAAGCGATCTTGCTGAACAATGGGAATGGCGTCACTCATTGCCAGCCCGTCCTTATAGTTCAAAGTAGAATACTCAACTGCTATTTCCACATCTCCGTCACCAATATCTGATGCCGCTAGCTGCTCGAAACCCACTGATAGTTTTCCGTCTTGACGTGTCGCCACCAACGCCTTATAAGTCTGCACCATAACTTCTACCTCACAATAAAATTATTAGCTACCATAGCTATGCAACGCACCATCAGAAAAATAACTATTAGCAATGCGCTTTGAATTTAACATTATGTTATGACCAAAATATCGTGATCCCAGAGCGCACACCAAAATCATGATCATTATAAATAGCTTTTCTTATTATTTTAAAAACATAAACCTCCATTACTCCATTCACGATGCGACATCATAGATATGATTTTTTTGCTCCATAAATAATTCATAACAAAATCTGGATTGTGGTTTTTCAGACGCTGTTTTTGGAATTTCTGCTAGGACTTGAATATAACTAGGCAAATCATTTCTACCCAGAACATGTCTAAAATGGTTAATCAATACATGAGGATCAAATAGCTTCGCTTCAACAGGAACAACTGCCGCAATAATATCTTTTTCCCCGGGAGCACCATTTAGCGATGGAATACCGTAGACAAACACGTCTTCGACATCATCAAATTCTGCGATAATTTTTTCAATTTTTGCGATATCAACAAATTCGCCATTACGTCTAACTTCATCACCTTTTCGGCTGTCAAAGTAAAACCAGCCATCCCCATCTTGGTGGCCAATATCACCCATATATAAAATACCATCCTTAGTTTTCCTACTTGATGCGCTTGGGCTTTTATAATATTCAACCGCTAATGGGTCGCCACTTACCGCTTCGAAGACGATCTCGCCCCGTATTCCCACCGGACAAATATCGCCGTTTTCCTCTATTATCCGAGCGTTTAAACTAGCCGGAGGCTTTCCGATGCTCCCGATCGGACCGACACCAGGAGGATTAAACATCATGCCGCCCTCGGCAGCGCCGTAGAATTCAAAAAGCTCGACATTAAACCGCTTGCTAAAGTCACTCCATATAGCAGCAGGCATACCAGCACTTAGAATAAACCGCACGGGGTTGTTTCTGTCACTCGCGCGCACTGGTTCACTATAAATAGCGGTGGTCATACCGCCAAGTAAGTTGAAGGTAGTACAGTCATAGGCTCGGCAAATATCCCACAATCTAGACTTAGTGAATTTTCTACTAATAACACCTCGCAAGCCCATTTTTAAAATATTGCCTAAACTAATGAGCTGAGCATTGGCGTGAGTAAGTGACAAACCGGTATATGGGCGATCATGCTCTGTCAGGCCAATCATCGGCCCTATCGATGAAACCGTATCGTAACGAGTGTAAGGCGCACGAATAGCCTTTGGATCGCCGGTAGTACCTGACGTATAAAGCATTTGCATCGTCTCATCGGCACTGCGTACTCGTCCCTGGTCTTCTGTCAGTGATGCCAGGGAGATATCGCTCCATCTTTTAAGACGTAAATCATTGGTGGGCAACTTAACTAATTCACCACTGGACACCACCCAAATCCAGCGTATCTGCGGCAAACTCTTACACGCGGCCAAAACGTTATAAAGACAATAATCTGCACAGACGACACCCTTACAATCTGCCCAGCTAAGCATATACTCCAGTCGGTCGCCATTTGTACGCGGATCTATCGGCACAAATACTGTAGCGGCAAGCGAGCTACCGACCATGCAGTCAACAAACTCAGGGTGGTTCTGCATCACAATACCAAAGCTTTCACCAGGCGCCATATTTTCGTTTTTCAATGCTGAAAAAACCCGCTGCCCCTGGTCCCATAAATTACGGTAGGTTCTTATTTCATGTTCAATATCACCACAAGGTAGTAGGTTGACGAAAGTCAGTACATCTAGGTTTGGACTGGAATTTTTCTTATCTTCAATCAAGTTCGAAAATATTCTAAGGTCCTTCATCGCCGCTCCCCTATTATTCTTTTGTTAAAATACTCAGCACCAGCGCAGCGGCATCTGTGCCGATATAACCGCCACCATTTTCAGCAAGCGCAACCCTAGCACCACTTACTTGGCGCGCCCCCGCCTCCCCGCGCAGTTGCATAACCAACTCCACTATCTGCGCCGCGCCGGTAGCGCCTATCGGATGCCCTTTTCTCATAAGACCGCCAGAGGTATTAACTGGCACCCTGCCACCAAGTGACGACGCACCGCTTTCCACATACTCACCACCGGCGCCGGCTTCACACAAACCCAAATATTCGTAGTATTTTATTTCTGAAATAGCAGATGCATCGTGAAGCTCGATACAATTAAGATCTCGAGGCCCCAAACTAGCATGCTCGTAAAGCTCTGAAACCGCACTGGACACCATAGGTAGCTCACCCTCCTCGACATCCCAACCGCTATGCAGACTAGATGCGTTGACTCGGATGCAACGTTTTTTACCTATTTTATTCGCAAAGCGATCACTGACAACGACGACTGCCGCAGCCCCATCGCCGATGGGGGCGCACATAGGCAAGGTAAGCGGAGTGACAATTTCCCTCGCGGAGAGCACCTCGGCAATCGTGACAATACTACGAAATTGAGATTTTGGATTTAAACTACCGTGAACGGAGTTTTTCGCAGAAACGGCCGCCAATTGTCTTTGTGTTGTGCCGTAGCGATGCATGTGTTCGCGGGCCCAGGTCGCATAAATATCAATAAATATTGATCGACTACTGCCAGCCCCCGACATATCTAAAGACTGACCGATAGCGTCGTTTCGCGCTTTTAAGCGCGCCTTGATTGCATCCGTTTGAGTAACATCGATAGCCCCAGTAAAGACCGAGAATGTTTTATTTTTATCTTCGTGATAAAGCTTTTCATAACCACACACCAACACCACATCATAGACACCTAAAGTCACCATAGTGCACGCTTGCTGAAATGCGGTTGCCGACGTTGCGCAAGCATTTTCAATGTTAATGACGGGAATCTTACCTATACCCATGCTTCGCAATGCAACTTGGCCAGACACACACACCTGGCCAGTGATGACACTAGCCGCAGCATTACCCATGTAAGCTGCATTGAGATCCCCCTTGCTGATACCCGCATCTTTTAATGCATCCGCAATGGACGCACACGCCAATTCATTAAGGGTTTTATCTATAGCGTTGCCAAACGGTGTCATCCCAACACCGGCAACGTAAGCGACTTGCCTCACGGTTATACCCTCTTATTAAAATTTGTCGCTATCGATGAGGTAGCTACCGCCTTTGAGAGCGAGCACCTCGTTGCATCCATCTTCAATTAGCGAAGCCCTGGCGTCTCTCAGCATTTTTTCTAGAGGATATTCTTTGGTCAGACCATTACCGCCAAAGATTTGCAAAGCGTCGCTGGTGACTTCATATGAGTGCTGTGTGCCCGTCGTTTTTGAGAACATCGCAGCGCACAAAGAGGGCGTGCCCAGCTCGGGATCATTATTAAAATTTAATCCACGACGAGTAAGAGACCGTGATATCTCGACCTTTCTAAACATGTGAAACAAACGACTGCGCACTGACTGATGATGGATGATTGGGACCCCGCCAGCGATTCTTTGGTGAGCATAGTCTAGCGCCAAATCTGCGGCAGCCTGCGCCAGGCCGGTAAACGTCGCCCCCATCAAGGCATTAGCCTCGGCGTGAATACAATATATGGCGCGCTGATAATCTTCAGGTCCGGCAAGTAAGTACTTACGTGGGATACGCACATTGTCGAAAAATATTTCACCTTGATTTAGCGCACGCTGGCCAAGCTTATCTAGCGGTTTACCACGGCTTATACCTGGAAGGTCCATTGGAAAAACTAAAGCGCAACCTTCAGTGGCGGAAGCTCCACTACCGGAATCTGCAGCACAGTAAATAATGCAAACGTCTGCAATAACACCATTAGATACCCATGCTGACTTTTGTCCATGCAAGACAATGTCGTCTCCAGTTAAGTCAGCTACCAGATTAGGCCGACCATATGAGCTGCCCGGATAGACAACACTACGACTTGGATCGAGCATATCGGAGCCGTGGTCTGGCTCAGTGATACCCCAACAACCCAACATCGAATCGGGAAATTCCTCGAGTAGATCTGTACGACCAAACTTTGCGCAAAGCCACTGGGGCAGGATTCCCGCGCCAACTGATATCGCAAGACCCGCATCTCCATAACCTAGCTCTTCAAACAAAATCGAAAATAGCAGTGCGGCTTCCTGCGGCTCCATCTCACCGAGCGCTTCGATAGTTACGCCCAGCTCCAAATATTTTTCTCGAAACTCCCAAAACGGAGAATCTTTCGCAATGGCCTCTTCTGGCGTCATACGATCTAGTTTTATGCCAATAGGTCTGGCGACATTTAGCGCAAAATTACGGAGAGTTTGCTGAAAATCGGCAATATGTTCAGGCAAGCTGGCTTCGGCACCAGATAGGGTGAACTTCCCTCGCGGGCTTGCATCCCAAGAATATATCGGCGCGTCCAAATTTCTGTCATCCACGGCTGATTGCACGTTAATTTCTTTGGCTGTTTGAGTAGACATGTCCTCACCTCGATTTTTATGTTTTTTATCAAATCTCTAGATTTAGGTAACCATACTAGCGAGGTGAATTGAAAAGTTAGATGTTTACAGAGGACAATATGATTGTTAATTTACGACAGCTTACAAAAACACAATAAGAGAGCCCGTTCATGGAGCTAAGGTCGTCATTAAGCACGCCTCCTGCCAGGCACCTGAGTTATGGGCTCAATCCGCTGATTTCCTTACTCAAAGAATACAAATTAGATCCTGCGCCTATGCTAGCTGCGGCAGGTATACCGCCACAGGCACTTGAAGATCCAAGCTATGAATTAACACCCCATCAGGAGTTAAGCTTCACTACCGAAGTTATTCGCAGCATTGATGTTCCTGAAATAGGCCTAATTGTAGGAAGACGCTACCATCTATCGGCCTACGGACTACTCGGCCTAGCTATTATGACCAGTGAGAACCTGCTGGCAGGTATGAGTGTTCTGTACAAGAATATTTTGATGACATGGACTTACATGCTCTGGAACACCACTGTGCGCGGAGATCGGGCCTATGTCAGTCTTGAAGCACTTAGAGATCTCGGCGGAAGCCAACAATATATGATTGATAGAGGTCTAATTGCTTCGCACACAATTTTTAAGGAAGCACTCGGGCAGGAACTTCCCGTGCTTGAAGTGCACCTTAAACAAGCAAGGCCCAGTTATTCAGAGGTGTATAAGGAGTATTTTAACTGCCCTGTACACTTTGATTCTGGAGAGAACTACTACGCCTTTGAGAGTAAGCTGCTATATAAGCCACTCGCCCAATCGGAACCAGAGACAGCAAGAATATACGGCAGTCAATGCGAGAAGATCTGCATAAAATTAGCAAAAAATAGCACTTTTTCAGATATTATCCGCAATCAGATTTTGTCGTCACCCAGAGAGATATTTACGCTAGAAACAGTGGCTAACCGTATTAATATGACCGCGCGTACTGTGCAGCGCAAACTAAGCGCCGAGAATAGCAGCTACAAAGAAATTCTCGAAGACGTGCGCCAGAATCTCGCCATCGAATATTTGCAAAGTACTAAGTTTACAATTGAGGAAATCGCAGTAAGACTGGGGTACTCGGATTCATCGAGTTTTTGTCATGCCTATAAACGCTGGACGGGGGTCAATCCCAGTAATCTACGTCAACGAGACGCTACGGCGAAGGTCGCGCGGAATTCTGTTGGTGCAAGTCCTGCCCAACGCCGAAAAGCATGAGAGAAATGAGCGGCGTCACTATAGCCTAGTAATATCGATATTTGATCTACGCTGATGTTTGTAGAACACAAATACTCCCGCGACAATTGAAAGCGTAAATCATCTAGTATTTTTTGATAACCAATCCCATGAGCCGTCAATTTTCGTCTTAATGTTCGACCAGACATATTTAATTTGATGGCTAACTCGTCAATAGTGGGAAAATACCCGGGCCGCAGGAGTATCAACTCTCGCACCTCATACTCAATATTATATTCTTCGCTTAATCTTGCTTTCAATCGCTCGCATCGATCGATGCACAAACTGGCAGTATCACTATCGCATTGCAAGATCGGGGTTTTTAATAGATCAGCAGAAAAACTAAGGGTGTTCTCTGGCGCACTGAAAATCACAGGGCACTGAAAATATTTCTCATACTCAGAAATTGATGTTTGCGGCGCACTGCATAGGCTAGCCGAGCACAAGCGAAAATTATCTCCCATCAACCCGCGCAGAATCATCAAGGTGGCAATCATCTCGCGCTCATTAAGCATGGCAGAGTCATCTGCGCAGTAATCATTTGAACCCATAGACATCACAACGTTATCGCCGCGAAAGGACATGCTGTGATCGTAAAATGCAAAACTCAGCTCGACAAACTCATACGCGAGTTTTAAAGCGTCCATCACCGTCGCGGCACTCATTAGCGCATAGCCATATATACCAAACAAAGTTAAGGGATAGCATGCTCCCACCTTAAGTCCGACAGCGGGATCAGCACTCGCCTTGCGCAAATTTCTAAGAAACATCAACTCCTGACTTAAACTGACATGCTGCTCTGGGGTATTAAGGATAGACAGTGATAGGCCAGTACCGGTTAATGCCTGACCAACCGACACACCGTCTTCTCGCAATCGTGCCAAAGGGGAAAGGATAGTTTTTGCAGAGTGATACTTTGGTTTCATGAAAACTCATTTTTATTTAAAGCTAGCACCGGTGTCCGATTTTCGCAAGTGAATGTCCGTATTTCGCATTCTTAGTTCCAGATGCTTTCGATACCTTGAGTCATCACTATTTAAAGGTGGTCACCACTTAAAATAATTTTTATAAATTACAGTATCGGAGTATTACTATGTCTAACTCACCGCGCATACTCATCTATGGTGCAAGCGGCTACACAGGAAAATTAGTCGCCGAGTGCTTGGCACGAAGAAATATGCCCTTTTATTTTGCGGGCAGAAACAAATCGAAACTAGAAGCGTCCTTAGCCATTGTTGAGGAGCGACTTGGCCGCAAAGCACCAGCTACAATCGCGCAAGCGGCCAACACTCGCGAAGAACTGCTGCCCTTGCTCGACAAAGTAGAAGTCGTCATCAATGTTGCCGGGCCATTTATGCAACTCGCGTGGCCAATAGTGGAGACCTGCCTGGAAACCAATTGTCACTACCTAGACACTACTGGCGAGCAGGACTTTGTTATTGCGGTCCGCGACCAATACGGCAAAGCCTTCGCAGAAAGAAACCTACTACTGAGTCCGGCCAATAGTTATATGTGGTGCGCTGGCGCGCTGGCTGCCGAAGTCGTCCTTGAAACCAACGGCGTCGACAGCCTAGACCTAAGCTACCAAGTCAATGATGCCCTGCCCTCGCAAGCGTCAACAAAATCATTCTTGCGCATGGTTAATAATTCCCAGTACCTCCTCAAGAACAATGAAATGGTCGAGTGGCAGGGTGATCGTCATTTCACCATTAGCCTTCCACATATGTCCCAACCCGCGCTTGCGCTGCCCTGGAGTGGCGGCTGCGAACCGGTCTGGTATGAGCACGATGACCGGGTTATGAACTGCAAGGTACTTACTGCCTTCGGTGACGAAATCATTGAAAACGTCGTTGCGCTGATCCACCGTTTCAACAAAGAGTCACTTGGCATGAATCAGGAGCAGAAAGAAATGCTGACCAACCAGTTTGGCGATGAAATGACACCCGAAGAGCCACCAAAAGACAGCCCCGATATTCACCGGACGGTGATCACCTGTATTGGTCAGGGCCGTCAGGTCACCACAGTTTTGTCGCTGTCATTAAACGCCCCCTATACTTTTACCGGCGAAATCTGCACCGAGGCAGCAGAGCGATTATTAAATGGCGAGCTTAAAGCAGTTGGCTTTCAGTCAGCCGCCGGCGCATTTGGTCATCGGGAGCTTATCGAGAAGTTTCACAAGCTGGGATACATGAATAATCCTTGGCAATAGGCTATTACAATACAGGGTTAGCTTAGCGCCCCAACCCTGTAGTTTGGACATTCAAATCCGTCAGACTATCAAGATCACGCAAAGTCTGCGCGCCCAAAACACTACTCGCTGGCCCGCCATACCATTGCAAAGAAGATCGCAAAAATAAGATCAGCCACCACCAGAATACCAAACCCGATAGGCGCGTTAAACAGCGCTATATCTATCCAAGCGATAGTAAAAACCACCACCTTTCCTAAGCATCCCATCCATACAATATCTTTATGTAGCATAGGATTGGTCGAGATAACCCAATAACCGATACCAAATACCAACACCAAACCACCAAACTGGTGGAGCCAGGGAATGGCTTCGCTAGTTAGAGCATCACTCATCATCAAAATTTTAAACAGCAGCTCCGGTGCAAACAAAAGACCAAAGGCTGCCACGAAATTAAAAATTGCGGAGAACTGGAAGAATCTCCGCCATACCTGACTATTTTTCATTAAGATCAGACCTCGTCACGTTCTTGTTATTTTCACTAATTAGATCATTCAAAGCGCGACCATTAGTAAGCGCCCATGCCCCAACATTAAAATTACTGCAGTAGCTCCTAATCCCACAGCATTTTTAGCAGTTCGCTTTTTATGGTTTTACTATCAGTCCATAAACTACGCTGGCGCGCAGAAATGGAAA
This sequence comes from Zhongshania sp., assembly GCF_047636175.1. Lineage (GTDB taxonomy): Bacteria > Pseudomonadota > Gammaproteobacteria > Pseudomonadales > Spongiibacteraceae > Spongiibacter. Next base: position 20,004 of record NZ_JBLIKC010000024.1, on the reverse strand, counting down.
ATAGGCGTGCGCGACGACTTTGCTGTTAATCGACGACAGATCTCAGCAATCAACACGGTAACGTTGGGATGAACACACCAAAAAATGACCACGCTGAATGCCCAGTTATCTCCGACAAGCAGCAACGGGCCTAAGTCGGCTCAAGTATTTCACCCTGATTACCCGCCCACTCTCGCAAAAAGACTATCGTTTTATCCAGCGACAAGGTATTTGCGACGCATCAATAAGGTGCAATGGAGCGCGAGATACTCAAATGGGTACAATTCCCCAAATCCCCGCCGACAATCGACCTGAGAGCCATAAACCCGTATAATACGCGCCCCGCAAGTAGTCCACATTTCGCTATTTCCATTTCATCACTCATTGGGTATACAACATTGATTTCCGCCGCAAATATCACCATGCAGTTTGGTGCCAAGCCGCTTTTTGAAAACATCTCCGTCAAATTTGGGGGAGGTAATCGCTACGGCCTTATCGGCGCAAACGGCAGCGGCAAAACTACCTTCATGAAGATCCTGGATGGCAGCCTAAACCCCAGCGCAGGCAATGTGTCTACCGATCCCAATGTGCGGGTCGGCAAGTTGCACCAAGACCAGTTCGCCTTTGAAAAATACTCAGTGATCGACACCGTGATCATGGGCCACACCGAACTGTGGAAACTAAAGGAGGAGCGCGAGCGCATTTATTCACTGCCGGAAATGTCTGAAGAAGACGGCATGAAGGTTGCGGATCTAGAAACTCAGTTTATGGAATTGGACGGTTATAGCGCCGAGAGCCGTGCGGGCGAGATCTTACTTGGTGCGGGCATTGAACTAGCACTGCACTCTGGTCCAATGAGCGGAGTGGCGCCGGGTTGGAAACTAAGGGTATTACTAGCTCAGGCTTTGTTTTCTGACCCAGATCTTTTGCTGCTCGACGAGCCGACCAACAACTTGGATATCAACACCATTCACTGGTTGGAAGGTGTGCTCAATGACCGCAAGAGCACCATGGTCATTATTTCTCACGATCGTCACTTCTTAAACGAAGTGTGTACTCACATGGCCGACATCGACTACGGCGAGCTGCGCGTTTACCCCGGTAACTACGACGACTTTATGATGGCAGCCACGGCAGCTCGAGAGCGTATGCAGTCACAGAATGCCAAGAAGACCGCGCAAATTGCCGACTTACAAGCCTTCGTTAGTCGCTTTTCCGCCAACGCATCTAAAGCCAAGCAGGCCACCTCTCGCGCCAAGAAGATTGATAAGATTCAGCTGGATGAGATTAAGGCGTCCAGTCGCCAGTCACCGTATATTCGCTTTAAACAAGACAAAAAACTCCACCGCCAAGCCCTGATACTAGAAAATATCGGTCACGGTTTTGACGAAGTTCTGTTTAAAGACGGCAGTATGATTATCGACGCCGGCACTCGCTTGGCCGTATTAGGTGAAAACGGCGCCGGTAAAACCACATTTTTGCGCTGTTTAATGAATGACTTGAGCACCAAAGAAGGCGTTGTTAAGTGGTCAGAAAATGCCACCCTCGGCTACTGCCCGCAGGACAGCACCGGCGATTTCGATAATAACCTCAATCTATTCGATTGGATGAGCCAGTGGCGCAAACCCGAGCATGACGATCAAATAGTACGCGCCACCCTAGGCCGTCTGCTATTTTCATCTGACGACTTTAATAAGCGCGCTACTGTATGCTCCGGTGGTGAAAAAAACCGCTTGTTATTCGGCAAGCTAATGATGCAAGACACCAACGTCTTGATCATGGATGAGCCCACCAACCACTTGGATATGGAAGCAATCGAGGCATTAAACCTGGCGCTGGAGCATTACGACGGCACCCTAATATTTGCCAGCCATGACCGCGAGTTTGTGTCGTCATTAGCCACCCGTGTTATCGAAATAAAAGGTCAGGAACTGGTTGATTTCCAGGGTAACTACGATGAATTCCTGTCTCATCGCGAGGCACTGAGTAGGTAGCCCACAGGACTTGGACTCGGCCGGTATATCTGTACCGGCCACCCCCTGCTACGACACCCCCTGTTGAGTAACAATCCGCGCAACAGCGCCAGTGCAATGTCGCTCATACCCAATAGACTTACTAATGTCGCCAACCTCAAGTAGTTCTGCAACGACGCCCAAGACGCAGCTATTAAAGCTAGTAACGGATTCCTTGCGCGCCTGCACCCTAGAACTGCCGAGCCTCCTAGATATTGCAATTAGCATCCGCGTTGCCATCAGCCAAACCGACCTCAAAATTGATGACCTTGTAAATCTGATCCACCAAAACCCCGGCCTTAGCACCTACCTACTGAAGGTCTCCCACAGCGTTCACTAAAGCCACAGCAGCGCGTTAATCCCTGAGCATTGCCTTTGAAGCAAGAACAAAAAAACCCCTTAGTTGATCGCTAAGTGGCTTTTTACTTTTCAACTTTTAAACCGCCGCACTATTTTAAATAATTCCATCACCCACCAAAGCGCACTGTCATTATGCAGCCCCCGCTTTTGCAGACCCCTTAAAGCGTTTTCAAGTATTCAATAATGGCTATGCGCTCAGCGTCATTTAACACGTCGCTAAACACATGTCCGCCATTGCCTTGGCTAAACATAGCGGTGTTATAAATTTTTCGGCTCTCCACTTCTTGATTGCTCAATATTGGCGGGTTGGTAATATTCCACGCCATTAAAATATTGGCAAACAGCGCATTTAGCGGTATCTGCAAAATTGTGTCGACCAGGGGATCAAGCGGCGTGCAATCTAAATATGGCAGGCTGATATCCCCACCACAATCTAACTCTTCGTAATCCCAACCCACGTTGTGCTGATCGTAGGCACGGGCAAAATTATAATCAAAGCCCATCACCACTTGGTCCTGCTGGTCGGCCCGAGCTGGACTAGACACTCTGCGCCAAATTGCTGGACGTGCCGATGAATCCAACACCGCTGCAACATTTGGTACAGAGCCATTATGCAAATAAGGTGCAGTTGCCCAAACGCCGTAAAGTGGCGGCGCGACATATCCTTTGGGGCGACCATTGCGTAATGATTCCATATTCTGAACGCGGCAATCCTGAGCGGTATTTGCGGTTTCGGGATAGCCCACAAAGGTTTCAGACAAACCTTGGTTCGTGCCTTCGTTGAAGGTATCTAAACGAACACGGTCAGTAGCAATAATATCGATGGGGGTTATATAACTAGCCATCCCCTCTAAAGCAGGGCTAGCCAAATAGCTTGTGTCATTTACATAGCGTGGCGAGTAAGCGCCATGGCACCCCGCGCAGCTGCCATTGCCCTCAGCCGGTTGCTGCACAGGATTATTGACGTTTGTAGCCCACAGGTTTTTAGTATGAAACAACACGGCGCCCTGCTTGGCCAAGGGCTCATCAATCGCTCCAGGATACTCGGGTGATTTCTGCGCCATAATCCAGTGGTCGCCGTACTGCACATTGTCACTCATCCATTGATCGACACGCTCCATATCGAAAATACCGGGCGCCTCGCCGTCGATCAGCGGGTTTTTATCAAGCAATGGATAATAGAGTGCGAAATCTACCCGCACGGCGTCGCCAGAGAACATCGCATCAACAAACTTTACCGGCCTATGCCCCACATTCCACCACGCGGGCGTATCTCCGGTAGCCGTCGAACCATTATTAAGAATCTGTCCAAAGGAGATTGGATCTGGGTTTTCAAAACTCCCAAGCAATGCCAGCACATTGGCAAACTGCGCATTGTTAGTACCGCGAACTCGGCCACCAAAACCAGCGCGATCAATCAGTAAGGTTCCCACACCACCCAAAGCGCCAAAATCGCGCGCGGAGGTACTGGCATCCAGCAAGCCTCCACCGGCACCATAGTGGTATTCAATCCCATCAGCGGTTTCCACCGGCGTGCTGTGGCAGCCTTGGCAGTTGGCCGCGATATAGCCGCTGTATGTACCGTCATTATTACGTGTTTGCGTTAAACCTTGGGGTAGAGTGCCAGAACCTCCATTGGTTAAATTTGGATTCTCGCCCTGCAAGGGATAGGGGTTGCGAGGCGCGTCTGGGGCGCTCAAAACTGGACCAAAACCGTGGCGCTCCGCCACTAGTTGATCGAAATTATCTGGCCGACCTGGCAGCCCCCAAAGCAACCACATCATACTATATTGATCAGCACTCACCGCCGCCAGACCGTGGGGCTGCTGACCGGCAAAAGTAGTGGCCGTGCCCTGCTGGCCATTGCCTTCCATAATCGGTACACCCTTTGCATAGCTTGCGCGCAATTGCCCACAGGTTTCAGGGTGAGGTTTTTCGCCCACTAACTCAGGATCAATATGGCAATCTTTCCAAAAAGCATTAAAGGCCACTGCTTTGCCATTGCTTATGCCCGGCTGAACCATCGAACGGGGATCGGGGGGTAGCAAGGCACTGTCGGGGCGCGGATTGCCACTGTTATCAGCACCACAGTAATCAAACCAAAGGTGACCACCGCGAGCGCTGCCCAGCAAGGGCTCTAAGTCGGGTGCTGGATCACTACCACCGCCACTCAAGCTGCAGGTATTCGGACTAGCCCAACAAGCCAGCAAAGTTCTCATCGCCTCATACGACTGACCGCCCACCGGCCACGGCTTACCGCCGCTGTGCGGTTCGCTGGGATCACTGGGTTCAATTATCAGCGGGCTAGTTTCCACGCCGCCACCGAGGGTCTGCCATGAGGCGCGCAACAAACGGTAATCATCTGCGGCATTGCTAGACAGCATTAAGCCGTCGCCGTCGGTGGTGTCTGCCACCCCGCCGGGAATATGGCAGGTGCGACAAAACTCCAACGAGGTTTGCAAACGGCTTTGAAAAAACTCTTCGGCTGAACCGCTATTACCCGCGCTAGGTGCGCCGCCGCTGCCGCCCTGAGGAATGCCGCTACTGTTTCCGCCACCGCAAGCGGCAAGGGATAACAGCCCAGATATAAGTAAACTATTTGCTAAACAAATGTGGCGCATCCTGCACTCCTAAGGCCCCAATCACCGACAAAGCGGTTAAAAATGGAGCGAACTGGCTTTATTTTATAATTCAGTATGCGCCACACAACAATCGTACATATTGGTAAGTCGTGCCATGCATTATCCGGCCAAGCCAAGGCAATTCAATATCTGCCTATGGTTACCGGGCTTTGCGGTATTTAATAATCGTCTTGGCGCTGAATACTGTGTTGAGCTTGGAGAAAAATCACCCCTTTGAAAGTAAACGCACAAACCAAAAGAAAAAATATTAACACTAATCCTTAGGTACTAAATCGCCCCCCAACATCCCCGCTTGATCAATCCACAAATGCGGCAAGCCCATCTCTTTCAGCCACGCTGGTGCGCCATTCTCACCCTGCAACATAGCAACGGTAGCGGCGGTGCCTGCAAGTAAACACAGTGGTGCGACAACGGTGACACCCGCCATCGGTTGGTCTACGGGTCTACCAGTACGGGGGTTGAGAATATGGCTGTAACGTTTACCGTCAATCACCATAAAGCGCTGGTAGTCGCCACTACTGGCGAGGCCGCCGGACTTTAGCGGTATTACCGCCACGGCCACGTCTGGGTCACGGGGATTGCGAATTCCGATTTGCCAGGCGCTGCCGTCGGGGTGCGGGCCAATCACACGTATATCGCCACCCAATTCCACTAGGCCGCAGCTGATGCCGTTTTCTTCGCACATAGTTGCGGCGCGGTCGGCGGCGTATTCTTTGCCAAAGCCGCCAAAGTCCAACTCCATGCCCTGCTGCAAAGAAATAGTGGGTGCATCCCAATGCACTTTATTCCAACCCACACGCTTTAAGCAGAATGCGACGGCGGCGGGGCTCGGTAATTGACCGAGCTTAAAATTCCAAACTTCGCGCAATACGCCGGAGCTAATGTCAAAAAACCCGCCGCTTTCCTCAAATGCGGTGGTGGCATAATTAATTAAGGCGCTGGTTTCTTCGTCTACAGCAATAGGATCGCCGCCAGCGGCGGCATTTATTCTGCCGACTACGCTGTCTTCGCGGTAACGGGAGTAAGTTTGTTCAATGCGGATAACTTCAGCTTTTGCGGCATCAGCAGCACAGTCTGCCAGCGCCTGCGACTCAGCGTATAACCGCAGTTCGCAGGGGCTGGCCATTGCAGTGAAAGGGTAGTGGTAAAGCCGCACGCGGTGATTCTCCGTTAGTATTTAAGGAGCATGCCAGCGCAAAGACATCGCTCATTAATTAGGTGACGCCTCAGGTTTAAAGCCGCCAGTTAAGTCCCACAGAAAAAATATTAAATTCTACCAAGGCAGGGTTTTCTACATCGACGGAATCTAAAGAATAATCTGCACTGGCCTCGTAACTTTCCCACTCGGCGTGTAAATCCAAACTTTGCCAGCGCTTTTCTAGGCGCAGTTTTACGCTGATAGCCCCATAGGGCGACAGCCGATAATCCGCCGAGCCAAAACCATCGCTGCGCGCCGAAAAGAAATACGGCGCATAGAAAAACGCCTGGGTTTGGGTGTAATAACGCAGCGACGGGGTGAACACCCAGCCGCCCGGCAGGTTTTGATACCACGCCGCTTCCAGCGTACTTGAAGCTATCTCCCAGTCGTCTTCAAAATAGCGGTAATCAAAATGCAGCGCCGCTTTTAAGTCCGGGAAAAAATGCCGCAATCTAGCCTGCGCGACAAACTGATTGCGATCGTCGGGGCGACTGTCGTTGATGGTAGTGGCTTGATCGTCTATCCATACTTTTTTGTAGGGGTCGGATAAAAATCCCCGCTGCAAACCGTAACTAATACTGGCTTGCACCACGGTGGTTTTACTTAAGATTTGCGACAGCCCCACAAAGGCGGTGCTGCTATCTCGGGTGGCGCGTTTAATACGGTCCGGCAAGTTGGACCCGTCGGTCGGCTCCAACTCGTCGTCGCTATAGCCTAAGCCAGCGGTAAACGTGAGCTGGGTATCGGGTATTTCATAGAGGGCTTCCACCCCCGTGTTCACGGCAAAATAGTCTTTCTCGTCCGATACGCCGGCGATGAAAGAAATCACAGTTTTGTCGTTCAATAAATGATTAACCGTTGCCTGCAGGTCTTTGCGCTCTTCATGAATCGTGGCACCGCTCATTACCTGCACCGGCCCATCTTGTCCCGGTAAAATAAACCACGGTGACGCGCCACTCATAGTTTCATACATAAATTCAATGCTGGCATCGGTTTTCTCACCCACCGGCAATTGCGCCCGCACTTGGTGGCTGTCTATTTCATATCGTTCGATTGAACCGCCAGCCAATTTACTGCTGTCTAAATCTGCTTCTCGGTAGCTTGAAGCCTTGTACTGGACAACTGTTTCCGTCAACACCGAGGCCGCCTGCACCGACGCGCTCATGCCGGGAATAGCCAGCGCAGCGCTGGTTAATGCGGTAAGAGCGCGTTTATTATTTGTCTTCTGACTCATAACATCGCCCTTTAATTACAACCACAGCCGCCGCCACCAACGGAGGCACCGCCATTACTGGCTTCTTTACTAAAATGCACGTGGTTGCGATAGGAGCTACCCAGTGTATCGGGATCCCATGCCATCTCTGGGCGTGCCAGATAATCGCGCTCCCAAGCCGCTACTGGCTCGATCGCGCAAGCGCTAAGCATCGCCAATGGCATCAGTATTACTAACACGCGCATATCAGGATTCCTCTTCCAGCAATGTCAGCACTTCCTTGCGAATAAGGTCCTCGTCACCCAGACGAAAGCCCTCGTGTATGCGACGTACCTTGCCCTGCTTATCAATTAAAAACGCCGTGGGCATACCTTTAACGCCAAAGGCGGCAGGCAAGCTTCCGTTCTCACCAAGAAGTACCGGATAAGACACCGGGTAGGCTTTAAGGAAGTCCTTGGCATCCTGACTATAGGCGTCAACATTAATAGCCAGCACCATAAAGCCGCGATTACTTAGTTGCCGGTACAGCCTGTCGAGACTCGGCAAGGATTGACGACAGGAACCACACCAAGACGCCCAAAAATCGATGTAAACCACCTGCCCGGCATAATCCGCGAGACTGTATTTTTGCTTATCATTCAGCGCGGCGAGACTAAAATCTGGTGCCTTTTCGGCAAGCGTCAACGCCGCCACACTAGTGGCAGGCAACAGCATACAAAATGTAAAAATGAGCGTTCGAAAATCAAACATAGTGTTTCGTTTCTTTATTATAATTTTATTTTCAGCTTAACAGCTCACGGCGCTGACTCAAGTGTTCTCACAATTCGGCCACCATAGTGGTCGGCAGCCCATTATATGCGTTTTTGGATGTCCGCAGATTATCTGCGGACATCCATAGAAAGTGTAACTTCAAATATGGCTCAAGCAGACGCTTGAGCCATCTCAGGATCTTGCTCGGCTGCGTTCATTGCACCGGCAGCTCGAAACCATCTTCACGGAATAGCTTCAGGCTGACATCGGCCACCTCGGCGCTATAGATCCTGCCATGACCTCCCTCAATTTCGGCCAGCGCCTTCTCAATGCCCCTCGCGGCTCGTTAGGGGCGATGCCATCGACTCGATAACATCCGCGACGACCAAAATCCGCGCCCCCAGCAGAATCTATTCGCCCTTAAGCCCGTGTGGATAATCGCTGTCACCCACCCTTTCGTGGTGCTGATGAAACATTTCAGCGACCGCTATTAATAGCCTAAGGAATTAAATCAAACTCACTCACTAAATTAACACATCAGCCTCTAAGAAAATTTAAAGTAAAACCACTAAGCTCTGCTAAGCTATCTTTACAACATAGCAGTGAACAATCCATAGCACAGAGCGGTAAACTGCCGACATAGCTAACCATATGATTTACACTCTTCGACTTTAATAGGTCTATATCAAAAATATAAAAATATCTACGAAGCACCGCAGGCACTGTGCCTAACAAGCTTGAAAGGTAATAAAAATGCTGCAACAGACGTGATGGAACACTTTGATATCGCCATTATCGGTGCCGGTCCTGCCGGACTTAGTGCAGCAGCCAAGGCCGCCGAATATGATCTCGACATACGCGCAGCCAATGCCGAGCACCAGCCCTCACACATACTCATTGAAGGCTCGCCGCTACACGCCAACACCATACAACGCTACCAAAAAGGTAAGCATGTTATGGACGAGCCCGGCTATTTAGACCTACGCAGCCCCTTAGAATTTACCGCAAGTAAAAGAGAGCACATTCTCGGTTCATGGGAACAAGGCATTAGTGATACGGGAATTAATTTCCGCCCCGATTGCGAAGTCATCAAAATTTCTAAATCAGCTGAGCATTTTGAAATTTGCTGCGCCGATGGCAGCACTATTTCTGCCAATAATATTGTCCTCGCGATTGGCACTCAGGGCAACCCTCGGCGCTTAGGCATCGACGGAGACAATACCCACTTTGTGCAATACCAACTCGATGACCCGGATGACTACCACAACGAAGACATTATTGTGGTCGGTGCCGGTGATGCCGCCATCGAAAATGCCTTGGCTCTGGCCAAACACAACCGCGTCGTTATTATTAACCGTAAAAGCGAATTTACTCGCGCCAAACAGGGCAATTTAGATAATGTCCTAGAAGCCATTAACGATCGCAATATGGACTTCTCTTGCCGCTACGACGCCTCGGTGAAGTCGCTCAGTATTCCCGAGCACGGTGCCGCCGGCACGGTCATTCTCAATACCGCAAGAGGCGATGAAACATTGCCCTGCCATCGCATTATCGCTCGACTTGGCTCAATTCCACCGCGGAAATTTGTCGAAAATTGTGGTATCAGTCTTCCCAACGATGACCCAGAAGCCATTCCCGAACTAGATGGCCAATACCAATCAAATGTTAAAGGTCTGTATATTATCGGCGCGCTGGCTGGCTACCCACTAATTAAACAGGGCATGAACCAAGGCTTTGATGTTATCGAATACATTAAAGGCAATCCTGTTAAGCCGGTAGACCACCCATTACTCGCGCTGAAGTTTGCCTTGCTACCCTATGTCGCTGACGTGGATGATATTCTGGCCCTGTATCAGCAGCGGGTACCGATGTTTTCGCGAATGAATGCACTGGCATTTCGCGAGCTCATTATGGAAAGTAATATTAGCTACTGCGTTGCTGACGACCAACAGCTTAGCAAGCTACAACGCCAAGGTGTCGAGGTGAGCCAACAGCGCCGGAGCGATGTCGAGTTAGCTCGTAGCGCCGATATCCAGCGCCGAAAATCCGCAGGTCTGGCGACCAAGCACCTCGGCCCTATCAGCCAGCCAATTATTACCATGGTCGCCAAAAGCGGCGACTTTATCTATCGCCACAATGACTACAGTAATACCTTCTTCACCATTATTGAAGGTCAGGTCACACTCAGCTCGGCCGAGGGCAGCGACACCACGCTTGGAGCGGGTCAGTTTTTCGGCGAAATGAGTCTACTCTCTGGTCGACCTCGAATCGGCAACGCGGTTGCCAGTAACGACACTATTCTTATAGAGACGCCGCGGCGCACAATGGCAAAACTAATGGCGGCTAACGACGAAGTTGCCAAAGGGATAGAAACCGTATTTTTACAGCGCACCCTGCAACAATTCTTTACTCCTAAGGACAGCTATGTCGAGCTTCGAGATATCGCAAAAAGCGTTACCACCTCGGACTTTAATACTGGCAAACACATTTATAAAGAAGGCGACGGCGGAGAACATCTCTATTTAATACGCAGCGGCACAATTGCGCTTAGCCGTTTAGAAAACGGCCGAGAGATCGCCATCGGACAATTGCATTCAGGACAAATATTTGGACAAATGGCATTGATGGGCGATGCCACTCGTCGCGAGTCAGCCTATGCTGCAGTTCGCTCTGAAGTCATAAAGATTAGCCGGCAACCCTTTTTAGCACTCCTTAAAAAATCACCGGAGTCCATCTCCAAATTACAAACTGAAACCTCGAAGCAATTAAAGTCTACGGCAGAAATGGCCGCACTTCCCGAACAAGCCTCTCTAATGTCGTTTCTACTAGCGCAGGGAACTGGCGAAGGCACCAACGTTTTACTTATCGATGAAAACCTTTGTATCGGATGCGACAACTGCGAAACAGCATGTGCCGAAACCCACAAAGGCATTAGCCGCCTAGACCGAAAAGCGGGCGTACGTTTTGCCAACATTAATCTTCCCATTGCCTGCAGACACTGCGAACAACCCCATTGTATGAAGGAGTGTCCGCCAAACGCGATTCATCGCGAAAGCAGCGGCGAAGTCTATATCAATGACACCTGTATTGGCTGCGGGAACTGTGAAACCAATTGCCCCTACAATGTTATTAAAATGAGCTATCAGCTCCCAGAGAAGCCACCATTTCTAAGCTGGTTATTTGGCGGCGCCGGGCCCGGTCCGGGTGAAGATAAAAATGCCACGCCCAGTAATGCTGCAAAAGAAATAGGTAAAAAAGCCGTAAAGTGCGACGCTTGCGTGGACAGACCAGCAGGGCCAGCTTGCGTTCAATACTGCCCCACCGGCGCAGCGCAACGTATGGGCCCCGCAGACTTTATTAACGTATTAAACCTTCGCTGATCCGCGAGCTGAAAAGTCACCAAAAAGTATTTCCGAAAATAATACTTTATGAGAAAAATAAATGTACGTAAATATTCTTAACTATGCTCGGCGACGCTATTTTTGGTGGGCAGCGATTTTGCTGTTGGCCAGTAGCGGCCTGTATTTGAGCCAAGCCCAGACGCTGCCACCAAATGGCGGCAGCTGGCAGGGCTATGTATTGGGCAGCATTGGTATGCTGCTTATTATATGGCTCTCCTGTTTGGGCATACGTAAACGAAGCTACAATAGTAAAAATGCCAACCTCCAGTCTTGGGTTTCAGCACACATCTATTTGGGTGTCAGCTTAGTTGGTGTCGCAACATTACACTGCGCTTTTCAATTTGGTCTAAATGTGCACACTTTCGCCTATGTGCTTATGTGCGCTGTCATTGTTAGCGGCTTGATCGGCCTCTATGCCTATCTGCGCTACCCTCGTCTTTTAGTAGAAAATCGTGCCAATCAAGCCTTTGAACAGCGCCTTGAGTCACTAGCCAAAATAAATAAAAACGCACTACTCCTCGCAGAAAGTTGTGACGCCGATATTCAAGACGTGATTTCCAGTGCAATTGATCGTACGGCTATTGGTGGCAATTTGATAACGCAGTTTTTGGGGCGAGACAAATCTAGCGTTGCCATGCCAGTAATGGGTAATTCGCTCGGTCAGTCTAAAATGCAGAGCAACCAAGGGCAGCAAATCGCAATCAATTTTTTGGTAGCAAAGATCCCCAATACCCAAAAATTCGGGGAAGCCGAGCGCTTGCAAAAGCTGCTTTATATTCTCGGCCGCCGACAAGAAATACTGCGCCGCCTGCGCCGCGAACTCAGCCTGCAACTGCGAACGAAACTTTGGTTAAGTGTACACATCCCCTTAAGTATCGCCTTATTGGTTTCTTTATTTATCCATATTTTCACTGTCTTTTTTTACTGGTAAAGCCATGCTTATTCTCATACGAAAAACACGGCTTAAAAACGATAAGGTCATTGATCAAAGTGATAGTGAGCTACAAACAAACCGTATTCATGTCGGTAGCGGCAACCACTGTGACATCCAATTATTTGGCGACCATATTGCCACCGACCACTGTGAATTAATTATTGGCGATGATGGCCATCTTAAAATAGCTTGTCGGGCCAATGCCGAGATAAGCGTTGACGGCAAGAAGCATAAGAGTATCACCCTTGAAGTAGGTGACTGGTTTGAGATTGGCCCACATAGACTTTCCCTAAGCCCCACCCTACCCGGCTTCGATGCAGCTATAGATGTGCGCATTGACGCGAACAGCCAAGCCTCAATACAGACCCGCTACGAACATGAGCTCCGTTTTAAACTACCGAGTAGCCGTCTATGGAGTTATATACTTAGCCTGCTGATATTATTCATTGCTTTAATTTTTCCATTATTGAATTACTTGCAACCGGATACCGCGCAAACCTTGCAGAGCTTTGGCGCGCCAACAGATCAGATCTGGTCCTCTGGCCCGCTATCGAGTCCTCATCATTTATCCGGACTGGTAGAAAACTGCAATAGTTGTCATACCAAAGGCTTTGAAAAGGTTGATGCCGCCACCTGTCTTAGCTGCCACAGCGACAGCCATAGCCACTTCCCTGCCAAGCACCCTTTCAGCGGCGACATCAATAATTGTCAAACCTGCCATAAAGAGCATAACGAACCCGAAATGCTTATTGTGCAAGATAATAATCACTGTATCGACTGCCACAAAGCCCCCGTGAACAAGGTGGACTTCAGCGGCAAAACGATTGGCGAAGTGCCCGCGAGTATTCGCTTTACTGCCAAGCAACACCCAGAATTTCATCCCACTTTATTACAGGCAGAGGCAGGAATATGGGCATTCAAAAAAGCCATGTCATTACAGAATATAAAAGAAGAATCTAATCTTAAATTTGCCCATGACCTACATTTAAACAGTGACAAAGTAGGTAAAGAGATAATCGGAAGCGAGCATAAATCAGCGCTAATATGCGGTGACTGTCACGCACCCGCAGCGGACGGCGAACACTTTCTAGCTATTACCATGGAGAATAGTTGCGCCAGTTGCCACAGCCTAGATTTCGATGATGTCAATCCACAGCGTAATTTACCCCATGCCGCACCCGAGGTCGTCCGCACCTTTTTACAAGAGTTTTATATTAGCCAAGCAGCCCAACAGCGCTACGCTTTACCACAAGAATCAATACGTCGGGTTCCTGGGCGTGACAACAGCGCACGCTGCCAAAAGCAAGACCCCCTAGAATGCGGCGGCGCGTGGGCCAAGGAAGAAATGGATAGACTGTTTAGCAAAGGCGGCTGTGTAGATTGCCACGAGGTATATCGAGACCTCGCCGCCGCCAGCGACGAGCAATGGCAGCTTAAAAAAGTGAAATTAAACACCGACTGGTTCCCCGCTGCCCGCTTTAGCCATGCCGCTCATCACATTATGGCGGCCGACAATATGGGCAAAGAAGGCTGCGCTAGCTGTCATAAAGCGTCATCGTCAAAACTGAGTAGCGACGTATTAATGCCAGAAATTGGTGTGTGCATGGATTGCCATGATGCAAGCGCGAAAAACACCATCGAACTACAATGTATTGATTGCCATGGTTTCCATAATTCGGCGTTTCCAACTATGTCAGCGCCCGAACTGAGGGCAGAAAAATGATGGTGCGCAGCCCCCGCATTCTTATCCTACTCGCGGTCCTCGCCTTAGTCGCATGCAAGGGCGATCGCCAACAGCAAGTTGCTGCCCAAGGCAGCAATGCCAACACCCAATGCGATGGTAGTTGCGCCAGTGCCAGCAGTTTTTTAAGCAGCAGTGATGTAGAAATAATCGTTCGCCAAGCCGTTGCGCAAGCGCGAGCGCTCAACGCTCCCGCTACCATCGCGGTAAGCGATCGCAGCGGCAATATACTCACTGTGTTTCGCATGGCTGAGGTCCTGGCCAATGGCGATCGCAAGCTGACGTTAATATCCAACTCAGACACCATCATCAGTGGCGGTCTAGAACGCCTCGAAATACCTATTTCTGCCACTGCAGGTGGTGACGCTCTGGCGGCAATGGCGAAGGCCATCACTGCGGCCTACTTATCCAGCGAAGGCAACGGCTTTAGTACCCGTGTCGCCAGCCAGATTGTGCAGGAGCATTTTAATCCCGGCGAATTCAATCAACCCAGCGGACCGCTATTTGGTGTGCAGTTCAGCCAGCTAGCCTGTTCTGATTTTGTATTAGATGCCAGCAACCCCGCAATACTGGTTGGCCCTAAGCGTTCACCGCTCGGGCTTTCCGCCGATCCCGGCGGCATTCCACTGTATAAATTTGGCACCCCAGTCGGCGGCATCGGAGTTATCTCAGACGATTTTATTTACGGTATCGACCGCAATATTAGCAATGTGGATTTTGATAGCGACGAAGTCATCGCCCTAGCCGGAAGTTTTGGTTTTGCTGTACCGGCCGATCGGCAGGCAAACCGCATTACGGTAGATGGCAAAACCCTACGTTTTGCCGATGTGGACTTCAATGCCACTGACCCCAGCGTGCAAAATGCGCCCAGCTTAGTCCTTAACACTGATGGTGATTTTGTCAGCGTAAAAGACTACTACGATGCCGCCGACGGCTACCGTGCAGGCCAAGCTTTTGGACAGGCGGGCTCAGGCATTCGCTCAGATAACAATCTGCGTTTCCCTAGTCGTGACGCCTTTGTATTTGTTGATGAAAATAACGCCGAGCGCTTCCCACCCATTGCGGGTTCTCAGCTCAGCGCTGCGGAAGTGCAAGAAATTATCAGCCAAGCCTTGGCCATCGCCAATCGCGCTAGAGCACAAATTCGCCAACCACTTGGCTCGGCCGCACGCGTTACCATTAGTATCGTCGACACCGACGGAACAGTATTAGGCATTGCCAGAAGCCGCGACGCGCCAGTTTTTGGCGCCGATGTGTCTCTACAAAAAGCCCGCACCGCGACATTTTTCTCGTCTAGCGATGCCGCCAGTTTCATTACTGCGCTACCCAACGCCCAGTATTTAACGAAAGACCTGGCTAAAGCGAACACCATTGCGCTAGACGATTATGTGCAAAATATTATTGCTCTGACTGGCGACAGTACTGCCCTAAGCAATGGTATTGCCTTCGCCGATCGCTCGGGTGGAAATTTATCTCGGCCCCACTATCCAGATGGTATCGACGCCAACGGCCCCGGCCCTTTTAGCAAACCCGCCGGCGAGTGGAGTCCATTTTCAACAGGCCTACAGCTAGATCTAAGTTTTAACGGCATCGTTAGCCACCTCCTGTATCTGCTGGGCGGCGCCCAAGATGTTAGCAAGAACTGTGTTGGTTTGGCGTTTGCGGGCACCACCAGTTCGGCCGCACCGCGCCTCGCCAACGGTATCCAAATATTCCCTGGCAGTGTGCCAATCTACCGTGGCAATCAATTAATCGGTGGCATTGGTGTTTCAGGAGACGGTGTAGATCAAGACGATATGATTGCCTTTTTAGGCTTACATCAGGCAGGTGAAATCCTCGGCACAGTAAACAATGCGCCAACGGCCATAAGGGCCGATCAACTAAGCCCCGGCGGCCAGCGCTTGCGCTACATCAACTGTCCGCAAAGTCCGTTTAACAATAGTGATGAACAAAATGTTTGCGCTGGAAAATAAACAGATACGCGCAAAGCGCGCTTCATACCGGCGGCTGTCATCATGCCTAAGTGCCTTGCTTTGGCTTGCGGCGAGCGCTCCACTACTGGCGCAAACTGATACTAAAAAAACTCTGAGCGCGGTTGATTGCTCTAATGATATCAGTATCACAAAGCCTCGGGTCCCTGGCATGCTCATTAAGTGCGTAGCTAAAGAAGTCCGCAAGCCCCGCATTCCGGTTCCCAGCCTTAAGGATTACAGCCCCGCGATAGCCATTCCAGATCGCTGGCGCATCGTTGAATCGCTAGGCTATGAGAACAACTGGTACGATCCCTATAATCGCAACACCTTAAAAGCGGACACGCCAATTCACGATGATTGGTTTTTCAATTTAAGTATCATTGCCGATACTGTTTTTGAATATCGCGACGTCGCCACCCCCGTCGGTTTGCAATCCAGCGCCAACGCCGGAGACTTAGACTTATACGGCGGCAGTAAACAATCGCAATTCATCGAAAATCTAGCCGTTGAATTAGTGTATTACAAGGGCGACACCGTGTTTCGCCCGCCGGATTACGAATTTCGATTTACGCCAGTATTTAATTACAACGCCACCAAATTAGAAGAAATTCTGGGCGTGGATGTTAATCCTGCTGAAGGGCGTACTCGCTACCAAGATTTTGCCGGCGTACAAGCTGCATTTATCGATGTGCATTTACGCAATGTCTCTGACAATTACGACTTCGATAGTATTCGCTTTGGCATTCAACCCTTTAACGCTGATTTCCGTGGTTTTCTATTTCAAGAAAATCAATTAGGACTGCGACTTTTCGGCACGCGCAATAATAATATTATTCAATACAATCTGGCGTGGTTTAGGCGTTTAGAAAAAGATACCAACAGCGGTTTAAACAATATTGGAGAAACGCCGCGCAACGATGATATTTTTGTCGCCAATCTTTATTGGCAAGACCTATTCGTCCTTGGCCACACTAGCCAATTTACAGTCTTGTATAACCGCAACCGAGAAAAGGATTTTTTCTTTGACAAGAATGGCGTCATCCAACGCCCCGCATCGATAGGGGCAGAGCGTCCAAGACAGTACGATGTCGTCTATTTTGGTATGAATAGCGATGGCCACCTTGGCCGCCTCAATATCACCAGCGCCTTTTACTACGCCCTTGGCAAGCAAGAGAATGCGCCACTCAGCGATGCCGAGACCGATATTTCAGCCTACTTCGCCGCGGCGGAGCTGTCCTTCGACCAAGACTGGATACGCTGGCGCGCTTCGTTTTTATACGCTAGCGGTGACGATGATCCCTACGACGATATAGAAACCGGCTTCGATGCCATTGTCGAAAATCCGTTATTTGCCGGTGCCGATACCAGCTATTGGATACGCCAGGCGGTGCCGCTCATTGGCGGTGGCAAAGTGGCGCTGTCGAGTCGCAACGGCGTCTTAAATAATTTGCGCTCATCTAAAGAACATGGCCAATCCAATTTCACCAATCCTGGCACCGTGCTACTTGGCATTGGCGCTGATTTCGACGTGCTACCTGAGCTGCGTATCAGCCTCAATGCCAATCAAATTTGGTTCGACAACACCAGCAGTGTCGAGGTCGCTCGCCAGCAGGCAGGCATCTCAAAAGAGATCGGCCAAGATTTATCTATCGCGACTATTTATCGTCCCTTTATGAGTCAAAACATTGTGCTGCGACTTTCCTATGCAGTGCTATTACCCGGCGAAGCTTATCAACAACTATATTCAGACCACTCTCAACAATCGGTGCTTTTTAATGCAATCTTCACCTACTAAAACATCGTTCATTACACTACTGGCTTTATGCTGTTTGGCATTTTGTCAGCAGACAATGGCCTCGGGTGGTGAGACTGAAGTTGCACGGGTCTATCACACCGCACCGCCCGCCCCTGCATTTCAAACACTCACAGATGTCGAGCAAAAAAGTGCCGGTTGCGTCAGCTGTCACCGCCAAAGTGACAGCCATAATATGCACAGCAACCCGGCCATTAATTTAGGGTGCGTGGACTGCCATGGCGGCGACGCCACGATTAACTTTGCAAAAGATGCTCCTCTCGACCCGGCGCTAATGCTGCCATTACTGGAAAAAGCCCATGTCTTACCACGCTTTCCCGACAGCTGGCACTGGCCCAACTCCGCCAACCCCGAGCGCACCTATACCTTGCTTAACAAAGAGGCTCCGGAATATATCCGGTTTGTGAATCCCGGTGACTTTCGCGTGGCGAGCGAAGCCTGTGGCGCCTGCCATCAAAAGATTATTGAAGCCTCTACCCGCAGCCTACACGGCACCGGCGCCATGTTCTGGGCAGCGGCGGCTTACAATAACGGCATACTGCCCTACAAACGCTCTATTCTCGGTGAAGCCTACACCCG
Source organism: Zhongshania sp. (assembly GCF_047636175.1). Classification (GTDB taxonomy): domain Bacteria; phylum Pseudomonadota; class Gammaproteobacteria; order Pseudomonadales; family Spongiibacteraceae; genus Spongiibacter. The sequence continues at coordinate 1,409 of NZ_JBLIKC010000024.1, read as the reverse complement.
CGACGGCAAACCGGCATCGATAAAGGCCGCCATAAAACCCACTCCAGAGATGGCCGAGATGGGTATTCTTGACCAAATATTCCCCCTGCCAGCGTGGGAAACCGTCAAACCCGGCGATGTATTCCGCGTCTTTGAGCGCGGTGGTCGCAATATTGTAAATCTGTTTCCCGAAACCGGTATACCCAACGCACTTGGGCAACTTCAACGCCTAGAAGAACCCGGCAGACCTGATTTCAAACAGTCTAATCGCGGCCCCGGTACCGGCGGACGAATTTCTGTGCCGCTTATCAATATGACCAAGACCCGCCTCAACGATCCGCTATTTTGGTTTATGGGCACCAATGACCAGCCAGGCGATTATCGGAGCTCAGGCTGCACTGGCTGCCATGTGGTATATGCCAATGACCGCGAGCCATTACACTCAGGGCCCTATGCAGCTTTTGGCAATACCGGCAAAAGCCAGAGCATTGATCCGACCATAGATAAATCAGCGTCGGGCCACCCTATCGAACACCGCTTTACCCGCGCAATTCCAACCAGTCAGTGTATGGTCTGCCATATGCACCAGCCGAATATGTTCGTTAACTCTTTTTTGGGTTACACCATGTGGGACTACGAATCTGACGCCCCGCATATGTGGCCCAAAGAGCAGCAGTATCCCGACGCAGCCACCAAGCGCAAGATACTGGATCGAAATCCCGAAGGCGCGGCACCCAAAGGCAAATGGGCCGACGTCGATTTTCTTAAAGACGTATCCAAGCTCAACCCAGAATTAGACGACACCCAGTTCGCCGACTACCACGGTCACGGCTGGAATTTTCGCGCCGTATTTAAACGCGATCGCGACGGCAACTTACTCGACGGTAATAACAATATTGTCAGTGATAAAGACCCGGAAAAATTTGATAAAGCTGTGCACATGCGCTCGATTCATGCTGAAGTCGGCATGCACTGTGTAGATTGTCATTTCAACCAAGACAACCACGGCAATGGCCATATGTATGGTGAAGTTGCCGCAGCAGTAGAAATAAGCTGTGTGGATTGCCACGGCACAGCAAGCAAATACCCCAACTTACTGCCCTCTGGCCCCGCCAGCAATGCCAGCACCACCGATCTAAGCTTACTGCGCAATCCCGATGGTCGCCGCCGCTTTGAATGGGTAGATGGCAAGCTCATGCAACGCTCCATGCTCAACCCCGATCTTGAGTGGACACTGTCTCTGGTTAAAGATTCGGTGAATTCTCAACACGCTAGCTACAACCCCAAGGCCGCACGCGCGAAATTAATGTCTAAAGATCCCAAGACCCAACATTGGGGCAGCGATGTCGACCCAGATACGGCGGCGCATAATTTTGAAGAGGTGGAGTGCTACGCTTGTCACACCTCGTGGACCACGAGTTGTGGCGGCT
>NZ_JBLIKC010000023.1:0-61905 GCF_047636175.1 Zhongshania sp. | reverse complement strand
ACACCCTTGCCACCCCCGGCATTGGCGCCTTTTTCAGCCTCTTCAGCCAGCTTATTGATATGCATATTACAGGGCGTAACATTCGCCCAAGTCGAGGCGATACCGATCTGCGGTTTCTTAAAGTCATCATCAGTAAAGCCGACGGCGCGCAACATCGCACGGGCGGGGGCCGACTCAATGCCATCCACCACAAGAGCGGAATACTTACGCATATTTTCGGTAATCTCAGTCATCTCAAATCCTTAATATAGTTTTAGCGCGCACACTTATGCCGCGCAGAGTAAACGAGTTCCTTCCCATTGCCACGGGCTAGCCCGGCGTCGGCGTGGGTCAAGATCAGACGTGTCATGTTCTTATATACGGCCTCAGGGGTTGCAGTAATCACAGCGACTTGACTCGGCCCAAGCCCGGTCACTGACCTCAAGGCTGTTACGATACATGCACTTGAGGCATCCATGAACCTCAGCGCGAGTTTCACGGGTCGGCGCACTGCAGTCCGCACACGGCAGTCCGGCCACCCGATCGACAATCCAAAATCCCGGACTACCGCACGCCGGACATAGGGACGCCAGCTTTGCCACCAAATCCTCGGCGGCCAAGCGAATATTTCCCATGCGAGTGGGGTTGGCGTGGGCCCGCCCGTCGGCTTCCAAAAAAACTCCGCCATTTGAAGATTGTTCCAGCGCCCAAGCGAAGGCGGCTTTTAGCTCAGCCCAGGAGCTAATATCTTTGCGAATACGAGGGTCACCCTCGGCCTCAGGACGAATCACCACATGGTGCTCGGGAAATCCAATTTGATTTGCAAAAGTTTCTACCGCATTCCAGTTTGCAACTAACTGATGGGCGGAATTCGCTTTGCCGTGCGCGCGGCCTATAATCTCCAGCCCGCGCTCATCATCAATAAATATCAGTAATTCCACATTCCAAGGTAGCATCCCGGTGAAGGGATCTGGCCCAAAGGAACCTTCACTGGCAAGACCTAAGGGCACGCCAGACATTGCCATACCAATGCGCGCTTTTTTGCGCGCCGCGTCTAGCTGAGTGCCAACACGGGGAATGTCGCGACTAAAAGTCCCCAAGAGATCGGTGTCATAGCCGGTAACGCGCTCTGTGCGGCAACCGAGCGCACTGTCCAACACCGGCGCCAATACCTTTTCCTTGCCGTGCTGGGTAAGTAACGCTACGCGCTGACCGCTGTACATCATACCAGTCATGGCTTCACCGCGGACGTCATCACTCGATAGCGCACCAGCATCACAGTCAAGGTAATAACGGTAAGCGGTAACACAAAGCCGAGCATAGCCGCGCTATAGACTGGCAGCACGGCGTGCTGGGTGGCCGCCAGAATCAGGTACAGCACATACGCCAAGTAGTATGTAAGAAACAGCGCGCCTTCCCAGCGAGCAACCCGATGCCCAGCGGCAAAAATCGGCAGGCAGGCAAGCGCTACCACCGCCATCACCGGAATATCAAAGCGCAGCAGTGACGCCGCCACCTCAATCCCGCCCGGTGTAACTAGGGCGGCGATACCCGCAATCGATAGCAGGTTAAACAGGCAGCTGCCAATCACGTTGCCGACGGCGATGTCACGCTCGCCGCGCATCGCTGCCACCACTGACGTCGCGAGTTCTGGCAGCGAGGTACCAGCGGCAACGATCGTCAGACCAATAATGACCTCGCTCACGCCCAGCGCGCGAGCAATCACCACCGCACTGTCTACCAGCCACTGAGCACCCAGCACCAGTAGTATCAGGCCGCTAACAATGAGCGCAATCTGAATGGGCAGACGCCCCAGTCGCGGTGTATCACCTTCACCAAAGGCCTGAGTATACTCGGCTTGCACCATCGGGCTTTCCTTGCGACCTTGCTGAATAGCAAACACCGTGTAGGCCACAATCCCACCGGTCAGCAACAGACCATCAATAAGGCCGATTCGACCGTCGAACGCCATGATCCATAACAGCATTGATGCACCTATCATCAGCGGGACATCAATTCTGACTAACTGCTGTGACACCACCAGCGGCGTGATAAGTGCAGAGACCCCAAGGACCACCAATATATTGAAAATATTGCTGCCCACGATATTGCCAATGGCGATTCCAGATTGGCCCGCTAAACCCGACTGCACACTCACCGCCAGCTCCGGCGCACTAGTACCGAAGGCGACCACGGTAAGCCCGATGACTAGGGGCGAAATCCCAAAGCGCAGCGCGAGTCGCGAGGCTCCACGCACCAACAGTTCGGCGCCAAGCACCAGCAGTATCAAACCGAGTAGCAAAAACAAAATCACCATTATGTTCATACCCTTTTCACTGCAACAAGCACTTCAAAATAACCTCTAGTTGCTCACGCCAATCGCGAAGCGAGCAAATATAGATAGATTTACCGCCGTGACGAAAGCGGTGCTATTCAACTTAGTTTTCACATCATCCCCCTTAAGATGGGCTATCGAGATGACCGTACAAGCGCTGCCGTTCTAGGGTTCTGCCTGCTCGCGACACCGCGCGGTTGATCGCCACATAAATATCCGCCTCAGTATCTTCGATTAAGACATCGGGCCAACCCTTGACGTGAATATGGAGATCGCATTGCAGCGCTGCACCACTGCTGTCAGCGTTAGATAGGCACACGGCGATCCGCTGCACCCGATCCTGAAAACGGCTCAGTGCAAACTGTAAACGACGCTCCACATGGATGCGCAACTCCTCGGTCAATATGAGGCCGCGAGTCTGAATATCAATCTGCATACTTTTTTCCGCCCCGCCTCGCCTTTAGTCACACCTCGAGCATTCGACAAGCATCCTAAACTTGCTTAAGCATCAAGAAAAGCAGATTATTCTTTGCGTTTACATCGTTACAGACTGATTGAGAATTTTACTGGCCATGCTGAATTATAAACAGCTTTACTATTTTTGGAACATCGCCAAAGCCGGAAGCATCATCCGTGCAGCCGAGCGACTCAACCTCACCCCACAAACAATTAGTGGCCAGCTCGCCGAGCTGGAGCGAGCATTAGCCACCGATTTATTTCGACGCATCGGCAGGCGCCTAGAGCTGACATCGGCTGGCAAACTGGCACTATCCCATGCAGATGAGATATTCCAGATCGGCAATGAACTGGAACAATCCTTACGCAGTGGCGCCACCAGTGGTGAACAGTCATTCCGGGTAGGTGTTGGCGACGCAGTGCCTAAAACACTGGCGTATCAGCTTTTGGCGCCGGCTCTCGCACTGGCTGAGCCCGTCCGCCTGATGTGCTACGAAGACAAGCTAGAGCGATTGTTCGCAGAGCTGGCTATTCACCAACTCGACCTGGTGATTGCAGACCGACCGCTGCCCTCCGAATTAGGGGTAAAAGGCTATAACCACGAGCTGGGCCGCTGCGCCATCAACTTTTACGCGGTGCCAGAATTGGCCGCGCGCTACCGACCAAATTTTCCACAGTCATTGGACGGCGCTCCGATGTTACTTCCGGGGGATAAGTCGGCGGTTCAAGTACCGTTGATGCGCTGGTTCAGCGAACATCAGATCCAGCCACGCATCATTGGGAACTTTGACGATAGCGCACTGATGAAAGCTTTCGGTAAAGCCGGTGAGGGTGTTTTTGCAGCGCCAACCATTTTGCGTGACGAAATTAGCAGTCAGTATGGTGCCGAAGTAATTGGCTGCGCCCAAGAGGTCATACTTCGCTACTATGCCATCTCCATCGAGCGCAGACTTACCCATCCAGCGGTCATAGCGGTTAGCGAAGCAGCTAAGCACTCCTTATTTGCTGGCACAGATTCTAGTCGTTAGCGCGATGTTCTTGGCATGGCATTCCCTCGCAGAAATACCAGTGTGGAATCACACTTAGGAAGGCCACGACTATCACTTCTACCCCCGCAGTCGTCCTGAGGGAAAGTGTTACATGCGGGTCAAAATTCATTGCTGGCGACCTAGCTTTCTTCCTGCTCGTCAATCTCCGCCTCCTCGGGGTATGCAGATGGCTCTCCAGTTTGGCCAGCCGTTCCTCCTCACGCTCTGATTAGTTGAGTAAGAAATTAGCCAGTAGTTTTTGGTATATGCAGTTACCGCAGAGGCGGCACTTTTACATACCCCGGTGCAGCGACAAGCAGCTGTAACGGGGTCGCAGGGTTACCAGCGGTAGCTGGCTTGCAGCGCAAAAGTACGTGGGTTATTGACCAAGCCGTGATGGGTCGTCGCCCCGGTGATGGTTTTAGCGGTCGGCGCATCAACGCCGTAGAGCACAACCAACTCATCGCTAAGGTTTTTACCCAGCAATGCCACTTCCCACTCGCCGTCTATTGACGACAGGGCAACTCGACCATTGAAGGTTTGGTAAGCGTCCTGCTTGATGCGATCATCCAAATTCGGCGAGGGGTGATAGTCGTCGGTAAAAATCATATCAATATTAGCGCGCAGCATTAGTGAGTTACCCAGCGGGCGCTCGTAGGCCAGCATCAAATTACCGGAGTAGTCAGCAACGTATTGATTAGTCTTGCCACTGTAGTCACAGTTAATGCCATTGGCATTGTCGGGCACCTGATCCTGAATACAGGTGCCAAACTGGTGGTCCTGAAACTCGAAGTCGAGGAAGGCCAGGCCGCCGGCCAACACCAGATTTTCGGTCAGGGCCATCCGGCCATCCAGTTCAATACCCTGAGAAATAGCGCTGGCAGCATTACCCACATTAAAGCCCAGGGTGCCGTCGAAGACACTGACCTGCAGATTCTCGAACTCGGTGCGGAACAGCGCCATATTCAGCTCGGCGGCACCTTCGAGAAGTGTACTTTTCATACCCAACTCAAAGCTAAGCGCTTCCTCTTCCTCAAACTCAAAGCTACCAATCAACACTTTCTGATTAGTACCTGTAGGCGCATTGGGGTTAATCGGCGTAGGCTCTGCGCTAGGCGACGCATTGGAGCGCGCGTCAAAGCCGCCTGACTTGTAACCTCGGCTGGCGGAGAAGTACGTCATTAAGTCATCAGTGGCATCCCACTGCAAGTTGATCAGCGGTGCGAACTGCACTTCTTCGCGCTCACCTTTCAGGTCGTGACGTTCGGCGGCGAAACTGACCGCAGATGCGGTGTCGATTTCACCCAGTGGCTGAATTGTACCGTCTTCAAAGCTAAATTCGAGTTTGCGGGCACCTTCTTTATTTTCCCAAGTCAGGCGACCACCGAGGGTCAGGCGGAAGGTGTCCGTCATATTCCAGGTTGCCTGCATGAAGGTTGAGGCGATGGTTGATTCGCTGTTGAAGTCACGCGGTGTACGGATGCCACGGAGCGCGTTACCGGCGTCACCAATACCTAGGAGCTCAAAGCCGCTGGAGCCGTCAGCGCCGGGATCAGCATCACCACGGGCGCCACCTTCGAGCAGGTCGGCGGCGTTAACCAGTTGCGGAATAATGTCGGAGGGCAGATATAGCGAGTCGAAAAAGTCCAGTTCGCTGTATTGGAAATAGGCACCCGCAATATACTCAAAGGTTTCGCCGGCTGGGGAAATCCAGCGGAATTCTTGGCTGAACTGCTGGTACTCTTCTTGAAACTCAACTTGGAACAGCGGCGCTCCGGTAAAGTCGCAGTCACAGTCTTCATCGTACTCATAACCCATAATGCCGCTGATCGAGGTGAATTGGTGATCGTCGCGATACCAGTCGATATTGGCTGTAAAATTATAGGTGTCGTTATTGCTGTAGTCGCCGTTGCTGTGGCGCTTGCGATCAGCGGTATTGTTCAGTACACCCTCATCGGAGTCGATATCGATAATCGAGCCGTTGGGCTGAAGCTGTAGAAAATTTAACACCGGTGCCGGCAGTAAGCCGCTCAATGCCGCTAAGCCGTCTGCGTCTGGGAATGTTGTGCGATCCATGATCTCGCCGTAGGTGCGACCTTGGAATAAGAAAACATCGGAGTCTGACGCGTAATTGGTAATAATTTCAGAGTTGCGACCGACCACATCAAAGCTACCCGCCTCGATTTTAAACTTGGCCGTTACACTGTCGCTGACATCCCAGCTGAGCTTAATGCGGAAGGTTTCTTCGCCGCGCTGAGCTTCGTCGCGATCCAGCACCAAGTTTTCCATAAAGCCGTCTAGCTCGCGCTTGCGCACAGCAAAACGGTAGCCCAAACGATCATTGATCGGGCCGCTGACTACCAAATCGATAATACGCTCGTTCTGTTCAGGCTCGTAGGTGACCTGAACGTTGCCTTCAGCGTATTCGCTTGGGTTAGCGGTTTGGATACTGATGGCGCCAGCAATACTGTTTTTGCCCATTAGGATGTTCTGTGGGCCGCGTAAAACTTCTACTCGAGACAAATCGAGGAAAGGTGCCCGCGCCAACTGAGCGCGACCGAAGGCAATACCATCAACGTACATACCCACCGATTGCTCAAAGCCTTGGTTTTCACCTGAGCCGATGCCGCGAATATAAATATCAGTACCAATGCCGGATTCCGACATAGTGAAGTTGGGTACGTAGGCCTGCAGGTCCTCAATCTTAGCAATACCCGCCTCCATCATTTTCTCCCCCCCGATGGCGCTAACGGAAACCGGCACATCCTGAAGGCTTTGCGCACGCAGCTGTGCAGTAACCACAACTTCTTCAAGCATTGGCGCGGCCTGCGCGAAGCTAGCAAGTAAGCTCAATGGCAGTAGGGGCAATAAGGCACTGATTCTTTTTTTCATTGTGGTCCTCATCTTTCTAGAAATAAGAGTCTTGCCCTAGGAATAAACTCGGGCAGACTTTTTATTGTGTAAGTTTGGCTACTATTTACGGTGGCTACGCAGCTCCGGTAACGGCAGTATCACTCTAAAAATTGTTCATTAAATATTTATCACGGCAGTTTTTCTCAGAAATAGCTTATTGAGACATTGGCCACTAGGTATGTTTAACAAGTTTTCCGACCAATGAGAAGATATTACTGGCAAAGATCGAAAATAACGCGCCATATTCGCAGCCCGTAACCGTCCGACCATGCATTCTTGAGTCAAAACTGCCCATTGTGTGGGAGCAGCTGACCAATATTCGAGGCACGATGCTTCGACATTTTTTCCATCAGCCCTCTCAGGTAGGTCTGCAGATCGAACCCATTGATCTTCGCTGATTGAATCAAAGTCATGATATTCCCCACGCGTCGACCACTGCGCAATGAGCCCGCAAACAGTCAGTTTGAACGACCGAGCGGCCACGGAAGGATCTGATTTTACACTCGCTACTAGTAACGCGAGGAAAGTGATCAGAGGACCAGCGACATCCCGCCAGTGACTATGGCAAAAAGAGCCGACAGCACGATCAGTGTCATCCAAGGGAATGGCGGCTGAGGCGGTTCCACCGCCAATTGTTCTTCCAAATAGGTTCGTAGCAACTGGGTATTGCGTGTGTTGGCCTTATAAATCGCATCAAAGGCATCGCCCACTACAGGCAACAGTCCGCCGAGAAAATCAATCCCCATATTACGCAGTATCCGCAGCTTCACGTCCTTGCTAGCCCCGGCCCGCTGCGCCTCAACTAGGACGTACCCAGAAAGCAGCAGCCCTGCCACGTCACCCACCACCGGAAGCAGGCCGATCACGGCCTCGGCGCCAATCTGAAATTTGGTGAAGGGAATGCCAATGCTACTATCGGTAAAGCGGCTGAACTTATCCAATCTCTCAAGGATCGCACGCTGTTTAGCTTCAGTTAATTTGTCCATATTTTTTCCTACTCTAGGATCAATCAGCCCCTTTGTTGCAGCCTTGGTACTCGTCTTCTTAGTCCTGAAGCTGATAATCGCAAGCTGTTTGCAGACCAGTTTCGAATCCGGTCGGGGGAAGTCTATTTTTCCGAAGTATATGGTTAATTTTATTCGGGATCATCGGTTAGAAGAAATCAGGAGGACAGATTGTGCATCTGACTGTGAGCAAAACCAAGGCTCTAGTTGCCAGCGCCGAGCGATGTATATAAGCAAACCTGCAAGCAATACCACTTAGCCACCCGATTATCTGGCCAGCAAGATCTGCGCTAAAATAAGCTTAGAAATAGTAAAGACTACTTAACAACATGCCGTAGCCTCTGTCGAGACACCAAAACACCGCCATTCCGCCCATAGTATAAACCGCGACATTGCGCATAAGCGGTCCTGCGCCAGCAAACAGTTGTCGCAGTAACATAAACGCCAAGGCCAGAGCGCCTACAAATAGCAACTGGCCTATTTCAATACCCACATTAAAAGAGAGCAACCCCGTCAGCACATCACTTTGTGGCAAACCCAGCTCCGCAAGTACACTCGCAAAACCCAAGCCATGAATAAGCCCGAACACCGCGACGATCGGCCATCGCACTCGCCGCGTTCCCGCAGCGCCATAGCTAAGCTCCACAGCTAGGTAAAGAATTGTGGCGGCAATTGCCAGCTCCACCCACGCCGCAACCTGCGGAATAATCCCCAAACTCACCAACACCAAGGTCGCACTGTGACCGACGGTAAATGCGGTTATCGTCAGTGTTAGTTGCCGCCAAGAAGCCGCCAGTAGCAACAGTCCGGTAACAAACAGCAAATGATCAAGCCCGATTAAAATATGCTCTACGCCCAGAACAAAGTACTGCTCCACCACGGCCAAGGCACTGGGGACGGTGGGTATCCTAAAGGTTTGATTATCACGTCTTATCAGTTGGGTGTATTGACGACCATCAGCGAGAGAAATTTTAATCAGTGCTGCGGTTCGACTCGCGGTTAAGCCAGTGATCTGAATATCCTGCCCCTCAAGACCCTGAAGGCATTTCAACTGCCACTGGTATTCGATAGCCGTTCCGACCGCGCGCTGAGTCGGACCGGCTAAGACCGAACAGGTTTCGGGCAACACCGGCTCAGGACTCGCCTGCTCGCTTGAGGCTGGCGTTCTCCACAGCACATTAAACTGCTGGCTCTTGCCGCCATCAATCTCTAGCAAGGACGGGGCTAGCTTATGAGCAAAACACGGCGCAGCGTATAGAAGAATCAACAGGCAAAGTAGACGGATCATTGCAGCTCTCCGTCAGTGGTGACACGGTAGCGGCCCCGCAATTGCGCAAGGTAGGCCTCAAACGCTGCGTTTTCTTGTTCCTCCTGCCAACGCTGTGCGAGTTCCCTTCGCACCGCATTAAAGTCTTGCTGCTGGACAGGATCTATCGCCGTTACTCTAACGATGTGCTGACCAAATACTGAGGCTATCGGACCTTGCCACACCTTGAGCAAGAACTCTTTTGAATTAAAATATTCACTAAATGACACGCCGAAAATACTCGCCACATCCCGCAATGATTTAGCAGAGAACTGTGTGCCGGGCAGAAAAATATCACCTAGACCCTGAGGAGATGAATCAGCCTGCAGCTGCTCAAATGCCAATGCGGCGCGCTCGACCGGTTCCTGCTCGCGATCAACACTGAAAAATAGATGTTCAAAGGTGTAGCGCGCAGGTTCTTGCCAAGCAGATAAATCCGCCTGATAGAGATCCATCAACTCTGCGTCAGTAGGGGTGCCTGTCGCATGACTTCGCCCGACACTCGCCATACGCTGAACTATACGAGCGCGTATAACCTCGTCTGACTCATGGATACCCAATTCAAATGCCGCGCGGATTTTTTCTTTATCACTGCCCTCAAAACCAAGGAAGATTGCGTTACGCAACAGACGCTGAAGGATGACACTGTCGTCGCGATGAAAATTCAGACGTAATCCTTCGGCAAATAAAATACGTTTATCAAGCTCCTTAGCGACAAGCTTCTTCATGTCGCTCGGTGCTGGCATCCTAGCCGTCATGCTAAAGAAATCATCAACTAAAAGCTGAGTGGCACCCTCATCCAATGACGCCAGCTGGTAGGTTTTGGCAAGGCCCTGATAGTGTTGAAGCGCGAACAGCAATATGCCAATAAGCAGGAAATGTAAAAACGGCTGTCGAAATAAAAATATCACTATCTACCCTAAATTCCGTTTAGCTTCATGCACCGCAAATGAATCTAACTCGACGCGGTAAACGCGAGCGTGATGTTAAAACCCTGTGTATTCAAAACTTACTCAGTAAGCTCCTCGGCTGTCATACTGTGACAATGCGCTAACTGTTTGGCAAATAGCGCACTCACCTCGTCCGGTTTTTCAAGACTCGGAAAGTGGTCGGTATCCTGGGTCTCAATGACTTGCACTTTTGCTGACTGGCGAGCACTCGCTAGCATTGCCTTTCGCCATAATACTTGGTCACGCTCCCCCGTAATCAAGCACACCGCTGCGAAATGTTCGTAATAGCTGACATCACTTTTTAACTGCCATTGAATAATATCGGCCACCTGCGAAACCACTGTTGCATATTGCTTAGGAACATAGGGGAAGGCGGCAACAAGCTTATTTTTATTGACCGTCGGCTTCCGTATCATCAAAGCCCGCCGCCGCTTTTCCTCTGGCAAGAGCCGCAGCACGGTAAAAACAAATGGCAGTAGATAGAGGCCAACCGGTTTTAAATAGCGTTCCCCATTATTCGCCAGCCGTCCCTGGGGAACAACGGCCGCCTCTAGTACTGCGGTCGCCTGTCGAAATAAATGCGGCTGCTGTCGGCCAGCTTCCAAGGCCACCGCACCACCCCGAGAATGACCATGCAGGTAGACAGCACCCTCTTTAATAAAGTGTTCCACCACCTTGACCATACAAAACGCGTCGTGGGCAATAGTTCCCAATCTGTGCGGGTTGACCTGCCACCACACTGGTTCCGGCGACGGCCGAGCTGCAAATGGATTCTGGTAGTTAGCATTATTAATAATGATGAGCCGTGCTGGCGTTTCCCGATGAACATTGAGAAAGTAACGCATGTCTTCTAAAAGTCCGGGAAAGCAAATTACCGTTGGCGCGTCGTCAGGAAGCTGAGAATCAATTTCCCGCTCGGGGATACAAACTAAATTATCGCCCAGCGTCAGTAAGTCACCACTAAAGAATTCAGCGGTGGGAGCAGACCATTGCTTGATAGCCAATAGAGATCTAGTTAAATGAATAAATAGAGCAATCCCTATTAGTGACCACAGTATTGTTGACATAGTATTTACTTTCTCTAAACACAGGAACTTTCAAAACGTTGCTGGCTCTCAAAACTGATTTAGCTTGAACAAGACCTAGGCCAAGCGAGTTTTCAATCCGGCCCATACTCGTTTCAGGCCAAGCAGTCATTCGTCTAGTCTATAGCGACGCTTTCCGACACCATGCTCACATTACTAAACCGTTTGAAATTTTTTCTTCGCCCTCGGGATTGCCTATGGCGACATGGAGTTTAACCGCATCAACAATAGGTATTTTAAAAAAAGCCGACGGCAACATTGCTCACACTGACATCATGTGAAGCTAACTCTGTGAGTAAAAGGCACTAGTACACTTGAATAGCTGAACTCCAAGCGCGCTCCTGGATCGTCGCAGGAAAGTCAGGCCGGGGCTTAATACCTGCCCGAATAGCGTCCCAGGTAGACCATCGGCAGCTTGGATTTTCTAATACTCGCGCGTAGTAGAAAGCTCGCTGCCCCTGAGAGTAACTAGGGTCGCGCCACACTGTGCGCAACTGCGCCGCACCGCTAGACGCTGAAAGCTCGCAGTTGCTTATGTCCACGTCAGCGCCGTTGTCCGGACAACGTTGAGTGACTGGATCGACCTCCACACCATCGGCACAAGCGGCGTCGTAAACGGCCTCATGAACGTCACCATCATTGTCGATCCAACCTTTTATAATTTGCAGGCGCTGTAGCGGGGCGCTATTGGCATCAGCCATTGCCCAAAGTATAAAAGTGGGTTGCTGCTCGCCTTGCAGCGTTAAATGTCCGCCCATTGTGACACCGCGCCTATAGACCTCGGCAAACACATCATTGCCTTTAAGCATGTCGTCATCAAAGTCGCTACCCGCGAAAAAACGTAGCGAAATACGTGGCCCCGAGGTCGCAAACGTTTCGCCACGACGAAAGGCTTGATAGATGTGCTCGCGGGTATTTGCCTCCGCCCACACGCCGGCTAGACCGGATGCGCCAAAGGTGGGTAGTGAACCGCCGGTATAGGTTTTTCCTTCGACCGTTTCCACCAAATCCTGAGTGGCTAGTTTAATAGCCAGCCCTTCCCACCAACTGAATGGAACAGAACCACGGAATTTTCCATCAGCGGATATCAAACCTAGTTTAGACACATAGTCATCTTCGCTTACACCGCTGGCGGCATTGTGGGTATCACTTGAGCCAATCACGGCAAAGTCATAAGGATTGCCTATTCCCATTTTTTCTAAAACCAGTCCCCGTTTCAGAGCATGGCGCACATAACTGCCCTCAGGCACGCTCATCAAGGAGGAGGCGACACGCTCATTGGTGATTTCGAAACCAGCCCATTCATCCCGTGTCGACAAGGCGGGATGGGTTTCCGAGGTCCCCTTAATTTGAGTAATTTCGACCACCGGTTCGTTGCGCAATCGCTGCTGAACATAAGCCGCATCAATCGGGCTGCCATCGCTCATGGTCATTTCAAACATATGACCGTTGGAACCATTGGAATTATGAGGAATCGCTAAACTCTCTACGCCCTGCTCACGCATTGCGTCCATCCAGTCCCATAAATCTTCGGGATTCGCAGAGTGCAAGGTAGAAAAAGGTTGCACTGGCAGTTGCTCAGTATTCCGAAAGATAACGTTGCGGTGTAGATTGCCGGCATCGGCTGCCGTAGAGGTAAATTCATAGGCCACCAAGGTGGTAAATTTACCTGGATCGTTATAGCGCCGCGCGGCTTCCACTGTTTCGCGCCAAGCGGCCGACATCACGTCAAGCGCATCACTGACAGGAATTTCACCTGATTTAATCGCATTCACATTTTCGGGCAGGAAATTTGAAAATGCCTTTATGCGCTTTAAGGTACTCAGTAGGTCCGTACCCCGTCGCTCAGGATCATTTAAGCCATGAATACTCTGAGATGAATTGTGCTTGGAATAAGCGGTACCCACAGTAGCGGCTTCCCGAGCGACCCCCATAAACATGGCGTGATCGCTTACCGCATAGAAATCCAGCGGCTCTCGCAATTTCATTTCAAAACCAGCCGGATGCTGCAGCGGCTCGCCGCGAGCGTAGCGATAAGCATCTGCCGGCGTAGCAATAGTGCCCACCGAAAAGCCATCGAATGACAGGGTAGTATGGACATGAACATCGCCAAAAAACGGCCGACGCGAGCCATCCTCAACTACCCTTTGATCTTGATCTGCGGGAGCCGGCAGTGATAAAACGCGGTAATCCGCCTCAAATATTTTACTGCGTAAGGTGTCGACAAGGTGCTCTGCGCCGACACTAGGTTGTCGTTGACTAAACCACAGGGCAGCCCCACCTACGCTAATCAAGACCGCCACAGCAATTACTTTCTTACTCATTTCAAATCCCTTTTAGTTCGATGTCTTATTATCTCGCATTTTATTTTCAGTCTTTAGGTCTGCAGTTAACTACACGCTGATATCGAAAAATCTATTCTCAATGACGACAATTTCACGAATTTCTCGAGCGAACTTTTGTACGCTGACTGTCTTTACTACCCATCTCAGTAACCAAGTGCCCCCTCAATAACGCAGCAGCACAGCTAATAAAAAGGCGAATAGCAGGGCTACCGCCAGTAATGACAGCTAATTTATTATTAGATTATTTCGTGAATTAATATTTTGTAAAATAATTATTCTGCCGTTGCTGGATAAACCGCTTCTTTGTCTACTGCAGTGACACGCTTATCAAAGCGCAGACCACCCAGACGTAAGTAACGCAGTGCCCAAATGTCGCGGATGTAATTCATATGCAAACTCCACGGCATTTTAGTGCCTTGTTTTGGCAGCGAATCCATCGCCCGCTGAACGTAGCCAGATAGCAGATCTATTTTAACTGCCTCTGTGATTCCTTCGGCAGGGATCTCGGGGCGCACCACACTGAAATCCTTCTTATCCATGTAACGGATCAGTCGGCACACGTAATCGTCTACCAAATCGGTCTTCAAAGTCCATGATGCATTGGTGTAACCGACCGAGTAAGCAAAATTCGGCATGCTGCTGAGCATCACACCTTTATAATTGTACAAATCTGGCAAGTTGACGGGCTGCTTGTCTAAAGACAGTGAAACGTCTTTGAGCACCTCCATTCTTAAACCTGTTGCCGTGATAATAATATCGGCATTCAGCTGTTCACCCGACTGCAGCTTTATTCCGTCGGCATTAAAGTTCTCAATATGGTCAGTGACCATGGTGACCTGACCCTCCCTAATGGATCGAAACAAATCACCGTTCGGCACCAGGCACACCCGCTGATCCCAGGGATTATAGCTTGGTGTGAAATGCTTCTTGATGTCGTATTCCGGACCCAGTTTCTGACGTAGCTGACCGAGCAGGAAGCGCTTGGCGACGACCGGCCTCCGCTTGGAGAGCTGATAGAAGAACATCTGCATCAGAATGTTCTTCCAACGCACAATACTGTGTGTCCATTTTTCTGGGAGCTTGCCTCGCAGGCGATTGGCCAACGCATCTTCCTCAGGCGCGCCAATGACATAAGTCGGCGAGCGCTGCAGCATGGTCACCTTGGCGCCGCCTTTAACTAGGTTAGGTGCCAAGGTCATGGCGGTTGCGCCACTGCCGATAATAATGACCCGCTTACCTGAATAATCCAGTTCTTCCGGCCAGTGCTGCGGGTGAATAATGGGACCTTTAAAATCTTCCCGACCGGCGAAGTCCGGCGTGTAGCCTTGCTCGTAGTTGTAATACCCACTGCATATAAATAGAAAACGCGAAGCCATACGCGTGATCTCACCGCTGGCCATTTCCTTGATATCGCACTGCCAACATTGGGCGTCACTGCACCAGTTAGCCGCGACCAAACGTTTACCAAAGCGGATGTTTTTATCTAAACCAAATTCCTGAGCGGTCTCGCTTAGGTAGGCGCGAATGTCTTCACCCGGCGATATTGCCTTACGTGACGTCCACGGCTTGAATTTATAGCCGAAGGTGAACATGTCCGAGTCCGAACGGATACCGGGGTAGCGGAAAAGATCCCAGGTTCCGCCAATGGCTTGGCGCGACTCCACTATAGTGTAGGTCTTTTCGGGAAAGTGCTTTTTATAGTGAACAGCCGCACCGATACCCGAAATGCCGGCACCGATTATTAGCATGTCGAGAGTTTCCATCGTTATTCAAGCCTCACAAATGATAAGTAAATTCTGCAAAAATTCGTCTACCCCCAGCCATTACTCCAGCATGAGAGCCGGGTTGTATCGGCACATCATTGCCACCCAGTAAGATCGTTTTATCAGTTGCATTTTTAACACTGACTGCAACTTCCCAGTCTCCATCCAAACCAGCAAACTTTAAGCCACCACCGACTTCAGTATGCCCACCCATAGAGTCCACGGGATCCAGATCCACGGTAGTATAAAGGTGAGATCGGTAAGTCATTGTTATACCCACACCTATATCCACCGGAATACTCTCTCCTAGCAAGGGAATCATGCGGCTCAAACTGATTAGGGGTGTAAAACTTACCTCCCATTCCGGTGCCCGCGACAACTCTCGGCCACTCAAGTCACAGACGTCGCCAGACTCTGATTCTGGGGTAAACGGACATTGGCCAGCGGTGAACTCGTCATAACGGGCATGCAGGTAGGCAATGGAACCACCCAGGACCAACCAAGAATTAGGAATGAGCTGGCCATCAACTTCAGCGCCGTAGCTGGTAGCGGTTGCGGCATTACCTACCGAGAAATTTAGGCCGTCGAATAAACTGACCTGCAGATCATCAAACTCGGTATAAAATAAACCGACATTAAGGGTCGCGGCACCGCCGTAAAAACGGGTTTTCACACCTGTCTCAAGCGTGCTTGCCTGCTCAGGTTCAAAGGTGAAATTATCCTTGGTAACAGCCTGTTCGTTGTAGCCACCCGCTTTAAATGCAGTGGCGTAGGTACCGTAAACAGTAATTTCGTCGCTCAAAGTGTAGCGCACGCTTAACTTTGGCGAGACATCATCTTCGGTGCGATCCCCGCGCTCATCGTAGCCTTCTTCACCAAGAAAGATATTAAACACGCCTTCTGATGATGCATCCGGATACGCTAAAATTCCTTGAGCTACCTTTCTTTCTTTGGACACTCGCAAGCCAGCAATCAGCGCAAGCTTATCCGTCACATTCCAAGTAGTCTGGCCAAACAGCGCCAGCGAGCGGGTATTTTGATCAAAGAAGCGCTCATTATTCTGTGATGCCGCTACTGCATTATTAAGCCCGAGCATGTTTGCCAGCCCCACCACAGGACTAACACCTCCGGTGCGGGCGGCTTCCAAAATTTCCAGCGTCTTCAGGGTATTCAAGAAAATCCGAGTATTACCGATAATATCGGCATCAAACAGGTAAGCGCCAGCAACCCACTCCAACCATTCTCCCTGTGGCGACGCCACACGAAACTCGACCGTGCTCTGCGCGTAGTAGTCATCAACATCCATGCGAAGCGCATCTACTGGCCCCATATCAGCATCAAACATTTGATCCCGATTAAAAAAAGAATGGCCAATAACCGCCGTCAGTAAATAATCACTCAAGGTGTAATCGAACTGCAATGAGTAGCTGTTGCCAATGCGATTTGTGTCTTCGCGCTGATTGATAGACCCCTGATGATCACTATTATCCGACTCTATCTGCGGATCGTAACGCCGCGAAACCTCTAAGGTGTAGTCTTCCGCCTTGGTCAGTTGCAGGCCGACGCCATTGCCGAAGACCTTGGCGCGGGTCGCTGAAAAATTAATATCGAGGCCTTCAATCCAGTTAGGCGCATGCAATTTGAGCCTGCTTATTCGCGCATCCCTAGCGGACTCAAACTCATCCACATTCTGCCGATGGGGGTTATCTGCGGGGTCAAGATCAAAGACTGAATTTCTTATGTAACCATCATACTTATCTTGATCATGACTCACGCGGAAGTTCAAAACACCGTCGATCAAAGGGCCCGCTAGTGCGAAGCGAGCCCTTTCCCGATTGAGGTCACCACCTTGCACAGCGAGCTTGCCAGTAAACTCATCGGTGGCTTGCCCGGTGGTGATATTAAGGGCACCGGCGATGGCATTTTTACCAAACAATGTGCCCTGCGGCCCACGCAAGACTTCCACCTGCTTAACGTCAGCCAAGGCCTCAAGCAGATAATCCTGCCGGCCGTAATAAATACCGTCGATTGCTAGGGACACGGAGCGCTCAAAACCTTTATTGTTGCCCGAGCCTAGGCCGCGCATCGTAACGAAGCTAAACGATGGACTCGCGGAAATGACCAAATTTGGGGCGAGCTGCGACAGCTCATTGACGTTGGTGATGCCTTGCTCGTCTAGAAACTGTTCGCTCATAACGGTGATCGAAATTGGCACATCACGGATGTTCTCGCTACGTTTTTGAGCGGTCACTAATACCTCTTCTAAACGCGCGGATTTTGAGTCAGTCTGGCTCACTCCGGACTGCGCCAATGCCAGTGTGGAGTGCATTAAAACTGCACTCACTGTCACTACAGTACACTTTTTTATACGCATATTTTTCTCGAATCATTATTATAATTATAATTTTATTATTCTATAAATATCGCGCGCGCCACTCTCGACCTCAGAAGCGAGTCCAAACAAGTCGCAAGGTTTGGGTGATGCGAATACCGCCGAGAATGTCGCCTGAGCTTATAGGCCCCTATCTACTGAGGACTCTGAGTCTATCCACTGACATCTCTAAACAGAGTCCGCCGGCCGCAAGTACTGACCAACTTCGTGTAAGACCGCTGTTGTGTCTAAGTCGCAATGGTATTTAGACGGGTGAAATCCCGGCAGAAAAAACGTTAGCCAGTCGGGCAGAACCCTAAACAACATACCCTGAGGGGGTAAAAACAGATACCTTAACCCACTTTTCCAGGTAGACAAGCGCTTAGTGTGACCCCTTTTACGAAGTAATATATAGGTAATTCTGAGGCTGCTAAACAAGAACATCAGGCTGGTAGTCAGCATAACTAAGCGCAACACTAGGCCGCTGCCGCCGGTCGCCTTGTAAACGTCAAAAGCCACTGCGCGGTGCTCAATTTCTTCCACCGCATGCCACTGATATAAGGATCGAATAGCCGGATCCAGACCATCAAACATGACCTCTGGTTTCTTCAACACCTGATTGGCTAAGACCGCGGTGAAATGCTCTAGGCATACCGTGACAGCTAGATTGTAGCGCCGCCACGCCGCACTCTTTTTCCCAGCTGCTGTTCTCGCTCTTAGCATCTTGGCAACGAAAGCCTCTATCTCATCCATGGGATAGCCGAAGTGCTTGGGCGACTCGTTCAACTTCATATGGACCAAAGAATGTTGTGCCTCTTGAGCGCAGAACTGCTGGATCTCCTCATGCAGCTTTGGATCGCTAATCTCCTCCCGATATGCCAGCACCGAACGCAAAAAGTAACGCTCACCCTCTGGAAACGTAATCGACATGGCATTCATGAAGTGCGTTTTGAAGGGATCGTTATCAAAGTAGTATTCACTCACCTGCGAGGTGTCGGGTTCAAACTTGCGGACCTCGATAGGGTTGTCGGTAAACGATTGTTGCGACGCGGCTGCTGTATTCATGTCACCTACTCCTTCGTGGCTATATGGATAATATAATTATCCGCTAATGCAATGTCAACTATCGCCCCACAAAATCGGTGTTTCACACCATCTACAATTCCGCTTTTCAGCCATAGGCTGTCATCACATTCGCCACAAATTGCGACACCATCGCATCAAACTGCTTGCGGATCACCGGCTTGGCTGGCAGATGCAGCAGGCGCGGCACCTTGAATCCTTTTAAAACGCCCTCAACCTCCAGTGCGCAGTGAGTCCCTTTGTCGTCCTCGATAGTGGTGAAAAGTCCAGATAGCGTGGCATTGCCAACACCCCTCAAGGCGGCAAAGCGAATCAGACCGCTGCCTTCATCAATGCTGAATTCCGTGGCAAACAGCAGATCATGATGAATACCTCCCATACCCATACGCTCGAATTCCCACTGATACCGTTGCGAGTCCAGAGCTACCAAGGGTTTAAGTTTGGGGAAATAGCTGAGAGTTACCGGTATATCGGCAAGATGCCCAAAGAAGTCTTCCACACTCTTAATGGTGTGGCCGATGGTTTTATACTTGATCTTTACATCCACTATTTGACTTCCAATATTGTCAGTTAAATTAGGGTTTACTAGAACTAAAGCCGCTAGTGACCCGCAAGCTAAGATTGACCACCCCCGACAAAAGTGATTAAAAATTAGCAATCAGATAATAATATTATCCGCTAATTTCTAAAAGATTCCGCTATGCGCGGCCGATTATTAATACCCATAACCCTGCTGATACTAATGGCGCCACTGCCGCCGAGGCCGCCGGAGCGGCACTCCCCACCGACCGAACAATTGACGGGGTCCGTCTGCTTCCATTCCTCACCGGCCAGCGATCTGATGCGCCGCATAAAGCCTTTTTTTGGCGCAGCGGCGCATCACAAACGGCGATGGTAGATGGCTGGAAGCTAAATATCAGTGACCCACCGGGCAGGGTTTGGCTTTTCGATATGCGCAATGATCCAACAGAACGAAATAACCTCGCGGAACTACACCCGGACAAGGTAAAGGAATTAATGGCAGCACTAAACGCACACAACGCCGAGCAAGCGTCTCCCGCCTGGCAGGCAATGATTGCTAACCCCGTCAATATTGATAAGGATCATAGCCAGCCGGACGCCGAGGACGACGAATATGTGTACTGGTCAAATTAACGCGCTGGCGAGTTCGCTCTTTCGGCCGATTTACTCTGCCAACCTCAGATAGGCGTACTCACCGAAATTGGACGCTGGATCTAGCAGCATGACTTTCTCATAATGCTGCCGAGCCTGCGGGGATTCATCGGTGGCATCAAGTAGCTTCGCCAAATAATAATGACCGTAGATTTGATACATGACGCGGACGGCTTCGGACGGCAATGACAGTTCTGCGGCGCTCGCGCTGCCAACGATCTCCACTATTTCGCGCAGCGATTCCACTGCCTGTTGATCTGGTGGTAGCCATTGTGAAAACATCACGCAAGCGCGACCTCGCAGCAGCTTCACATCCAATTCTTCCATCGCATTGCCAGCAGAGCATTCGCTCATTGCACGCTGATAAAGCAATAATGCTTCACCCATTGTTTTCGAAGCATCCGATATTGCGCCGAGTTCCGCGCCCTGTAAAAGCAAATACAACAGCCTTGCGGTGAAAAACCAAATCGAGTTTTCAGCAGTGCTTTTAAGATGTTTTAAGCACTCTCCCGCGTCAGCCATACGCTTTTGCATCGTAAAAGCGACACATTTAACTGCCCAAAAATGCTGTGGGTCATTACCAGCAGCCAAACTAGCATCGCAAAGCTCCACGGCGTACTCGTAGTCGGCAAGCATCACCGCGGCGGCGGCATATTCCTGCGCGCGATGACTGCCAGTTCCACTCTCTCTAACACTGCTCTGCCAGTTTGCAATATCATTACCCACCCCAAAACGCTTGTAAAAGACCGCGCTGGGAATATAAATCGCCTCTACGCTATGGGCCATGTCCCGCTCGGTATCATCAAGAATCTGCTGATATTTGTGGCGCAATATCTGCGTCTTGTCGGTAATAAGCCAGCGATTGAAAAGCTGGTCGGCCTCTTCGTGATTTACAATGCTCTTGCTGAAATCACCGGTAACAGGCAGGGTTTTGATCAGCGAATTAATCTGCAGTTCTGCCAGCGAAACCAGCGACTTGTGAGCTTCAGAAAATAGGCTCAGAGACAGCCCTATCTCGCGGGCGTTCCACAACAGGCTGGCGATATTCTCGTCGTCAGCAGACATCACTTCATCGTCTCTCAGCAGCCCGTATTCGCGAAGTTCAGCAACAAATTGAACGCTAAAATTTAAGCCCCGCTGACTAGGACTTTGGCCGTCCTTCAGCGGATTAATAGTGCCTCCGTGCTGCCGGCTAAACTTACCGGAGAGCAGCTGTATCTCTAAACGCCGAGGATCATAATCTTGCTCGGCAATAATTTCTGCTATCTGTGTTAGAGACAGCCTAGTTTGTTTTTGCAAACGCTGAATCACGGCGATCAACTGTACATGTTGATCTGAGTAAAGCGCCAGATTCGGACGTGGCTTAATAGCGGGGGGCAATAAATTATCGCGCAGATAGTACTTAATCATCTCCCGAGTGGCACCTGACTTCTCTACCAGCTCAGAAATACGATAGTGACCAGCTGCGCCGCTAAGCTCTGCGCGTTTAACCATGATATTCCCTTGATCGAATGGGTGCCGGCGCCACTAAGACTCAACAAAACGCTTGAGCGCCGACATCTCTTTTGCAGTCGATGAGACCACTTGTGAATTAAATAAACTCGCCGGTACCCCACCATTTAAATTGGTATGATTCGTATAGATCACCTCGGTCAGGTTTCCCTCAAGGCGACGAAAAACATAGCGGATATTGGCATCAGCCCGAATGTGATCCTGAAGCGGGTAGTGCGATGCATCGGAGACAATATCGAGGGTGACCACACCGCGCTCATCGTCGATCGTCAATTGACTGCGCGCGACTATATCACGGTCTGACAAAGGCCAAGGCATATCGAGTACGCTGTATACATAGCTCGACAGCTCTGTCGGCTTGCTCAACACCCGAGACGTCTTGCACATTTTGCGCCAGGGACTACAGCCGTTCTTTTGCGCATGTTTGCCATCAAAAGCCCCAACAACCGACTCAACATCAGACTTGATCAAGGTAATAGCTTTAATCGCAAAGTAGGGCGAACCCTCGATTTCACTTCGGTAAACCTGGGTCCCGTCTCGCGTCGCAACCAAGAGCCATGGCCGCGCCGCCGCAAATACCGTTGACGCATAAGAATCGGCATCGACAGAATCAGCGGCCGCATCCTGCGCCAGCGAGCTCAAACTGCCCATCAAAATAACTGCCATCACTAGCGGGAACGACGCTCGCGCCAACTTATTTACACCGAACCCAACCATGGGATTAACCCTCACCCTGTATGCTAAATAGACACGCTCACAATCTAACTATCATATTACAGTTGGCAACAACCCCACAATCCTTGGATAATAGTATTATCCGCTATCATATGGATATCACCTCACAAAGACCATATATGCGATCTGCAGTTCGCATGGGATTTGAACTTTATTGATGATGCGTTCTTAACCACAGATAGCGATCCCGCCGGGTTACAAGAAGGTTATGCCACACACAACTTCAGATTGAGCTATGGAACGATTGAAGAGCATGGGTCACTGACGCATTTCCTCTATAGCGCCTTCGATAAAACGGCATTTACTCGGCGCAAAGGATGTACCATTGTCGCCAGAAAGCAACGCGGGCGATTTTAAATCGAGAAGACGCCACCAGCTTGAACTCAGAATGAGCGTCTAAGCTCACTGACCAATATTACAATAAACAATTGGAGATCCAAGAATGTCGCAGTTAAATATTATCGTTACCGGTGGATTCGGCGAACTGGGCTCGGCAGTATCCAAAGCGCTAGCCCAACAAGGACACAAGGTCTGCCGCGTCGATTTCGCCGCCGCCCCCAGCGAAAAGAGTCACGGCATACTTGATTTAGCCGGAGTAGACCTGACCAAAGCAAAAGACTGCGAGCAGGTCATTACCCGTGTTACAGAAGCATTCGACGGCATAGACGTACTCCTTAATATCGCCGGCGGCTTTTCCTGGGCGACGTTCGAAGAGGCTCCAATCTCAAGTTGGGAGCGAATGAACGCAATGAATTTATTAACCGCAGTGACCATGACTAAACTAGCCATGCCTGAAATAAGAAAGAGTGCCGCCGGTCGCATTATTAATATGGGTGCGCTGGGGGCATTATCTGCTGATGCCGGTCTCAGTGCTTACGCCGCGTCAAAAGCAGGAATACACCGCTTCACCGAAGCCTTGTCTAAAGAATTATTGCACACACCGGTCACCGTCAATGCAATTTTGCCCAGCATCATCGACACCCAAGCAAACAGAAACAGCATGCCAGATGCAGATACCAACCAGTGGGTAACACCGAACTCAATCGCTGAAATTATCAGTTTTCTAATATCACCAGCGGCGAGATCTATTTCAGGTGCGCTTATACCGGTTTCCAAAGGTGGCTAAATCTATCGCCTTGCTTGCTTAGCTCAGATAAGCAAGCAGTAGCTGCAAAAGCGCCTGCCTAAATTCATGGTCATCCAATAATGAAGGCTGCTCCAGCAATGCGTATTGGAGATTGCCCTGCAGAGTCTGCTCAATTAATTGCCCGCGAAAACGCGGGTTACCCTTGCATTGATGGCTAGCCAACCAGGGCTCTAGCCATTGCTGCCAAGATGGATTGTTCTGAGACTGTGTGAGCTCGTCAACGCGACGATGAATATCAAAGCTGTGTTTATATTCACGGAAGAAGGCGGGATCAAGTTTGAGTAGCGCCAATAATTGTTCGCACTCTAAATCGATGATGGTAGCCAGCGTGTCACTTACGGAGCGATTTGAAAGGGTGTTAAGTTCCTGAAAGCGTTTGCTGGTCTGCTCAGCTATATCCACGATAGCCTTGTCGTAAACATCGGCCAGAATCGCTTCTTTACTAGGAAAATACTGGTATAGCGACGCGATATTCACCCCAGCAACATCGGCAATACGCTGAGTGGTAAGTTTGCCAGCACCCTCTTCATCTAGAATTTTGAGACACGCTTGTTGAATCGCATGCACAGTAAACAGAGCGCGACTCTGCTTAGGGCGCTTGCGCGCTCGTGGTGGTTGCTTCTCCGTCATTACCCTAACACTCGCTCAAAAATGTAAGCGGGCCATTTAAACGCCCACGACAATAAAAAATTATTATTATAATTCAACCACTTATGCCTGCTGTTGAAAAGTGAGAATGCCAGTTGTTAACAGCCTGTTCAAGCCTCTAGGCTGGGACCCTATTGTTAATACCGACGGGCTTTTCTTATGTATTTTGACTTTGGGTATTATGCCCGAGTTTTACGACATGTATGGTTTTTAAAAAACTGGCCAGGCCGACAGCTAACACTGCTGAGGTTACTGCTGTGGCTGCCCTTGGCAAGCGGATTTCACGGTCTATGCTTTTTATTGGATTATCTCTTCTTCCCACGACTGTGGTTTCAGCAAGTTCACAAGCCAGTCTTTATTGTTGGTCACGCTCGCAGCGGCACCACCTTGTGCCATCGCCTGCTGGCCGCAGATGGCGATAATTTTAGTTATTTTCTATATTGGGAATTGTTTTTTCCATCACTGCTTCAGAAAAAGGTAATTCGCGGCCTGGGCCGACTCGACCGTTTATTGGGGGCGCCCTGCAAGCGCTATCTGACAAAGTGGGATGATAAGACCTTTGGTAAATTTCGTCATATTCACAATATGAGTTTATGGAACGCAGAGGAAGATCAATTTGTAATGCGGGCTGCGTTCGTCACCCAACAGTGGGCGATTGATGTACCGATGATGGATAAGATTGATTTGTATCACCTTGACCAAATGTCCGCCAAAAAAAGCCGGCGCTGGATGCATCACTATCGCGAATGCCTTAAACGCCAGCTGTTATTAAATGGCGGTAATCGCATCCACCTCAGTAAAAACCCACTGATGTGTGGCTGGGTGGGCGCGATCATCGAGACCTTTGCCGATGCCCGTATTGTGGTGCTGATGCGCAACCCCAACGACTGCATTCCCAGCACCTTGAAACTGCTGGAGTTAAGCTGGCGGGCCAAGGGGTGGACGCCTGAGCAATACGCCGCTTCACTCCGCGAGATGATGGCTATTTCTTTTGATTCAATGCGCCACCCTCGTCAAGTACTCACAGCGCACCCAGACACCCTTCACGCCTTTGTCGATTACCGCGACATCACCGCGGAGCCACGAAAGACAGTCCATAAAATTTATAAGGCCTTGGCAATGCCCTTGTCAGATGATTTTGATGCCTACTTAGACGCTCAGGAAAACACAGAGCGCAGTCACAAAACCCACTTTGAGTACACGATTAAAGATTACGAACTGTCCCATAAACAGATTGAAGCCCAGCTCGACGATTTGTTTGACGAATACCAATGGCCGCGCTTAAGCGATAGAAATGGCCCTCAGACAATGGAGCAGATTAATGGATAAGCCATCAGCCAGCACTCGTAAATCTAGCAGCGAGGTGGACGTCTCAGCCAGCAAGGAAAAGCTTAAGGCAGCGTGGGATGACATGATTGCTGAACTGCAATTGGCACGTGATGCCATCGATAATCCCGACTACTTTCCACCGGACGCCAGTGATCGCAGCTTGGCCGAGGGCTATCGTTATCTCTCCGGTTTTATTCATCACGCCGTTGAACGCGCCTTTCACGAAGACGCCGATTTCCCCGTATTTCGCAACGGTCTGTCGGTGTATAACAAAGCGACTATCGATAATGCCGACGCGATATATTTCTATGCGCCCATCGATGGTAGTAAGCACTACAAAGTGCACGGCAACGCGGCGGACAGCCGTCACTGGCGAGGTGAGCCCCGCGCGGAGCAAGGCCCATTGGCACCACAGTATGTGATTTTTGAAGTACACAAGGGCGCGATGTCTGGCGACAGCGGCGATTTGCGCGAGTTAGTAGCAGGTGACCGCACGGGCTTTGGTAGTTTGGATACGTCTTCCCTACTGATCGCAGAAAATGGTGATTTTGAAATATTGTTAGGGCCAGAAAAACCCGAGGACTATAACGGCAATTTTGTTTGTACCCACAAACCACCAAGCAAGCGTAATCCCGATGGCGGCGATCGCTTCGCCAGTTATATTAGTGGTCGCCAACTGTTTTACGATTGGGGGCGTGAGCAGGCCATCCAGATGAGTATTACTGCGCTCCACACCGAAGGCCAGCAACCGCCCGCACTGACTAGCGAACGGGGCGCACAACAGCTGCGGAATATGGGCGGCATTATTCGCGGCCAAATGCATTTTTGGCTAGCGTTCTACGATAAGGTGCTTAACTGCAATCAAAGCCATGCCGAGCAAGGCCGCTATTATATGCCCGTCAATGCCTACAACCAGCCCAACGCCGCGTCAAAGGACACCGGTGGCGGTATGAGCACCAATATTTATGCCGGTGGTATTTTTGATTTAGCGGAAGACGAGGCGCTCTACATTGAGGCCAGTTACAGCGGTGAGCCGGTGTATACCAGCATCCACCTTGGCAACCTATGGGGCGAGTCGCCGGA
This sequence comes from Zhongshania sp., assembly GCF_047636175.1. Lineage (GTDB taxonomy): Bacteria > Pseudomonadota > Gammaproteobacteria > Pseudomonadales > Spongiibacteraceae > Spongiibacter. Next base: position 35,660 of record NZ_JBLIKC010000023.1, on the reverse strand, counting down.
CTACGCCAATCACCAAAGCAGTCTCAATGGTTTTCAGACCTATGTGACGAAAGATGGCGTGCAGCGCTGGGTGGTAGCCCATCGTGACCCCGGCTTGCCCAACTGGATTGACACCACCGGTCTGACACGAGGCTACTTATCAAATCGCTGGGCCTACTGCCAATTACCACCACAAGAACAGTGGCCGAATATTAAAGCGCGCAAAGTCGCCTTTGATAATATTTCGGCCTGCTTCCCAACGCAGACGCCACGTATCTCTGCGGCGCAGCGCAAGGCAGCCATTGCCGAACGACAACAACATGTGCAAAAGCGGTTTAGAGTATTTTAATTTACAACATGATCGATGGGTACTCCGCCATTAATGTACTAGCGGGAAATTTAACATAGGAAAAAATAATGAATGTATTAATTGTCGGTGGCTCAGGCCTTATCGGTGGCGAAATTGCGCTACACCTAAGAAAGCACGGCCATGACGTGACGATTATGGCGCGCAAGATTCCGCAAGCACCGGTACTTGCGGCCCTAGCCTTTTTACAGGGCGATTATGTTAATGATGACTGCGGCGATGGCCGCTTGGCAGGATTTGATAGCTTGGTCTTTGCCGCCGCTGCCGATATTCGCAATCTGCCCTACGATGGCTCGGTCACACCCGAGGAGTTTTATACCAAATACAACGACGTGGCCGTACCAAGATTCTTTACCGCCGCCAAAGCGGCCGGTATTCAGCGGGCAGTCTATATCGGCACATTTTATCCAGTTGTTGCGCCGGCGCAAATTGGCCAGTGCGCCTATGTAACGTCACGCCATAATACCGATGTCGCTGTGCGTGCTTTGAACAGCGCTGACTTTAAAGTTTGCTGCCTCAATGCCCCCTTTGTACTGGGGCAAATTGCGGGCCTGGACACGCCGCATATTACCGCCTTGGTACATTATGTACAGGGCGCGATTCCCGATCTGCCATTGTTTGCGCCGACGGGCGGCACCAACCACATCAGCTCACACTCACTGGCCCAAGCCGCGCTCAATGCTCTGGAAAACGGTGAAGGTGGCAAAGGCTATTTAGTCGGTGACGAAAACTTATCGTGGAAAGACTATCTGGAAATATGGTGTGAGGCGGCCGGTAATCCTCGGCAATTAGAGGTGCGGGAAGACGACCATCCTATGCTGCCAAATGTGATTATGTTTGCAGGCCCTGGCGCCAGCATTCAATACGAGCCAGAAGACATGGCGCTACTAAAATATGATCGCCAATGTATCCGGCCCTTGATACAGCAGATAGCGACATCGTTGAGCGCTGTCGAATAAAGTCATTAACCGAGCCATTCTTGGCTCTTAATTCTTGCGCCCTTGCTCCCCAGCTCCGCGCATCCATAGGATTATGGATGCTGGGGCTACTTGAAGGCTCCGATTAGCTCAGACAATTTATCATCCTAGGAGGAAGTCCTATGAGTGGTCTAGTGCAAGATCTTCCATCTCGCATTGACCGACTCGCGCTAGGGTGCTGGATCGCCCGGCAGCGCCGGACGTCGGCGGTGCTCAGTCGCCTGTTCAAACGCATAGGCGATGCCAAACAAACCCGCTTCATCCCAGCGGCGGCCAAAAAACTCAATACCCACCGGCAGTGGCTTGGTATCAGACGAAAATCCAGCTGGCACTACAATCGACGGCATGGCCGTGGTGCTACTAAAACTGCAGTTGTCGGTTTGCACCAAACCCGTGGGCTGAGCGGGCTCTTGCACAGGCGGATAAACCAGCGCATCTAAGCCAAGTGCATCCATCTCAGCTTCTACATATTCGCGCAGCGCCTCGCGCTCATCGAGGGCCTCAAAGTAACTGGCGGAGCTGGTGTCCCGAGCGGCTAGACTCGCACCTATCAAAGCTTCGATAAAGGGGTGTACCAAACCGCTGGTGAAAATGTCTAGCGTGTTGTCTCGTGGAGCGTCGAAGCTGGCCAGATACTCATCCATATGATCGGCAAACTCTTGCACAATGAGCAGTTTGGAGATATCGCTGAAGTCCGGCAGCATTACTGGGTCAACAATCTCTGCACCCGCCGCAGCCAAATCGGCAAGCGCCTGAGTCATTGATGCATTAACATCAGCATTATCTCCGAATGCGTCGGTGCCACCGTAGCTTCGCAGCACCCCTATCCGCTTACCCTGCAGCGCGCTCGCGTCTAAGAAATCGACATAGCTGGTGGGCTGTGAACGGTCGGCAACATGAGTTCTCGGGTCGGCAGAATCAACGCCCGCCATAACGTCCAGCATTAGCGCTGCATCGCGGACCGTACGCGTAATCGGACCGCCAACATCCATGGTGTGCGACAGCGGTACTAGCCCATCCTGTGACACCAAACCTACCGTGGAACGCACACCCACCAAGCTGTTATTTGCCGGCGGTAAACGAATCGACGCGCACGTGTCTGACCCCGTTCCCAGCAGGCCGAAGTTAGCCGCGATGGCGGCCGCAGAACCGCCACTAGAACCACCGGAATCCATATTAGTGTTGTAAGGCGTACCAATACGCTGCGAAACACTGTTCAAACTCTGAGTCCAATAAGCGTACTCACTCATACCCGCTTTGCCCAAAATAAGTGCACCTGCTTCGCGGAGGCGCGAAACAGTGAAGGCATCATCAGGCGGCTGTGAACCAGCCAAGGCGAGGGAAGAAGCCGTAGTCGGAAAATCGAAGGTATCGTAGAGATCTTTTAGAATCACCGGCACACAATGCAGCGATCCCACCGGGCCGCTAGCTGCAAAAGCGACATCCAGTGCCTGTGCCTGTGCCTGCCACTGAGGGTTAATGCTGACCATACTACTGATCGGCAACCCCGTTTCCGGCGAAGTGTCCAGCGCCTCGATCCGATCAAGATACTGTTCAGCCAGTCCGACACAACTCAAGGGTTTACCGGCGGCATCGACCTGCTCGCCGCGAAATCCCGCCTGAATATCTGCCACCGTCGCCTCCAGTAGCTCGAAGCGTTCTGGCGGTTTTGCGATTGGCTTACTGCTAGAGCTTGAGGAGGAATTCAAAGGCCCGCAGGCTGCAAGCAAAATTAGGGAAAAGGTGGAGCACAACACAACAACAGCGCGACTAGGATTAGCAAAGCGCATAAAGCAATCTCCAAATAAATACGGCACCAAACCTCAGCAATTATCGCGCCATCTGCAGATGAGTTAACGATGTCACCTAACCGTTGTATCGTAGACTACTTAGCGGATTATAAAAATATCGGAGAAGCGCAGCGCAAAACGATGGCAATATATCTTTTCACACGTCATGCCATATCGCTAAACAGCTAATTCGGAGATAGAGCATCAGTCTCATTACCTCACTTTCGGTGATCCCAAAAAATTCAATTTTTACAAGTAAGGTAACGGCGGCCGCAACTGCGCTTAATAGTTTGTAGGTGTTGCAGCCTAAATTTAAAAAGACTTCTATTACAGCTATATTCCCAACATCTGAAGTAGATCAATTGCCAGATAAAAAATCACTAAAACATTGTACGGACTAAAGTGCTGTTTTCTAGCGCTGCACTAATACTGCTGTTATAACCATTTTCAATGAACAGCCTCATCGCCCCATAGTTCTTTTAAGCGCTTATCACGTCCGCAGTTCCAACGATAAGCCTTGTAACGAATCGGACTTTTCTTATAAAAGTCTTGATGATAACTTTCGTCACCTTTAATCGGATAAAAAGTAGAAGCACTTAAAATAGGCGTAACCACTTTATTATTAGGGAATTTACTCTCAACGTCTCGTTTAGACTGTTCGGCAATATTTTTTTCCGCTTCGTTCGCAACGAAAATCGCACTTAAATAACTTTCACCTTTATCACAAAACTGCCCTCTCGAATCAAAGGGATCGACATTAACCCAGTAATAATCTAATAAATTTTTATAACTTACCTTATTAGGATCATAGGTAATCTCAACCGCTTCAAAATGACCCTTATGGTTACCATTGTATGTCGGGTTCTTTAAGCTTCCGCCGGTAAATCCTGAGACCACATCAGTTACACCCTCAAGTTTTTCGAAATCTGACTCCATACACCAAAAACATCCTCCAGCCAAAATAGTTTTATCTGCCGACACATTAGAAGCAAATGACAATAAGTTTGCTGCCAATATAATAAATACTAGTGTACTTTTCATAACACCCCTATCCACCTCAGTTATCATTCTTAATAACGCTATTTTGGCACATATTATCCAACTTGTGCTGGTCATTAAAGGTATATTTTTGATCGAATTTTATCTCTACCTACTTTATAGTTTTTGTTAAGGCGCTCTCTTATTAGCGCTATATACAGGGCGATAACACATAATAAAATATACCCAGCTGCATCGCATCAATGACAAATAAGAGATGAGCTAATGCTCTTTCGCTAACTTACTTAGCCTACACATACTAAAACAGAATACCCCACGATAGGCTTCCGATAATCCGAGCCCCGGGACCCACGATATTTATGGAACATCCGGAAAACGCTATATCGTATTGAGCAGTTGTTAAGCGTGATGTCTTGGGCTATTCCTCTCAAAATCTGGTTTTATTTTCTTCAAACCTGAAAGGTGCGGCCCCCATGCAAGTACCCAAAGGCCAAGGTGACGTGGTGCATTTTAGACTTAATGTTTAAAAGGCAGGCTTTGATTTAGCGCGGCAACTCTGTGGCACGGCATTTGCTTAACATAAGCAAATTAATTATGGAGTCATTCCGTGCAATCTTTTATATCATTTTCTCCTATCAGGGCTATGGTTGGCTTAATGGCACTTACTATCCTTGCAGCTTGCCAAGACAGCACAAAAAATTCTACCGATACCACGCCAGGTGCCAGTAGAGCTGAATTAGTAAAATTAGCAGCAGATCCATCGCCTACAGGTCCTAACGAGGTGATTGAAGACGTAGACTATAACTTTGGCCGTATCACCGTAACCGACCCAATAGGCGATCGTAGTTACGAATCAGACGTACATGGTTATGTACGTTATTCCAAAACTGCCAGCACACCCATGCCAATGGTGCTGTTAATGCATGGGCGCCATCAAACCTGCGAGACCGAAATTGGCCAGCTGCCGATATTGATCGCCGATGACGACCAGTGCCCGAATACACCACTAGTGCATCCGGCGTTTAGCTACCGAGGTTACGATTACTTAGCGGAGAATCTCGCTAGCCATGGTTATTTTGTTATTTCAGTCGACGCCAACGACATTAATGACAGCGACGGCTCGGCGTCGAGCGGTGACGCGGGTGCGAATGCCCGTGCACAGCTCATTAAGAGCCACTTAGACAGCTTTCGTGACATTCATAACGGCAAACCAGTTAGCGGTGACGTCGATTTGACCAACCTAGTAGGCGCGCTGGATATCAACCACATCGGAGTTATGGGGCATTCACGTGGTGGCGACGGCGCTGCTCGCTACTTGGCCTACAACCGTGAACAGGCCGAGCCGCAGCAGATTGTGGCAACTTTTGCGTTAGCACCAACCGATTACAATCAAGAGTTTGTAGACGGTGAAACCTTCGCAACCTTGCTACCTTATTGCGACGGCGATGTTGAAGATGTTCAGGGTGCGTTTATTTATGACGACTCTCGCTTTCTCGATGCAGATGATCCCAGCCCTAAATTTCAAATTGTGACAATGGGAAGCAACCATAATTACTTTAATACGGTATGGACCACCGACGACTGGACGATTACAGACTCTTCCGGCAGTGATTCATTCTGCGGCACCAATACTGATAGCAATCAGCGCGATACCCCAGAAGAGCAACGCGCCTTGGGCTTGTTCTTTATGGCATCTTTCTTCCGGTATTATGTTGGCGGTGAAACCGAGTACGGCCAATACTGGAATGGTCAGGCTCAAGTTCCAGATTTTGCCTGCCCAGCTGGCGTCGGCCCATGTGAAGACCGTCATCACCTCAGCGTGCATGCACCCGCCAAAGACCGCCTGTTAATTAATGACTTTGGCGGCAGCGAAGACTTGGCCTTGAATGATGTAGGTGGAGCAATATATTTGGATGGTTTTTCTGCTTATGAAATTTGTGACCCAGACCGTGACGGCGTTGGCTGTCCATCGGCCACTACCTTTAGCATTACGCCGCAATTGGCTTTGCAGTGGACCAACACAGCAACGCTCAGCAACCAGCTACCTGATATCAATGCGTCTGACTTTGATGTGTTGAGCATACGCGCAGCCGTGAGCACCTTAAATGCAGATAAAGATATAGTGATGGATTTCTCACTTAGCCTGTTCGATACCGCGGGCCAAAGTGCGACTGTCTTGGCAAGCTCGTTTTCTGATTCGCTGTATTATCCGCCCGGCGATCCCGAGGGGGGCGGTAGCCGTAAAACCTTGTTAAATGCCATTGATATACCGCTCACCGCTTTTAAAGGTGTTGATTTAAGCTCGCTGAAGGAGTTACAAATAGTTTTCCCAGAATTGGGCGACGCGCATATTCAACTGGCTGACTTAATGTTGATGCGTACGGCACCATAGCCGCAACATCATGGTTTTAACAAAGCCTCCGTGAGGAGGTTCAGTCGATAGTGCGGAAAATGTCATTATCTCTCTGGCTACACCGAACGCGTGACCCTAAACACACGTGTAGCCAGCTTCAAAGCTCACGTCTGGCGCCAGTCACCTGCAGTAGAAGATGCTGAGCGCAGAAGCGCCATCAGTCTCGTTCACTAAAATCCATGATCGGCACTTTCCGCGCATGACCACCCAAAAGGCGAAGAGATTTTAGTTGGCGAGCGCATCTTTTCAGATCAAACCGGCGACTACCCTGCCGGCACTTATTTACGTAATTCCCGAGGCTTTCGCCACGCGCCGTCCAGTAGGCTTGGCTCAGGAACCCGCCAATTAGCGATATCCTAATCTTTAAGTGAACTAACACCTTAATTTACTTGGAAACGAGGCTGCTCCTGCCGGTTTAAGGACGTTCTGATTGCCTGCCGGCCTATATTTAACTATCTCAAAAATAATCACGAATGAGATCAGGTCACTTAAGCGAGCCCATATCAATCGCCTCACTGAAGCAATTGTTGCAACTTGTCTTGTTCTTACTATAAATTAGAATCAATAAAAGTATTAATCCTCACTAAGCGTTTGCTTTTTTTTGAGTAAGAACCGCAGTAAGGATTGCGTCGCACCACTTTCCTTATGGCATTTGCCATGAACCCTTTGCCTGCCAGCGGGATGCTAGAAATTCTGCTGCCATTTCAGGAATAACTCCCTCGCCTATGAACCCTTTTGACTTTTTTATTGCCAACGAATTTATCTTTGCGGCAAGCCAGTTAACGCTTGCGATGCTAGGCATGGGAGCAACACTCACTCCCGGCGATTTTAAGGAAGTCGTGCGAGATCCTCGGGGCTTTACTACCGGCGCAGTAATTCAAGTCATCTTGGTACCGCTCGCCTGCTACTTGTTCATTATCGGATTCACCTTGCCTGCCGGCGTTGCCATTGGCTTAGCACTCTGCGCAGCCATTCCAGGCGGCACCACCTCCAACATCTTTACTTTTTTTGCACGCGGACATGTGGCGCTTTCCATCGCCATTACTGCCGTTACCAGTTTGCTCTGTTTAGTCTCAGTGCCCATCGTGCTTGATCTGCTGGTCGACCAGCATCTTTCGGGAGAAGTCGCTATTCCCGCCGGGAAAATTGCTTTAGAAATATTCATCTATCTTTTACTACCACTTGCTATTGGCATGGTGGTGTTGAATCGCTTACCACGGCTAGCCCCGACAATTTCAAAGTGGGCCATCCGCTTGTCTTTGTTCATTATCCTGTTAATTGTTATTGGAGCATTGGGTGCGGGCCGCTTAGACATGGACACCTTCGGCGTGCAAAACGCACTAGTGGTTTGGGCGTTCATCGTCGCAATCTGTGCCCTCTCCATTGGAGTGTCCCGCGCGATGCGGCTTGATTGGCCGGATACCGCCGCTATTAATATTGAAGTTGTACTACGCAATGTTAACTTGGGCATCTTGATCAAGGCGTCGCTCTTCCCTGCTGTCGTCGGCGTGGCTGATCCAATCGGCGACATGATTTTCTTCACCTTGATATTTTATGGCGCAGCGCAAATGGCCTTTTCAGGGGTGTTCATTTTCTTCTATCGCCACTTAATCGGCACGGACGTCACCGCCCGCGCCAAGACCTGATAAACACACTGACATCTCAGTCTTGCCACAGCCCGTGTGGCTTGCCCGAGCTTAATTACCTAGCGAAGATTAAGGGCCAGCACTGGGCAATACCGTCATTTCGAGGCTAAAATAGTAAGCGGGACACAGTGAAATACCGATTAATAGGCTTGAATATCAATATGTTGATTATTTTCTGAACAGTAACAGAAATTTAAACCATATTAACCAGAATTCGTTGACAGAGCATGGTGACATCCATATAGTACGCCCCCTGAGCGCCCGTAGCTCAGCTGGATAGAGTACTCGGCTACGAACCGAGCGGTCGGTGGTTCGAATCCACCCGGGCGCACCAAACATAAGTCTGTGACTTATATGAAGAAACCTAGACCACTGGTCTGGGTTTTTTTTTGCCTGAAATTGGCTGTGACGCAATTGTGACGGGTTGTGTGGCACATTGTGTGGCAACCCTTATTAATCCGACCTCTTATCTTTGTTCGATCAATGCTTAAAAACACCACACCAAGCGGTCATTCCTTGTCCTCAATAAAGGTCATAAGGTCAGAAGCCTGACACCCGAAATAAGCACATAATTTGTCAATATTCGCTGTTACTGTGTTGTAGCCCTTCTCATTTGCAATCTTCGAAAGCGTCCCCCTGCTAATTCCTGTCTTCTCAGCCACCTCGACAGATCAAAGCCCTACCTGGATGCACTAATCAAATTTGTACTGGAAAGCGAAGGCAATACTGTTGAAAAGATTACTTCGTGGGTTTTAATGCATACGCAGGACTATACTGCTTTCCCAAGTGAACTGACATTGCCCTTAGCGCAGCGATTGATGCACAAGCCGAAGCAGGCGAGCGAAGCATATTAGACTGGAGCGGCAACAAATGAGAGATTACCAAATCGAACTACCAAGCAATGGTGCACCAGTAACACCAAGTACAAGCCAAATTGTGTAGGTATTAGTAGGCGAGACTTAGGTTCATCTATTGTTTTTTATAGGGTTATATAATGCAGAAATTTTCTATTATTCGGCCTGGAACTTCACTCATAAGATGCCTATGGCGGCTTTATGGTACGGCTGCTTTAGAACGCATCCGAGGGCCGGTATTGGTAATAAGCGGACGGTCAAAAACATGTATTTTGATGAAAGTCGTATGCTTATCTACGACCTTAACGCCGTGTTTTGCGGCAAGTTTGGAGCGCTAGCGGAAAACTTGTCCGACAACAGCACCTTGTTATGACACTCCTTGTATTTGCGATCATTCTTCGCTACTAGGAACAGAATGTAGTATTGCACTAACGACTCTTTTATCGTACTGACCGCTAGGCATATTATCCTGAATGTACTGAAGAGATCGTTTCATTTCTTCTCTATGTCCTGGATCGTAAAGCAATGTAGATAATACATTTTGAATAGGTGTAAGTATGTCATCAGAATGATCGCTCATGATATTAGAAACATCTTCGTGAACAATCTGAATATCGTCATCATTGCCTATTAAGAATTGATAGCAGAAATCTTTAATATGGTGCAGCCTTGCATGATAAAATGTTGCATATAGATTTTCCTCTAAATCAATTTCATTTTTCCTTCTTTCAAAGTTTTTTTCATTCTCTAGGCTGCATCTAATCTCGGCCAATTGAATTGACCTAAGATGCAAAAAACAAATAATTATTGCTTTAATCGCTTCTTCTGAGCTCAAAGACGATTGATTTATATATGGAAGAAGATGAACAATAGCTAGCCGATCACAACAAAATTCTTCCAATAGTTTGTCTCGATTCATTATGTCTTTAATAAAGTCAGCTTTTATATTTGAGTTGTTAATAAGTGACTCAAGATTTTCTTCTATAAATTTTCTTTCTTCCTCTGGGATTGATTTATCAGAAACAAGAGTACTATACAATTCCTTGGTGCTTTGTTCTGTTTTTATGTATGATCTGAGCCATTCATTAACATCATCTCTAATTTCGTTATAGTTTTGATCTTTCTTCTTGAATACAAGGTGAGAGTGCTCATGAAGAAGAATAAATATCTCCTGAATATGTATATACTTGGCGTGAACTAAAGTGCCATCCTCTTCTTGTTTTTCTTTGTGATCCATTTCATTTCGTAGATCTTGATAACACTGTGCAGAAAATATTGCCTCCTCGTAAAAGCCATATCGACTTAATATTTGAGAATTTATTTTATGTGCATATATTATTTTCGTGTGATTAGATGCTCCATATAAGAATAAGCGATTCAACATGCTTAGAGCTTGACCTAAATATCTGTCGTGAATTATGTGGTTCTTACCGCCTACAGTTACAGCCTCAGACTTTAGAGAGTCGCTATATACTATTTGTATTTCAGCATTCGTTTCATATGCCTTAGATACCATGTTTAAATATTCGATCGGAACCTGATAAATAAGGTTAGTTAAATCCTGAAACTTTTTGTCATAGCTTTGAGGAAGTACAAGCCTAGTTGATTCTAGATATGCTTTAATTTCTGGAGTGATCCCCGCCATTCCTGAAGAGGACATTTATTTTTCCTCACCCGTAATTTCTTCTAGTATTTTTGCTACATTTTTTTCGTTTACACCTTGAATTTGAACGCCCTTGTATATGACTTTTACGTATCTTTTTGATTTAATTTGCTCAGTGATTACTTTGCCTAAAAATGTTAAAGCCATTGGAGTCAAGGTTACTAATAAAGTAACTATTTCTGATTGGCCATCGAAGCTTGAAGTTTCAAGTTTCAAGAAGTCTAAGTCTGCTTCGGAATTAAACGTTTTTAGAATTTCTTCGTCATCATTTTGTACTTGAATAGATATTGCCTTTGTCATTTCCTATTTCCTTGATATGCAACTAGTGTCATAACGCTTTTGTAACAGGCTAATTTTTGCGAAGCAGTTTGTGTGATACTGACGCGCAGCGGCAATACAAAATGCGTAGCTAAAATTCGTCCTCGTTGACAAACTTGTTATATGCGATTTTTATATTCAACTATATCAGCAACAAACAAGTTACTTTCTTTATTATTCATATCTGTTTTTTCACTAAAGAAACCTTTTATGACTCTGAACATACTATTTGGGAAAACAATATCATTTTCCTGAGGCAGCCAGTTTGACATGAGTATGAGAGTTTCTTGCATTACAACTGATACGAATTCTGCGACTTCTGGTTTTAAGACATACCGATTTAAAAGTAATTCACGAGTGTCCGTTTCAAAATACCCACTATCGTAAACAACAAATCTTGAGTCATGGGCAGTAGACTTCATTAGTAGTAATTTATCGTCATTCGCAGGATTTAGTGTTTTTCCATCCACAACTTTAAATTCAATCCCTTTCTCTGCACATGCTCTAAAGTTTTCTTGGTTTTTATATATTAACTCCAACTTCGTTAAGTTGTTTGATATTTTTAATAACCCAATGGAATCTAAATGGGATGAAAATTTCAAGAAAATACTGTCTTTACCTATTTCATTAAATAGACTTCTTACTTCCGATGAAGATTTAAATATTTGAAAACCCAAATAACTTTGGTTTGCCACGTGGTTTTTAATCTCACCTTTCTTTAATTTTGCTATACCCATAATATTTTCAATTGTATTCGTATCAAGGTTATAGCCATAAACTATCTTTTTCACGAAGTACAAATAGCTAAATATGCTAGATGATATTTGCTGTCTAATATGTTGATGGATATATCGAAGTTCCTTTTTTAGGATAAATTGCCTAACAATATCGTAGAAAAAGTAAGCGATAAAAAAGAATATCCCATTAGCTCCTACGGATAAGAGTACATTCTTAAAATCACCTTCTGGAATAAAAACAGTTGAAATGAAACACAGTAAAGTAACTGTTCCTAAAGATAGGTATGGCAACACTCTATTTTCTAAATTCATCAAATCTACCTATGGATGTATACGAGCATATAACAGTTTATTATAACGACTCAGGCCATATATCACTTTGGCCCCCTTATCCCGGAGCTGGCTTCTACGTTAATTTAAAATTTCTAGGGAATTCAATGATGTAGCGGCCTCGCTATTGGCGAGCGTTGGTCAAACGAAGACTAGTTCCCTTTATTTCTGCCAAGCATTCCTTTCTCTTGATCATATCTCGTTTTTTATAAATTTCAATGGGTTAAGTGATTCCCCAATGTGTTAATGGGAAGCACTCTCTTGTTCACATGTCTAGATAACGCGGAAACAGCGACTGACCGCTAATGTGACGCAACAGCCTTTCATACCGCATGCCCTAGTTTGGGAATAAGTGGACGTTCAAAAACACCTAATACGCCGAAGATTATTGATTTTCATACCGCCTCAACGCCCATAGTTATTGAGCGTCTGTGTTGTTGTAGAGGCGATCATCTCGCTTTTAATCACATGACCAAATTCACTATGCGACTACACTGCCTAAATCATAAATCAAAGACCTGACCCCATTTGTGTTTTGACATAGGACACCTCATCTATTAGATTTTGGTGTCCGTTAAATCGAGGGAAGATCAGGGCGATGCTGTCTTTGATTGTTATGTCCTTTGACATCTTCGATATAGCGACTTATTTATTTCAATCAAACAAAGACATATTCGAAGGTAACTTTCCATCGATACCGTAAAGTAGCTCTATTTGTTCAAGAAAGACATTCTGCCCACCGTAACTAGGATGCCTAACCTTAACAACTTCACACCTATCAACAAACTGACTAGCGGCACTTTCCGCATCATTTCCGATCGCTATCAATCGCTTCGGTCGCAAATAATTAATAAGCAGCGCCAACACCTCTTCACCAGCTTTTCTTTCAATAGAGTTGTGAGCTCGATTACTAAAAGCGCAATCAGGTCTAAATGGATGAAGAGGAAATACATTCCACAAAAAGATAGGAGATGAAATTTGTGATAGTACGTTCCAAATTACCGTCGCCGTCCTCTCAGGCACCGCGTTTCCTTTAGTGATCTTATCGCAAGTTACTCCCCATCTTTCTGCATGGTGAGCTAAATGCAGATCATCCGTTAAAGCTAATCCAGTTCTACGCCCACCCCGATATCCCAAGTCTCTTCCAATCCAAATTGCATCGACTTCGACTTTACCTGCTGCTACAAGCATTTTTCGAAGCAAATCCCGTCGCCTTTTTGGCGAATCAAAATAATCATAAACATCACACTTGTCAGAATAGGGATTAAAGGTATTATCGAATTTTAAACGAGCTAATTCTTTGACAAAGCGTTCAGCGCTCATCCTAATTTCCTATTGATCGATATGTTAGTGTTCGCTTTTCACGATCACCTACTACAATTCCTCCATCATTTTCCCGTATTTTTCTAAATACTGAGTACCCTTGAAGAATAGCGTCTTCCCAGAGTTTCAACGGACACATTTCGACTTCATACCCGTGAACGAATTTTTGAATTATTTTTAATACATCAAAAGAAACACTATCGTGCCCATCGAAATATTCAAGGCCTTTGGAATAAGAATATAGCCAGGCAGTCAACCCTTCCTCTACGACGATGGCACGACCACTATCTTGTGCCTCATCATAAATCTTATTACTTTTACGCTTCTGCTTTATTAAAGATCTAAAAGTGGGCGACCAGTGAAGAATTGCCGCATGCGCCAGGTGAAATACATCATGGAACCTGTATCCATCAGGATCTTGAATGTTATCAGTTAATGGCGATCCGATATAAACATCATTCCACCTTAAATAGCTTTGGCCAGTAGCTCTTTGTGTAATATGAATTTCAAAATGCCGAGGAAGCTGTTCTTCCACTGGAAATCCAGCATCGAAATCTGGAAGAGAATCTATTGCGGGAACAGAAAATCGCCCGAAAGCCTTTTGTACATTCCGTTTTATTACTTTCGCAAATGAAAGTCCTGTGACTTGCATGGATTGAATGTAAATACGCGCAAATCCGACTAGAATTTCTCGAACATCTGGAGATGCGCCCCGCGTCTTCAGCAGTTGAGCGACAATATACCCCAACTCTAGAAGAGACTCATCTAGGTCATCAACATTTGCGGATGTTGTGATTTGCGAAATAGGAGAATTTTCTTGGTCATTGGCTGATATGATTTTGGTGCAGTCATTACTCAAACTTGCCTCAAAAATGTCAGCAATCCTAACATCTAGACGTCTGCACAAGGCAGTAAAATACCAGAGTGCATCACCAAATTCCTCTTCAACAGATTCTTTGTATCCTATATAAGCCTTCTTTTCTCTACGATACTTCTTTGACGCAGACATAATACTGCCAACCTCCCCAAAAAGCCCAAGGAGTATCGGATTTATATCCGCGATCAAAAACTTATCCGTTTCCTTTATTACTCGCTCATACTCGTGCAACGGAATAGCGCCGACTAATTTCTCAAATTCTGCTGGTGTAATTTTCCCCATTCCATTCACTTCCTGTCTATATAGCATCTTCCAATGACCACAAACTATAGCGCTTTCAGCCCTTTCAAAATAATATGGACACACTCGTCGATAAATGGCGATACCATGAGGCGTCGATACTCCGCTTCGTCAAGCCCACACTGACCTGCCAAATCCCGCACCGTAAAACGCTTAATAGTTTCGGCAATTCTTGAATAATCACATTCATGCCCATTTGTACGGGCTATACATTGTAAATTTGCATAACCCGCATTATGTAATACCTGCCAATCTTCCGTCAGGGGTAGCGGCAATTCTTCACCCAAAACATACTTGCATACCTCTCCAACAACCCCACCAAAAGCACCAAGCAAAAATACTGGAACCCCATTATCTAAAGCTAATATCAACTCCTCTAACACACCTGGCATTTTCCCCTTAAACCCAACTAAACGCCCACCCACACAAACTCTAGCCGTAGATGAACCAACGGATTTTCCCCTCATTACCGATAGGCATCGAGACCAAATGTACAGGTTTTCTGGGGTAATCGGCGGAAGGAAAATACTCTTGTCAACGGTTTCAAAAATATCTTCAGGAACATCGTATTCCACTGTTTTCATCACATTAGAAAATCTAGCCCTCCAGGACATAATCTCTGGATCGGAAACATACAAAGGCCATGCTAAGTGATTTTCAACGTGTGGATTTGCATCACGTACTCGATCATCTAATATTTGCGCTTCATCAAGAATATATTCCGTAAACCCATCAGGTCGGAGATCTCCTCCATAGAGGAGAATAGCTGAGCGAGCGAGAAGATGTCTCCCTAGATACTGCGACAACTGAATTAAATTGTCTGCGTGAACATGATTCCCTGAAAAGCCATCGGCCTCTACTTCTGAAATTGACAACCCGATTTTTTTCCCAGAAAGACAGCTCTGATCTACCGGATTCCACAACGGTGTAACAACCTCCATTCCCATCAAATCATGCCAATCGGCTTCTTCCGCGTATATAGGCGGCTCTGGATAGCATATTTTCATTTTGCCATCATTCTTAAAGCTAATTACTTGGCGTAATTCCGGCGGCCGCGAGACGACTTCACAATCACGGTCTATCCAATTTGCATTTCTGTATTCATCGAGACACTTTTTGGAGTAAGAAAAACGAATCGTCTCCAGAAGGGAACTCGATAGGATTCGCAATATATCTCTATTGCTTATTGGTACTGCTGATTCCAGATGAACAGAAGGTACATTTGAAGCTGCAGGAAAAATACGATCCTCATAGTCCGCTAAACAGTTAACGACAATAATTGGACGACCACATTGCTTAGCAAGCAATATTTCCCGTTGGCACCAATATCGCGATGAATACGCATCACTTACTATTGCGATCAACGTCGAATTTTTAATACTCCTCTCTATTTCCTCATCAAATTTATACCCAGGGGATATTTCATTTGCGTCGAAAAAGCGATTCATATTCGAATTATCAATGAACGTCTTTATTCTTTCCGAGTGAACACGCCCCGTATCACCGGCTTTAGCATGACTAAGAAATAGTGAAATTGACGATTTTTTCCCTTCTTCATCAGGTTTTATACGCGAAAACCCATAGCGATATAATTCATGTGCCAATGAGACAGTGGCATATAGATCTAAGTCTACTTTAGGCCACTCATACATTCTAATACAGTTTAGCCCTTCCAAAATTCCCGCATGACGCAGACCATTCCTGTCAACTGCAACTGGAACAATATTGATTGAATTCGATCTTGGTAACGCCTCAACATAATTCTTCCAAACTGGCCGCCCTAATGTGTTGACGCTTGTAAAAACGAAAACTATATTTTTCCCGGCTATTCTCGTTGGGCTATTTTCCGGCACTTCATTGCAATTTAGTGAGCTGTAAAAGAAAAGCGGTATGTTAAGCGATCTTGAAAATGGTTTATCTTTATCACGTGCAAATGTATTTCTAAATACTTTTAGCAATGGATCAACCACTTCATTATCTGAGGGATTCCAAATAAAAGAGACAATTAATGGAGGTACGTAACTTTTTTTCATCCTAACGCCCAATTTATGTAATTCGTTATTGTTACGTATTATTCAAATTCACGTCTATTTACTTAATATTCCACTCTTCTGATCGACTCTTTGGTGAGAGTTCGAAAATTGGCATGGATCAGAAACAACACAATTAACATTATTTTTATTTTTCGAATATATTCTGTCAATAAGCTCTCGTCCTTCAGTCGAGGTCGGAAGACATATCTTTTTAAAACCTAACCCAGACT
Organism: Zhongshania sp.; assembly: GCF_047636175.1. Lineage (GTDB taxonomy): Bacteria > Pseudomonadota > Gammaproteobacteria > Pseudomonadales > Spongiibacteraceae > Spongiibacter. The sequence goes on along the minus strand of NZ_JBLIKC010000023.1, from coordinate 18,824 downwards.
TATAGTTAATTGATGCAAGATCTAATGGAATTGCTTTGTCACCGAAGTAAAAAAATAAGTCAGAGATCAAAACGTTATCACTGGTTCCGGTATCTCGATCTAAATTATCAATATTTATAGTACCATCAGGATTGCTATGGTGCGAATCCTCCTGAATCCACTTATCATTTTTATCTTTATGATAAATATTATCGCCAAGCATTTTAAGTTGGCTTCCATTCCGGCATGGCTTCTTTAAAGAATATCGTGGATCCGTCCAATAATCATCGAAACTAATCTTATTAGAAACCCGCATAAGCAAAATACCTTTTCGGTGTATATTTATACCTAGTTTTTTACCGCCGACGCCCAATACCCAATCACCAATTTTTGCACCTTTGCGAATACCTGGCTTACATGTTGCTAACGTACAAACACCAAAAAAAGGATTAGGTGCAAAGCCAAAATCTCTCGCAATTACATATACGAATAAATTTGAATCAGGGAGTATCAGCATTGTATATTACGCCCGCTTTCTTTTGGAGCTTGACTACCATCGGGATTTTCAAACTGGCTTTTTCCTTCCATAGCATCAATTATCGCTTCTGCTCTCCACCCAACTCTAGATGCAGCATATTTTTTAAAATTTTCAGGGACTTCGACTTGATCTTTTAATCCATTCTCATAAACACCAATAATTGGAATCCCTAATTCACTGGCCGCTTTGATTTCCCAGTTAACCCATGGCCTGGAATGCGTTTCTTTACCAATTACAACAATCATTTGGCTTGCCCAACGCATCTTCATGCGAAGCAATCTTCTAATTGTGTTATCACTAACTTGTTTGTTATCTAAGCGTTTTTGATTTTCGGGTTTTGCTCTAATCGAACTATTTCTTATGTTATAATTTCTACCCGCCAAAATACTTTTCAACCCATCTACACTTGCATCATCTTTGTGGTGATGGCTTACAAATACATTCCTTGTTATAACTGACATAAGTGTCATTCCTTATAAAAGCGCGAATTCAATCAGATGGTGGCCTAGCTATTAGCGAGTGCCAGTCAAACGAAGATTAATTCCCTTTATTTCTGCCAAATATTCACTCCCTTGATCTTATCGCGTTTTTTAGAAATTTCAATGAGTTAAATGATTCACCAATGTGTTAATGGGAAATACTCTCTTGTTCACTTGTCTCGATAACGCGGAAACATTGACTAACCGCTAATGTGACGCTAACGCCAGTCACATTACGTGTTAAAGCAGCATTTCCGGATCTGGTAATTACCGGACAGTCAAAAATACGTAATCCGGTGAAAGTCGCAGGTTTTTCTAGGACCTTAACGCCTATTGCAACGGCCACAAAATACGCTCAGCACTTTTGGCGTACGGTCCCCCCCGCATGGTCAGTATTGCCGCCACTTGTTATGAGCAATGCCAAACATGACTATTCGCTGCTGACTTTAAGCTTGGCACGCTTTAAATATAGTGCGTGATCTGCACCAGAAGCGCCAGTTACCGCCACAAGCTCCCAGCCCTTATTTAGCACTACAGTTTTAGCCGGGGCCAAGTATGCCCCGGAAGGTTCCTGCGTAACTTTAGTTCCCGTGGCATTACCGGCTAGAAGATTGTTTAGTGTCATTTTTTTACAATCGTAAATAAGATAAAAGGGACACAAATTGTTATAAAGGGTTGCTTGCAATCAATTGGGTGCTTGTGTAAATTTCATTGACAATTTCGGCAATGAAATTATTTTATGTCTTTTTTTGTAACCGCTACGGGCACGAAAATCCCCAAGCAAACCAGTCGACAGCAAGCGCGTGAGGATTCCTATAATCGAATTCTCGGGGCAGCACGCAGGGTGTTTTCGGAACAAGGCTTTAGTGGGACATCACTGGATGCTATAGCCAAGCAAGCTACATCAAAGGTTTGGTGGTGCATTATTTCGGTGGAAAACAACAGCTTTGGCAAGCAGTTATAGACTACTACGCAAGTCTGGCTGGGGCCAGCGAGTTCATTGACCAAAACTCGACGCTGGATATGCCGGGCATCGAATTGTTTCTTCGGCGCACTTTCCGCTTCTTCCAAACGCACCTTGATTACACCTAAGTTGCCAACTGGATTGCCGTCGACAATGGTGCCAGTATCCCTTCGGAAATGTCGCGACTGTTACAGGAAGCTGGTACGGCTTTTAGTCAAACGCAAAAGGCCGGTACTCTGCGTGAAGACGAAGATGCCCGCCATGTACATTTATTGACCAACTCCCTCATCGCGTCATGGTTTAGCTACCGAGCACTGTTTCAGCAGACCTGGCAACTTGATCCCACACAAAGTCAGGATCAAGACGAAGCCTATTTCAAAGATATACTCAAGATACTGATCCGTGGCCTAGCGCCACTTGCCGGAGAATAATAATGACTTACCTAGCACCCCCACTTCCTATCAAAGCCGGTCTAATTAGCTTACTTCTATTGCTGATGAGTGCCTGCGGCGGTGATTCAAACAATAACGGCATCAACACTGGGGTATCGCCCGGCACGCAAACTTCATCACAAAGCAGCTGGCAGCCCTATGAGCGCGAGCAGGAATACAGTGGTTTCACCACGCTGCCGCTTGAATACATTGTCCTACGTGATGGCATTCGTTTAGCCGCACATGTTTCGCTGCCCACTGATGTAGAAGGCAGCCCTGTAACGGGTCCGCTGCCGGTCATTCTGACCCAGACTGGGTACAACAGTAGCCTCGGTGCAATAGCCGCACCTAATGCCCACTTTATTCAACGCGGCTATGCCCATGTGAATGTTGATGTACGCGGCACGGGTAATTCCGAAGGCGTATGGGACGCCTGGGGGCCGATCGAGCAGGAAGACTATGCTGAGGTCATGGAATGGGTTGCGACCCAATCCTGGTCGAACGGCAATGTCGGCACCTGGGGGCCATCATTTATGGCCATAACTCAGCTACTTACCGCACGCCACAATCACCCAGCGCACAAGGCCTTATTCACCATCGTACCGCCCGGCGATGTATATCGTGATATCACCTTCGCCGGTGGACAGATCAACGGTGCGTTCGTGCCAGCCTGGTTGTATCTGGTGACGGGTCTGTCGCTAATACCCGCTCAGGAAAATATCCAAGACCCGGCTCTGTTCGTAAAACTGCTCACCGAACATGCCACCAATTCCTTAATCGCCTTCCAAACCCCCACCTTCGTTGGCGGCCTAACCGGTTTCGATGACAAGGCCTACAGCACGGAATTCTGGTCTGTGCGCTCTCCGCTTACGCATATCGATGAAATCACCATCCCAACCTTTGTCCTCGGCGGCCTGCGCGACATCTTCCAACGCAGCGAACCCATGACCTACGAAGGCCTGAAGAACAACACCAATGCCAAGCTGCTGATCGGACCCTGGGATCACCTACAAGGCTCACAGGGTGCAGGCCTGCCCGTCGACGGTGTGCCGAGCATGGATAACATCGCCTTAGCTTGGTTCGATTATTACCTGAAAGGCATGGATAACGGTGCCGAGGTCATGCCTAAGGTCACCCAATATCTCTACGGTGAGGAACGCTATGCCGTGATGGAGGACTGGCCGCATCCCCAAGCGCGCGCCGAGCGTTGGCACCTGCGGGGTGACGGCAGCCTTACCCAAACAGCGGCTGATGCTGGCGAAAGCGCCAACATGATCCTGCAACAACCTGTGGGTGGCATCTGCTCAGACAGTACTGCCCAATGGTCGGCCGGTATTCTCGGTGTTGTTCCGCTACCTTGTTACGAGGACAACCGCGTCGCTGAAGCATTGGAGTTTACCTATACCAGCACGCCGATGGACCAGGACTACTTCATCAATGGCCCGATCCAAGCGGACTTATGGATTTCGACTACCGCGCTAGATGCCGGCGTCGTCGTGCGTGTGACCGACGTAGCTCCGGATGGCGTTTCCAAACAGCTCACCAGCGGTCTACTTACCGCCTCCGCCCGAGCTCTAGACTCAGAGCGCTCTCGCTTTTTAGATGGGCAAATGATTCAACCTTGGCACCTGTATACTAAGGAAAGCCGGGAGACTCCGGGACTGAATCAAATCGTGCCTATCAATGTAGAAATATTTTCCACCAGTGCCGTGATCAAAGAAGGTCATGCCTTACGCATTTCCGTCGGTGCCAGCGACTTTCCCCGCGGCATACCACCGATACTCGACCTGCTAGATCAACTAGCCGGTCTGCTAACTATTTATAGCGATGCAGAGCATCCATCGAGCGTGGTGTTTCCGATTGTGCCAATCAGCGCGATACCGCTTGCTAGCGAATAGCCAACTCAAGCTTCAGAGCTGGGTAGGCCGAACAAAAGCCTCTCTTCGGGTAGCCTGATTAATTTGTTAGTCGAATTGGGGTGCTGGGCATTCGCAAGCAATAGTGTAGGCTCCTGCTCACCCTAACAACTCGACATAACTGCGCCCGAATGGTAAGTGTCAACTAGCGATTTAGAGAATGAAGAAAAACTCTTGACTGGAGTTTTAGTGAGAGCCTATCTATTGAGTATATTTATGCTGATCGCAAGTTGTACGGCAAAACACCAACTGGACTTACTACGGTTTGGTAGACACTAAATAGCGTTATCTGGTTAGATCGATCGTCCTTAGCAGGGACTAAAATAGGTGTTAAACAATTTAAGCAAAAGATGCAGAATTGCATTATTTTGGGGTGTGCTAGAGTTTGTGATCGTTTGAGTCACTAAACTTGCAATAGCGTTACACAAGCTACTGACGTTAATCGCCAGCGTTGGCCTCGCCATTTATTATTTTAGTCATTTTGTCGTGGATTTCAGAGGAAAAACGAATACCAGAAATGGTCATAGATCCTAAGGCTTGCGATACAAGAAATTCTGTTGTTAGTGTCAATTTTTTCATGATACAAATGTAGGCCGAAGCGTTAAGTTTCTCCAGAAATGGGTGATGCGCTAAGTTTCAATTAATGGATCCAATGGGTTGTCCATAAGAGCTGGGGTAGGTTGAGGCGCACTATGCAAGATGATGTATTTGACCCTGATGTACGGCTGGCGAAGTTACGTGCCGCAGCAATTGAAATGATGTCGGGCAATGAGTCAGCAGCTATTAACTGGCTTAATGAACCTAAAGAGGTACTGGGTGGTGAGTCCCCGATTATCCACGCCGCGACAGCCCGCGGCGCTAGGGAAGTTCAAGACTTGATTGGCCGAATTCGGCACGGTGTTTTTAGTTAATTTTGAGCATTCAAACGAAATAGTTTTAAAACTGTTTGCAGTTCCAAGCTGGCGTACTTTTTAGGAGTGAATTAGCGATGATGGGCATGATTATGGCAATTGGGCTCGTACTGGCAGTGATTTCCATACCGCTCGCTTTCTATTGGAAAGCAGACGAAATTACGAAATTCTGGACTTCCCATAGTTAGCTAGATACCTAATGGCTAGCAACTGTCTAGCGAACCCAGGGAAGTCCATTAGTCCGGTTCCTTTACTTGTTATGCGTCGCTGCCAGCGCACTCTATACACTAGCCTAACAGCGCTTGAAGGAAATTTTCATCACCTTCTCGCACACGTTGATTGATTACCTCCGAAAATTCCTCGTCGAAGAAACCTCGCAGTTTGGGCCAAACGGCCCGCCCGCCATCGCTTCGGATGACAAGTGCCACACCGAGTAAGTAGTTGTCTACCCACTCCATGTTTGGGATTCTTCGTTGGCGGGCGACCCACGCGTCTTCAGCCTGATTAATCCATGTGAACAGCCAGATCATCCACATCACTTTCTCAGAGTCGGTAAGACTCTCGTAATCGGACTGTCCTCGAATGTGGAGTTCAACCAGTTTTGGGCTTTGCGTGAGCTGATGATAAGCCTGATTGTTGTCTCGCTTGATCTCACGTGTCATCTGGGCTGACAGTTCGGTCCGGGCGCCACGGACTTGAACCACAAGTATTATCAAGGTAACTAAAACCGCGAGTGATCCTACAATTTCTCCAAGTAACCCTAGCTCTGAAAGTGTCATATTTCGGTATCTCCTGACGCATAACGCCCAAAGCAGCCGTGCCGTAGGCGTCGGTAGCCTTTGTTTGTTAGCCAGATATCGACAAGACCACTCATTCTCTCGGTATGGGAGCTAGCGTTTCAAGAGTTCTATTTAACGTACACCAACTCGGCGCGCTTTCCGGAAGGTGATTCTGTGTTGCCCAAAATAACGATTTATCATCAAGGGTAAGTGCGTTGATGCTTGCAAGACCAAGTTCATCAAGCTGAGCCCAGAGACGTGTACCGCACTTGTCACAGAAGCGTCTGGAATTAATGCGCCCTGAGTCCGCTTGCTTATCGAACTGACATGGCTGGCCTTTCGTAAGTTCAACGGAGGCGATGGGAACACCATATACGGCGTATCCAGCAGCCCCGCTTATTGTTTGACAATCTGTGCAAAAGCAAAAAAATTGCATCACTGCCTCACCAGAAATTTTGTAACGCACGTTTCCGCAGAGACATCCGCCTTCAACTGATCTGCTCATTTATTTCTCCTTAGTCATTGTGGTGCTTCACCATGGTTAATGTGATGCACCTGACTAGCGCCTTAGGTAACCGGCACTTGAGGCACCGGCCGTTTAAAAGTCGGCGGCGGATCAAATATCCGCTGCAATGATATTTAGAATTTCAGCGACTGCCAGATAGCGTGACGCTGGAGCCAGAAACATAAAGCGTTAACAGGCGAATTTCATGAACTGTTAAAAGTGGACGGTAGGTCAAGCGTCACCTGCAGCACCTTGTTGGGCGTCTCCCAAACCATGGCGCAAGGTTCATGTGACGTCGCAAGACACCTCGACCGCCCCCTTATTGACCACTCCGATGCACCATACCTGCAACGGATTCACCCACGTGTAGTCTTCCGAGGACGTAAATAGGGTCATGTTCACGCGAATGTTCATAATCCCGCCTTCTCCAGAAATTCAAAACAACTCCCTTGGGCGTCAATGTTTGTCCCATCCGACGTGGTAATAGCTTCGTGGATATACAGCTCCATATGGCCATCTGCGCGTGCTCGAGGGTAATCAATCCCAAAACTGACCCGTTTAGCCGCGAACCACTGGCCTGGTCCTCGAACGCAGTATCAAATCTGGCACCCTCCGCGGGGAGCGGAATGGTTCCGAACATCATTTCGTCGAAACTTACCCCGTACTCGGTCATGCCCGTGAGATTCAGTTTCAGCGAGTGAAGGTGTTACCCGAATTTGATAGTAGTCATTGCTGCTCTCTTAGAATTTTCTAATAGACGCCCAACAGTATTATTCAGAAGACTTGCGCCTTATATCACTTTACCCCCTTATAAAAGGATGGGCTTCAGCATGAATTAAAAAATACAATGGAATTCAATAAGATAGCTTCTTCGCAATTATAGCGAGAGCAGGACAAACGAAGACTATTCCCTTATTTTTATTAATTATTCCTTTTATAAAACATACCGCGTTTATTATAAATGTCAATGGATTCAGTAACTCGCTAATTTATTAATGGGGATCACGCTACTGTTCACATCGCTTAAAGGTGCAGATACAGTAAGCATTTTGGGTTCTTAACCACTGGCGTTCAAGGCGGGAAAGGCGTTTTGAGACCGGCAGCTAGCCTATTTTCTTGACTGTTTAAGTTAATGATTAGAAATTCGGCGACTGACCGCTAATGTGACGTCGGAAACTTTCGTACTAGCTTTTCATGCCGCATGTCCTAATCTGGTTGTGGGTTCAAAAATACGTATTTTGATGAAATTCGTATGCATATCTACGACCTTAACGCCCGCATTTGCGGCTGGTATGGAGCGCAGCAGAAAATCAGTCCGACAACATCCGCTTGTTATGTGTACTTCGCATGAAGCCCTGCGTTAACTTAATAAGAATTTCCAGAAAATCTATCTAAATAAGTAACCTATCCGTTAATAGATTTGTCACTTCGCCACCACCCGTCCAGCGAGAGTCGACGTGATGGAGAATATCCAGCGAGGACCAGTAACCCTGCCACTATTGCCAGATTTTTGACAAAATTCTGCATCTCACGAGCGGCTATACCCTCGCTCATGGTCCAAAAGTCGTGCAACATAAAATTGACGAGTAGCACATAGACTACAAATCCATAGGCTACAAGTTTAACGTGCCGACCGCACATCAACAAAATCCCACCAATAATGCTCACAGATCCGGCAAACCACAAGAGTTGTGTCGGGAACGTTATGTCATGAGATTGCATATAAACCGTCAGGTCGACTGACTCAGTGAATTTGCGTATTCCAGGAACAAGAAAATACAAGCCGAGCAGAAATTGACCAATAGCTATGCTAATTGTATTCATTTTTTTTCCTCTTTCTTTGTAGAGATTACGGAGTTATTTTTTCTACGGTCAGGTAGAGCACATAACGCCAGCCGCCACACGCGCCATGGTGCAAAGCAACGCTTATCGCGTCGTTGTGCGTGGCCTTCTTAGGTGATTGGATCATTTTCTTACTAAACCTCTGTGGCGATGGGATGTGGCGAAAGCCACGAACCAAAGTAAAAAACCTGATGAATCGAGGCGTCCACGTACAGACTGCCGTTACGTGCGGTATTACCAGTAAAGGCCGATGGCGCAGCTCTAAAACACCGGGGATTAATCAGACATTATCCAATGCCTATTTAAAATCTTAGGGGCTCTACGCGTTGCGCGATGGTTGGATCAAGCTTCACCATTCTCAGTGAAACGCCCTGTGCGGATCCTCATGCAGGGTGTTGTGGGGGCTCGGCTACCCGATTATAACTCAACCCATTCTCGCTGATTTTATTTTTGGATTTGCATTCCATATATGCCTCTAAAGCTAATACCCAATGTAAATCACTGTCATCTTTAATATTGCATTAACTAATGCTGCTTCTAACAAGACACTTTTCGTGCAAATCTGAATTTTCCTCGAATGACATCCTCTAAGCGAAATAACTGCGCCTAGCAGATTTTACGTCGCATTGTTTCGTGCATAACCCTGCTTAAATCAGTCTGGATTGAAGAGTCGGAACAAGCTCACAATTATGCAATATTCACACTGAGTTCAATGCCTCCGCCTATTGCGTATTTTAGCGCTTAACCTATGATAGCGGCGTTTTGGCGGCAGTTTCAAACTGGCGGTGAGGGTCTGGACCGTAGCGCATTCGTCGCTGCGATTTTTAAATTGTATTTTAGGGCATCAAATCACCGTTTTATGGCGGGATTTCTGGTGCCTGGCAGTCTTGTTTGGGCGCTAGCATCAGCTGGTAAGCAATAAGTATTTCATGGGTATTGGGTATGACTATGGAGTTCGGCATGAAAACGTTTCCTCGGTATCTAACAGCTGCGCTGCTAAGTGTCTTGTTACTTGGCTCGATGTTGTTATCTGCAAATACTGCCAAGGCAGATGCAGTGACTGATTTTTTAAATTCTTTGGGTATACCGGCGCTGTTTTCTCAAATTGCTACGTCAGTTGGCACCGTTGGCGGCTCAGTGCTAGATCCGGTTGGTACTGGCGATAATGATTTTCTCGGCGTTGACGTGCTCAACCCTGAAAATGATCTAGGTTTAACGGCAAATTCTGGCGAGGTAACGGGCTCTGGTAATAAAACGGGCTCGGAACCGGCGGTACCCTTGGATGATGCGGGTGGCTCTGAAGCAGCAAATGAATACGGTTTAAGTTATGAAAGCGGTAGCGCTGATCGAATTCGGGCGGTCGCAGGGCCAGACGGGACTATTACTGCCCCGGCCGCAGCTGGTGTTAAGGATGGTAGCGGGCAGGCTGGTTCTGGACTGAGTTCCAATGGACCACTGCCAGGCCTTAGTGATCAGCCAGTTGGTCTGTCAGTTTTGGGTGAAAGCTCGTCTGGCAACGGCGAAGCCGTTGGGGTCGCTGTTTTATCGGGCGACAACTCAGGAAATGGCGGTAGCGCCGGTGTCGCTGTGCTCTCAGGTAGCGGATCGGGCAACGGCGACAGCGCGGGCGTTGCAGTGCTGGGTGGCGCAAATTCCGGTAATTCTGAGCTCACTGGCGTGGCGGTATTAAATGGCGCAAATTCGGGCAACTCCGGCACGATCGCGGTAGGTGTGCTAAACGGTGCAAATTCTGCCAATAGCGGAGTGGCTGGCGTTGGTGTGTTGAATGGTTCAGGTTCTGGTTCCGGTGGCTTGATTAGCCTTGCCGTCGCCAATGCGCCGCTAGGTCCAAATGCAAATGGCGGCGGTGCAAGCAATAATGGCAGTTGCACGGCGTCGGGTGGTGCTGGCTGTGGTGACATTGGATCTTTAGCACTGTTGGATTCCTGTAAAGACGCGGACCTTGATGGTGTGTGTGATGAATTAGACGAGTGTTTACGTACTCCCGCTGATATGCCCGTGTTCTTAACCGGATGCCATTTGTCGGAAGATGCGCCGCTGGTGTTGCGCGGTGTGAACTTTGAATTTGATAAATGGGATTTAACCCCTGAGTCCTACCCGATTCTAGAGCACGCGGTAAAAGTCTTAAACGCGCAAGCCGATTTCCTGGTGACGGTCGATGGTCACACCGACTCGATGGGTAGTGATAGCTACAATATTCGCCTTTCGTATAAACGTGCGCGAACCGTGTATAGCTACTTGATTGCCGCCGATATAAAAGAAGATCGTTTGGTCTTCCGTGGTTACGGTGAGGGTGTCCCAATAGCGCCGAATGTAAATGATGATGGCAGTGATGACCCAGTTGGCCGGGCAGAAAATCGTCGAGTAGAGTTGACTGTTTTACAGCCTGATGTGTTCGATGCGGTGAAAGAAGAAAATATGTCCCAGCGCTGAAATGAGTGTCAGCGCTAGAGATGATGCTCTGGCGCTTATTTTTGGGGATTGGTCTACCTTGGTTTTTATAGTTTAGAGACGATGACATGGCAATTGATTTTCCCTCTGCGCTCCCGCCGCAACAAGCAACCGTAGCCCAGATTGCTGAGTGGGCAGGCACGGCTAGCACTTACCAAGGCTTGATAAATGGCTATCAAGTGCGGGTTTCTGGTGATCACCACCTGAGCCAGGATGAATTAGATAAAATTTTCAAATCAGCGAAAACGCCTTCACAGGCAATTTTTCTTATGAGTTCAGCTGCGCTTAGAAAAGGCCATATGCTGGTGTCGATGCAATACGCGCCAAAAGAAAATGTTATCTATGTACATGCGCTTCAGGCGCGCGTGGTCGGGCTCAAAGGCGGTGAAATAAGCGCGTTTTTTGCCGGTTTAAAAGACGATCCTAGTTTAAGCCGGGCGGAGTTCGACCGCGCTCGGGTAATTGCCAACGTTCGCAGTGAGCGCACCGGTATTGATTACTCTGTGAGTTATATAGTCGATGATAACAACCCAGAGCGTGTTGTCATGGAATTTAAGGGCGAGCGTCAGGAAGATTACGACGCCACTGATTTGGTGTTGCGATTTGGTAACCAAGGTAGTCGCTACGTGGGCCGCTATTTTGGCGATGTTGGCCTTAGCCACAATTTTAATGACGGTAGTCGCGCTATGGGCAGCTTTGAAACTGCGTTCACTGATTTAGGCGAGTCGCGTGGTGGCGAAGATTACTACCGAATTCAGTTGGCGGCGGATCGGCCTTTTGCACAGGGCTTATACGGTATTAGCGCTGGACACACGGAGTATTCCCAAGACTTTGGTAGCACCACAAGCTCAACTACGACTGCGTCGGGATCTGACCCCATTTGTGATGCCTTAGGCGCGCTAGGCTTGTGTAGTCCAAGCTCAACGACGACCACGAGCACCCAAAAAGTGGGTTTAAACGCCAAAATTAATACGCTTGGTGTATCGGGTGAGCAGGTCTTAGCGAGTGATTTAAGCTCAAGGCTAAACCTGTTCGAGCGTATTGATTATATCGATTCGCAAATTGATGTCGGTGTTTTTGGTAATCTCCAAGACGAAAAATACGCGACGCTTGAACTTGGCGGTAAATATTTCTCAGCCGACTTGCGGGGCCCAAAATCACTGCGCTGGTCGGCTCAGCTGTCCTTGAAGACCGGTTTAACAGGCGATAGTGGTAGTCTGGGTAAGTACGACGCGTATCAATCGCAGTACCTGGTAAGCAACCCCGGGGCGCGCAGTGCGCCGCAGGTTGTGCCTGGCGCGAGAACGGCTGAATTTTTGACAGTGCTGCCAAAGTTTACGGCAAAGCTACCGGTGGCTGCTGGTGGCGATTTACACCTTAATTTGTCGGCGCAGTTCGCGAATGAGCAGTTGCCCCAGCAGCAACAGTGGGTATTAGGGGGTATGGGCTCAATGAGTGCTTATTTACCTGGCGTTTTGTCGGGCGACTCTGGCTATTATGGCAAGCTTGATTACGCTAACACGGTATCCGTCCTCGGTTTGGACTTCACACCGTCGGTTTTTGTCGAGTATGGCGCTGCTTGGTTCGAGAATGCCTCCGGTGTGGAAGGCGACACCCGAAGTATTGTTGACGCCGGCGTGAAATTTAGCGCGGATCTTGGCTGGGCAACGCAGTTTGACAGCGTCTTTGCCCGCTCCTTAGCCGACGACGGTTTTGCCAACGCAGCCGCGCTAAAATCTTTCGAAGCCAATTTCTACTTCACCCTTAAAAAAGTATTTTAAGTCCCGTTAAGGCAAAAGACTGGTGTCGAATTCCCACCAGTCTTTTGCCTATATTGACCCTGCCTTTACCAAACTCATTCCCGTTCTTTGCCAGCTAACGCCATTATCAATGCGCTGTTTTGCCCCTTGCTTGAACGGTCAACTGCTGGGCGTTTGATCTCATTCCACGATGGGATGCGCGCAGCATTTTAGCTTTGCCTGTCGCAATTCAAGGGTAATCCTTATTGCACAAAATAGAATTTATGTAAAATAGCTAGACTATTCTTAGTAAGTAAACGCTCAGGGGTTAGTCGGGCATGGAATCTGGCTCAATGGTATTAAGCTTAATTAAATCGCGGTAGTCAGGCGTCGTTGTTCGTCCTTTTCGGCATGCATTCGCCATGGCCTCGCCTGATATAGCAGACCATTGAATGGCAAAACCGGCCCACTGATATACGTCATTAAATAGATAATAATGAATGGCTTTCAAGTAGGTTAGATTGTAGGTGCTGCTCAATGGATTGATCTCTAGCTCAGCCATGGCAATAGAGCTGAACTCTGCCTCAGCCTCATTTAGAGCTTGTTTATCGGTAAGGCCAAGTTTGTTGATGAGACAGGTCGAGCCTGAGATTCAGTAAGGGTCGCGTTCGGAAAGGTCATAATTATCGTAGGACAATTTTGAGGGTGTTCTTATATGGCGACGCGCTGGCGATAGCGTTCCACAAGCTCGCGACGTAGGTCTTCGCCTTTAACCTCGCCATTAATGACCCGAGTCATGTTTGCTCGTAGCTCGGGAGACACACGAATACCCTCAATAGCCAATGAACCTACGGCCTGAGCTACACGGAATTCTGTTGTCAAATTTAACTTTTTCATGATTTGAGCATACACGAATCGTTATTCTGCTCTACTTATCTAAGAGGATCACAAGCAACGGGATTGTCTAGTAATATCAATATGTTGCTGGTTCCGTAAGAAAGATACAAAGACAGATTGATCAAAAAGCAGCCAAATCGTTTGTTGCGTAGCCAGGCTACTCTGGCACAGCACCGCCATCAAAAGAACCAAATTCAGCGACTGACCGCTAATGTGTGTGGGTTCAAATGGTCAGCGCAACACACTAATCTGTAGAAGCAGAACACTTTCTCATATTAGTTGACCCTAAGCCTGTGAATTATACTTAACGAGCGCAGCGCCCGTCTGCGCTCCTGCACCGCTGGCGAAGCCTTGCACTTGCAATGCGCGCCCTAGCAGGGTGTGATTAAAGCCAATTTATTACTGAATTCGAGCACCCCGAAGTGCTGAAACGTTAGGGATTGAAAGGGCGGTAGTCCCCCGAGCGACCAGCGTACCCTGTAAAGCCCGTTAAGACGCCTTGAACCCCATAACCTGACAACTCAATAGCAAATGAAAACCAGCTTTAGTATCATTAGGGCTTATTTGATGCATCAGGTTGAACATGAGTATTTCCGGGACATCAGACATCATCAAAGACGTCATCTCTCTTCAGCTTGAGAACACAGAGAAAGTACAGGCCCTGGTATTTCGTGACGGTCAGCTCCTAATACTGGCAACACAAGCCATTGCACTGCATAAATCCAGGGCCAGCTTTGAAGACCCGCTGGCGGACAGTTGTCTGGGATATGCCGAGCTAGGGCCTGAGCATCATTTAAACTGGGTTGATGACAGCATTATTCAAGAGTATCAATCGGGATATGTCGGCTTAATGGATCAAAGGGTTATTTTAATTACCCCGAATGCGATCCAGTTATTCCCGGGTAAAAAAGAAGCTCTGCACAATCAACAGCGTATTGCTCAAATCATACTTGACTGACAAAAATCCCACTCATTAGCCCATACATCCGGGCCTTAGATTGAGACGTAAGCCACTATTATGAATAGCCGTGACCTGATCCCTGCCACTCAAATTCCCGCCGAGCCAATTAAAAGCGGAAAAAAATTCGTCAACGATAAAGGCATCACGGCGATTAAAAATGGTATCAAAGCCTCCAGCAAGGATTCGCATGAACGGCTCAAAAAACCATCATGGCTGCGAATAAAAGCCAAAGGCGGGGCGGTGTATGACAGAACTAAAAACATCGTTCATGAACATAAGCTCAGCACGGTATGCGAAGAAGCGATGTGCCCCAATATCAGCGAATGCTGGAGCTCAGGAACTGCGACAATTATGCTCATGGGCGATACATGCACGCGTGCCTGCCGTTTTTGTGCTGTCAACACCGGTAACCCTCAAGGCTGGCTTGATAAAGACGAAGCCAAAAACACCGCCGAATCTGTCAAGTTAATGGGGCTCAAGTATCTGGTACTAACTTCGGTAAACCGCGACGACCTGGAAGATGGCGGTGCCGGCCACTACGCCGAAGTTGTTCGGCGCGTCAAAGCTGATAACCCTGATGTCGCCGTTGAAGCACTCACCCCCGATTTTGAAGGCATCTTCGACTGCATAGAAATCGTAGTCGACAGTGGCATCGCCGTTTTTGCCCAAAACGTAGAAACCGTAAAGCGCCTCACGCACCCAGTTAGAGACCCGCGCGCCACCTACGAGCAAACCCTAGCCGTATTAAAGCACGCCAAAGAATACAAGCCGGAGGTTCTGACCAAAACCAGTATCATGCTGGGTCTGGGCGAGACCGAAGAAGAAATCATCGAAGCCATGGATGATTTACGTGCCATAAATTGTGATATTTTAACCTTTGGCCAATACCTGCAGCCGACTGAAAATCATCTGCCGATTGAACGTTATGTGACACCGAAAGAATTTGAAAAATATCGCCAGTGGGGGTTGGATAGAGGCTTTATGGAAGTCGTATCAGGCGCGCTTGTTCGCTCCAGCTACCGCGCTGAACAGGTTTTAATGAAAAACAACGTTGGTTTAAGCGCTAAAATATAATGGGTAGGCACATGAATGAATGTTCTGGTCAACAAAACCGGACACATTAATTTGCTAATTTCTCATACTGAATCAGGGTGATAGTAAGTCTGAACTTTGTTTTTCATTTGTGTGCATCCTACATTTGATTTGAAATCCCCTAGCTAAGATCATAATCACTTCTCAATAAAAATCAATTTCTTAAGTGAGCTCCAGCAGAATTAGTGAGCTCAACGCTGCTGAATAGAAGTTTGACAGCTTTAATACCGCCTACTGCTGAATATATAATCAGTATTAAAAGGTGTTGTTATGGACGAGGTCAGGTACCTCATACCAGAGCGCCCCGCGCGTTTTATTAACCAATTACAGTACCATATTCGTCATGCGATACGAGCGGTGGCAATCGGGATGCCTGCATCAGCCCACAGCTTTGTGCATAGTTTGCGACACGTCTTTTCAAAGCGGGTTATGATTTTCTTAGTATTCAGGCATTCTTGGGGCATTCTGGCATTTCAACAACGGAAATTTATACTCATGTTGTAAATCGAGGCGTGGACAGCATTTTAGGTCCTACAGAGGGTCGCGAATCAAACGTTTGACGGGTCTTAACATACTGCTTTTATCAATGCTCCACATATGCTTACTATCTTGTGAATAAGTCAATTAACTGATTAACTGGTTATTACATTATTTATAGGTTTGTCCTGCGCGTTAAATATTTATTAATAATGAGCTTTAAACGGCTTTTACCCCTATTCGATTATACATGACCAAAATTCCTCTTAAATATATGAGTACACTTTATTTATGAATTCAGAAAAAAATTCAAAGGAAAACACAAATGAGATGAAGCGTAGCGATGGTCTTGATGCAGGAAACGCTGAAAGGTCTTTGGTGCTTGCGATTTTTCATCTAATCCAACGGATAATACTGATTATCGTTGTTGTGATGACATTAGGAGCCGTAGCTTTTGAAATCAACACGATTTATATTGCGCAGACGATTAGTTTAGCTGACATTCTCTTAATGTTTCTTTATCTTGAAGTTGTCGGCATGGTGGCAGTATTTTACTCTGACCAACGCTCAGCGTTTGTTTACCCAATTTTCATTGCAATTACAGCACTTGCTCGACTAATTGTTTTACAGGGTAAGGATATGGCACCTGAAAACATCCTGTTCGAAGCAATAGCTATTTTACTTCTAGCCATCGCAGCAGTCATACTGATCAAGATGCGTAACGATTAATTTTGTTACTAGATATCAAAACTGTTTAGAAACCGCAAATTAAATCAGGATTTTAAAATCTGATATTAGCGGGAATTAAACATAATATTAATCAAATATAAATTTAATACATCTTTCATTTCTATGTTCTTGATGATGGGCTGCCTATTAACCAGTGGCGGCTTTAATACTCTAAATTATTTAATACCATTCTTACGGAAGGCTGCAAAATCCACTACGACAGAAATATAAATATTTCAGCCTAACATACTCAATCCGTTCTTTTAATTTTCAGTATAATATTTATTCACTGTTGAAAATTAATATTTTTGAATTAAAAAGGATCTTTAAGCGTCGCTCCATTTCAGCTTTTCCTTTAACGCAAATATTTTCTACTTTATCGGTGAGTTTACAAGATACAATCATGGATTGTGTCGCACAAGTTTATAATAGTGCCGATGCTGATTTGACTTTAGCCAATATAAGACACTGCTGCAATATTGATAATATCTCTGAAAAAGAGATTGAAATAAAAAAACTTAGCCCTACTCTCGAAATAAGCCCTTACTCCTTAACGGTGGTGGGAAATCGGCCAAAAAATCAGGGTCAGATTTTAAATTTGCCCATGACTTTTCGTTGCCCATCCGATTGAAAAAATACGACCGTAACGTCAAATTTTTGGCGACCCTCAAAATTAATTACTTGTAACTCTTACTTAAATCATTACCCTAGTGTGTGAGTATTAACTGAGGTCTCTACTCTTGCACTGCCTTTCAAATACGCTCTTAAAACGCGAAATCATCTTCCGAGAAGTCTTCAAGACTCCCTCATCGGCCCCTATGCCGTGTATGTTCAAACCTAACATGGAGTACCCATCATGCGTAAACTAACGCCCTTGGCACTTTTGTGCGCCCTTACTGCACCCTCACTCGCTGTTGCCGAATGCGGTAAAGTGTCAATTACCCAGATGAACTGGGCCTCGAACGCCGTCGTGACCGGCGTTGCCAATTTTATTATGGAACAAGGCTACGGCTGTGACGTAACCGTGATTCCTTCGGACACCATTCCTGCCGTTACATCGGTAGCTGAAAATGGCGAACCAGACATCGTGACCGAGCTGTGGCTGAACTCTGCCGGCGAGGCATACCTGCGCCTGGAAGAGCAAGGCAAAATCAAGCGGGTAGCCGAAGTACTGGACCCAGGTGGTATAGAAGGCTGGTGGATTCCCACGTATCTGGCCGAGAAACACCCGGAACTGAAAACCATCGAAGGCATCATGGCGAATCCGGAACTCGTCGACAGCCGCTTTAACAACTGCCCGAGTGGTTGGGGCTGCCGTGTAGTCAATGATAACCTGACTCGCGCTCTTGATCTTGAATCATCAGGCATCAAGGTATTTGATCACGGTTCCGGTGAAACTCTGGCGACGTCCATGGCCTCGGCGGTTCAGAGCGAAGAGCCTTGGTTCGGTTACTACTGGGGACCGACTGTACCACTGGGCAAGTACGACATGACTCGGGTTAAAATTGGCGATTACAAGCCAGATGTTCATACCAGCAACCAGACCCAAATGGCCGAGAATCCCGGCGTTTCCGATTTCCCTGCTGCCACTATTCTGACCGCCGTTACCACCAGCTTCGGTGAGCGCGAGCCAGAAGTAGTTGAAATGCTGAGTAACATGACCTTCAAAACTAGCACTATGAGCGCCCTGCTGGCCTGGATGGATGAGAACAACGCTTCCGCCGAAGAGGCTGCCGTTTACTTCTTGAGTAACAATACCGACGAATGGTCTGGATGGCTGAATGCTTCAGCCACCAAACGACTCGCCAACGTTCTTGGCCAGTAGACGCTATCAAGAAGAGCCGGCACGCCGGCTCTTTTTTTGTTGGGTCCATAAAAATCACACCGAATACCTCATTCTGAATGCGCAAGGAATATTGAACGCTCATGGCAACCTATGACTTCTTATTTTCATCTCTCGGACTCACGAAGTGGTGCGCTGAAGCCAAAAGCGACGCGCCCATGTCGATGGCTGCACTACTGAACAAATCCAGGGGTACGGAAGCCGACGCGCAATCCCTTTGGGATGTGCCGTTTCCATCCATGGATGCACTCAATGACTCCTGCGCGGCCT
>NZ_JBLIKC010000022.1:0-67671 GCF_047636175.1 Zhongshania sp. | reverse complement strand
AGATGCACCGCGCAGTATTGCCATCGAGGGTGTTATGCGTTTTTGAATAAAGCGGTCTTTATTCTTTTGCCCAGACTAGTGCTGGGCTTTTTTACGTCTGAGGCGTGAGCTTGCGCAGATTGGCGCTGAAACTACAGACATGCTCAACGTTAGGCCAAGTGTAAGGCGATTCGTTAATGCCGGAGATTGGCTAATGCTGCGAGTCGTGTTGTGCTTTGGACTTCCCTAAGTTTACTAGACACTTGCTAGCTATTAGGTGTCTAGCTAACTATGGGAAGCCCAGTAACCGATAAAGTATTGGCTGAGACTGGTGCCGATAGTGTGCCGGTGACGCAGGTGCATTTTTTCGCTTACGCGCCACGCCTGATGTGATCGCTAGAATGAATAAGCTCTCGTGCGATGCGTGCTGAGGTGGAATAAATACCTTATAATAATTTCTCAAACATCGTTATAACTAAAAGAAACTCGCCGCAAATGAACTCGCTGGCGCTTTCCGTTTAGCAAAGCGTTATGCGTCAATCACCACCCTAGGGTCAAGCTATGCAGCAGCTTCGCTCAGGCGCTCTAAACGGCTGCGCTATGAAACGCTCAAAGAATTGCTCATTCACCAACTATAGAGCTATTACGAATTAACTAAATACATTAAGTGGTTTCTATGCAGCCTTATAATACTCAGTTTACATTGTCTCGAGATTACCTTGCAGAGTGTTTTGATCAGTCTTTACCCTACGGGAAAAATGCTAAGCCAAAGTTTCTATTTTCTGCGTCATTGTTAGCCCTTGGTGCGGGTGCCCTCGTTTTTACTGAGCAACCTAAGTTCGTAGGCATTATTTTAATTGCTTTGGCTGTACTGGAGCTGATTCATATTCGATTTCGACGAGCCTGGTGGTTAACAAGACAGATGTGGGGGGAAAGTTCTGATAGTGAAGTTAAATTGACCATAGATGAAGATGGGATCCGAACACAGAACCCCTATACACAAACAACGTTATTGTGGGCAGATGTAGAGCGCTTGATTGAAACCGATTTAGGGCTTATTTTTGTAGCTAAATATGGGGGTCAACAGTACCTGTCTAAGTCGTTATTTTCTGTTGAATTGATAAGCGAGATGGTTGCTCTTAATAACAATTAACATCTACCTTAGTAAAATTTGAATCGCTCATACGATCAAGCCAATACAACAGCATAACAAGGCAAGCAAGAGGGGAATATTAAAGCTTTGTTTTAACTTCCCCATCTTCCGACGTTAGTCTCTATAAGACCTAAGACCTAAGATCTAAGATCTAAGACCTACGACCTACGACCTACGACCTTCATCGGATTACGTGTTTTGACCGTCCGCTTATTACCAGACTAGAATATGCGGCATGAAAAGCTAGTATGAAAGTCTCCCGCGTCACATTAGCGGTCAGTCGTTGAATTTCTAATCATCAACATAATCGGTCAAGAAAATAGGCTATATGCCGGGCTAAAGACGCATTCCCCCCCCAACGTCACCGGTTAAGCACCCCGATTACTTACTGCATCTGCACTTTTAAGCAATGTGAACAGTAGAGCCATTCCCATTAACACATTGGCGAGTTACTTAACCTATTGAAATTTATAATAAACGCGATATGATCAAGGGAAAGGAATATTTGGCAGAAATAAAGGGAATTAGTCTTCGTTTGACCGGCACTCGCTAATAGTGGAGTCGCCATCTCATTGAATCCCCTATGATTTTTAAACCAATGTAAAAGCCAGTTCCGTGATAAGGGGGCCAAAGTGATATATGGCCTGAGTCGTTATAATAACCTGTTATATTATTTCTATCACTGCAAGGAGCATATTTATGAAAAATTTATTTTTAATTTTAATACTTATTAGTGTTATGGGATGTACTAATACACCTCAGTTACCTAGTACAGATGCTGAGAGTCGTTCATCGTTCACATACATACCTCTGGACCCTTTACCTATAACTAGAAAGAAAGGTAATAGCTGTGAGATTGGAGACAACTCAACTTTAACAGTGAAAGAATTGTTGACGGCTCTACCTGATCAGACTGTGCGGATGGCTGTTAAGAAATTCAATGCAAATGGTAAAGTTAGTTATGCTTCTTTTGCCTCTGCGGGTAAAAATGAATCATATGATGTAATTCTAGATTACATGAATACAGATACTGCGCCAGGTTCTTTTTTAGTAAAAAGATTTGTTGTTAACCTCGAGAGCTATGATGCGGGGTTTTTAAATTTAAAATACAAAAGAACAGATTATAAAATTGGTGACTCTTTAGCAATATCAGAGTCAATACCTGAATCCGTAATAACACAATACCATGTAGTTCCATATGATGAAGCCAAAGCAGCATCCCCTGAATATAAGGAATACTCAAAAGTCAATATTCCTGTTTATGTAGGGCTTGGCCTGAGGATTAAAGCAAGTATTACTACACAGGAGGCAGATGTTAATATATCTGGGCTTCCTGCTATTGCAGCACAAGCACAAGCGGGAAAAGTACGAGGTTCTCTTGTTGTGCAAACATTAGGGGTTAGCGGTAAAAATATATCTACAGCTCTTCCATTACCTAGTGAACTTAACGAAACAACCCTTATTAATAGCATTCTTGCTATGGGTGCTATTAAAGCAATGATTCATGATGATGATACATATCGAACCGCTAGAGTCATTGGCTTTTATAACCCTTTTGGTGGTGGAGAGGCATTTGTAAATGGCTTAATATCTGCATTATCAGAAACAAGACATTCATGGTATCAGTCATGTAAAGAAAAATAATATAACAAGATGCTTAAACGGAAAATTAACAGTTGGCCATCGCTTCGCGATTATAGCCAACCATTAATTTCCGCTTAGCATATCGTTATACGGCCCGCCGAGTGAGTCGCGTTTCGAGGAGTATCTATTGAACTGGAATTTTATTGGTGTCATTACTGAAATAGTGGGAGCCATTGCCATTGTCGTCTCCTTGGTCTACTTGGCGGTTCAAACAAGGGACAACACGAGAGTTATGCGCTCACGTGCTGCGTGGGACTCGCAACAAAGTTACGTGGAAGTAAATGAAACCCTCGGAGACGGTGGTTTCGTTAGTGACCTAATGTACAAAACATTTAACGAGCCTGATCAGTTATCGGATAAAGAAAAGTACCTTGCCCAACGTTTTTACCGAGGTTTTTTTCAGCGTAATGAGGCCCAGTTCGCTTTGTATCAGGCTGGTATCCTTGATGAAGAAGTCTGGAACCTTAGAAGAGGATATACAAAAGCTATTTTCAATATTCCGATCGCGAGGGAGTGCTGGGAAGTCGAAAAAACGAACTCAATGTTTACTAAAAAATTCATTGCGTCTATCGACAGCGCAGTGGACCTTGGGATGCCGAGTTTTCTGGGAGCCGACAAATAGTGAACATTTTGATTGGCCCTGTAACAAGTCAAGCAAGAAGGACGCTTACAGCGCGCCTCTTCTTGAAGCGTTAAAATTACGAGGAAATCACTCCATGAAGTTTCGGATTCCGCTTCTGTTAGTGCTTTCAGCCTTGCTGGCTGGATGCACTGCTAATGGTCAGGTATATGAAAATGCTGCGTATTCTCAAGAAAGTGCAATAGTAGTTTACCGCCCTTGGTTGGCTGCTGGTTCGGCTGCGGCTCCTAAAGTTAGCATTAACGATAGCAAAATCGGAACGCTCAAAGTTTCAGGATATATATACCGCGCGGTTCCCCCCGGAAAATACATCGTAAAAACTATCGGTGGCTTTCAGTGGGGAAAAGGGCAGGAGGTATCGATCAGCGTGAAACCGAAACGCAAAAGTTACATTCGTTTGAGTAGTGGTACCGCACAAATGAGGGTTGTTTTCGTAGGGTCAACCGTAGTCCCCTACACGACCGGAGAGATGTTCTTCGGCGAAGTTCCGCCGGAAATTGCAATTAGCGAAATTGCTAAACTCAGAGAGGTCGAGTAAATTTTAACAAGGGCCGGCAAACCGACACACTTTATGCTGCGCCGTCGGCTCCACATAAAGCGGTCGGTTGCGGCTGGCGTTAGGCTGAAATGGAAGTGCGATAAAAAATGAGCTTAATTAAATGTTCGGAATGTAGTCAGGAAATATCAGATCAGGCTGAGATATGCATTAAGTGTGGTCGCCCATTAAACGCAAAGGAAACCTTAGATAGCAATAAAAGCATGCTGTGGAGTGCTGTAACAAAAACCAGAACTCCAATAAACGTTTTTGCGTTAGCGATGATGGCTTGCGCTTCGGTACTAGGAGCAAGTTCAACGCAAATTACGGATTGTTACTCGCATTCTGCGTTCACATACACTATCCATTCTTTCTTAGCGATTTCCGGAATGTTTTTCTTGGCTATTCTATTTTGTCGGAAAGGAATGTATCACCCCGACGATCTCGACAAGGTTAGGCCTGAAACACTCAGAGATCTTGGCAAAGATAGGCCGATTATCGCTGCATTTTTAATCGCAGCCATGATGTCAGGTTATGGCTACTACCAATACAATATCTCTCGTCCTTGCGAAACTGAATCCAGCCAGCCTAACAAACACTTGAAGCCGGACCTAGCTAAAGCTGCGCCGCTTAAGTGAAAGTTATATGTCCTTGGCTTTTTATGTCTCGAAGGTTTGACCATGGAAAAGCAACTATCTTTTTTACGTGAGATTGATCAGCTCAAGAACGTGGTGAGAAAGTCACCATTAATTGATCAGTCCCGCAAAGAAAATTCAGCCGAGCATTCTTGGCATTTAGCTATGTACGCGTTAATTCTTTCCGGATCATCGAATCAAACTATAAACATTGACCGTGTAATCCGAATGCTTCTGATCCACGACATTGTAGAAATTGATGCTGGTGACCACCCGTTACATGAATCGACAAATTGTGAGAATCAAGAAAAACTGGAACAACAAGCGGCAAACCGTATATTTGGTATCCTTCCCGAGTCACAAAGTGAAGAATTAATGGCGCTTTGGCAAGAGTTTGAAGCTGGTGATAGTAATGATGCAGCGTTTGCCAAGTCCCTTGATAGAATGCAACCACTAATTCATAACATTGCAACCAACGGCGGTACCTGGGCAGAGGCAAGTGTTACTGAAGCTCAGGTAAAAGAGCGCTACGGACCAACTATTGCCAAGGGATCATTGGGACTTTGGACTAAAGCAAAGAAGCTGGTGGAGAAGCACTTTGAGTAAAAACCTTGCCATTGCCAAAAACCAACATATAACAAACGCAGGCAGTCGGACTAATTTTACGCTGCGCTCCAAATTAGTCCGCTGCTGCGGGCGTTAGCCATCAATATGGATATTTCCCAATGACAAAAAACTTTAGGCACAAAATTTATTTTCCATTTTTGCTGTTAATGTCTTCGCTGGTGATGGTCTCTTTGATTTCCTGTACAGAGCAGAATCCGGTAGAGGCTGCAGCCCCTTCGAAAAGCTCTCCTGAATATGCGGGAGAGGTTGCCGCCCCCCTGGAGAGCTATCCTGAATATGCAGAAGAGGTTGCCGCCCCCTCGGAGAGCTATCCTGAGTATACTGTCGTACTTGGTGTGGACGAACAGATAGGAATCCCTGGTTTCCCCGGTGAACTTAGAGTCTGGATAGGTAATTCAACCTTCAAACCAAACTTTCCAACTTCTATGATCCAAGACGAGACAACGATACCTGGAGAGGGAGAGTCGGCCAAAGTAGAACCTTTTGCTCCGGCTTTTGAAATAGATCCTCCAGAAACCCAATGTATAAAAATACACCTTAGTGGATCTGAACTGCGTTTCAAATTAACACCCAAAAAAGCAGGCACATTTAATGTGGGTGCAAATGTTTTCCTATTCGACTCTCTAGATTGCAGTGGTTCCCCTATACCTAAAACAGCAGCCACCCTGCAAGTTACGGTTGAAGTTAATACAAAGGAAATACTTGCAGCGAAAGCGGGGGAACTTTGGAGCATTTTCTGGGAAAAATTATTAGAGTTTTGGGCTGCCTTTGTTGTGCTTATATTTGGGTTAATTCTATTTTTGATCAGGAGTAAATTGAGGCAATGGTTTGGATTCGAGAATAAATAGAATTAGCATAATGGCTAACAAAGCAAATCACTCAGAAGCAAAACCTTCGCTCCTTTGTTCCTAAGGTTTTGCTTTTGGTGTTTGCGGCGTTAAGGTCGTAGATAAGCATACGACCTTCATCAGATTACGTGTTTTGACCGTCCGCTTATTACCAGACTAGAACATGCGGCATGAAAAGCTAGTATGGAAGTCTCCTGCGTCACAATAGCAGTCAGTCGCTGTTTCCGTGTCGTCGAGACATGTGAACAAGAGAGTACGTCCCATTAACACTTTGGCGAATCACTTAACCCATTGAAATTTATAAAAACGCGATATGATCAGGAGAAAGGAATGCTTAGCAGTAATAAAGGGAACTAGTCTTCGTTTGACCGACGCCCGCCAATAGCGAGGCCGCTAAATCATTGAATTAAATAGAAATTTTAAATAAAAGTATAAGCTAGCTCCGTAATAAGGGGGCCAAAGTGATATATGGCCTGAGTCGTTATAATAAACTGTTATATTTTTATTGACGGATTGAGTATGGGTTACTGGTATTTAGTAATAGCGATTGGCGCTGAAGTTATAGCAACATTAGCACTTAAGGCATCTGATGGTTTTTCTCATTCACTCTCTAGCACAATTTGTGTTATTGGTTATGTAGTAGCATTTTATTTCTTATCTTTAGTTCTAAAAACAGTTCCTGTAGGTATTGCTTATGCTATTTGGGCTGGCATGGGAATTTTCTTAATTGCATCAATAAGTGCAGTGATATATAAACAAATACCAGACGTACCAGCAATTATAGGTATGTGCTTAATTTTGACTGGAGTTGTAGTTATTAATGTATTTTCAAAAACAGTGAGCCATTAAAAATATAACAAGCAAATTAACAAGGTCACGTAACAGTTGGCTACGTTTCGCTTCGCTACACAATTTTAGCCAACTATTACTTAGCCTATTATTTGAGTGTTACGCATAAGGCCGAAATATGAACTTTGTAGCGTACTTTTGTTTTGTACTGGCGGTATTGTCGCTTGTTGCAATCTTTGCCGCTCAGGGCAACGTTGAAGTTTCATTGATATACGTCGTGCTGGCAGACATTTGGTATCACACAGGTGCGAGCTTCATGAAGCGTAAGCTATGGGCTTGGTGGTCTTCTCTGATTTTGTTGTCTATGTTCTGCTTTGGTAGCGCATTGTCTGTATGGTCTTCAATTGTACAACCGATGATAACTCCTGGAGTCGTTGGGGTCGGTTACGGTCGCGGGGTGTCGTTAGTGCTATTAATTTTCACCGGTTATCTAGTTTCGGTTTTGGTGAAGCCAGCAACTAGAGAGGCATTTAAAAATGCATAACAAACACGGGCAGTTTGCCGCTGAGAAGCGCGGCCGGACAGCCAAAGCCTCGCGCGTTTTTGTGCAATCGCTTCGCTCATTGTTGCACAAAAGCGCGCTCCACTTTGTCTGCCTCTGGCTTGGGCGTTAAGGTCGTAGATAAGCATACGACTTTCATCAAAATACGTATTTTTGACCGTCCGCTTTTTACCAATACCCGCTCTAGCTGGAAAGCTCTAAAAACGGCGATAACATATAATACCCATCGCCGATCTTTACCATAAGTTGGTCACAGCTGGCATTTCATGGGTGAATCGATACCATTTATAGATGCTTGAGATAGCTCGCGTAGCGCGGATTATCTATCGCCATTTTAGCGACCGTAATCTGCTCTAGGGCAGCAAGTAGTTTATCTTCACTGGCACTAATATCTGCGCTCTGAATATGCTTAAGCAGGTTTTGATTCAGCTCATCATTGTCGCCGTCAGCCCCCAAGTATTCGCTCAGTTCAGCGCGTTCCAAACGCTGAAACTCGTCACCCAGTTCAGACTCACGGGCGATAATAGCCAGTACATTCATGGCAATTTTCAGTTTGTATTTAAGCCCGCTATCGTCAACGGCAGGCGTCACTTCTTGCTCTAAGAACTCCCGCAGGGCCTCGCATAACTGACTGACTTTGGGCTGATTTATGGGCATTGCTATTTACCTCTCAGTAAATCGAGAATATCTAATTCGCACTCTGAAACACGACGGCCAATGGCCACACGCTCTAGGGATCGCTCTCGGCCGCTCAAATGCATATCGCATTGATACAGGCAGATCACACCCCACTTCAATACACCGAACAGTTCCCAAAATTTAACAGCGTCATCATCAACCTGACGGCCACTTGCTTGCATATAGGCTTTGTACAAACTCTCGCGGTCACCAAAGCCACCGACGGGTTTGTCGATCCGGCCAAAGCGCCATGAATTCACACAGAGCCAGCCAAGATCCTCCATGGGGTCGCCAATATGCGAGAGTTCCCAATCGAGCACGGCGCGCACACCGTCGTCACCGACCATCAAATTGCCATTGCGGAAATCACCGTGCACTAAGGTTTCTTCCGCACAGTTTGGAATATGCGCAGCCAGCCAGCGAAAGGCGTATTCAAACACGGGTAAGCTTTGCTGATAGCCGTCATAGGCTTGTCGATAAAAGGCGATTTGATCAACGGCCAAAGCACGCTTTAAACCGCCTAAACTGTTTAATGCTACGGCGTGAATCGCCGCCAGAATATCACCGCACTGGCCGGCCATCTGATCTCTGGCTGGTCCATAACGCGGATCTTTTAAGATCTTTTGCGGCAGGGTTTCACCCTCAATATGGCGCATAATAAAGCCTTCGCCCAGACCATCCTCGGGGGCTAATTGCGCTATCACTTCTGGTGCAGCTACCCCGGCGGCAACCGCCGCACTAATCACCATGGCCTCGTCTGATTTAGTTAGCGCGCCACCGAACTGACTGGCATCGTGGCCACGTCGGAATATCAGTGCCTGCACTCCCCGCGCACTCGATGCCTTGAAGAACCAGGTTTGCGCAGCGGCGCCGCCGGTGAGCCGACGCAATCCGCTAATCGCTACCGGCTCTTGCCATTGGCGGGTAAGCAGCTTCTCCAGCGGCCCGGCTAAGTTCTCGGCCAAGTTAGCTTCAGCGTCAATATCAGCAAACTCGCTCACGCGTCACCCGCCCATTCCGCATCACGAGTGCCGAAGTCCCAACCTTGACCACCGTCGCGATAGCGCTTTAAAACCTGTCGCGCCACCGATTGGATATGCACTTCATCCGGACCGTCATAAATTCTCGCCTCCCGCGCGTGTCGGTACATGCGACTAAGTGGCGTGTCATCGGTGAGACCCGCGGCACCGTAAACCTGTATCGCACGGTCAACAACATTGTGGAGCATGCGCGCACCAACAACCTTAATCGCACCAATTTCGACCCGCGCTGCATCGCCACTGTCTATGCAGCGCGCTGCATGCAGGGTAAGTTGTCTGCAGGCCTGAATTTCAGCCAGGCTGTCAAAAACATGCTGCTGCATAAGCTGCTTGTCAGCCAGACTAGAACCAAATGCACTGCGATTATGGAGCCGCTCACACATTAAGTCGAAGGCCCGCTGGGCTTGGCCTAGCCAGCGCATACAGTGAAAGATACGACCAGGCCCCAAGCGCCGTTGGGCAATCACAAAGCCCTCGCCGCGACCACCCAATAGGTGATGTTCTGGCACTCGGATGTCGTGGTATTTGACCTCAAAATGGCCGCTATTAAGGCCCAATAGCGGCGTATCTCGGACAATCTCATAGCCCGCTGCGTCGGTGGGAACAAGAATCATACTGAAGGCTTTGTGATCCGAGGCGTCGGGCTCGGTGCGGCACATAATGGTGGTATAAGCGGCAATATCGGCGCCAGTGGTAAACCATTTGTGGCCATTAATGCGCCAAACGCCGTCTTGGAGTACCGCGCTAGTTTGTAATTGAGTGGGGTCAGAACTCGACAAGGCCGGCTCAGTCATCGCAAAACTCGGACAAATCTCGCCTGCCACCAAGGGCCGCAAGTATTGCTCTTGCTGCTGCGGTGAGGCGTATTGCTTGAGCATAATGGAGTCTTGCAAAGAGTAGGTGCCAAACACGCGCTGGGCATACTCAGAGCGACCTATCACTTCATTGATATACACATAGTCAAGAAACGGCATGCCCTGACCGCCAATATCTTTGGGATGACCCAGCGCCCACAAACCTGCCGCTTTTGCCTCTTTCACCAATTCGGTAAGCTTGCGCTCAGACGCCGCTTTATCGGCCCCTTGTAGCACCGACTCTGCGGGGTAGATGCGCTGTTCCAAAAACTCCAAAACCTGTTGACGAACTTCTATCCACGTTACCGCTGCACTCACAGTTGACTCCAATTTTTATCATTTTAACTGCTGACAATACAAACAAGACGCCTTTTTATTGTCAAGTAAATTGACTTTATATATGATGAAGACATCGGCGAGACAATCTAACAATAATCACAATAGCCAAATTATACGCAGCGAGATACCCATGACATCATCACTCAAGGCTTTAAACAACATCCACCACGCAGCATACCGCTGCCGCGATGCCGAGCAAACACGGTGGTTTTACGAAGATATCTTGGGGCTAAAACTGGCCGCAGCCTTTGAAGAAGATATTGATTTTGGTGAAAATCTTGGCCGCAACCGCAATTTCTTGCACATCTTCTTTGAAATGGATGACGGCAGCTACCTCGCCTTTTTTGATGAGCCAGGTATATCCAAAGAAGAAAATTTCGCCCGCAAAGACAGCTTCGACATGCATCTGGCGCTAGAGGCCGACAGCATGGAAGACCTAATTGCTTGGCACAAACACATTAACGAGGCTGGTAAAACCTGTCTTGGTCCCGTTGATCACGGCTTTGTACATTCGGTATATATGTATGACCCCAACGGCATACAAGTAGAAATCACCTGCCGCGCGAGCGACCCAGCAATTATGCAACAGCACACCGACAACGCTCGCAGCTCTTTAAGCGCGTGGACACAGAAAACTCGCCCGCTGAAAGAAGATACTTTCGGCGCAGCAAAGATTGATAAGCGAGGACGATGATCAAATACTGACCGTTCGGGCCTTGAGGATCTTGCAGCATGAATCCGAACGTTCAGAGCAGGCGCTTATTGTCGGCGGTGGCTATTCGCCGCGTAAGCCGAGTAAGACAGCGCCAACGCTATGCAAATACCCGCAGGAATAAATAGCGCATTGAATCCAAGCATACTGAAAATATAGGCCCCAAAAGCCCCACCAGAAATAAAGCCTGTGATTATAATTAGAAACAACAACGCCTTTCTTTTATCGAAAGACCCGCCCCTAAACTTTTCACCCAGCATAATACCTAAGTCGGTGAATATACCGGTGACATGGGTGGTGCGCAGAACAGCTCCACTATAAGTGGTCGCAAGGGCATTCTGTAAACCGCAGGCCGCAGACGCCAAATAATGGCCGAGATAAGAATCTCTCGTTAAAAAATACACCGCGCAAAAAAGAAACAGGGCCTCTAAAGTCAGCAGACCGCTGTAATTTCGGCCTAACTTTAATGCCCCACCACGTAAGAAGTAGCCTGATATTGCCGCGCCAATAAGAAAGCTAAACAAAACCGCAATCAAATGAAAAAAATCAGCAAAGTCGGTATTAACAATACCCGTACCCAATAGGGTAGCGGTACCGGAGAGGTGAGAAATAGATTGGTGCTTAAAACCTAATAGACCGACTGCGTTCACAAATCCGGCCACTAGGGCGAGAACAAAGGAGCCGTATTCTACCCAGCGGGGTAATTTTGAAATCACATAAACCCTTTAAACCTAGCAGTGCTAGCAAACGCCTTAAACAGCCAGCATGGGTGCAAAGCCATAACGCTCGGTTTTTGCCAATATAAAAATAAGGGCAGATACACCAAGCCGATCTTATGACAAGTATCTACTTAGACCGGCGGCACCACAACAATGGGGCCCCAGCCTTTATGAAGCACTTGTTTAAGCTGCTTTAGCTGGGCTCCACCAATGCGATTAGCAAGCTCAATCTCGATGCCGACAATCGCTTTCTCAGCATCCTGCCTAATTTTATTGGCGCTGGCGCTGAACTGAACAATTTTCGCGCGACGGTCTGCCGGATCCGGCACCAGCTCTAGCAGGCCATCATCGCGCATACCCTGCAGTAACTGATGAATAGCTTGCCTGCTTACGCCCAAATTACGCGCTAAGGAAGCGGGACGATTTATACCGACAGTGACGCTTATCATGATCATAGACTTGGTGCGGTTCATTCGCTCCCAGCCAGCGGCTTCGAGACTCGCCTGCAGGCTCTCGTCCATCCAGAACAAAGCGTAAGCCAGTGTGCCAATCAAAAAATCCTGATGTTCCGCTATTTTTTTCATTCTTTATCCAAGTAGGTACTGCGCTCAAAAATCGCTCTGTTCGCGCCCCGCAAGAATAGGGCAATTATGCTTCCGCTCAATGTTGGCAAGCTATTGTATGCGCTATCGATACTAAAAACCTAGCCTAACAGCACTCACTTTAGTAAAGATAATTGACATATTATCTGGGAGTTGCTCTACTGCCATCCATACTTTTTCTATGCGTAAACAGCGAGTATCGTCATGACCAATAAGAAAAAAGCCTACGAGCGCGTACCTTATTTAATTTTCTACCAGGACAAAAGTCCGTTCAAAGAAACCTACGGCGGCCCCATAGATTTTGGTGCGCTGAAGTCGCATCTGTTGCGTCCTGCAGAGCCCAAAACAAACAATGTTATTGTGTTTATGCACCCAGTCGGTGGCGGCGAATACCTGCCGATGATTACCGAGCTGGCAAAAGCCGGCTACCCTGTTATTTACTGCCAAAGCCGCTATCCAGGCAATGACACTGCGCTCATTATGGAAAAAGTCGTTATCGACCTCGGCAACTGTATTCGTCACGCCAAAGAAAAACTTGGTTTCGACAAGGTCATTTTAGCGGGTTGGAGTGGCGGTGGTTCGCTGTCGATGTTTTATCAAAGTCAGGCTGAAAACCCAAGCATCACCGCAACACCCGCCGGTGATGCTGTGGATCTGACGATTCAAGACCTCATTCCCGCCGACGGCATTATGATGCTAGCGGCACACGTCAGTCGCACGCATACTTTAACTGAGTGGATGGACGCCTCGGTTCTAGATGAACAAGACCCCAGTCAGCGCGATCCAGAGCTGGATCTTTATAATCCCGAGAATCCCAATCAAGCACCCTATTCAGCTGAGTTTCTAGCACGCTACCGCGCCGCGCAAATTGCCCGTAATCGCAAAATTACCGCCTGGGTTAAAGGCAAACTAACGAGTTTAAAAGAGCGCGGCCGTCCCAACGATGAATTCGCCTTTGTGGTTCATGGCACCATGGCAGATCCGCGCTGGCTAGACCCCACCATCGACGCCAATGAGCGCCAGCCTCGCTGGTGTTACTTGGGCGACCCTGAAGTCGTTAACAACGGACCAGTGGGCTTAGCTCGTTTCTGCACGCTGCGCAGTTGGCTGTCCCAGTGGAGCTACGACGACTCCAATGCAGATGGCCTGCGTTGCGCGCAAAACATCACGGTACCCGCCTTGGTTGTGGGTAACGGCGCCGACGATGCCTGCACGCCCAGCCACACCACGCGGATCTTTGATGCGATTACTCACGACAACAAAGAGATGCACGAAATCAAAGGCGCTACCCACTACTACTTTGGCCAGCCGGAACAATTAAATGAAGCAATACAATTGTGTGGCGACTGGATGCAGCGCCAAGGCTTGGTATAAAACCTAGCCGGTGCCACTCACTTATTGGCGCTTATTTTTAGGCTCCGGAATATCGATACTCTGGACTGATAAACGCCGCGCTTGTCCATTTAATAGTGGCCACTCGATTTCATTACCCTTTTGCAGGCCCAGCAAAGCACAGCCCACCGGTGACAATACCGATATTTTTAGTTCGGTCACATTCGCCTGCCGTGGCATCACTAAAGCTAGTTGGGTCTGCGCCTGGGAATCTAAGTCGACAAAGGTCACCAAAGAATCCACGCACACAAAGTCATTGGCGAAGTCGCCATCTGCAATAATATCTGCGCGATCTAACTCCGACTGTAAATCTTGAGCCGCCTCTGAGCGATTGCGACGAACAAATTCGCTTAACAACTGATGGTCTGACTCTTTTACAAAAATAGGGATATGCGATAGGTCCTGCATAATTTTCTCCATGGCAAGGCCCGGCGACACTGATGAATATATCGGCCAGAGCTTAATAGTGAAATGATTAGACTGGGAATGTTGCAGGCGACTGGGTAAACCCAATCTACCTATGAGAGGAATCCGGCAAAAATTCCAGCGCAGAGCGCGCCGACATTAAAAATTTCAAGTCCATAAAAAGATGGGGTATTCATAAACCCGAGACTAGCAGCTTTGAAAAACTTAGCAAGCCAGCGAGTTCTCTGATATAGACTGAACAATGAAACCTGCGTTTGCGTAAAGAGTAACAATGGCAAGTGCTAAAAAGCACGTCCAAACAAAACGCCAGACCTCATCTGTATTTTGAGTATCTATGGTTTGAGTATCTATGGTTTGAGTATCTATGGTTTTATTTTCTAATCCCCACGCCGACCGATGCTGACTGGCAGAAATATCACTACTACGCCACCCAGTATTTAACGGCCCCAGCAGGATTTTTGCGCGCTGGCTGCTAGACTCAAAGTACGACTAGGAGCTGCGTATCATGATTGATATAAGTGATAAGGATCAAAGTGCCGAAATTATTCTGCGTCCAAATTGTTCCGCCAGCTGGAATCAGAATCGGCGCATCATCGTTGCCGTGATGGCAGTGAACGCCGTGTTTAGCGGGGGCTTTATCGCTATTGGCGCGTGGATGGTTCTACCCTTTATGGGAATCGAGCTGCTAGTGATGTGGCTAATATTGAGCCGAGTATTTCAAAATCTGCAAATACAGCAAATTGTGAATCTAACCTCGCAAACCCTAAGTATTGATGTCGGCCACCAGCACCGCGAACAGCGCTGGCAGTGGCCAAGAGACGGGAGCTGCGTGCTAGTTTCAGTTCGTTCTCACCCCTGGGACCCACTGCAGATTAGCCTTAGCCACTGCGGCGAACAGGTGTCCATAGGTGGATTTTTAAACAAAGATGACAGCCAGCAACTGCTGAGTGAGCTGCGTCGACACTTGCCTATCAGGCATTACTGTCCAGAGATTACTGTCGGCATTTGACTGGCTCTGCGTCGCGGGATTTAGGGCTCAAGCAGCAGCGACAACTCACCCAAATCAGAGTAAAACACATTATAACGCCCAGCCTCTAGAGGCTGTATAGGCCCAATAGCACCCGTTAATAACCACTGATCAGGATAAACAATCCAGCCCTGTTCAATACGCTCATTAATTAAATTCAGTAGCATCTGCCACTGGCCGCCAATTAATGAATCACTTTGGGCGGCAAATAACGGTACATCGTTTAAATTCAATTCCACTGTTACTGCTTCAACGTCAATGCTCGCAATGGCCACAGGTGTGCCAACTATAAAACTGTGGGCCGCAACATTCGCCCGAACAATATCAAAAACTGTAGGTACTCCCTGAGCTTTAAAGCCGATGTCAGGCAGCTCGATGGCGGGCGCCACCACAGCAACCAACTTCTTTAAGCTCGCCACATCCGCGACACTGTGATTTAAAGGCCGTTTAAGACGGAAGGCCAACTCCACCTCAAGCATACCTTTTTTAAAATTCGATAAACTGATTGGCTGAACCGAATCTAAACCGGCACCGGGCAGCAGCACTCCCATGATTGGGCGATCACTGCGAAATTTCTTTTGCGAGCCCAGCGAGGTAAGACCGGCTTTAAATCCCTCAGGCAGCCGGCCGCCCAATTTCTTATCGAGACTTAATTTTTGTGATTGATAAGCGCCCTGCCATCGCAGGGCGTTTAACGATTCCGGGGATAGAGTATCATCTGTTTCTGCAACACCTGTGGAAGCAAGGCTCAGCAAACTGAGTACAAATAGAAGATTTAAAACCACGCGCCGCATATTCAAGACCACCAGAAACCAAATCACTTATTTTTCAAACCCGTTTTAACATCAATCATAAAGGTAGTATTCAACCGTTGAAACAACTCGAACCTTTTTAATGTGCGGGTTATCTTTGTCGCGATCACTAATCGAAGATTCCCCCTGGGAAGCGCGTTTAATCTTGCCCAGCATACGTTCCGAATCCTCCGCGAACTTCTCGGCAACAGCGCGTGCTTGGCGAGTAGCTTCCTCAATCATCGCCGGTTTAACTTGATTGAGTTTGGTAAAAAAATACTCAGTCTGAGCCTGATAATGATTACCGTTGAAGGCAATACCTTTTTTACCAAGATCTGATAACTGGCGACTTACTTCACGCACTTTGTCGATATTTTCAGAGTACACCGTCACGGTCTGCTCCGCGCTATAGCGGAAGGGTGAACCGACATTGTTGCCGTACTGTTGTGCTGATTTATCAGTAATTGCAGGTGCGGAAAAAGATATTTCGTCGCTGGAAAAGCCATCATCTAGTAAAAAAGATCTTATCGTAACGATACGTTCATCTACCAGCACATAGATCTTTGGCAGATCATTATTGGCCTCGGTAAACTGCAATGGCCAGATAGCGATATCCGCGACAAACTTACGTCAGCTAAACCTTTTACCGTCACACTGCGTTCAAACTGCCGATATTGCGTCACCGCAGTCCCTGCAATAGGCCGAGTAAAGCAAGCCCTAACACCAGTGACACACCCAATATCAGCGCATTCGCCGTTGAGTTATTAGAACCAGTCATAGCGCCTTTCCCTATTCATTCTGTAATATCGGCCATGGTTTGGTCGCTTACTTTTTAAACGACTTTGGCAAATACGCCCCGCGTTAATGAGCTCTAATTTTAAGCCTCGACGACCAGCACTGATAGAGACGGTAGAAAACTGCAACCCAGACTCATCAATTACCGTCGCTAATAATTTCTTCTGCCCCAAGGGACTAACGCCACCGAGTACATAGCCAGTACTTCTCTCAACATCTACTTAGGGGGCCATCGCCGTTTTTTACATCCAGCGCTTTAGCGGCCTGCTTCATACTTAGTTGCTCAAAAACAGGTAATACCGCGACAGCCAAAGCCCTTAGCATCCAAAGTGATTACTAGAGTTTTAAACACCTGTTGAGGGGCGATTCCGAGCTTCTCTGCCGCTTCCAGTCTACAGGGTGCACTGGCAGGATCGTGCACATATTCATGGACATGGTGGGTAAGTTTCTGCTTTTTCACTAACTTTATCGCCGGAGTCGTACACTCTCCAGCAGCCTTTCTCAGGCTCCGCGATTGACCGTCACAAACCGCTCTAGTTCCCGCATAGCCGGGGTGTAGGCAGCGCATACGAAGATAAGCAAGGGCTTACTATGGGGGTAGACCCAAAGGCTGCAAAGTAGCTATACGTTAATTAGAACAAGAATTTCAGCCTAGGCAATTAACAATTAAGCTGGTTTTAGATCGATGCACCAGCCTTTATGACCTCGCTACAGCCCCAATAGCGCCTTCATTCAGCACTATTAACGGTATGCGTAGCAGAAACAAGTGCCAGTCATATATGGCTGGGGGGGCTGGCGTGCTAAAATTGCGCGCTTTCTCA
This sequence comes from Zhongshania sp., assembly GCF_047636175.1. Lineage (GTDB taxonomy): Bacteria > Pseudomonadota > Gammaproteobacteria > Pseudomonadales > Spongiibacteraceae > Spongiibacter. The sequence goes on along the minus strand of NZ_JBLIKC010000022.1, from coordinate 50,063 downwards.
CCCTCACCACAACCCGCAAGGTAAGAACACGCTATGACAACAACAGAAACAAGAAAACGGGTTGGATTCGTGAGTTTGGGTTGCCCAAAAGCATTAGTCGATTCTGAGCGCATTCTCACCCAATTGCGCATTGACGGCTACGATATTGTGCCAAACTATGACGATGCCGACGTTGTCGTTGTCAACACCTGTGGCTTTATTGATAGCGCAAAGCAAGAGTCGCTTGACGCCATTGGTGAGGCCTTAAAAGCAAACGGTAAAGTAATCGTCACCGGCTGCATGGGGGATGACGCAAAAATTCGCGCTGTTCATCCCAATGTTCTCGCCGTGAGCGGCCCAGCAGCATACGAAGAAGTCGTCGGCGCAGTCCACGAATGGGCGCCAGCAAATAAGCAGCATGACCCCTTTATTGATCTAGTACCCCCTCAGGGCGTTAAATTAACGCCACGTCATTACGCCTATTTAAAAATATCCGAAGGCTGCAACCATCGCTGTAGCTTCTGCATTATCCCCTCAATGCGGGGTGATTTAGTCAGCCGTCCGATTGGCAGCGTATTAGAAGAAGCCAAACGTTTGGTCAACGCCGGTGTTCGCGAAATTTTAGTGGTGTCACAAGACACCAGCGCCTATGGTTTAGATACCAAGTACAAGCTCGATTTTTGGGATGGCCGCCCGATTAAAACTCGTATGCTGGAGCTCTGCGAAGCGCTGGGAGAAATGGGCGTGTGGGTACGTCTGCACTACGTTTATCCCTACCCACACGTAGACAATGTTATTCCTTTAATGGCTGAAGGCAAAATTTTGCCTTATTTAGACATTCCCTTTCAGCACGCCAGCCACAAAATATTAAAGGCGATGAAACGCCCCGCTCACCAAGAAAAAACCTTGGAGCGCATTAAAAAATGGCGTGAAATCTGTCCGGATTTAGTCATTCGCTCAACCTTTATCGTCGGCTTCCCCGGCGAAACCGAAGAAGATTTCCAAATATTGCTGGACTGGTTGCAAGAAGCGCAGCTTGATCGTGTCGGCTGTTTTGAATACTCACCGGTCGAAGGCGCAACGGCGAACGAGCTTGAGGATCAAGTGCCCGACGAGGTTAAAAATGAGCGCTGGCAGCGCTTTATGGTGGTCGCCCAAGAAATTTCAGCCAAGCGTCTGCGTGCCAAGATTGGCAGCCAACAAGAAATTTTAATCGACTCCGTCGATGAAGAAGGCGCCATTGGTCGCAGCGTCGCCGACGCCCCCGAAATTGACGGCAAGGTTTACTTAGACGGATTCACCGACGTAAACCCCGGTGACGCCTTGGTCGTCAATATCATTGATTCAGACGACTATGATCTCTGGGCTGAACCCGCCTAATGAACCTGCTGCTGCTGCAGCCTGATGATTTAGGCAGTCACCCTGGCGATATTAATCATGTCACGCTGAGCGACCAGCGCGCGCAACATATTAGCGAGGTGTTGCGCGCATCAATCGGCGACACTCTAAAGGTGGGCCTTCTCAATGGGCTTATTGGCACCGCCAGTATCACGGCAATTAACAATATCAGCGTGAGTCTTGAGTTTGAACTGCATACCCCGCCGCCGCCAAAACTGCCGCTCACACTGTTACTGGCACTGCCCCGCCCCAAAATGGCAAGACGGATAATTCGCGCCGCCACAGAGTTGGGCGCGGCGGAGATCATTCTCCTAAATAGCTATCGCGTCGATAAAAGTTACTGGCAGAGCCCCCTGGTAAGCGACGAGACACTCCATAAAGCCATGTTGGAAGGCATTGAGCAGGCGGGTGATACCCATTTGCCAATATTGCAAAGAGCCACTCGCTTTAAGCCCTTTGTTGAAGACCACTTGCCAAACCTATTAAAAAATAAAATAGGTTTATTAGCGCACCCTTATGCCGACCAAGGACCACCGCATTCAGTAAGCCAAGCTTGCCTGCTCGCCGTTGGTCCTGAAGGCGGTTTCATTCCCTATGAATGCGAGAAACTCATCGCCGCAGGACTGCAAAGTTTTAGTCTTGGCCCCCGCATTCTAAAAACAGAAACAGCGGTTTCTACCCTAATTGGCCGACTGTTTTTATAGCGAGCCCTTAGCCCAGAGCGCGCTCCAGAAAATCCAAACGGTCTTGGCCAAAGAACATCTCATCATCAACAAAGCACGTTGGCGCGCCAAACACATGGCGAGATATCGCCTCGTTGGTAATTGCTTTCAAGCGATCTTTGACCGCATCGTCGTCACATAGCGCAACCACCTCAGCAGGATCAAAGCCAGCCTCAGACAAAACCGCACTTACCACCGCGGGGTCAGCCATGTTCTTTTCATTTACCCACAGCGCAGTAAAAATCGCGCTTAAGTAGTCATGGAATCTCGGCGTGTCTAAATACCCCACTGCGCCGCGCATCAACATCAAGGTATTGACAGGAAAATACGGATTAAAATTCATTGCTACAGCGTAGACCGCGGCGGCACGTCGCAAGTCAATCAGCATATACCGTCCCTTGGCAGGAATTGCCGCCGGAGATTGATTGCCCGTCGCCTTGAATACCCCGCCGAGTAGCATTGGCTTATACACTATCTCCGCATGATTACGATCAGCCAAACTCGGTAATTGCGTCCATGCCAAGTAGCTTGCCGGACTACCCACATCAAAATAGAACTCTATCAATTTACTCATTATGTTAACTCTCTCAAAACGTTTCCATCCAAGGACGTAGATCAAACTCATGACTCCAGCAATCTCTTGCCTGACAATGAATTTGCCAATACTGCTCGGCAATATGTTCAGGATCTATAATCCCACCCTCGGATTTGGTTGCGTATTTATCGGGGAAGATCTCGCGTATAAATGCGGTATCAATAGCACCGTCAATAATAGAATGTGCAACATGAATACCCTGTGGACCAAGTTCACGAGCCATACTTTGCGCCAAGGCGCGCAGAGCAAACTTGGCACTGGCAAAGGCACTAAAGCCACTAGCGCCGCGCAGAGACGCGGTTGCACCAGTGAAAATAATCGTGCCTTTTTTCCTTGGTAACATCGCCTTGGCAGCCTCGCGACCGGTCAAAAATCCCGCGAACGCTGACATTTCCCAGACCTTTCTATAGACCTGCGCCGTAGTCTCGATAATGGGAAAGTAAACATTACCGCCGATATTGAAAACCACAACCTCAACACAGCCAATATCACGCTCTATACCCTTAAAGAGATCGACCATTGCCTCTTCTTGCCGTGCGTCACACGCCATCGCGTGAGCGACACCACCTTCAGATTCAATATCTTTAAGCAAAGCTTGCAACGCATCTGCATTTCTTCGGGTGGCAACGACCGTAAAGCCCTCACGGGCAAACCGTCTAGCACACGCACCGCCAGTGGCATCACCCGCACCTATCACCACAGCAACCGGGGCTGAATTTTTGATTATTGTCATACATCCCCATAAGGCCTATTTTAGATAGACCTAAAACATAAGTTCCTTTTTGGAACTTGTCAATTTATTCTAGACTGCTTATTAAATAGGAATTGGATTGCGCTATGCGGTGGGAAGACCTTGACCAAGAGCCATGTTCACTTGCACGCACCCTTGCCGTGGTGGGTGATCGTTGGACCTTACTGATACTCAGAGACTGCTTTCTTGGCGTCAGGCGCTTTGACGTCTTTGAAAAGCGGCTTGGCATTACCCGTCACATCCTTGCTGACAGGCTCAAGAAATTGCTCAGCTATGGAGTACTTTATAAATCTCCCTATCAGCAGCGCCCGCTGCGCGAGGAATACCGTCTAAGCGAAAAAGGCTTGGAGTTGCACTCGGTTATTCTCGGCTTAGTGAGCTGGGGGGACCGATACATGAGTGATGAGCGCGGTGCGCCAATCTTGCACGTCCACAAATCCTGCGGCCATCAAATACACCCCATCACCAGCTGCCCTGAATGTGGTGAAGCCATTACCGCCAAGGATATAAAACTAGAATTGGGGGCGAACTGGGATAACAGCCTAGGTCAGCTACTTCCCATCAGAAACCCTTAAGTGCTTGACGGCGACGTCTTCGAGCGACTATGAAGTAGTTTTATGATATCTCGCCAACTGATAATACCTATTGGAAAGCCCTCTACATCTATCACTGGTACGCAAGAAATTTCATGTTTAATAAACAAGTCCATTACGTCATCGACGCTTTGATTCTCACGGACACAAATTGGATGCCGTGACATCACTTGATGCACGCGTTTATTCAAGGAGGCTGCCTCAGCCTCCGTCGCCACAGGCAACTCAGCCCTAGGACCGATGGATCTGAAAAAATCGCGGTCAGAAACAATACCGACAAACTCTTTACCGTCTACGACCAAAAGGTGATGTAATTTTTTTTCTCTGAAAATGCGGCTAACTTTGCTTAGCCTGTCATCCGCCGTAATGGTAACGACCGGCTTAGTCATAACGGCATCTGCCCTAATTACCACTGTCATGCCTCGCCATCCTCCATATTAAATTTAGTGTCCGACACCTCGCCAACTAAAGGTATTTTTACCATTATATTGTGCTCGGAATCTACATGTTTAGAGGCATGGTCTCGAGAGATCAAGCCTTGCTTATAAAGTGAGAATAGAGCGTAATCAATGGCTGCCATACCCATGCTCTGACTCTTTTACATGGTGCCCTTAATCCAATCGATTTCACCGTTCTCGATCAGCGCCGAGGTCTAGGCTAATGGCAACAGCCCCTCCACAGCGAAGCTTAGAACCTCGCTAACACTCGCAAACACCCGCTAACACCCGCTAGCAGCAACATACTAATGACCACTTTTACGTTTAAAGCTAAATCTATAAACCATTGTTTGTTCGCAGTATCCGGAAAAAATTTTACAGCGGTATGGTGCGCCTGATCAGCGTTATTTGCATAACAGTCCGCCAAACATAAATGCTCCGTTTCTGCGTAGATAATGGCCTACAGAATAGTCTGTTGATCATAAATTTACCCGATAATAATCATATCAGCCACCTCGATACACAATATATGACCCGAGGTCTGTTGATTTCTGTCATCTAGCATCGATGCCATGGTAGTAGATTTTCCCGATTCCTCGGAACCCACCACCAGAGTTAAGCCTCTATTTAAAACCATCAAGCCTTTAACTTAGTTTAGGGGGAACCCGGCTTGACCAAACGGGTGACACAGACTTTCCATTTTTATTATAGGTAGAGTGCCAGCGCTAAGAAAAAGTCTGACGAACTTTTGCTAACGATGAGTTCAAAACACAATATAAGCTTCCCCACATTAGTAACTTCATGGGTAAATAGTAACGATAATTAGTCCTCGGACTTTTATCTCGATCTTATTATAGTAGCAACTTCCAACTTTAAAACACCTATCAGCCACATCCGCTGTTGGGGTTTTTCCGCGTATTACAGGAATCCCCAGCCTCGTGCCAAATCGACTCAAAGCTTAATCATAGGGTAGATGCAAAGACATCGAGTTAGCAATATCGGCAGCGACTGTCATTTGGCTTAACTGCGTAATGTCACCAACTTTCAATCTCTTCGGATAATCTGAACTACCCTATATTTGTTGATACTCAATGATATAAAGAGATAAATGCGGTGCAACAGCACCTTTAAGCATAACAAACAGAGCCAATAATGCACGCGCGCCGTTGGACTGAATAGCTAGGTAGTAAAAAAACCATCACAAAGAAAGGTGGTATTGTATGACCACCACACCCTAAAATGCCTGAATCCTAACAACGTACAACATGACTATTCGCCCACTGCCGTGCAACAAGGTCTAGCTGAGGCAATACCATAGGATCAATCATGGCTTTTACCGATAAAAATGCTGAACCCTACAGCGGCGAACACTTAGTCCGCTATATAAAAAAGGCTATGCGGGTTTCGCCACCGAATTCTAAAATCCGGAATGTTGCTTATAAGATAATCAAGCGCATTTTTCAGCCGGAACTGATTAATGTAGAAAACATTCCGTCTAAGCCTTGCTTATTTGTTGCAAACCACGCCATGTACGCAGTTGACGGCCCTATTATCGGACTGCCAATGTTAGCTGAGCAAGGCCGTTTTCTGCGACCGCTTAGCGATAAATTCATGTGGAATTCGGTTAACGAGCAGTTACTGTTAGACCAAGGGGCAGTCATTGGCCATCCCGAGGTATGCTCCGCCCTAATGGAAAACGGCAGTGACTTGCTGGTTTTTCCAGGTGGCGCTCACGAGGCCACCAAATCAGCTGATAAAAAATACCAACTGCTGTGGAAGGAGCGTTACGGCTTTATAAAGCTTGCCGCTAAACATGGCTACACCATTGTACCGACGGCGATTGTTGGTCCAGAAGATTTTTACAAACACATGATAGAAGGTGAGGATTTACCACAGACACTAGTTGGCCGCACGCTAACGCGACTCGGCATTATTAATGAAAACACCCGTACAGACTTGATAGGACCTATTCCTATGGGCTTGTTCGGCACCCTTATTCCCAAACCCCAAAAATGCTACCTGCAGTTTGGAGAGCCATTAGATTTAAGCCTATATAAGGGTGAAATCCTAAGCAAAGCTACGATGGTTGATTTACGTGCGCAAGTCGCAGGTAGTATTAATACAATGGTCGAGTCACTATTACTGCTGCAGGAAGAGGAAAAATCTAGCAAAGGACGCCTTCGTCGCCTACTGACACGATAAGATTTAAAACTACGCCTGCGGACAGTAATACTGTTACTGCAAAATGCGATTTTTTAAAACTAAGCACATAGCAAAAAGCTTTCGGTCGCGAGATCGAAAGCTTTTACACATCCAAAACTAGAATTTATTGTGTCGATCAATATTAAAGTCTCGCTGCCTGAATCCCTCTATATGGCAATCTCGGCCCCTTCTTAAAAACTAAGCAAGTAGGCAAATACCGCCAGTATTCGCCGCAACTCATACAATACCAAACGCAAGCATGGCATCGGCAACTTTTTTAAAGCCCGCAATATTCGCCCCTTTGGCATAGTCGACATAGCCATCAGCGAGAAGACCGTGGGAGCGGCAGCGCTCATGGATATCCTTCATTATGTCGCGCAACAGCTCGTGTAATTTATCTTCTTCCCACGACATCCGCGCGCTGTTTTGGCTCATTTCTAAGCCAGACACAGCAACCCCACCGGCGTTGGCCGCTTTGGCCGGACCAAAGCCAATACGAGCTTCGCGAAAGGTGTGCACAGCCTCAGAGGTACAGGGCATATTGGCCCCCTCAGCAACGAGCATGACACCATTATTAATTAGCGCTAGGGCGTCTTCCTGGTCAATCTCATTTTGGGTGGCGCAAGGTAGCGCAATATCACAGGGAGTATGCCAGGGCTTTTCATCTTGATGGAAGGTCGCTTTAGGAAATTGTTTTACGTATTCGCCAATGCTGCCTTGCTGGTTGGATTTATGTTCTTTTAACCAATCGATTTTGTTTTGATCAAATCCCTCTGGGTCGTGGATGAATCCACTAGAATCTGACAGCGTTATCACCTTGGCACTAAGACTAATGGCTTTCTCAGCAGCATGAAGAGCAACATTGCCGGCGCCGGACACACAAATCGTTTTATTTTTAAACGTATCGTCACGATGCTCAAGCATATTTTCAACAAAATAAATCAGCCCGTAACCCGTCGCTTCGGTACGGACGAGGCTTCCCCCCCAACTTAAACCTTTACCAGTAAGCACTCCGACGTAGCGGTTGGTAATCCGTTTATACTGCCCAAACATATACCCAATCTCTTTAGCTCCAACACCAATATCACCGGCTGGCACATCAGTGACCTCGCCAACGTGGCGATAAAGCTCGGTCATAAAGGATTGGCAGAAACGCATTATTTCATTATCGGACTTACCTTTGGGGTTAAAATCACTCCCCCCCTTGCCACCACCCATAGGCAGTCCGGTAAGGCTATTTTTAAAGGTTTGCTCAAAAGCAAGAAATTTCAAAATACTTTGATTTACGCTTTTATGAAATCGGAGGCCGCCTTTATAGGGGCCAATCGCGTTACTATTCTGAACCCGGTAGCCACGCTGAACGCGGACATTGCCAAGATCATCCTGCCAACATACTCGAAACGATATTACTCGGTCAGGCTCCGCTAAGCGACGTAGAATTTGCGCCTCATGGTATACGGTTTTATCTTCCATATACTCAAAGATATCGCTCGCGACATCGTACACCGCCTGATGAAACTCTAGTTCGCCGGGGTTGCGGCGTATAACACCGTCCATGAATTGTTCGAGATCGACATGATCTGATTCGGTCATAAGTCGCTACCACCATATGGTTTAAGTTACTGGAGAAAAAAACCCTATACTCAATTTTCAGTAAATACTACTACCTCGCACTAAAAACTGTCTTCGCTGAACGTCAAAGTCGGAACACTAAAAGCGAGCATCAGAGGAGTCGTTTGTTCCGCGATCCGGACTAATATTAGCGTAAACTCTCATTCAATTTATCCAGCACTTTCTGCCCCGGACACAGCTCAGCAGCTCCCAAGTCACGCAGTGGAGTTTTGCTGGTGCCCAAGATTTCGTGCAGGTCTTGAGAGTCTTCATCCATAAACAATAAGCCGGTAAGAATTTGGTCTTTGGCCTTATAGTCTTTAATCAGGCGCAAGGCAGAGCGGCGGCTGGCTAAATTTAATTCAGGGTCGGCTTTATGAAGATGTACCATCGAGCCATCATGTAAGGTGACTTCTTTAGATTGGCCCTGTTCATACGCCGTTGAAATCTCGTGTTTAAAAGGAACATAGTCAACTGTGCCGGTGGCCTCAAGATGATCGCGAACATAGTCATAACCCTTGGTAGATTTAGGATTATTGTTAAAGGTCACGCAGGGCGAGATCACATCGATAAAGGCGAATCCACGATGACTGATAGCTGCTTTAATGAGCGGCACCAACTGCTCTCGATCTCCAGAGAAACTTCGCGCCACAAACGTTGCACCGAGCTGAAGGGCAATGCTCGCCAAGTCGATAGGCTCAAAGGGATTGGGCTCACCTTTTTTACTAGCGGAACCAATATCGGCGGTCGCCGAATCTTGCCCTTTAGTTAAACCGTAGCAGCCATTATTTTCAACGACGTACATCATATTTAAATTGCGACGCACAACATGGGTAAACTGCCCCATGCCGATTGAGGCAGTATCGCCATCGCCAGACACACCCACATAAATCAGATCGCGATTGGCAAGATTAGCCCCCGTTGCCACCGACGGCATACGGCCATGTACTGAATTAAAGCCATGGGAATTATCAAGAAAGTAAGTTGGTGTTTTCGACGAGCAGCCAATACCCGATAACTTGGCCACTTTGTGGGGGGCAATAGATAACTCAAAACAGGCTTGCACGATAGCGGCGCTAATCGAGTCGTGGCCGCAACCCGCGCAAAGGGTTGATATTGCACCTTCATAGTCTTTGCGGGTAAAGCCAAGACCATTGCGTGGTAGCTCTGGATGCCGAAATGCAGGCCGAATATAAGTCATTAAACAGACTCCTTGACGATTTTTACCTTATGCAGTGATCGCACATTATCGCCCCGTAAAACTATCATAATTTCATCGAAGATCTTACGCGCAGAAATCGGCGTGCCGTTATAATTTAAAATCGAAATTAAATCTCGTGGCGACACCAAGCATTCATTTACCAGCAGTGTCCGCATCTGTGCATCTCGGTTCTGCTCCACCACAAACATCGTATCGTGTTGATCAATAAAGGCGTCGACAGATTTGTGGAAGGGGAAGCCCCTTATACGTAGAGTATCAACCGCAATTCCAAGAGCGGCTAAGGAATCTACCGCTTCAAGGGTGGCATGGCGACTGCTGCCAAAATGAATTACACCCACTTTAGCCCCGCCCTTCGCCGCGCCGACCAACTCCGGCATAGGAACAAGGTTTTTGGCTGTGTCCCATTTTTTCAGCAGCCGCTGCATATTCTTTTCGTAGACATCACCGTCTTCGGTGTACACCGCGTACTCATCTCGCGAGGTGCCACGGGTAAAAAACGCGCCCTTATTGGGGTGCGTGCCGGGGTAAGTACGGTAGGGAATGCCGTCGTCATCAATATCGAGATAGCGACCAAAGCGGTCGCTCATCGCCTCCAGCTGCTTTTCGTTAAATACCTTGCCTCGTTGATATTCGCGCTCATCGTCCCATACCAGAGGCGGAGACATGGTGTCGTTCATGCCAAGATCGAGATCACTTAACATAATGACAGGCGTTTGCAGGGTTTCCGCCAAATCGAAGGCCTCGGCCGTCATTTCAAAGCATTCGCGCGGTGTTGCTGGGAATAGCAAGACGTGCTTGGTGTCGCCATGCGAGGCATAAGCACAGGCGAGCACATCAGACTGCTGGGTACGGGTCGGCATACCGGTAGATGGGCCGGCGCGCTGGACGTCGATGAGGACAGTGGGAATTTCAGCAAAATAAGCTAGCCCTAAAAATTCACTCATCAGGGAAATACCGGGGCCGCTGGTTGCCGTAAAAGCGCGGGCACCATTCCAGCTAGCGCCAATTACCATGCCGATTGCCGCCAACTCGTCTTCGGCCTGCACAATGGCATAATTTTTATTACCGCTGCCGGGATCGATACGCAGGCGCTTACAGTATTTATCGAAGCCGTCTACCACTGAGGTAGAGGGCGTAATGGGATACCATGCCGCTACCGTAGCACCGCCGTAAATTGCACCAAGCGAGGCGGCAGTATTGCCATCAATCAAGATCTGATCGCCCACCGCGTCGCAACGTTCAACACGAATACTTATTGGGCAATGGTAATGTTCAGCAGCATAGTGATAACCAATTTCCAAAGCTCGTACATTTGGCGTTATCAATTTTTCTTTGCCGCGAAACTGGTCTGACACCAAGCCGGTTAGCACGTCGAATTCAATATCTAGCAAGGCCGATAATGCGCCAACGTAAATAATATTACGAAATAGTTGCTGCTGTCGTGCATCACTGTATTCGCGCTGACATAAATCTTTTAACGGTACGCCAATGAAATGAATATCGCTGCGCATTAAACGTAAATCTAAGGGTTTACTAGAGTCATATAAAAAGTAACCACCCGGCTCCACTTCTTGGATGTCGCGCACCATACTCTGCGGATTCATGCACACCATCATGTCGACACCGCCGCGTCGACCCAGATAGCCTTTTTCATTTACCCGCACTTCATACCACGTCGGTAAACCCTGAATATTAGAGGGAAAAATATTCTTAGCGCTTATCGGTAACCCCATCCGAAATAAAGACTTTGCAAACATATTGTTCGCACTGGCGGAGCCGCTGCCATTTACATTGGCAAATTTAATAACAAAATCATTTACTGCTTCAATGCGTTTCATATCAGCCGCACTGCCCCGCTTTAGTCACCGAGTAATAGAATTTCTGCATATCCCACGCAGCCGTTGGGCAGCGCTCAGCGCATAATCCACAATGCAAACACACATTTTCGTCTTTAATCATGGCGCGACCCGTGCGCAAACCGTCAGACACATAAATGTCTTGCTCAGTATTATTAGCAGGCATTTTTAGGATCTGGCGAACTTGGTCTTCTTCAGCGCTATTAACGACAATACTAAGGCAATCGGTGGGGCAAATATCGACACAGGCATCACACTCAATACACAGTTGTTCTGAGAACACGGTTTGGGCATCGCAATTTAGACAACGCTGCGCCTCCTTAAATGCGGTGGCCGCATCAAAGCCCAACTCCACTTCTAATTTACGATTACTGAGGCTATTTTCCAGCTCTGCTTGAGGAACGTGGTAGCGAATATCGTTGGCGACTTCGCTGTCGTAGCTCCACTCATGGATCCCCATTTTTTGACTGACTAGAGTCACCCCTGGTGGTGGCCGCTTCGCGACAGACTCTCCCTGACAGTGTAAGTCAATCGAGATTGCCGCTTGGTGGCCGTGAGCAACCGCGGTGATAACATTTTGTGGTCCAAAGGCGGAGTCGCCACCAAAGAATACGCCGGAATTACTGGACTGAAAACTGATCTCATCGACCACCGGCATATCCCATTTGTCAAACTCAACGCCAACATCACGCTCAATCCAGGGGAAGGAATTCTCTTGACCGATGGCAACAAGTACGTCGTCGCAGGGCACAATGACAGGCTCTTCCCCGGTCGAGACCAAACGACGTTTGCCGCCCTCCTCATACACCGCTTTCACGCGATCAAAGCGCATCGCCACCAGACAACCATCTTCAACAATAAACTCCTGCGGCAGGTGGTTATCCATGATAGGAATGCCCTCGCGCTGGGCATCTTCTTTTTCCCACGGTGAGGCTTTCATCTCAACGAAAGGACTGCGGACAATCACTTTGACTTCATCGCCACCCACGCGCCGCGCGGTTCTGCAGCAATCCATGGCGGTGTTACCACCACCGAGTACAATCACTTTTTTACCGATACTCTCTAGATGTTCAAATGCCACGCTAGATAGCCAATCTATGCCGATATGAATATTGGCCTTTGCCGCCTGGCGGCCCGGCAGATCAAGGTCTCGTCCACGCGGCGCACCACTGCCTATAAAGACAGCGTCATAATTTTTGTCTAATACCGTTTTAAGACTGTCCACATAATGATTGAAATGGGACATTACGCCCATATCAAGAATAAGATTGACCTCTTCATTCAAGACTTCTTCGGGCAGTCGGAAAGCCGGGATCTGACTGCGCATAAAACCGCCACCGGCACGCTGATCATCATACAGATCGACGCTATAACCCAATGGCATCAAGTCTCTGGCTACCGTTAATGACGCCGGGCCAGCACCAATAAGCGCGATGTGTTTGCCATTTTTCTGTTTGGGAATAATCGGCAGGCGATTAGTGATATCGCCTTTATTGTCGGCTGCAACACGCTTAAGTCGACAAATCGCAACCGGTTCATCGTCTATGCGGCCCCGCCGACAAGCCGGCTCGCAGGGCCGATCACAGGTGCGCCCAAGCACCCCAGGGAATACATTCGATTCCCAGTTGATCATATACGCATCGGTGTAACGCTGAGCGGCAATTAAACGTATATATTCTGGAACCGGCGTATGAGCCGGACAGGCATACTGACAGTCGACCACCTTGTGAAAATACTCAGGGTCTAGGGTGTTAGTGGTTTTCAATGCGCCCCCTCAATATTATTATTAGCGAGTTGGGTTGCCGATATCGGTGATACTACTGAGGACCGAGACCCCTTAAAACCTATAGATTACAACACAGTAACAATACAAATTCATTAGAAAAATAGCGCCATATTGGCAAATATTGCCACATCTCATCTTTATTTCGCTGGCGCCAAAAGCGCTGAGCACACCCAGTCTTAACAAGCCCTTAAGAAGACCTTGGTGCGGGGATTTAATATTAAAAAAGACGCTATACGAGGGGATCGTCCGGCAATTTCTGCGGTCTGTGCTAGGGTAGACTATGAATAGCTTTCCAGTCCAAGGAGTTTGTAATGCAATCTACTGACCATCTGCGCGCAACACTCAATGTTGACGGCAGCAATTACGACTATTTTGACCTCAACAAACTCGGTGATGATCGCCTCATCAATCTGCCAAAATCATTGAAAATACTACTGGAAAACCAGCTCCGTCATTTTGACGGTGATTCAGTAAACTCAGACATCATTGTGGCCTTCTCGCGCTGGCTAGATCAGCCCACTGGCGGTGAAGATCTCAATTTCTCTCCGGCCCGCGTGTTAATGCAAGACTTTACCGGAGTACCCGCTATTGTCGATTTAGCCGCCATGCGTGACGCCGTTGCTAAACGCGGCGGCGATGTTTCCGCCATCAATCCACAGATCCCCGTTCACTTGGTTATCGACCACTCCGTCACGGTAGATCAATTTGGCTCACCCCAAGCCTTTGGCGAGAATGTAGCCAATGAAATGGCACGCAACGACGAACGCTATCGCTTTTTAAAATGGGGCCAATCGGCTTTCAAGAACTTTAATGTTGTACCGCCAGGCACAGGTATATGTCATCAGGTTAATTTAGAATACTTAGCTCAGGTGGTGTGGAATAGTGACGGTGTAGCCTACCCGGACACAGTGTTAGGTACTGACAGCCACACGCCTATGGTTAATGGCTTAGGCGTACTGGGCTGGGGCGTTGGCGGCATTGAAGCCGAAGCGGCCCTACTCGGCCAGCCTTATTCGATGATATTGCCGGAGGTGATTGGTTTTGAATTAAACGGCAAATTAAATGAGGGTGTCACTGCAACAGATTTGGTATTAACCGTGGTGCAGATCTTGCGCAGAGAAGGCGTGGTCGGCAAATTTGTTGAGTTTTACGGTGACGGCCTGGCTGAATTGAGCGTGGCCGATCGTGCCACCATTGCCAATATGGCCCCTGAATATGGCGCGACCTGTGGCTACTTTCCCGTGGATGACGCCACCCTCGCTTATATGAAGCTGACCGGACGCAGTAGCGAGAATATCGCGCTTACCGAAACCTACTGCAAAGCCCAAGGCCTATGGCGGCATACCGGCGACCAGCCGACGTTTACGCGTACCGTGACACTGGATTTGAATGCCGTAGAGCCAAGTCTCGCCGGACCCACTCGCCCGCAAGACCGGGTTGCGTTGGCCGATTTAGGCGACGCGATGCGCGACTTTCTTAAAGCCAGTAAGCGCGACCTACTTGAAAGCGTCGCGATTCCTGATATGGATTTAAAGTTACATCACGGCGATGTGGTTATTGCCGCTATTACCAGCTGCACAAACACCTCCAACCCCGATGTAATGATTGCCGCAGGCCTTGTTGCCCGCAAAGCTCGAGAGCGCGGTTTGCGCGTTAAACCTTGGGTTAAGACCTCCTTGGCACCCGGATCCAAAGTGGTCAGTAAATACTTAAGCGACAGCGGCTTGCAAGAGGATTTAGACTCACTAGGTTTCGACTTAGTTGGCTACGGCTGCACAACCTGTATTGGCAATTCTGGCCCCCTGCCAGACCCCATCGCCACCGCCATCGACAGTAAAGATATGGTGGTGTCTGCGCTATTGTCAGGCAACCGCAATTTCGAGGGCCGCATCCATCCTCAAGTAAAGGCGAGCTGGCTGGCATCGCCTCCACTGGTTGTTGCCTATGCGCTCGCAGGCAGCACCCTATTGAATCTGCGGGACGACGCAATAGCTAAGGACCAAAAAGGCAAACCGGTTTATCTCAAAGACTTATGGCCGAGCAACGAAGAAATTCGAGATATTCGCAAAATTGTCAGTGGCGATATGTTTAACGAGGCCTACCAAGATGTCTATACGGGTACCGCTGAATGGCAGGCCATCAATATTGCCACCACTGAAACCTATCAGTGGCAAGAAGACTCTAGCTATATTCGCCTACCCACTTTTTTTGACACACCCACATTGGCGGGCGAAGAATTCCCTGCGCTTCGCGGCGCCAGAATTCTAGGCTTATTTGGTGACACCATTACCACCGACCATATTTCGCCCGCAGGTGGAATTGCCCTAGACAGTCCAGCCAGTCATTACTTGCAAAGTAATGGTGTTTCGCCAGCGGAGTTTAACTCCTATGGTTCGCGGCGAGGTAATCACGAGGTCATGCTCCGCGGCACGTTCGCCAATACTCGGCTGCACAATAAGCTGGTGGATCGCGAAGGCGGTTACACTTTATCCCCAGATGGTAAAAGCGTCGTCTCAATTTACAAAGCGGCTATGAAGTATCAAGAAAGTAATACGCCCTTAGTTATTATTGCCGGCAAGCAATACGGCACTGGCTCCAGTCGGGACTGGGCTGCAAAAGGTACCTTATTGCTGGGTATAAAAGCTGTGATCGCCGAAAGTTTTGAGCGAATCCATCGTTCCAACCTCGTCGGCATGGGAGTAATGCCAATAGAGTTCGACAAGGAAATACCGCAGGAGATGCTAGATTTACAAGGCGACGAGCGCGTTGATATTATCTCTTGCGACCCTGTATTGGCGCCAAAGCAAAAAGTCAGAATCATCTTGTCGCGCAGCGACGGCAGCCGTCATGAAGTGCTAGGTCGGCTTAGAATAGATACCAGTGAGGAAATGGCCTATTTCCGTCACGGCGGCATCCTGCAATATGTTTTAGCGGAGCTGGGTAAATAATGCCATTACCTGACTCTGGGGCGCTATTTGATTGGTTTTTATCCAGATTCGCGATTATATTAGCGCCAGTAGAGCTGCTTTGGCACTAGCGCATCCGAACTAATTAATACCATACTAAATTCAGTGATAATACGGAGTCAGGTGTATGAAAATTCATGTCGAGGTTGAAGTCAGTCCGGAAGAAATGCGCCGCCTAGTCGGTCTTCCAGACGCCCAACCACTTTGGGACGCGGTCTACAAACGCATCGGCGAAGGTGACTCAGAAATGATTCAACAAATGGCGAAAACCGCATTTACTGAAGGCATGAAAACCATCGATTTATCTGCTCGAGTATTGAAATCATTGAGCGGCTTAGCCAGCAATCGCAAAAATTCTGACAAAGCGACTGCCGAAGGTAAAGATCCTGAAAGCAGCGATGGCAATCCGCAAAAACCAACACCGAGCAAAGCTGCGCCCGCGCGTCGCAGCGCATCCAGCAAAAGTAAAAGCTAAATTGTTTTCAGCTGGCACCCAATACCACTAAAGCATTGCTTAGCTCTCACTTAATCCTTATTAAGAATTTCAGAGTGACACCACCATGGCAAACATCACACCGGGCAGCAAAAACATTGCTGCCTCGGGCAAAGTACTGCGAGTTCGAAACGCAACTTTAGCCGATATACCCGCTATTAGCGCCCTATCTAAACGCGTTTACACAGGTACCGGCATCGATTCGTATTCGCGCGCAGAATTGCGCGGCCAGCTTAATAATTTCGCCGAAGGCAAATTTGTCGTCACCCTTGAGGACGAAATAGTCGGCTATTGCGCAACATTTCGGGTCAGCGGCGAAGTCTGCCTAAAGCCACATAGTTGGGCTGCGATCACCGCTAATGGCTACGGCACCCGCCACGATCCCGACGGCGAGTGGTTATATGGTATGGAGGTGTGTGTAGACAGCAGCGTGCGTGGCTATCGTATCGGTCAGCGACTCTACAATGCGCGCAAAAAGCTGTGCGAAGAGCTAGGCTTAAAGGGGATTGTTTTTGTCGGTCGCCTGCCCAGCTTGTCGCGTCGTATTAAAAAATACGGCAGCGCTGAAAACTATCTTGACGCGGTGGTGCACCAACGCACCCGCGACCCAGTACTGTCGTTCCAGCTTCGCAATAACTTTGAAGTCATAGATCTAATGCCGAACTACTTGGTCGACGACACCGGCTCTATGGGTTATGGCGTGCATCTTGTCTGGCACAATCCCAAAGTAGAAACTGCTGCCAATGTCGCCCACACCAAACGCCACGGCGGCCGCCAACCCGACACCGTGCGGATTGGTACCGTGCAATATATGCAGCGACGCGTCACTTCATTTGTCGAGTTCATGTCGTTCATAGAATATTTTGTTGATGTAGTAGCCGACTATAAAGGCGACTTTGTGGTTTTCCCCGAACTCATCACCCTGCAGCTACTGTCTATTGAAGACCAGGAGCTAACACCTATTCAGTCTATAGAGGCACTCACCAAATACACGCCCCGCTACGTCGAAGCCATGCAAGACTTAGCCGTGCGTTACAACATCAACATTATCGGCGGATCACACCCTACTCGCGTCGCCAACGGCCGGGTCGAAAATATCTCTTACGTGTTTCACCGCGACGGACGTGTCGATGAACAAGCAAAAATTCACCCCACCCCCAATGAAGTCTATTGGTGGAATATTGAAGGCGGCAATGAGCTGCAGGTTATAGACACCGACTGCGGCCCCATTGGCATATTAATCTGCTATGACTCCGAGTTCCCCGAACTCGGCCGTCACTTAGTAGATCAAGGCGCTGAGATCCTGTTTGTGCCCTTCTGCACCGATGAGCGCCAAAGCTATATGCGCGTGCGCTACAGTTGTCAGGCTAGGGCCGTTGAAAATCAGGTTTATGTGGTCATGTCTGGCAATGTCGGTAATTTGCCTAACGTCGCCAATATGGATATTCAATACGCACAAAGCTGTATCTTAACGCCCTGTGATTTCCATTTTGCCCGCGACGGTATCGCCGCTGATACCACGCCCAATGTGGAAACAGTCGCTATTGCCGATTTACGACCAGAGTCATTGCGTATAGCCCGTAATAGCGGCACCGTGCAAAATCTGCGCGACCGCCGCCACGACTTATATCAAATGAAATGGCGAGGAAACTAGCATCATGGGCGAAGGCAAACTCCTAACGCCCAAGCATTAAAATAAGGCACGACAGAACTTGTCGGAATGGGCTCTTGTATTGAGAGTCTATTTTATTTTAAAAATAATATTTATTCCGCGACGACGAACATCTAGCGCAGGCAACAATCCTTCCCCAATACCATCGAATAAAATCTAATTATTTTACATACCGTCGATAGAATAGATCTCAAATTACTTAGCGCACTCATACTACTTCAGACCACTGACAGAAAAATCTAAGGCACTTTTATTTTAGACGACCACAACATTAAAGTACTCACACCTCCTATAACCCAAAGTCCGGCCTCCCTAAATTCATTTAGGCGCAGCGTCGAAAAACTATAACTTTTCGAGTAAGGGCATGTTCAAGGCTTTACGAAAGGTGTTGTGGTAGTGGTGCAGCGGCGCTTCATTGCGGCCAAAGATACTATATTGCATCAGGCCACTTTCAGCAGTTTTTTGCTGCTGTTCGCCCATCATGTAATCTTCTTTTTCAATGGCGTCATTGAATATCTTCATTATCGCATCCAAAGTGAACACCACGTTCAGTCCATCGCGTTTCTGAAAAACATTATCAGCAGTGACAAGAGTTGTTTTACTATCAATCTTCGCCGCCTCCACTGCATCAATCATCTCTTGAGAAAAATAATGACTGATGCGAGTTATGGAGCGGCCAGCATTTTTTGGATCGGGGTAGATACGAATCAGCGTAGCACGCCCCTCGCCTACCGTAATTTGAATATTCGGGAAGAGATAGTAAAGAAGTATTGCGCCCTGACAGAGCTGCCACTGTTCCTCGGGCACACTTCTAAGAAGATCAATGGCTTTGCGTGCGAACACAAAGCGATGATGCTGACCTATCGCTTCGTAGGACAGATTATCGCCATAAAAGCCAAGACCCAGCGTATTCTTGTGCAATTTTTGAAAGTGATACGTTTCACCGAAGGTATCGTTAGCCAGCTTCCAGTTTAATTTCATATCGATGGTCGATTCACCACTGAAGATCAAGTCACCAAATTTTCCGGAAGCCAGCTCTTCTGATAAAGGCCCGAGCAGAGCATCTACATCCAAATGACCATCAGGCTTGGGGTGAATCCAAAGGAATCCATCTTTCTCCACTGAGGGCAACTCCACGAGACCGAAGCACGCCTTATCGATCTCACCAAAGTGTTCGCTCTGCGGAATAGCCACTAGTTGGCCCTGACCAGAATAACTCCATGAGTGAAAAGGACATACGAATAGATTCTTCTCCCCCCTCGGCTCATCGGCAATGCGGGCACCACGGTGCCTACACGCATTTAGAAAAGCGTGAAATTTCCCATTTTTATCACGCGTTGCCAGCACCGGTGCGCCAAAGTCATCACTAGTAAAATAGCAACCTGGACCGGTCAGATCGCCGGAAAAACCAATCAGCTGTGGATGGTTTTGAAAGAAAGCCTGCCACTCCTTCTCCGCAAGATCTGGGCAGACGTAAGAAGAAGTGGGCATTTTATATTGCACGCGGGCATCAACATTTTTGCTCTCATCTATTTGCTGCATGAGCTCTTTAAGGATGAGAACTTGTAGACTGTGCTCCATTATAAAATACCTTTTTAATTATTATTTTTGATAGGATCAGCAGCAGATAGACTATGCACACTACAAATTAGAGGCGGTTTTTATAGTGGGCAACTTACCCCAGTACCGCCCAAGCCGCAGTAACCACCGGGATTTTTATCCAGATACTGCTGATGGTAGGACTCGGCGTAATAAAACTCGTCTATATCGACTATCTCAGTCGTCACCGCAGGCAAGCCCTCTTCAGCGAGCGCCCCTTGGTACAACTCGAGCGATGCCGCCGCCACCGCTTTCTGCTCAGCGGTAGAACAATAAATACCCGAACGATACTGGGTGCCAACGTCGTTGCCCTGACGCATGCCTTCGGTGGGGTTATGGCTTTCCCAGAACAACTTCAGTAATTCTTGGAAGCTGACTCGAGCGGGGTCGAATGCCACTAATACCACCTCGTTGTGCCCAGTCATGCCTGAGCATACCTCTTCATAGCTTGGGTTGGGCGTATGGCCACCGCAGTAACCAACAGCGGTAGTGCAAACGCCCTCTTGTTGCCAGAATTTACGCTCTGCGCCCCAGAAGCAGCCCATACCAAAGACAACCCGCTCAGTTCCTGCCGGAAACGGCGGCTGCAGGGGCGTGTTAAGCACGGTATGCAAGGATGGCACCGCTATTTTATGGGCTCTACCAGGCAGTGCTTGCTCCGCTGTGGGAATAACTGCTGGCTTACGATAACGATCAAAAATACTCATTTTTTGGGCTCCTGTTAAAACATTCTCAACCTGCGCCTACTATGCCCTGATTCACCCATATTCCGCTAGCCCCGCCAATCACGAAAAAGCACTGCGACTTCAATGACTTTAGCATCACCGAATGGTGGATTTTTCCGGGATTTTTTATTGCTATTTAGCATAAAACACGTTTAAATCGCCGGCTCTTTAACCAACGCGGAGGATTTATGCTAAATGAAAAGCTTAGATCATATGCCTTCTCTGGAGGCCGGCGCAGCTAACTGTAATCCGATTACACAATCGGATGAAAATCTTGACCACGTCATTATTCGTGACGGCGTTGCTTACGCTGGCACGCATCTTATCATCGACCTTTGGGGCGCCTCCCATCTCGATGAACTCCCCCGCATGGAAAAAGCATTTATTGACTGTGTCAAAGAATGTGGTGCCACCCTGTTGCACATCCATATGCACCACTTTACCCCCAATGGTGGCATTTCTGGTGTCGCAGTTTTAGCTGAATCTCATATTAGTGTACACACTTGGCCCGAACGCGATTACGCTGCGTTTGATGTCTTTATGTGTGGTGACGCCAAGCCTGAATTGGCCGTGGAAATCCTTCAAAAGGCCTTCTCGCCCTCGCGTATCGAGGTCGGTGAAAACCTGCGCGGGAGAATGGACGATGTCTGAGTGGTTTGACGAAACACTCCACGACGCCTACCACCAAGGATTCCAAGTCAGTGAGGTCTTGTTTGAAAGCAAGACCGAGCATCAGCATCTTATTATTTTTGAATCTGGCAGCTTTGGTCGGGTAATGGCGCTAGACGGCATTATTCAAACCACCGAGCGAGACGAGTTCATCTATCACGAAATGTTAGCGCACACGCCATTGTTTGCCCACGGCAATGCCAAGAATGTACTCATTATTGGCGGCGGCGACGGGGGCTTGCTTCGCGAAGTGCTCAAACACTCGGAAGTTGAGCACGTTGTGCAGGTTGAAATAGATCAAGCCGTTATCGATATGTGCGTGAAATATCTACCGAATCATTCGGCAGGAGCCTACGACAATCCCCGCGCAGAAATAGTAATTGGCGATGGTATTGATTTCGTCACCCAGTGTGACCGCCAGTTTGACGTTATTTTGTCTGACAGCACCGACCCCATTGGTCCCGGCGAAGTTTTATTCACTTCTCCGTTTTACCAAGGCATTCAACGTTGCTTAAAACCTGGCGGCATCTTTGCTGCACAGAACGGCGTGGCGTTTATGCAACCCGACGAAGTGTGCACAACCCATCAGCGTCTATCACCATTGTTTGCGGATACCGCGTTTTACGCAGCAGCAGTGCCTACCTATATTGGCGGCGTGATGACATTTGCATGGGCTAGTGACAGCGGCACGGCGCGTGAGCAAGATTTAGCCACATTGACAACTCGTTTTGTCGACAGTGGCATCAAGACTCGCTACTACAACCCTGCCCTGCATATCGGCGCTTTTGCACTGCCCCAATATCTCGTGGAGATTTTGGGCTAGACATCCCGGACTGCAACGATCAAAACAGCAGGCCGGATGCCATTGCATAGCTATTTATTTCTGTAATTATTTTCCCTTAAAATGGTCAGACTCCTGCAGCAAAAAGAAACCGCATAGCTGACAGTTGTCTTAGATATTGTTAGGGTGAAAATATTACGGGCCTAAACCGTAAAAAATGTATCAAAATCAGGGCGTAACATGAATCAGACTATGCACTTAAAATCCGCGATCTGACTTACAATGTGCGCAAACGAGTCCAGACATAATCTGGGTATAGCCGAAAACTAACGCTGGCCATATAAATGAAATTTCGTTTCCCCGTTGTCATTATTGACGAAGATTTTCGCTCCGAAAATATATCCGGTTCAGGCATTCGCGACCTTGCCGATGCCATTAGTAAAGAAGGCATGGAAATTGTTGGGCTAACAAGCTACGGCGATCTTACCGCGTTTGCGCAACAAGCAAGCCGCGCGTCCTGCTTTATACTTTCTATAGATGATGAAGAATTCGGTGACGGCAGCGACGAGACAGTCGGCCAGGCATTGGAGTCCATCGCTGAATTCATGACGGCGGTACGTCAACGCAATACTGATATCCCGGTGTTCCTCTACGGTGAAACCCGCACCTCTCGCCACATTCCCAATGAGATTTTACGTGAGTTGCACGGCTTCATTCATATGTTTGAAGACACCCCGGAATTTGTCGCTCGTCATATCATTCGCGAAGCCAATAAATATCTTTCATCGCTGGCGCCGCCATTCTTCAAAGCGTTAATGAACTACGCCAGCGACAGCTCATACTCTTGGCACTGCCCGGGCCACTCTGGCGGCGTAGCATTTCTAAAAAGTCCGGTTGGCCAAATGTTCCACCAATTCTTCGGTGAAAATCTGCTGCGCGCCGACGTTTGTAATGCAGTGGAAGAGCTTGGACAACTGCTAGACCATACCGGCCCCGTTAGCGCCAGCGAAAACAATGCAGCGCGTATCTTTGGCTGCGACCATTTATTCTTTGTCACTAACGGTACATCCACTTCAAACAAGGTGGTATGGCACTCCACCGTAGCCCCCGGCGATATTGTGGTGGTAGATCGCAACTGTCACAAATCGATTTTGCACAGTATTATCATGACTGGTGCAATTCCGGTATTTCTCATGCCAACGCGCAATCACTACGGCATAATCGGGCCTATTCCCAAAAGCGAATTCGACCCTGCTGCAATTAGTAGAAAGATCGAAGAACACCCCTTTGCCCGTCATGCTAAAGACAAAAAACCACGGATTCTAACTATTACCCAAAGTACCTATGACGGTATCGTGTACAACGTCGAGGAAATAAAAGATATTCTCGACTCAACCATCGACACCCTGCATTTTGACGAAGCCTGGCTGCCCCATGCCGCCTTCCACACCTTCTACCACAATATGCACGCCATCAGTGCTGACCGCCCGCGCTCAGACGACACCTTGGTATTTGCCACCCAATCAACCCACAAATTACTGGCCGGCCTGTCACAAGCCTCGCAAATTCTGGTTCAAGATGGCACCAAGCGAAAACTTGATACCCATCGCTTTAACGAATCCTACCTGATGCACTCGTCAACCAGCCCGCAGTACGCGATCATTGCGTCCTGTGATGTTGCTGCGGCAATGATGGAACCCCCCGGCGGCAAAGCATTGGTAGAGGAATCGATTCTTGAAGCACTGGATTTCCGCCGTGCTATGCGCAAAGTTGATGCCGATTATGGCGACGATTGGTGGTTCCGTGTGTGGGGGCCAGAGGCTCTCGCCGAAGAAGGTATTGGTGACCGCGATGACTGGGTCATCCACTCAGATGATAGTTGGCACGGCTTTGGCGAAATTGAGTCGGGTTTTAATATGCTCGACCCCATCAAGGCCACCATCATTACCCCCGGTTTGGATGTCGACGGTAACTTCGATGATTTTGGTATTCCAGCCTCGATAGTCAGCAAATATTTAGCTGAGCACGGCATCATCATTGAAAAGTCCGGCATGTACTCATTCTTTATCATGTTCACCATCGGTATCACCAAGGGCCGCTGGAATTCCATGGTTACCGAGTTACAGCAATTTAAAGACGACTATGATCAAAACCTACCTCTGTGGCGGGTAATGCCGCAATTCGCAGCCAAATATCCACAGTATGACAAAGTCGGTCTACGCGACCTGTGCAGCAATATTCACAACGTCTATAAAGAGTACGATCTGGCCCGCATCACCACAGAGATGTACCTGTCAGAAATGGAAGCAGCAATGATTCCCGCCGAGGCGTGGTCTAAAATGTCGCATCGCGAAGTTGAACGCGTTGCCATTGATGAATTAGAAGGTCGCATTACCGCGATGCTAGTGACGCCCTACCCACCTGGTATTCCGCTATTAATTCCTGGCGAGCGCTTCAATAAAACCATCGTCAAATACCTACAGTTTGTACGCGACTTTAACTCTCGCTTCCCAGGCTTCGAAACTGATTGCCACGGCTTAGTTAAAGAGCGCGTCAATGGTGTAGACCATTACTTTGTCGATGTCGTCAACGATGGCTAAACCACTTCTATAAACGCTTTATAAAGCGGGCAATGCTTACCTACTTTTACGGCCGGACACAGACAATGTGCTCCGGCCTTTTTTACGCCCGCTAAACAAGACCTTGTGTAGCCGCGCCTGAAATCAGCGTTAAATTTAGAAATTTCTCATACCAAATCGACGGTTTTAAAGAAACCTGTGATCGCCGTCACAAAAAAAGACCCTCGCGTCACATAATATTCACGCTAACTCTTGTTTACACGCGTAAAGATAATTACTTATGATCTCTGACGCGTTTTTATCAAAATAAAACGCTATTAGCCTATTAAAACCGCTAATATGGAAATTAGAATTTTTGACAACTCAGGATGAAAAATGTGATGACTTTACGACCGTCAAGAGGACTTGCGTCCGTAATCATATTCACCACCGCAGCCAGCCTGCCTTTGAGCTCTGCGGTAAATGCCAACAGCCTTACCAAAATTATTGACATCAGTGCCTTGCTTAGCCCTCAAAATGGCCAAAATATTGCAAACAGCAAGTCAATTCTCGCGCCGATCACCAAGCCTCTCGGCGACTCACTAGCACCCTTAATTAATACCGTAGACATTGCGCTAGACCCCCTTACAGATCCCATTGACCAGCTATTAGGCACGCCCTTGCTTGGTGCACTAGCGCCAGTTACAGATCCACTTCTCGGCGCCTTACAGCCAGTAACCGATCCTATTGATGGCATTGTTGCGGACCTAACCGGCGGCAGTGTCAGTGATGCATTGAGCAATATAGACAAATACACCGCTGATGGTGACGGCATCGTCAATGACCTACTCGGTGGTCCACAGGTTCCCGGCAGTGGCACCGAGGCTGGAGAAAAATCCCCCTTGGGTTCGATCAGTGCTAGCTTAGGCGCAAGCTTAGAACCTCTTATCAGCGCGATTGATGTTGGCTTAGACCCACTGACAGATGTGATTGATGACCAGCTTTTAGAACCTATTCTTGACACTTTGGCACCGGTCACTGATCCGCTGCTCGCGGCTCTAGAACCTGTTACCGATCCAGTAGACGGCCTTATTGCTGACCTCACCGGCGGCAGCCTTGAAGATGCCCTCACCAATATCGATGACAACACCGCCGACGGCAATGGCGTGGTAAATGACCTACTTGGTGGCGAATCAGAAAACACCGCTAGCGGCACAGAAGCGGGCGAAGCCTCCATTCTCGCGCCAATTAGCGGCCCACTTGGTAGCTCGCTAGACAACCTTATCACCGCGATAGATAAGGCCCTAGACCCCATCACCGATACGGTCGATGACCAGCTTGGTGAATCGCTACTTGGTGCTTTAACACCTGTCACCGACCCGCTGCTAGCAACCTTAGAGCCGGTCACAGACCCTGTTGACGGACTACTTAACGACCTCACCGGCGGCAGTATCGAAGATGCCCTCAGCAATACTGATGACAATACCGCCGATGGCGACGGCATCGTTAATGACCTATTGGGTGGCACAAGCGCGCCCTCTAGCAACGATGGCAGCGAAGTCTCTCCGCTCGGTGGAATTTCTGCCAGTCTAGGTGAAGGCTTAGTGACGATTATCGACTCCGTTGACACTGGTCTAGATCCATTAACAGATGTTATCGATGATGAGATTCTCCAGCCTGTATTAGAACAGCTTGCACCATTAACTGAGCCACTTCTCGAGCAGCTTGAGCCTATTACTAACCCTATTGACGGTCTTATCGGCGACCTTACCGGTGGCAGCTTAGAAGATGCCTTGACCAATAACGACGACAATACCGCCGATGGCAATGGTCTGGTTAATGATTTGCTTGGCGGTGGCGAAGAGAGCACGGTCAGCGGTACAGAAGCTGGCGAAAGTTCTGCACTGCAACCCATTACCGGACCACTGGGCGACTCTATCAACAACTTAGTCACTGCGCTTGATACTACCCTTGATCCTATTACTGATGTCGTCGACGACCAGATTGGTGAGGTACTTTTGGATGCCCTCGCGCCTGTTTTAGACCCAGTATTAGATGGCGCAGCTCCCATCACCGACCCTGTTGATGGTATTCTTGCCGACGTTACCGGCGGTAGTTTAGAAGATGCATTAACAAATAACGATGACAACACCGCAGACGGCAATGGCATTGTGAACGACCTGCTAGACGGCAGCGCTGGCAATACCGGCGAGACATCACCGGTAGCGCTAGTCACTACCCTAGTCGGTGATGCTGTAGCTCCATTAATCGATTCCTTAGATCAAGGCTTAGATCCGCTCACTGACGTTGTTGACAGTGAAATTGGCGATGTCTTATTGGGCGTGCTAGCACCACTCACCGAGCCCGTTTTAGCACTAGTAGAGCCTATTACTGACCCGCTTGACGGCGCTGTTGCCGACCTAACCGGTGGCAGTTTAGAAGATTCGTTGACCAATAACGACGACAATACTGCAGACGGTAATGGTCTTGTTAATGATTTATTGGGTGGCGGAAATAACAACGGCAATGGCGGACAAGGCAACGGCCCACTTGATCAACCAGCACTTATCGCGCTGCTAGATCGCGACCTAATGAGCAATAATCCCTATGGTCCGAGTAGCTGCGCAGATCAAGACGCCGACGGTGTGTGTGACGAGCAAGACGAATGTCCGGAAACCCCGATAGGTAAAGCCGTGCTAGCCAGCGGCTGCCACCTGAGCGAATCTGCTCCACTGCGTTTAAACGGTGTCTTCTTTGAATTTAATAGCGCAACATTGACTAGAAATGCAAAGACAATTTTAGACGCAGCGATACCTGTTATTCAGCAATCTGATGCGAAGAAAATCGAAGTCGCCGGTCATGCTGACGGCAAAGGTAGCGACAGCTACAATCTGAATTTATCGCAAAACCGCGCGCAATCAGTGAAGCGTTACATAGCAGACCAAGGCGTAGATAGCCTTCGTCTAAGTGCACAAGGTTACGGTCGGAGCACGCCTATCGCAAGCAACGATACTGACGCCGGCCGCGCGGAAAACCGCCGAGTTGAACTAGCTATTATTGACACCGAACAATAATCACCTTAACCGCCCGCCTTTTCGCGGGTTAACGGAACCTTACTATTTAGGGAGAGCACCATGGCAATAGATTTGCCCCCCGTAATGCCACCACAACTAGCCACAAGCGAACAAATCAGCGCCTATAGCGCGGTCTTTGCGGCTGAGATATCTGCCACAATAAATGGCACCAATGTTCGTGTATTGGGCAACCGCTACCTTGCCGAAGCCGATGTTAAAAGCATTCTCAGTAGCGCTAGAACTCCTGCAGAAGGCATTATTAATCTCACCAAACGCTATTACCAAAGCGGTCATTTACTGGTCAGAATACGCTACGCCCGAGAAGGCGATGATGTTGTGGTATTTGTAGAGCAACTTACATTGGCAGAAGTCCGGGTTGACGCTGACATGCAACCCTATTTCGAGGGCCTAGTTGGCGATAGCGATCTGAGCATTGCTGAATTTGATCGCGCACGCATACTCGCAGATCTCAAAGCCGAACGCGGCGGCTACGAATACAGCATGTCTTATCAAGAAACGGGCGCCAACGCGGTCGCCTTAATCATGACCAAAGCAGATACAGAAGACTACGACAGTACCGACTATATTCTTGAAGCCAATAACAAGGGCAGTCGATTTTTGGGTCGCTACTTCGGCTTAGCCGGGGTAAAACATCGCTTCGAAGACGGCACCGAGTTGTCGCTTGCCTACCAGACGGCATTTACCGATTTGGGTGAATCCCGTGACGGCGAAAACCTAGACCAATTCAGTGTCAGCCTTGATCATCCTTTTGTGAACGGTCTTTACGGCATTGACTTATCTTATGTTGATTACAGCAGAGACCCTACGGTAACGACTCGCGCTCAAAGCGGCTTGTGCTTATTGGGCATCCTTGACTGCCAAATCACTACCTCTGTCACCACTGAAAATTTGGATGCGGAAATTCTGCAAGTGGCCTTTCGTGGCGAACAGATACTGTTCAGCGACGTAGAATCACGCGTTTCTCTGACCCAAAGACTTTCACATATTGACTCGAAAATTGAGCAAGCAGGCAGCAGCAGTAAGTTGCTTGAGGAAACCTATCAAGTTGTCGACATCGGTCTAAAATATCAAAAGGCACGCTATAAGACCGAAGAACTATCTGCCGCACAGTTAAATGTGGGCATTAACTTTCTCGCCGGCTTCGGCGATGGCGGCACCCTCGATAACTACGCAGAGTATCAGGCCACGTTTGCGGCAAAAAATCCCGGTGTTAGCGCACCGGACGTCGCACCCGCAGCCCGCACCGCCGAATTTATTGCGCTGCAGCCCAGTGCCCGCTACCTAATGCGCATTAGCGACAGCACCCTTCTGACAATCTCTGCGAAAGGCCAATTTACCGAAGAACAAGTCCCCCAGCAGCAGCAGTTTATTTTAGGTGGTATGAATACCCTGAGCGCCTACTTACCGGGTGTATTAATCGGTGATGAAGGCTATTTCTTGAGCGCGAGCTTAGAAAAAGCTTTCACCTGGAACGACCTTAAAATTTCACCTGCGGTATTCACCGAATATGGCGCCAGCTGGTTTAACAAAACCGATAGTGAATTTGGCGATATACAAAGTATTGCCGACGCCGGTGTACGCTTACGCATTGAGTTCTCCGACTATCTATTCACTGAATTAGTTGCTGCGCTGCCAGTCTATGATGACGTCGCTAACAGCGAAGAACTAAATGGCTTGGAAGCTGACTTCTTCTGGCGTATTCGCTTTACTTTCTAAAACTGCTCTAAGATGCTCGGCCTAAGTCCCCCTTAGTGCCGAGCACTCAGCCCTAAAGGGTTTAAAGTTGTTTTTCCCCTCTTTACTAACTGGCCTGAACTTTGCTAGCCTAAGGATGTCTTATCATTTAATCTGAATCGCGCAAAACGTGATTTCGGGTATTTAGTAGGCAGATTTAAGCAATTGATAAAAACAGTTTTTGGGCTAGGTATTTCCCCGCAAAACCCCACGTACACAGGCTGTAACCGCATTCAAGTGGCAACGCCCGCGTTTTAAATCAGTTGCTCAAGACACTATGGATTTCTCCTCGTCACCAAAACTGGTAGCTAGGAAAAACCGTATACCTGTGACCTCGGCGACTAAGAATAAGTTAGTTGCACCAACGAAGGTCAATAAATCAGCGTATTTTTAATTAAAAAATAGTCTTGTCATAAGGCTGTCACCGACAACAGAGATAGTAGTCAGCGGTAAAGAGAATACCGAAGCAAGACAGATATGATGATGGAAGAAGGCGCAGAGAGCGCGAAGGAGAAAAAAGTGAACAAACAAACTAATGTGAACGTAAAAAATCTATGTAGTCGTAAATTGTGGGAACTACTGAAAAACGCCGAATGGCAAAGCAACACCGAACGTTTTGCGATTGAAAGCGAGCTATCAGATCGTCGCCATTACGTAAAAGAACTAGAGCAACTCAGCGGCCGAGAAACCATGCATTAAGCACGACAATATACGACTATATTAGATGGCGGCGTGGTTGGTTCTTAACATTCCATGAAGGAAACAACAAAATTAAAAGATTTCTATTGGTACCCACTCTCTCGCTACTCCTTACCGCTTGTGGTGGCAGCGGCCCGTCTGGTGAGAAAGATCAGCCTGTTGATCCGGCAAGTCCGCCACCGCCAGACTACGGTTTTCAAGTAGCCGATCCACAAATTTCTATCGCACACCGCGGCGCGTCGGCCTATGCACCTGAGCACACGTTCTTCGCCTACGACCTAGCGATGGAAATGGACGTGGACATGCTTGAGTGCGACGCGCTGCTAACCGAGGATGAAGTGGTGGTGTGTATTCACGACACCACCGTGGACCGCACTTCAAACGAAAGTGGTGAGGTTAACAGCTTCACTTTGGCCGAACTGCGCGAACAAGATTTTGGTACTTGGTTTGGCGATGAACAATACAACGGCGCCAAAATTGTTCCCTTTGAAGAACAGCTAGATTGCTACCTGCGCCATAACCCGCGTATGCGCTTTCACGTGGAAACAAAGGATTCTGCTGGGGGCTTGGCAGAGCAAATTATTGCCGACATGCTTACCCGCAAAGGATTGATCAATACTGGCGACGAGCGCACTTCAACAGTACTAATGCAAAGCTTTGACAAAGACAGCCTGCAAAATATCAAAGCCTTTGCACCCACATTGCCAACCGCATTCCTCTACGCTGTGCCCACCGATGCCGACGTAGCCCAATGGCACATCACAGGCCAAGGCCCAGACTATATTGACGCCTTCGCGCCCAATAGCGCAGCCATCACTTCAGACGCAACATTAGTCACCCGCTACCACGCAGCGGGGCACGACGTTCATACTTGGACAGTCAACACTCGCGAGCAAATGGATCAGCTACTAAACCTTGGGGTTGACGGGATTTTCACCAACAACCCAGACCTACTTCGTGAAGCAATCGATGATCTAGGCAGCGGAACCACCAAAGCCTATCGCAACAACCCAACCGACTTCGAACGTGGTTGTCCAGGCGTTGCAGGCCGTGTCACCTCTAACCAAGGACCTGGAGACGTTTGGCAAAACTTGGACGGCCAACTGGGTGTGACAATGGCCACACCAGCGGCCGACTTTACTCAGTAAGCCCAGCACCTCAAAAGCCGAAGAGCATTCTGTGACCTCAGCCACCCATGTTCTTCGGCTTTTAATCGCCAAATACAGAACCCTATTACACCTTACTCCATAGCCACTCAGCGACAACTACGGCAGTGAGTTTGCTAGGGATGTGAACGGCAAACACCCTTAGAACAACGCGAAAAATATGCAGCAATGGATTGATGACGCGCGTAACAAAGGTAGTCGAATTCGATTTTGGGAAACTCCAGACGAGTGGTAAGAAGCACGTATCAATTTCATCGTTGGTATCCCCTTCTGCCCCTATCAACAATGTACTGCAGATATTGATTTTAAAAAAACCGTAGTGCAGCAAACTGACAATACTAATAGGCGCGGTCTCACCCAGAGCAAGCACTCCCGCCATCGAATACGACGCCGCTACATGCAGCAACGCAACAATAGCTAGCAATCAGTGTATCTGAATTTACAAACTCTGTTGAAACTCTGCCTGTAAACGGTAGTGCTCGGCGAGGCGCAAATACATTTTGGCGAGATTCCCCACCGCCAGACCTAACTGCAAGAACTGTAGTTCCCAGTCGAGAAACACACCGCCCTCTCGCAACTCCTCTCACATGACCCGCTGGCCATCGGCAAACTGCGCCGCCACACTATTGAGCTGAGCGCGCTGCGCAGCCTGCTGGCCTTTACTTAGTAGGGCAACAACCTGATCCCAATTATTCTCACCAGACTCGCTAGCCTAATAAAGTGATTGAAACAACCCGAAACGTTGCGCAGGAGAAAATCGGGAAACCATGTAATAATCCGTTATAAGCTTCAGAGCGTAATCATCACAACAGTAAGTATGTGATGCACGAGACTTTATACTTTATCACAGCTAAAAACTCCGATGACGGGCATAATAGCAAGCACGTCTAACCTAGGGACCAACATGATTATTCGTTTATTTTTCGCCGCAGCTGCTTTGTACGCACTCTATCGCTTTGTGAAGCTTGTTCAAAGCAAGCCTGCCAAAGAGCGGCGGGGCTATTACATGACGCTGTTGATTGGCCTTGGCGCTTCCGCCCTGGTGTTATTGTCAGTAACCGGACGTGTTCCCTGGATCGCGGGGATTATAGGTGGCGCACTGCCCTTTGTGCGGCAGCTAGCGCTTAAATACGCCTATGGTCGTATAGGCGCTAACAAGCAGCAAGACCGAACCGATAAGGGTCAATCAAGCGCATCGGCAAGCACAATGAACAAAGCTCAGGCCTTATCAACACTGGGCTTGGAGCCGGGAGCGAGTAAAGAAGAAATCATTAGCGCTCACCGCAAACTCATGCAGAAATTCCATCCTGACCGCGGCGGGAATGACCTTCTCGCCAGTCAGATCAATGATGCTAAAGATGTGCTGCTGAACGACCAAAAAGCCTGACCTAGGGCTTGGCATTTAAGCACCCAAGCAAAAACCTAGCTCTCATATTTAAATGTTTAAAGACGATTCAAGGCCGCAATGACTACAGTATTTGTTATTCAGAACCAGCACGGACATTATCTCAACAAGCAACTTGAATGGGTTGATGGTCACGACAAACGCACATTATATCGAACGGTTCACCGCGATGAGGCAATCAACGTGGTATTCGAGCAAAGCAGTAAAAATATTGAGCTGCGAGCTCATCCACTTGAATGTCAAACCGATGAAAGCGCGCAGCCCAAAGTGGAAGCCTGCCCAACGATTATCAGCCAGCAAGACGATTTTCTAGGCGAAGAGCATCAAATTAGCCAGACCGAGACAGAAGACGCGCAGGTAGATACCGGTAGCGATATCTCTGTTGAGATGAGCAGGGAAAATATTAGCATTTAGCTTGAAACTGATCGCCGCAAACACCGTCTAACAAGCAGTATTAACTTACCGGAACCTTAAACTACTATGCGTATTCTGCTGTTCTTGGCCACTAATATGGCCATTCTATTGGTTGCCAGTATTTCCCTTAGTTTGCTCGGCGTTAACAGCATCATGGCCCAAAATGGTATTGATTTGGACCTAGGCTCACTGCTGATTTTCTGCGCCGTATTCGGTATGGCTGGCTCGCTGGTGTCGCTGTTTATCTCCAAGTGGATGGCTAAGCGCGCTACCCGCACCCAGGTTATTACCGAGCCCAGTAATAGTAATGAGCGCTGGCTGATGACAACCGTGGCCGAACTGGCTGAAAAGGCCGGTATTGGTATGCCGGAAGTCGGTATTTTCCCCTCGCCACAGGCCAATGCCTTCGCAACCGGATGGAATCGAAATTCCGCCTTGGTGGCGGTGTCAGACGGGCTGCTCCAACAAATGAAGCCAAACGAGGTGCGCGCGGTATTGGCCCACGAAATTGGTCATGTTGCCAATGGCGACATGATTACCCTGACATTAATTCAAGGCGTGGTGAACACCTTTGTGATGTTCTTTGCACGCATCATCGGTCACACCGTCGACCGCGTAGTATTTAAAACCGAGCGCGGCCACGGCATTGGCTTTTATATCGTTACTTTTATTACCGAAATGGTCTTAGGTATTCTGGCGTCGACAATAGTGATGCGATTCTCTCGCTGGCGCGAATTCCGGGCCGACGCCGCTGGCGCCAGTCTAGCCGGTCGCGATAATATGATTGCAGCGCTGCAGCGCCTACAAGCACAGCAAGACCTGCCGATAGATATGCCCGGAGAATTAACAGCCCTGGCCATTAGTAGCCAGAAGAAATCGAATTTAGCAGCGCTGTTCAGTTCACACCCACCGCTAGAAGCGCGAATTCAAGCTCTGCGGGACGCCAGCTAATGGCATGGAGTAAACAGCGTGCACAGCTCATTGCCACTTTACATGGCATGAACAATGCGCAGCTTAGCCCCGGCGCCAGTGGCAATGCCTCTGCGAGAACCGCCGATGGCGGTATGTTGATATCTGCCACCGGCCAAATCGCATCTAACGTTCGCCCTGCAGACTTGGTGCACATCGATTCAGCCGGGCGTATTACTGATAAACAGGCCAAGCCATCTAGTGAGTGGCGAATGCACTGGCAAATTTATCAGGATCACCCCGACGCTGGCGGGGTACTACATTGCCACTCTCGCTACGCCACGGTTCTGGCCTGCCAGCGCCAGAACATACCGGCGTTTCACTATATGGTTGCGATAGCCGGCGGAGACTCAATTCCCTGTGCGCCCTATGCGCTTTACGGCAGCGAAGAATTATCGCTACTTGTTAGCCAAACGCTGATCGGGCAAAAGGCCTGCCTAATGGCAAACCACGGCCAAATTGCATACGGAAGTAATCCCCTGAAAGCACTGGATCTGGCAAAGGAAGTTGAAGAGCTCGCTGCAAATTACTACTTAAGTCTTCAAAATGGTGGTCCAGCGACGCTATTAAGTAAGCAAGAGATGGCCGATGTGCTCTCTCAGTACGCGGATTACGGCTGCCAAAAATAAACAATTAGAGCCGCACTATTTTGCGGCAATATTACCAGAAATCACCTACTCCCCAGTTGAAATATCCTGTGTTACGCTCTCTCTCGACTGCACCAAAAAAAAGCATTAATTTTATTTTGGTGCAGCCAACATACAGGTCGATATAAAAATATCACACAAAAGTAATAACCGTGTCACAGGCCAAGCTTATTGTTGTGAAAAATTCTTACGGGGAGTTACCAAAATGAAAAAACTTTTATTGGCAAGTGCCATCGCCTTAGCTGCAGCAGGCCAAGCCTACGCAGATTACCAATTTGAAGTCGGCGGCGTT
Organism: Zhongshania sp.; assembly: GCF_047636175.1. Taxonomy (GTDB): domain Bacteria; phylum Pseudomonadota; class Gammaproteobacteria; order Pseudomonadales; family Spongiibacteraceae; genus Spongiibacter. The sequence goes on along the minus strand of NZ_JBLIKC010000022.1, from coordinate 15,027 downwards.
TACACAGACGGGGAAATCGCCAACACTAATTTTGACGGTCTTGGCGTTGCAGGCGAATTCCACTTCGATAAAGTCGATACCAGCAAAGGGCCACTGGCTGAAGCTAGCTTTCTCGACAAATCTTCATTTGTAAATTTCGCCTTTCTGAGCTTGGAGCCAGATTTACCAAACGCCAACGATATTGACGTCACTAATGTTGGCGGCCGTTTTGTTACAGCGACAAACATTATCATTGAAGCTGACTTTAGCACCCTAGATGCCGGCAATAACGACACCGACACTATTCGCGTCGGTGTAGGTACTTACCTCAATGACAATAGCGATGTTGTTGTAAGTTACAGTAGTGAAGAAGATGACAACAATAACGATGTTGACTATCTGAATGTCGATTTCCACGGCGTAAACCCGCTGAATCAAGGCGCCTCTATCGCCTATGACGTCAACCTCGGCTACATCGACACTGATACCGACAGCGGCTACCAAATCGCCGTCGGCGGCACTTACTACTTCAACGCTATGTTTGGCCTGGGTCTAAATGCTGGAATCGCAGATGTCGGTGACACCTCATCTGATGAAGTGAGCGTTGAAGCCAGCTTCTTTCCAACAGAACAGGTCTCTCTCTTTGTCATGATCTCGGATGGCAGCCAAGAAACCAATAATGTCGACATCGACTCTGACGCCATTCTTATTGGTGGTTCGCTGCGCTTCTAAGCAAACCAAGACTCTAGGAGTTAAAAACTCGATCCTTGGACTAAAAAACAAAAGCCCCGCAGCGCCAGCTGTCGGGGCTTTTTTTATGTGCGCAAGCGCTCTTTTTACTTAGAGGGTGGTTTTGGTTTTAGACGCGCAGTAGCCACTGCCGTGGTGGGGTCATCGGGCCAGGGATGCTTGGGATAGCGCCCTTTCATTTCCTTTTTAACATCTTGATAACTGCCTCGCCAAAAGCCGGCGAGATCTTGCGTTACCTGCAAAGGTCTACGCGCTGGTGACAGCAAATGGACGGTCAAAGGCTGCCGGCCATTCGCGATTCGCGGGGTGTCATGGCAGCCGAACATTTCCTGCAGCTTAACGGCTAGCACTGGAGGCGACTGGCAATAATCTATTTTCTTAGCTGACCCTGAGGGCACGCTAAAGGAGTCTGGAGCAAGTGTTTTCAGGGCCTGTTGTTGCGGCCAATCGAGTAGGGTCGCCAAGATGCTCGCCAGATCTAAACGCTTAATGTCTTGTAGTGAATTCACGCCCATTAAATATGGCGACAGCCACTCATCTAACTGTGCGAGTAAACCCTCGTCGCTCACATCCGGCCAATGACCCGGCGCGCAATTTAAGCTTTTCACCAAGCTAACCCGTGCTCGCCACTGCAATACCGCTTGCGACCATTCTAGGACCTCTAAACCCCGCCGCCGTATAAAGTCCAGTAAGGCGGCGCGTTTTTCTTCATCAGCTACCATAGTGAGGACCTCAGTCTGCAAGACAATTGCCCCCAAAGTACGGCGGCGCTCAGCAATAAAGCGCCCCTTGGCCTCACTCCACTCGGCGTGAAATTTGGTCTCTACCATTGGCGCCAACACATCTTCAAAATGTGATGCGGGCAGCGCCGCCGCCAAGTAAATAGTATCACTGCGATTTCCCGCTTTTCCGCCTAAGGAGGCGGTGACAAGATACTCGGACGCGTTCAAGCCATCTGACTCTTGCAACATTGCAGCACGACCATTGCTCAAAACGTAATCGCTGCCCCGCTCGCGACGTTGCTTCGCAACGCGATCTGGATAGGCAAAGGCCAGCAACAAGCCGGCATCCACGCCAACCGCAGGGATCTTGGCCTCACTAACCGCACTCCGCGCCAATATCCGCAAGAATTGTTGCTGCTGCTTTTTCAGTCTAGCGATCAGACCGCCAGACTTGCGGTCTGCTGGCAAACTGCCATGCAATAGGGCCAATCTCAGTTGAATATCGGCATCGCCCTTAGGGCCAACATCACGATCACTCAATAGAGCCGCTAACTCACACGCGAGATTGGCATGACCCAGTTCACGACCTTTTAACAACATATGTCCTAAACGCGGGTGTACTGGCAAACTCGCCATCGCCTCGCCGTGAGACGTCATAGCAACCGAGTCACTTTTTTGCACCAGGGCGCCCAACTTCAAGAGTAGATCTACCGCTTGCTGAAAAGCAGCCGCTGGCGGCACGTCCATCCAGCACAATTCTGCGGTGTCACTAATCCCCCAGCGCTGCAATTGTAAACACAGACTCGCTAAATCGGCCTGCGTAATTTCGGGCTCGCTAAAGGCAAGCAATTCATTATTCTGCGATTCACTCCAAAGCCGATAACACACCCCTTCGCTCAATCGTCCGGCTCGCCCCGCGCGCTGCTCCGCAGAGGCCCGAGAAAGGCGCCGCGTGTCCAGGCGACTCATTCCGGTTCGCGGATCAAATGTTGGCACCCGCGACAAACCGCAATCAATCACCACAGTAATGCCATCTATGGTTAAGCTGCTTTCAGCAATACTTGTGGCCAATACCACTTTGCGGACACCGTCAGCCGCTGGCGCGATAGCGCGGCGCTGATCGGCAAGACTTAAATCACCATACAGTGGGGTAAGTAGCACCGACTCAGAAGCGCAGGCATCAGCGAGTCGACTTACGCAGCGCCGTATTTCAGCTTGTCCCGGCAGAAACACCAGAATACTACCGCTGTTTTCATCCAGTGCCTGGGTAACCGTGTGGCACACTCTATCAATCAAATCTTGGTTTGGGCGATACGCCGAGCCATATCGCAAGGCTACCGGAAACTGGCGACCGAGGCTTCGCAGTATTGGTGCCGCGCCAAGCAACTCAGAAACGCGGTTACCGTCTAAGGTCGCCGACATAAGTAATAACTTCAGCGGCGTATCCCGCAGATCACCGAATAATTTCCTGCTTTCAAGCGTTAACGCTAAGCCCAGGTCAGCGTCTAAACTGCGCTCGTGAAACTCATCAAAAATTAAAAGACCGATACCCTCAAGTGATGGGTCGTCCTGCAACATGCGAGTAAGCACGCCTTCGGTGACGACCTCAATGCGGGTGGCCTGACTCACCACGGTTTCCATGCGCATGCGATAACCGACAGTATGCCCCACCCGCTCACCCAACATATCAGCCATCCGCATTGCGGCTGATTTAGCTGCAATTCTGCGGGGTTCCAACATCACAATGCGTTGCTCACGTAGCCATGGCTCATCTAATAATGCCAGTGGCACACCGGTCGTTTTACCCGCGCCAGGCGGCGCTTCTAAAACAAGTTCATGACCCGCAGCTAAGGCCAGGCGAATATCAGGAATCACAGATTGAATGGGTAACTCAGCCATAATTGGCGCACGCTCCAAAGTAGCGGGTGGCGATTATTTTAGCGGGGAAGTATAAAGCATGAAGAAGATGTATCGGGTGATCTTGATAAACTCAGACCCAGCGCTAACTCCCAGCACTAATCACTAGCTTAAACTCAACACTTCATCTGGTGTTAAAGCCCGCCACTGGCCAGGCGCCAAACTGAGATCCATGCTCAGGGGGCCAATCGCATCGCGATGTAACGCCAATACCTCATTCTGGAAGCGGCCAAACATCCGCTTAACTTGGTGGTAGCGCCCCTCTACCAAGTGAAGTTTTGCAATATAGTCAGAACATATTTCTAGAGTAACCGGACGAGTAGTGATGTTCTCGTATTCAAAGTACATCCCCGCGGCAAACGCTTCAATATAGGATTGATCCAATGACTGGGACAATGTAGCGGTATACACTTTGGCTACATTTCGCTCAGGCAAACTTAATTGACGCGACCATTGACCATCATTAGTCAGTAGCAGCAGCCCCGTGGTGTTAAAATCTAAACGACCGGAAATATGGAGCCCTGCGCGATCTTCAGGGGACAGTAAATCTAATACCGTCTTATTTTTAGTGTCCTTGGTGGCACTGACCACACCGGCAGGTTTATTCATCATCAGATAACGCGGCAAATCGCTCTGCAGCACTTCGCCATCTACGCTAATATGCGAAAACTGACCAACGCACTGGCTAATATCGGTGGCGAATAATCCATCGACCTTGACTCTTTTTTGAGCCAGAAGCAGGCGAACATCGGCCCGCTTTATTTTCAAACCAACACTAAGAAACCGATCGAGACGAGCAGAATAAGATCGCACTAAGTCACTCACGTAATAAAAACAATGACCTGATTGTATAACCTAGCCGCGTATTTACCCATTAAAAAGCCGGCTAAGATGGAATCACTAATAACTAGTGACGCCTCAGCCGGCGTTCGCGAGTCTAAAGGCAGCGCCTGAGGCGCCCTAGGAAATCCAATATAGACTTAACTCTGGTCGTCTATTTCATCTTTTACTTCTTCAACACCTTCTTTATAGGCATCACTGACACTTTCGAAGCCTTGGTCAATTCTTTCGCCAGCCGTTTCAGCGGCTCCCTTGTCCTCGCAAGCACTCAGGGCAAATATGGTGGTTGATAGCAGAAAGAACGCGACAAGTATTTTACTACTCTGGGTGGATTGCATACTTAAAAATAACTTTCTCATTTATCAAACCTCTCTATGATTTCATTCAGTTTTCTGGCGACGACTTCTTTAGACTCGCCATATTTCTGCTGAATTTTTGCTGAAATCTCGTCGAGATTGCCTTTTGCCTGCAATACCTCATCATCAGTAAGGTCGCCCCACTGCTGTTTTACTTTAGCAGTTAACTCATCCAACCGTCCTTTCATCTTATCTTTGTTCATTATTCATTACTCCCTTAGATTCACGATAGACGCGCTTCACCATTTAAGACCAAAATGCCTTATTTCCCTATTCGTGGGATTTGACAAGACAAGTATCACTCTTGTTCCAGATCAAATGAAATAGTCGACTTATTTATACAAGGTCTAATTCCATTGATTTAATGATCTCTGCAAACCAAAAAAAATCCGCCAGGAACAGGTCCGGGCGGATTCTTCGTCACCAAAAAAATACTTAGATTTTTTTAAAACCGAACACGTAAAGCCAACTCAATATTACGCCCCGCCTCCGGCGCGTAATCTCGAATAAAAGACGCACTGCTGCGTATTTCTTCATCGGCTAAATTATGACCATTCAGCATCACTGTATAGTCATTGCCAGCCAATTCAAAGTCCCTAGAAATACTCGCATCCACCCGATCATAGGCGGCGGTGGGCGCTTCGTTTAAGCCTGGTTTATTCTGCGCGTGAGCATGCACGTAGCTAACATCTGCCTGCCAAGCCTGCCAAGCCCATGCAACACTAATACCATCGTGTGCCGGTGGCAGACGTGGCACATTCTGACCATCATCAAACTCTGCGTTGACTCGATCACCAAATAATTTAAGCAAATACTGCTGCTCAGCGTTTGCTGCTGACAAACTATAGCTAAGCTCATACTCCAAGCCCTCGAATATCGCGTCCTGCTGGCGGTATTGCAGAATATCAGTATCGTCGCTTAGCAAACCGGTGTTATCGAGATAGATAAAGTCAGAAAATTGATTATGGAATAGCGTCAATTTACCGCTGAAGTCGCCAATATCTCCTCGCAAACTTAGATCGACATTGCGCGACTTCTCTGTTGTTAAACGTTCGTCTCCCACCTCAATAGCGCCAGTGGCGCCATGCACAACATAGCTGTCTACCGTATTTCCGATATTCGCGTATCGCTCCTCAGCATTTGGCGCTCGCTGAGATTCTGACAATGCCAAAGACAGCGTCCACTCCTCGCTAATATCGTATAAACCCGCTAATGAAGCGCCAAAGTTGGTTTCGTTATGGTTGTCCGCGACGCCTTGTGAAAGTTCGAGTCGATCAATATCTGCACGCAAGCCTGCTTCTATGGACCACTTATCAGCATGGTAGTCCTCAAGCCAAAATAGACCTAAGCTTTGCGTGGTATTTTCAGGTACAAACGACTCCTCCCCTAATGCTGAGAAATCAGCATTTAACCACTGCAAGCCCCACACACCGTGCCAAGCCCCCAGTGGACTATGGGAAAGTTCCAAACGCCCAGCCCAAGCCTCTTTATTAAATGTGGTGCCAACCTCACCTGTGGGCTCCAATTCCTGGTGCTGATAATCACTGTAACTTAGGCGCCAACGCAGAAGGTTGATCGGCCCGTCAAAATGGCGATCACCGGCCATATCCCAGCGGGTTTGATCAATAACAAGATTTACACCTTCCTCGCCATTCTCCTCAAGTTCATGGTCATCTTCTTCGTGGTCTTCTTCGTGATCTTCTTCGTGGTCTTCATCATGGTGATGTACGCCAGATGGAATACCATATTGGTTACTCAGTTCGGAGTAACTCAAACCCCAATAGCCTTCGTCGAAGTGATAACTCGTACCCAGAGTCAAGCGTCGGGTTCTGCCGTCGGCATTGCCGATAAATCCGTCGGTACTCTCATCTACGTCATCAACATTACGTGGGTTAGTCGCCAAACCTGGAATATCTGGGTCTGACCAATCTCGATATAAAGCATCAAGATGAACTACCCAAGTGCCGTCGCCAGCGTCAATACGAAACACACCGCTACGGCCATCATCGACGCTGGTACTGCGCAGCTCTGCGACCCCATTAACACCATTTACGGGCTTAACAGGAATGCGGCCATCAATCACATTTATCACTCCTCCGATGGCGCCGCCCCCATAGAGCAGTGTCGAAGGTCCGCGCAGTATTTCGATGCTATCTGCCAGTATGGGCTCTACCGACACCGCGTGATCCGCACTATTGGTAGACACATCTAGGGCCGGCAAGCCATTTTGTAAGACCTGCACTCGCGGCCCCTGCTGGCCTCGAATGACTGGCTGCCCGACCGCTGGACCAAAACTAGCAACGCTTAAACCCGGGGAGTTGTTCAAGGTTTCGCCGATGGTCCTCGCAGCTTGGCGTACAAGCTCATCGCCATCTAACACGGTAACCGGCAAGGCGGTTTGTGCTTCTTTCTTATGCATTGGCATGGTTACTAATATATGTTCAATGCGATCATTTTCGACAGCAAAAACCGGCGCGGCCACAAGCAACGCCAGTGGCGGTAATAAATATTTTTTCATTAGAAAACTTTCCCGTGTATCACATCATCTCAATCGGCGGCGCAATACGCTGCTGAGTCATTTTGTTGATTAGGAAATTACGAAAATCGAAAGCTATGAAATATAACCGCGCTATATCCGATTAAACCTAGGCACACAGCGAACGACAAAAAAACGTCACGAAGAGCCTTGAGCGATTCGAAATTTCCAAATAATTAAACGAGGATGTTTACAGGTGGGGCGCGAACTGGAGGACGTAATGTGAGCAGCGGCAAAACCAGTGCAACTGCGGCAACATTGCTAACCGCGACAACGATGCGGATAATCTCCGCACTTGTCGCCGTAGCCGGCAACGCCGCCGCGTTATAATGACAGACCACACAAGCGTCTAGCGCCGCGTGTTCAGCAACATGGACATGGCTACCCGTTAACCACACAGCCCAACTTAGGCAGAGCAATAATACTGCCAGCAGCGATAAGCGATGTTTGTGGGCCAATCTAGTCATTTAGTATTAGGTCTTTTGAGAAAAATCATTCAGCCGTTAAATGATCCGATAAGATAGTGAACTTATATTACAATCATATTAATGCCAAGCATTTTCGGGTCACGCGTCAAAGTCTATACCCAAGCGACGGCCAACAATCTCATAGGATTCAACAACGTTACCCAGACCCTGACGGAAGCGGTCTTTATCCAGCTTTTCTCGGGTATCAGCATCCCATAGGCGGCAACCATCAGGTGAAAACTCATCGCCAAGATATATCTCTCCGTCGTTGAACACCCCGAACTCTAGCTTGTAATCAACCAGCAGCATACCGGCATCAGCAAACATGTTTTTTAGAACATCATTCACTTTGAAGGTAAGCTCTTTCATGCGATCTAACTGCGCATCATTCGCCCATCCGAAAGAACGAATGTGATACTCGTTAATCATTGGATCGTGCAGAGCGTCATTTTTAAGAAACATTTCGAAGGTCGGCGGATTTAGTTCCTTACCTTCCTCTACGCCCAAGCGTTTCACAATAGAGCCAGCGGCAATATTACGAACGACACACTCGATAGGCAGCATATCCAACTTTTTAACTAGGGCGTCGTTATCAGACAATAACGCTTCAAAATGGGTCGGCACGCCAGCGACTTGCAATGCCTGCATAATGAAGGCATTGAACTTATTATTCACCATGCCCTTGCGATCCAGTTGCTCTACCCGCAAACCGTCAAAAGCCGAGGTATCGTTTCTGAAATTGAGGATATACCGGTCAGGGTCATCAGTTTTGTAGACTGATTTTGCCTTGCCGGAATACAACTCTTCGCGTTTTTCCATGGTTTGCCTCATTAGCACAAGAAGATCACGCTATTTCAAGCCAGCCAAAACCAGCTTCTTGATCAGCAGACAGCAGCGCGTCACTGTTTGCTAACATCGGCTCTATTGCCGCCCTCGCCAAAGCGGGGGTATTGTTCTTTTCACTCAAATGGGCCATCACCACATGCTGTAAATGACCCACTTCTGCTTCGGCCAGCAAACTCGCCGCCTGCTGGTTATTCAAATGTCCCCAGTCACCGCCTACCCGCTGTTTCAGGGAGTAAGGATAGGGGCCATTGGCCAACATCGTCACATCGTGATTGCATTCTAAGAGCAAGGCATCACAGCGGCGATAGTGCTCACGAACGAAGGGCGTAATACTACCTAAATCCGTCAGCAGCCCAAATGTTTTTTTTTGGTATCTAAACACAAACTGGCAGGGTTCACGTGCATCGTGCGGCACCGCGACTGGGGTGACGGTGATTCCACCAATATCCAGCTCCTGTCCGAGCTCTAGATTCTGCCAATGATGCGATAGTCGCAGCTGGCCATATTCGCCAGTGCCATAACTGCAATACACCGGCAGCTTGTACTTTCGAGCCAGTGGCAGCACGCCTTTAATGTGATCACTATGTTCGTGGGTCACCAAAATAGCCGCCAAGTCAGTCGGCGCGCGACCCAATCTAGCCATGCGCCGCTCGGTTTCTTTGATGGTAAATCCGCAATCAATCAGTACACAGCTCTGATCAGTTTCAAGCAGGGTAGCGTTACCTTTACTGCCACTACCCAGGGATGCAAAGCGCACTAATACAAATACCCCATAATGCGGCTCAGTAATTTTTCACGCTCGTCTTCGCCAAGCCGGCGGCCTTTTTGATAGTTCAGGTATATACGCGCCTCTTCAGGCCCTACTTCCTTCATTTCAACCACGTAGCGACTTAAGTCATCGCGGGGTGTACCAAAGGTCCGCGCAAACCAGCCCGGCTGCTCCGCTTCGGGATCAGTATAGATGAGCGAATATTTATTCACTTCGCGGCGATCGTCTTCAATTTCAAAGCCCGCTTTCACTAACGCCAGACCAAGGGCAGCCCATGCGCGATCAAGCGGAAGCTGCAAACGCAAATGACGACTTTCTAAACCGCCATCACCGCCTTCAATGAATATTTTACCCTTACTATCGGAGCGCTGGGCGAGAATAGACACCGCACCGGCGGTATCTTGATCAGCAAGATATTGTGCAACAATCCGAACCATTTGCGATTCACGTTTGAAGTCATCAGATTTTTTTGGCCACTGGTCGTTGCCATTGATTTGCACAAGAACGTGAATTTCACTAGTGCCCTTATGAACACCTTCTTCCAGACGGAAGCGGAAACGTTCACGGCTAGCGCCATCGCCAACTGGATCGCGCCACTGAGTGTCAATAATCGCAGTTTTGCCATCGGCCTTGGCGATCTCTAGGCCCGCACGGTCAAGAAATATCCGCATCCGCGGCCACACCTGATTTGGATCGCCGTCTAACAAAATCCAGCTCTGGTTATCCAAGGTTTGAATTTTAACCTCGGCGGTACCAACATTTTTCGCCAAGGGCTCAGGTCGCTGTATCTCAAACTTACCCGGGAGGGGCTTATGAGTTTGTATCCCCGGCACCACATACTGGTCATCGAGGGTTTCTGAACTCACCCCCGGTGGCAATTCCAGCGGCGCGGATAATTTTGCCTGACGATAATCTTGCCCGCGGTCGCGAAACATACCATCGCCACCAAAACAGCCCGACAAAACTGCCAGTCCTAGACTCACTATAGTTAATCGAAAACCGGTACTGCGCATAAAAGTGCTCATTTAGTCTAGTAATCCCACTTGCGTTAGGGCTTCCCTAACGCCTGGTTGTGCCGCTTCACTCAATACAGTCAAGGGCAAACGAATGCCGTCTTCCATCAAGCCCATGATCAACAAAGCCCATTTTACCGGAATCGGATTGGCTTCTACGAATAAACGATCATGAAGTATACGCAATGGCGCATCAGCCGCTACTGCGGCCTCTTTATCGCCAGACATTGCCGCCACACAGACGGCCTTCATCGCTGCTGGTGCTATATTAGCAGTCACTGAGATATTACCTTTACCACCTAGCAACATCAGCTCTGCTGCAGTCGCGTCGTCACCAGACAACACATCTAACTTGTCGCCAACCGCATCAATTAATTCTTTACCCCGGGCCAGGTCACCGGTGGCATCCTTGATCGCAATAATATTCTTGTGCTCTGCCAAACGAATAGTCGTCGAATTCAGCATATCGCAGGCCGTGCGCCCAGGCACATTATATAAAATTTGTGGGATATCAACCGCATCAGCAATCGCCATGTAATGACGATACAAGCCCTCTTGGGTCGGCTTGTTATAGTATGGCGTCACCAGCAAGCAGGCATCTACACCGACTTCACAGGCCACCTTAGTTAGCTCGATCGCCTCAACAGTCGAGTTAGCGCCAGTGCCGGCGATTACTTTAATACGGCCGGCAACCTGATCAACACAGGCCTTGATGACCATTTTATGTTCATCCATTGCCAAAGTCGCTGACTCGCCAGTGGTGCCCACTGCCACGATCCCGTCGGTTCCCTGTTCTATATGCCATTCAATCAGACGCGACAACGCTTGCCAGTCAATACTGCCATCGCTGTGCATCGGGGTTACCAAGGCAACTACACTACCCGAAATCATGCCGCTATCTCCAAAATTGGTGCAAGCCGCCAATGGTACTGGCCAGTGCCACGCAGCTCAAGGGACAAATCAATGTAAAACGGTTAGGCTTAGCCACTTTCGCGAAACGAATTCACTAAAGCGCAGTCGAAAACCTTATATAAAGCCGAGTTTTGCAGCGTTCAGACAGGAGAAAACCTTATGCGTTTCCTAACTATCGCACTACTGGTCATTTTGGCGCCGATGAGTATAGCCGATCCGTGGCGCACAAACCCCATGACCAAAATCGATGAGCAATACATGGAGGATAGCCGCAGTGATCTCAACGACCTTAGCCGTATAGAACTGGGTCGGAGTTTTGGTGAAAGCCGTGATAACGACCTCCGCCTCATCCAAACCTTATTAGACCGTGACATCATCACCAGCGATCAAACCCGCCGACTCCAAGCAATGGGCATTATCATCGGCGACCATCTGCGCAAAGAAAACAACCTCAAATGGGTAATTTATGTCGATAGACTAGGCCGCAGCAGAGCGCTCGAAGTACCGTTCCAAGACGAGGCTATTTTCCCCGTTACCCAAATATCGAGTCGCGCCGCAGTCGGTGCAGACATTGACGTGAAAGCGATATACCAAAAACTGGAAGAAGAAATTAAACGCGCCAAAAAGAAAATCATCGTACGCTAAAAATCTTGCAAAAGGTGGGCGGCGGCCAAAGCTGGCCCACCCAAGCAGGCGGTTAAGCAAATTAAACACCTAAAATATACAATAAGATCGGAATACTAATAAAACTGATTAGGGTTGAACTAACCACCATCCCCGCCACTACATCGGGTTCCCGCTTATATTGCATTGCCAAGAGGTAGTTGAATACCGCTGCAGGAGTAGCAGACTGCAATAGCACGACTTTGCGCTCCAAGCCCTCAAGTTGTAAAAAATGCACGGCGGCAAAACCCCCAGCGAGACCCACCAGCAATCTCAATACTCCCAGACCCACCGACTTTCCCGCCGCATGCAGCTTGAGTGAACTCAATGACACGCCCAAAGTAATCAGCATTAGCGGGATGGAAAGCCCGCCCAGCAAACTGAGGGTATTTTGCAGCGAAGGCGGCAAACTCCAGTGATTAAAAATAAGCAGACACGCGAGAATACCCGCATAAATAATCGGTGAAGTGAGCACACCTTTAACCATCGCCTTACCACTGAGCACCGCAGCGCCAAAGGAAAAGTGCGCAATGGTGGTTGTCAAAAATATCCCTAAACCAATTGCTAGACCTTCTTGACCAAAGGCAAAAAGACAAAGCGGCAAGCCCATATTACCAAAATTACCAAATACCAATGGCACCAGAAAATTACGCATTTCTATGCGTAATAACAGACAGGCAAACGCGGCAAATATTGCGGTAAATCCCAGCATACAGACACTAGCAAGTAGCACATGCTGAAGTAAGTCCGCAGAGATAACGGTTTTGCCTAGGGTTCCAACTATGAGTGCAGGCGCGCCCACCCACAGCACAATACGGCGCACAAACTCATGATCAAACGGTTGGCGAAACCGCACCCAAAATACGCCAATGGCCGCGCACAAAATGACCGGTAAAATAATAGGGAATAGCGGGGAAATCAGCGACATTTAGGCTCCTACATCGCAGTCACTTCCACAGGCTGCGAGGCGACATTATCATGGTATCTTAGAACATTTCCAAGCTGGTCAGCGATAGGATATAAATCACACCATCATCCGGAATGCCGAGCAACCCGTACAAAAATTACTTTCACCATATTTGCGTCGCCACCGTGGAGCACAGTAGTTAATTATAATGAGCACCTTAAATCCGAAAAAACTCCTCAATAGTAAATGGACTGCTGTTAAACCAGAGCGCAAAGAAAAGCATTTTATTATCATCGAGACCGAGTACGACGAAGATGGCGCTATGGTTCGCTGCCTAATGCAAGCGGTCATGACCAAGCGAGAGTTTGAAATTGAGTGGCACGATCTGAAAAATATCGAACAATGGCGAGCTGGCTGGCTCTAGCGCCCTAGCCAGCGCTCTACCTAATATTGATCTGGCCCAGACATTGTATTACGGCGACCATCAACAAAAACAATAGAAGCGGCTATCAATCTGCAAATCTGCTTTAAGCCATTATACCCAGTGGGACTTTATTGGTTTGGTTGCCAAATACGGCATTCCCTACCATAAGAAAGCCCTAGACAAGTTGTTCTGTGACCACAGTGCCTAAGACATTTTAAAGATGTTGTTATCCGAGTGCGATAAATCAGGCGTAACAGTAACGAATCAATGCGAAATACTCTCCATCAAAAAAAAGATTCAGGGTATATTCTTGATACCGCAAAGGGCGAGTATCAATGCGGATTCCTCGTCAAAGCAACTGGCGGCTTATCTATGCCAAAACTCGGGTCGAGCCCGTTTAGACACAAAGTAGCATAGCAGTTTGGCTTAATAGCCCAAGCACGCCGAAAAATTTTGGTCAAAAGAGTTACGGTATTCTTAAATATGAATTTAAAGATAGTTTAAATGTCTCCTTGGCGTCTACGTCAGCCGAACAGGTGACAACCCGTACATTGTAATAACCGATAGACTCCAATCTTGCAAACAAAGAGACTGAACTAGCTTTGTTTGACCAAAGCATACTCGTAGCCTCACAAGCCTTAGGTACACTTGAAATCCAGCAATAGTGATCGGCACTCGCTACGGTGCCAAAAGCAAGATTGCAAGATGGTATAGAAAAGTTGCTGGAGCAATACCATGCGCAAGTGCTTGTGACGCCTTCACGTGTGGTGGTGCCTAGAATCGACCCCATCAATGGCGATGCTTGGCCCAACGACTGGTCCGGATATGGTTCGCATGCCGCTAGAGCTGGTTATCCACATGGCACTGTGCCTATGGGCCTTATTCATGGCATCTCAAGTGGCTTGTCTTTTATAGGTGGTAAAAATACTGACGCACAGATACTTTCCTGTGCCTATGGATATGAACAAAATTCTTTACGTTTGTCAGCACCACGGTATCTCAAAAATGCAGAAGCTATTGAGTCTGTTGCAAAAACCATGGATAGAATGAGCGATTCTCACCAATAACAAACCTTTTTACTTTACCCATTAAATAAATCGCAATAAATCAATTGGTGCATCAATTGTAATATTTTCATCAGCAGCAATTAATAGCTATCTAAACATGTTTTACTGCCCGCGATACTTGTTTGTCACAGTATCGCGAACAGTAAAGCAAGCATATTATGAACGATACATTTCATTTTTAAGTTCAAAACGGTCAAGCATCATTACTTTGTGCCACGCTTTTACAAACGCTTCTACAAACCTTACATGCCCTGTTGAGGAACCATACACCTCACAAATGGCTCTAAGCTGAAGGTTTGAACCAAAGACAAGATCACAACGAGTAGCTGACCACTTGGTTTCGCCGCTTGCCGTATCTGTTCCTGTAAAAATTTCCTTGTCGTCGTCAACGGGTGCCCACTTTGTATTGATATCAAGTAGATTGACAAAGAAATCATTACTTAACACGCCTGGCTGGTGTGTAAATACGCCGTGTTTTGACCCATCAAAGTTGGTGTCAAGAACGCGAAGGCCACCCACAAGTGCAGTCATCTCGGGAGCTGATAAATCAAGAAGGTGTGCTCGGTCGATCAACATCCGTTCTGTTTCTACCGCGTAATTTCCCTTTACAAAGTTTCTAAAACCGTCTGCATAGGGTTCAAGAAAAGATATATTATGTTCATCGGTTTGCTCTGCAAGAGCGTCCATTCTCCCTGCTACGAAAGGCACAACGACGTCAACACCAGCCTGAGCAGCTGCCTTTTCAATAGCAGCGCAGCCAGCTAAAACAATTAAATCAGCCATTGAAATTAGCTTATTGTCACTTGCACTGTTATTGAATGCTTGTTGAATATCTTCAAGTGAATTCAATACACTTTTG
>NZ_JBLIKC010000021.1:0-70019 GCF_047636175.1 Zhongshania sp. | reverse complement strand
GCGCTCAGCACCGGCCAGACGGCTGATCCACTGAAACTCGTTGACGAGTCGATTGAGATCAAAGACGTATTCAACTAATTCAAAGTATGAGAGCACAGACAATGCCATTAATATTTTACACATCACAGGATGACAACATTCAAGAAGTCAGCAGGAGGTCAGCGGCACAAATTTGATAATTTTAGCCATAAGCAATAAAGCGAATAAGAAGAAATAATAGAAGTAGATGAAATAGTTTTTATTTCGACTTATACGGTCATCTATCTTTTTTGAGATGGCGATTGTGCGCTCACATTGTTAAATGAAGTGAGCATAAATAGACTATATTGATACGATATTTACACTAAGATAATTATAAAATGAGGAATTATTTATGAATGCTGAAAATAAAATTGCTGTAGATGAAGTTTATGAAGTGTTCGATCTGCAAACTGAAAATCAATGGCACGTTCGCCGTAGTTCAGCTGCGCAGCGTATTGAAAAACTTAAGCGCTTGAGAGCAGCCGTTCTCTTATACGAAGACGAGATTAAGAGCGCACTGTTTCTTGACCTGCGTAAAAACGAAGAGGCCGCGACCCTTGAGTTGGACGCGGTTTATGGTGATATTGATGACGCAATCGCGTCCGTCACCGAGTGGATGAAGCCAGTGATAGTTGAGACGTCTGAGGCATTCAAATCTGCTAGAGCGAAATTGGTTTATGAAGCTCGAGGCATCGTCTTATTATTTGGCGCCTGGAATTTTCCTTTCACCTTAGTGTTTCAGCCATTAGTGCCAATAATTGCTGCCGGCAATTGTGCAATTGTTAAACCAAATGAGCTGTCACCAAATACTAGTCTAATCATTTCAAAGATTATAAAAGACGTTTTTGATAGAGATGAGATAGCAGTATTTGAAGGCGGTGTTGATTTAGCTAATCGCTTATTAGAGCTACCAATAGATCATGTATTTTTTACGGGTAGTCCAGCGGTGGGCAAAATAGTGATGGCTGCTGCGGCTAAGCATTTGGCCTCGGTTACGCTCGAGCTTGGTGGCAAGAACCCCGTGATAGTAGACAGATCTGCGAATATTGAAGATGCGGCGGCAAAGATCGCTTTTTTGAGGAATATGAATACAGGTCAAGTTTGCCTATGCCCTGAAAATGTTTACGTCCATGAAGACTGTAAAGATCAATTCATAGCTGTAGCTAAAGCGACCTATAGCGCTACCTGCTATATCGACGGTGAGCTTAACACCGACGTTCATGGAAAAATTGTAGATAAGCGGAATTTGGATCGGGTGAGAGGCTATTTAGATGATGCACTTGCGAAAGGTGCGAGCTTAGAGTTTGGCGGCCAAGTTGATGAGTCTACTCAGTCTATTCACCCTACGATCCTTACCAATGTTCCGCACGATGCAAGGATTATGAGTGAGGAGGTTTTCGGTCCCATCTTGTCTATTTTCACATATAAGGATATTTCAGAGGTCTATAAGTCCTTGCACAAGCAGGAAAAACCCTTGGCATTGTATGTGTTTAGTGAGGACGATGATTTTATTGAAGATGTTCTCGCAAATACGTCTTCCGGCGGGGTTACAGTTAATCATTGTGTCATGCATTATCTTGAGCACAATTTACCTTTTGGCGGGGTCAATGGCAGCGGTATCGGGCGATATCATGGCATACACGGATTCAAGGAACTTTCTCATGAGCGCGCTGTGCTGCACACCGTGATTGAAGCTTAATTATCTTGATGTGATGGCATTACCCGCCACTGAAGATTGACGATGGAGCATTGCGCTGCGGCGCAATGCTCCATCCATTGCTTGCGAACATCTCGGCGACTGCTTGTAAGTCTGAAAGGCTGCCTGTTGAAAGAATATCTGTTTTGCTCCCCCAGCTCAGCCGGATAGAGCGCTGCAGCAATCTCCTAGATTCAGTAATTCACAATTGATAACCTTTATAAAAGTTATGCGTTCATATAATAGCTTTTAATAGCGAACGTTCAAGGAAAAGCCACGGATCACTTTTGGTGCGGCCGTTCAATGTGTGCATCAGCATTGTGCGAGGTCTCAGTGAGTTTAGGTGCAGTCTAAATAAACTGACTTCTGATTCTGTTTTTTGTACGGTTGTCACTCCCCATGCTCGACCACAAGCGCTACCATTGAATCCAGCGTCTCAGGTCTAAATGCGCGCATGCGATATGCCCGCCCGAAGTCCATTGTCGACGCTGAGCTCGATCTGACAGCATTGACGTAGATCGATGTCCTGTTCGATTAGGCTTATACCGGCACGGTATAAATCACCAGTATGCTAATCCAACGCATCCCGTACAGGTCAGAAATTTTAACTACTATGACCTTAAATGGGCGTCTCTCAGTAGTGCATCCTAATAAACACTTGCTCACCAACTCAGCGCGTTGCCATTTACGTCATCTTCACAAGCATAGCTTTCCAAATACGCATCAGTGACTTTACGTGGCATAGAGATTGCAATGGCATAATTTTTGGTTTAATCCCTGTGAGTTCCAAAAGACTTGCGTCGCTGTATATTGCTAAAACGGAGAAATTGAATGCGCCAGATTTTTGTTATTGGCTGCTTAAGTGTTTTTTTGACTGCCTGTGGTGGAGGTTCTACCTCTAGCTCAAGCTCCCAAGATGGAAATAACTCTGATTTCGGCCCTGCCACCACGGGCCAATTTATTGACTCACCCATTAAGGGGATTTTTTACTCGGTTGACCCAAGTGCGACCGCAGGTGCCAGTTTGTCGCAGACAGATGCCGCGGGTAACTTCGATTACTTAGAAGGGCAGACCGTCTCGTTTTTCTTGGGATCACTAAAACTTGGCGCGGCTCTGGGCGGGCCATTTATTACACTAGATGACCTGCTTGGTTCAGGCAACGCCGTAACCAACCTTGCTCGCGTGTTACTTACATTGGATGAAGATGGCGATCCAGATAACGGCATTACCCTGTCTCCGCTTGTTATCGATAAAGCCTTAGCTTTCAATCTGTCGCTGACGGAATTTGATGTCGACCCCGCCAACTTTGAGGCGTCTAACGCCAGTACTTTTGCGCAAAACGCAAACGGGGATAACCGTGCCTTGATTACGGCGACGGAAGCCGATAGCCACCTAGAGAAAACGCGAAAAGATTTATCTGACGGCACCTTCGACTTTGACGGTGGCGCCGACACCGACAATGATGGCGTTAACGATGCTGTGGATGTTTGCCCAGCAACACCCGCAGGTCTTGCCGTTGACGGGGACGGATGCGCGCTAGCAGAAGCAGAACAAGATAATGATAGCGACGGCATAAAAAATGGTGAGGATAACTGCCCCGCCGACGCCAATACTGACCAGCTCGACACCGATCGTGATGCGCGTGGCAATGCCTGTGATCTCGACGACGACAACGACGGCGTGCTCGATAGTGATGAAGCGGAAATCGGCTCAAACCCTTTACTCGTCGACTCTGATGAAGACGGTGTAGCCGACGGTGATGATGCCTTTCCCACGGATAATTCCGAAACCGAGGACACCGATCGTGATGGTATTGGCAATAATGCCGATGCCGATGACGACGGTGATGGCTTAAGTGACACTGACGAACAGTCCCTAGGCACCGATCCTAAGCGCGCCGACTCGGATAGCGACGGCGTTTCAGATAGCCAAGACGCCTTCCCCAAAGATTCATCTGAAACAGCTGACACAGACGGCGACGGCGTAGGCGACAACAGCGACGCTTTCCCAGCCGACTCCTTAGAAACCAAGGATACTGATGACGACGGCGTTGGCGATAACGCCGATGCATTCCCTGAGGATGAAACTGAGTCCGTCGATACCGATGGTGATGGCGTTGGCAATAATACTGACGAAGACGATGACAACGATGGCCTAGGCGACGCTGAAGAGCAGTCGCTCGGTACCGATCCTCTGTTAGCCGACTCGGATAGCGACGGCGTGTCAGACAGTCAAGACGCCTTCCCTACGGATGATTCCGAAACAGCTGACGCTGACGGCGACGGCGCAGGCGATAACGGCGACGCTTTCCCCGCCGACTCCTCGGAAACTACCGACACTGATGGTGATGGTGTCGGTGATAATACCGATGCATTCCCTGAGGATAGCTCTGAGACCGTCGATACCGATGGTGATGGCGTTGGCAATAATACTGACGAAGACGATGACAACGATGGCCTAAGCGACGCTGAAGAGCAGTCGCTCGGCACCGACCCTAAACGTGCCGATTCGGATGGCGACGGCGTGTCAGACAGTCAAGATGCGTTCCCCACAGATTCAGCTGAAACAGCTGACACTGACGGCGATGGCGTCGGCGACAACGGTGACGCTTTTCCAGAAGACGCTAGTGAAACCAAAGATACTGATGGCGATGGTGTGGGCGACAATGCCGATGCATTCCCTAGCGACAGCAGCGAGAGCGCGGACGCCGATGGCGATGGTATTGGCGACAACGCAGATATCGACGATAACAATGATGGCATACGCGACGACCTCTTCCAGCTAGTCGAAGCCACAATGGCAGACGTGCACGCCGCGTTAGCCGGTGAGCAAGTTAACGAAGATGGTGAGCCTTTAACTTGTGTTGCTATCACCCAGCAATACATTGATCGAATTCTTGCCTATAACAACAACCCTCAACCTAACGGCGGCTTACCCATTTTCGGTGTGTTGGCAATATTGCCAAATGCAATAGCGCAGGCGCAGGCCTTGGATGAGCTATACGCCAGTGACGGCGGTATAGGGGATCGCTACCTGCACTGTATGCCGGTGCTGTTAAAGGACAACTACGACACCTTTGATTACCCGTCTACGCAGGGCTCTTACTCGATGTTAGGTCACCAAGCTGGCGTTGATGCCAACTCAGTGGACGGTTTGCGAAAAGCCGGCGCCTTGATTTTAGGTAAGGCAAACCAAGATGAATTTGCGTTCTTTACAACTGGTTTTTCTGCCCGAGCGATTCAGGTAAGCAACCCATACAATACTCGAGAAAGCCCAGCAGGCTCGTCCTCTGGAACGGGTGCCTCTTTAGCGGCCAACTTTGCCTTGGGCGGCACCGGTTCCGATACCTGCCAGTCGATTAGACATCCGTCTTCTGTTGGCGGCCTGGTGGGTATTCGCCCAAGCCTAGGCGTGGTATCTCAACATGGTATTTACCCGCTAGGACATAGCCGAGATACCGGCGGACCAATGACACGCTCGGTGACCGATTCAGCCTTAATGCTCACGGCCATGGGTAAGTTTGACGAGCGCGATCCAAAGGCAAGGGCATTCCCAGCCGATCAGCGTCCAGATAGCTACGCACTGTACCTAAATCGCGAGCAATATGGCTTGGCCGGACGTTCGATCGGCGTGGTGCGAGACCTTGGCGGCAACACTAGTGCTACGGGTACCGGCGCACAGGGAGAGCTGATCGATGCGGCTGTAGCGAAAATGGAGGAATTGGGCGCCAGTGTCTACAACGTCTATCTACCCAACTACAGGTCACTTGGCGCAGGCTCTAGCCATTACGATATGAATGAGTACTTTGCGGTATTTGAGTCTGAAGGTGGCACGAGTGCGCGCCGCTGCGTAAGCAGCACTGCGATTGCTATCGACGGAGAGGAATCAGCTCACGACCGAGACGACCAGTGCTTTGGCCTTGAAGGCATTGTCGAGTCGGCGCGCGTTGGCCCCAGAACGGCGGGACTTTTCGCGCTAACAGCGCTAGGTGATCCTAACATGCCGCCCTCGGCAGCGCAGTTACAAGCCATTGTAGACATGCGCGCATACGTGACGGGAGAAATGGATGTTGTCAAAGACGAAAATGGTGAGTCCATCATGGGTCCTGACGGCGCAACGGTAAGTGTTGATGCGCTTATCTTTTCGCCTGGTCCCAGCGGCGGTAGAACCTGTGATTTTGGCTCAACCACGCAAATGGGCTCTATCGTTGTGCCGGTCGGTTTTGACAATTCCGTGGGTGTTCCGCGTGGTATGGAGATCTTTGTTCGTCAATTCGATGAAGGAACGGGCATCGGTATTGCTTACGACTACGAGCAAGCCACCAAACACCGTCGGCCCCCCAGCATTGTTCCAGCAATCGGCAGTGATAACGCTAACGTGAGTGAGTTTAATGCCCGTGTGCAGGCAGCTATCGCCGCCTATGCCGCATTCCCGCCGGAGGATTTGTCGCCCGAGGCCTATCGCGCAGCGTTAGAGGAGCTACTCGGCCCTCTACCGACAGAGTCGGCGCAAGAGCAAGCGCAGTAAACGTTATATTGTTAGTTAGAAAGGCCGGGTTTCCCCGGCCTTTTGCTATGCGTCGTATAAGTAAGTCGGCCTGCAGACGCTATTTAGTGAATGGTTCTTCTTACAGGATGCGAGGCTTTGGATATTGGCACTTTTGTTATCTGGATTATGGTTTCTAAGCACCGGTCGAATAATAGATCGCCTGAGGGCATTCACTTTAATCAATATACTCTGGCAAGGCCTGTCGAATTTGTTGGACCTAGATTATGTTGGCACTCGAAATTGCTTCACAAACAGTGGCGGCTTATAGCATTTGGATCACAGCCGACGGCATAGTGGTCCGCGTAAAATTCTACGGAGCTTGGCCTTAGTATTGTGATCATTTGCAAGCTCGCCCCTGCTACGTGATTTCTTATTGCCACTCATAGCGTAGATTTAGATTCAACGTCGGCTCAGAGGGCAGCGCTGCAGCGACATAATTCCCGGGCAGGCTGGCTTGATCCAGGACCAGTACCGATTCTTCTTCGCCGGTAATGTTTTTCCCGTTAAGGATAATAGACCAAGTGTTGTCATCGGATTTAAAGCCAATGCGCATATTAATTTTGGTCGTTGCCTCTTGTGTGGCAACCGGGTCGTTATCGGTATCAATAAAATGCTTCCCCTGATAGACAAGGTCGACACCAAGCAATAAATTCACACCGCTTTGCGCGATTGGCATTAGCAGATTGCTGTATAGGCTGCCGCTCGCTTCCGGTGCAAAGGCGAGTGGAGCACCCGATAAGTCTTGAAAGGACGGTGCTAATACGGTTGTCGTCGGGTCGTTTGATTCGTCATAGCAAGAGGGGTCGCCAGAGCCTGACGGTGTTCCGGCTATTGCTGGCGCGCACAAATAATCAATATATTCCGCTTGTACAAAGCCTGCGCTGCCGCCAAGAGAAAGATAGGGTATTGGTGGTAGCCAGAAAAAATCGAATTCAAGCCCGGTGGTCTGGGCATTGGCAGCGTTCTTTACAAATATTGAGCGGCCATCAAAGTTGCGTACCTGCAGGTCTGAGTATTCGGTGTGGAATACAGCGCCGTTTAGCGTTAAGGAGCCGTCGAAAAGTTTGCTCTTGATACCCATTTCGAAAGCATTTGCCTTTTCGGGTTCAAAGGTGAGATTGTCGTTATTAAATACCCCTGCAGCGAAACCACCGCTCTTAAAGCCCTGTGTCGCGGTGGCGAACACCGTTAATTCTTCAGTCGCCTGCCATGTTAGGGTTAGCTTGGGAGTGAAGTCGTAGTCACTTTGCTCAATGGTCTCATCAAAGTTCTCCTGACCGGTAACCAGGGGCGCGGCGACAGTAGTTGCAGAGCGGCCGGCGCTAATGCGACCTTTTCGCTGATCTTCACCGTAGCGTAAACCGATGATAGCGGTAACAGTCTCGGTGAGTAGCCAATCGAACTGCGCAAAATAAGCGACGCTCTGAGAGTCAACGGCCGTTGATCCGAAAATGGTTTCACCTCGTCCGTCATCCGACGGGTTCACAGTAATCGGCAAAGGTATAATGAGGCTGGGTGCAGGATCGAAGAATGCACCCGCGCGAGTATAATCGATAATGCCGGTGCCGTTTTTCTGCTTAACGGAAACACTGTGATTACTTTGCGACGCAAATACACCGGAAATGAAGTCTAGGCCGTAACCCAGACTGAAGGGCGCGGGTAAGCTGCCGGCAAATTGAATCTCAAGAATATTTTGCTCGTAATAATCTGGCTCATCGGTGCCGAAATTGATGAAATCAATTGGTGAGAAATCGCCGTCAAGAGCATAAGGGCTGACCATCTCAGACCAGCCGCCAATAACTTGCGCGCTGAGATCACTAAATACGCCATAGTCACCGATATCCAAGGCATATTTAAGATTGACTGAACTGGTGTCGCGGTCCGAAAAAGTGTCCCTATCCATTGAAAGGGTGTCATTGTAGGCATCAGTTTCTACCGCGGGGTCGTATTCGCGGAATACTGAGAGTGATTTTTCCGTCGCTTTTTTGAGCTGTAAAATTAGGCCCAACTCCCGCTGCTTGGACTGCCAAGCATTGAGTAACAGGCTGGAGCGGTCGTTTATAAACCACTTGAGTTTTAGGCGGCTGGAAAGATCGCTTACATGGTTTTGTTCATTATCGCGGGCGGTATTGTGAACATGCCAATCGCGATCATTGTAGCGAACCGCGACACGCCCAGCTAAGACATTATCAATAATTGAAAAAGAGGTGCCAGCTTCAACGCTGACCGTGTCGTAGCTTGCTGCCGACGTGCTGACAAAGCCGCTGTTGTCAAAATCCGGGTCCCGCGTGGTAAAATTTAGTACCCCAGCAATGGTGTTTTTGCCAAATAGCGTCCCTTGGGGACCGCGCAGCACTTCCATGCGCTCAAGGTCAAAAAATGCGTCGTTGATATAGGATGAACGGCCGTAAAAAACACCGTCAATAGAAAGGCCGACAGAGGGTTCAAGGCCGCGCCCCAGTGGTGGCGTGCCAAAACCGCGAATGGTCAGCACAGGTGCGTAGCCAAGGGCGGTACTAAACTTAACATTTGGTGTGTATTGTACCAATTCGCCAACATCCGTACTGCCGAGGTCGCCAATAAAGTCGCGATCAAAGCTGCTCACCGATACAGGGACATCTTGCAGACTTTGAGCCCTTTTCTGGGCCGTAACAATAACTTCTTCGATTATGCGTGATTTGCTTTGATCAACAGTGCTTGTCTCGGCAGCTGCAAGTACACTTGAGCTAAATATAGTCGCGCTCATTACCGCGCCAATCCGATTAATTTTAATCATTTCCCACCTCTCGCGAGCCTTGAATTATGTATTGCTCGCGTAAATTGCCATTATTATCAGGCGTTACTATTTGCAGTTGTACCATGATATTGATAATGCGTGGCGGGCAAGTGAATTACCACGACCTAGCAAGTCGGGTAATTAGCAATGCCATTGAGCTGAATTATTTATCTCGGTTCGACGCTTATGCGCCTTTAAAAAAACAGATTTTTTGAGTGCGGAAAGATCGCGTCTCAGTGCCGGTGCGAGGCTATATTAATGTCTAAAGCCATTGCTAAGAAATTTCTTGAGTCGCATGTGATTTCACCCGGAGTTCTTGTTTGTTTTCAGCTATTGCTCGGAGTACCTCGCGGTGGCTGGCAGAAGTCAGTGGATAGCGTGATGAAATCACGATGGTAATCATAAACAGCGCAAGCAGGACCGGGCCGGCCAAGACAGCTAAATTATTTACGGCTGCCGCAGGCATGTCGACTGGTAGGGTATTTTTTGGAAAGTTAATAATATCGAGCGCGACGCCAGCAAAAAAACTGCCTAATCCGAAGCTCGCCTTGGTTGCCAAGGAGCGGGCAGCAAAAAATAAACCTTCCTCGCGCTTGGCGGTGTGCTGCTCGTGAACATCAATGGTATCGGACAACATGGAGTCAAGTATTATGATGTAAGCAATAAAGAAGGACTGTGCGATAGCATTGCCGACAAAAACAATCGTCAAACGAGCAGAGATAGATAAGGGTTGAAATAAATCCAAAAAATACAGAAAAAACGGAAATGCCGATATCATCCCGCCTGCAAACACGCAAACCGCCAAGGTATTTTTCTTGTCTATTTTTGATGACAAATTTTGAGCGACCATCGGTGCTACGAATATACTCAAGATAACCGATGATGAAAGAATGGCTAAATGCTCTGAGGTAAATTCAAAGATATAGCTGCTAACATAAAGTAGTAGAGTTTGGCTCACGCCGGCCACAATCATGAACATCAGCGTTGCCAAGAAGAGAATTCTAAAGGCATGCTCTTTTAATGTAACGAAGACAGTTATAAAGGCAAAAAATGCATTTTTTGCCTGTGGGTCATGTGCGGCTTTTGATAGTGTGGGGATCACGCTGCGTGTGCTGAAAACCGAGATCAGCATCACGATCATGCCAGTTAGTCCGACAAAAAACCCAAAGGACGTATAACTGTCAGCATTGAGCATGCCGTTTTGATAGGTTTCTGTTGAAGGGAAAAAGAGGGCAAAACCTAATACCGTGGTGACGAGAACGCCAGCGTAGGAAAAAAATACCCGAAAGCTGATTAGCTTGGTGCGTTCATGGTAGTCGCGGACCATCTCCGCACCAAGTGATAAGTGCGGCACAAAAAATAATGTCAGTGTGAGTCTAACGACAATAGCCCAGCCTAGCATCCAGCAGAATAATGCCATTTCCCCCATCCCTGTCGGCGGGCTAAACAGTGCAATCATGGCTGCCGCAAACGGTATCGCTCCAGCCAGCATAAATGGATGGCGACGACCCCAGCGAGAATTAAATCGATCGGATAACTGTCCGATCATAGGGTCTGTTATCGCGTCGACCAACAGCGCGAGCAACGCGGCCATTCCAGCTAGGCTGCCGGATAGGCCCAGTACCTGGTTGTAATAGAAAAATAAGAAGGTACTGAATGCCGCCGTTTTAATTCCGTCGGCGGATTGCCCGATGCCGTAGCCGATTTTTAAGGACGTTTTCAATTTGAAGTACCACGGGTGGTTAAATGTTAGCGGTGCCTAAGTCGGCAGATTTTTATTTTCACGATTGCGTTGACGAGCTCATTGCTAATTGAATATAGGCCATGGATCACGGCCTTGGTATGTAGCTATATTTCTTCTAGCTTGCCGGTCGCTATAATTATTTTCAGGATTCTTACATGGGGCTCCCACCCCGGCCACGACGTGGTGTGTCCGGTAGCGGCCCGATTGCAGATTATGTGTGTCAGCGGTAGTATGAATTTCAATTTTATCAGTAGCGTGGAGTCAAAGTATCGAGCAGCGATCAGATTACGCCTTTTCTCGCTTTTTGAAGTTTTGGCGGCGGGTGCATAAGCTTAGCCAGGAAGAGCTTGCGGGTCGTCTAGGCAGCTCGCCGCGCCATATTAGTCGTTTGGAAACAGGGACATGCAGAGCAAGTGAGGCAATTGTCCTGCAAATTGGCGAGGTTCTTACGCTTGGTAAGCGCGACCTAAATCACCTGTTAATCTCGGCGGGTTATGCGCCATTTGTTGAGAGTATAGACTTTAATTCGCCAGAGCTTCGCTGGTTGCGCAAGGCAATGATATTAACTTTGCGGGCCTTAGATCCCTATCCCGCCACCCTTGTTGACAGTGATTCCCAGATATTGATGGTAAATAAAGGCTTTGTGAATTTGTTTAGTCAAGTAGTTCCTGCGTCACTGCTCGCCCAAATTAGTAATAACTATGATTTTGTCTTTGGACGTAGCAGCAGCGACAGCATGGTTAAAGACTGGGAAGACATTGTCTCTGCTATTATAATGGCCGGGCAGCAGGCCGCATTGTTTAGTAATAACCCAGACGATCAGGCGCAGATCGATAGTTTAGTAGAGCGCAGTAGCGTTCCCCAAGACTGGGCTCAGCGCGCTGCTAAAATGGAACCAAGATCAAGCTTTCGAGTGCAGGTTGATTTGCTGGGCGAGGTTCAGAATTTCTTTAATGTGAGCACTATCGTTGGGTCTTTGGGCCCCGCTGCCTTTGTGTCCGACCCGCGGCTGACAATTAATATACTGTACCCTGAAGACGACGATCTGGATTTGAACTTCCCAGCTGACGCAGATATAAGTCATCCGCTGTTGTTTTACTAAATCTGGCGTATCTCTCATCGGTAAAAAATAACTGTTACACCCTCGCTTGGCGTTAATTCATCCTCCTCCTTCGCTTATTCCAACTTTCTAGACTTGCTGTGTCGTGGTGGTCTGCTGTCGACATGCGTAACAATGTTTATAGTCAGTGCAATCAGGCTGGGTTTGGCATTGTGCCATCGCAAAAAAGTCCTGAGCGCCTTAGGTTTGCAAATATCAATAAGACGGAAAAGAGCCATGTTTACTTTGGATCCACATCAAAGCTATATGATGCCCGCCCATTTTGGGCCGCGTTATATTGGCGCGAAAACCTCAGGTTGGTATCACGACGTTACCGCGATGGTGGTCTCGTACAAAACCGATCGGGCGAAACTGGCCGCCTATTTGCCAGAGGCATTCGAAGTGGCAGATGACGCTATTGTCTCGGTTTTTTATGCTTGTAACAAACAGGTCGACTGGCTGGCGGGGCGGGGCTACAACCTGCTCGGGGTTAATGCTCAGGTTGTATTTAAAGGCGACAAGGACCGATTGGTCGGTACCTACAACCTAGTGATGTGGGAAAATCTAACCGATGCGATTCTGTCTGGCCGTGAACTTCAAGGCATACCAAAAGTGTTTGCTGATATACCAGATCATCAGGTCAATGGTGGCCGCTGGCAAGTTGCCGCATCGCATTTCGACAACCCGATTATCGATATGGCAATCGATGGCCTCGTTAAAGTAAGTGCAGAAGATGTTGAGGCGCAGTTAAAAGCCGACGCCGATAAGGACAACCCCATGGCTTGGCGATTCATGCCGGCGGTTGGTGGGTTTGGACCGCCGACGGTGAATGAAGTCACGATATTTCCCTCAAAGAACGAGTACAGCGAAGTGTTTGTTGGCAGTGGCGAGCTCAGCTGGGCGAATCTGACTTGGGAGCAAAATCCCACGCAGTACCATATTGTTAATGCCTTGGCGGGACTGCCAGTACTGGAATATTTGCCAGCTTTGGTTACCCGAGGGCGCACCAATTTAAGTTTACCTGAGCGCTGGTCGCGGACCTTATCACGGTGATCCGCGAACAGGGGAAGCGTTAATATGCAAATTTCTGAAATAACCACGGTCTGCTTCATCGGCGCAGGTACCATGGGTCGCTTTAATGCCTTGATGGCTGCCGCCGCGGGTTATGAGTCTATTCTCTACGATGTATCTACTACTGTGCTTAATGAGACGCGGGAACAGATTGGCATCATGGCCGCAATGCTGGTGCATGTTGGCTTTTTTAGTGAAGAAGAAGTTCACACCGCAATGCAGAATATACGGATTGAGCCAGATTTAGCCTTAGCGGTGCAAGATGCCCAGTTGGTTAGCGAATCTGTTGCTGAGCGTCTGGATATTAAGCGCAGTGTGCACCAAGGGCTCGCTTTAGCATGCCCGTCGACCGCTATTCTTACCACGAATACCAGCACGCTCTTAGTGTCCCAAATCGACGGCGCTCTACCATCTGACCGACAATTTGCTGCGCTGCACTCCCATCTTGGTGCGCGCTTGATTGATATTGTTAGTGGTACTCATACCAGTGCGGCAACAATCGACGTTTTACGGCGCTATGTGCTGAGTATTAACGGTGTGCCGTTGATCCTAAAGAAAGAAAGTCCTGGCTATGTGCTAAACACCTTGCTGGGCTCATTATTAGGCATGGCGCTCGGCCTCGTGCTAGAAGGCGGTATGTCCATCGAAGATATTGACCGGGCGTGGATTCAAGGCGCGAAGGCGCCAATGGGCCCTTTCGGTATGATCGATCTCTTCGGCTTGGATGTCGTTCACGACAGTTGGGCACACCAGCAAAGTGATCCTCAGAATGCGGACCTGCGCACAAAAGTCATTGCGCTTTTATCGTCTCATATCAACGCCGGCAAGTTGGGTATGAAATCAGGACAAGGCTTTTATCAATATCCTGCGCCCAGCTATGAAAATGCCGACTTTACCGCCAATGGGACTGGGGACGATCTCTATAAAATTCTGGCTGGAACAGTCATCGAGCAAGCAATACTTCTGGCCAAAAGTGATGTGGCGACAACCGGCGACATCGACCGCGCTTGGATGTGCGGAACCGGCGCATTGCGTGGGCCGTTTGGCGATCTTGACGAGCAGGGCATAGTGAATTTCTTAAACGCCTACCGCAGTTATCGCGACCTGGGCATATTCACCCGGGCTAAGGTCGAGGTGGTAGAGGGTTTTCTTGCTGCGCAAGTGGTTCTAGGTAGATCCGGCAAACAAGATGGCCAGGGATTTTATCGTTACCCTGAGCCGTTGTTTGAGCATCCGGATTTTCTCCGGGGCGAAGCCATTTAACGATTATCGCGTTTACTGCGCGGACTCCTAAGATCAATAATATTGAGAAATTGTATGGAAGACACACTTTTAAAGATAAAAAGCAGTATTGCCACATTTACCGCTACGGGTGCTGACTTTGAAACGCTGACGCAAACCGTAAACGGGGTAGCCTATGATGTATATAAGAATGCACCGACTAATTTACGCGATCTGTATCAAGCGTGTTTGGCCTACGATGACAAGACCTTTCTTGTTTACCAAGATCAGCGCTTAAGCTTTCGCCAAACCTTTGAGCGCGCAGCAGTGCTTAGCGCTGCGTTGGCAATGGATTTGGGCGTACGCAAGGGCGATCGCGTCGCTATTGCTATGCGCAATAATCCCGAGTGGATTTTAAGCTTTATGGCGGTTACCGCGCTGGGCGCGGTCGCTGTACCTATGAACGCGTGGTGGACCAGTGAAGAATTGAAGTATGGCTTGGCCGACAGCGGCGCTCGTGTTGTGGTGGTTGATCAGCAACGATTCGACCGCATTAAGCCATTTCAAAATGAGCTTGGCTTAACACTCGTTCTAGCCACGAGTGCGATGCCTGCAAGCACAGACTCGAATGTTTATGATTTTAATGATCTAGCCAATCGCTATCCCTCCGCTACTATGCCGAGCGTCGAAATAGCGCCAGATGATGACGTTAGTATTTTGTATACCTCTGGCTCCACCGGAAATCCAAAAGGGGTGGTATCAACTCATCGGGGAATTATTAGCTCCTTAATGAGTTGGGTGTTATTGGGGGCGGCAGCTGGCGCTATTAATGACGTCGCTGAGAATGGCGCTCCGCCAGACGAAGCGGTAGCACTCTTAACTGTCCCGCTTTTTCATGTTACGGGTTCCCATAGTTTATTTTTGCTGTCTATTGTCATCGGTCGGAAGTTGGTGATGATGTACAAATGGGACCCCCAAGAAGCTCTTGCTCTCATCGAGCGCGAGCGCATTACCTATGTCAATGGCGTGCCGACGGTCTCCCAAGAATTACTCGACGCTGCTGAACATAGCGATCGCGATCTGTCGAGTCTTCGCGAACTTTATTCCGCGGGTGCTGCAAGGCCACCGGAGCATGTTCGCCGCATCAGTGAGGGCTTTAATCTCACCCCCGGCAGTGGCTATGGCCTGACTGAGACCAATGCCATTGGCGCTGTGAATATGGGTGTGACTTATATTCAGCGTCCGGCGAGTGTCGGTATTCCTTCCCCGTCAGTTACCCAAATTAAAATCCTCAGCGAGGGTGGTGCCATCCTTGCCGAGAATGAGCGGGGCGAAATTTGCATAAAAAGTCCGTCCAATGCGCGGGGCTACTGGAATAACCCAGAAGCCACCGCCGCGGCGTTTATCGACGGTTGGTTTCACACCGGTGATATCGGTTTTCTTGACGAAAATGGCATGTTATCTATCGTTGATCGCATCAAAGACATCATTATTCGTGGCGGTGAGAACATTAGCTGCAGTGAAGTTGAGGCAGCAATTTATGCCTGTCCAGACGTTGCTGAAGTCGCCGTCTTTAGCCTGCCCGATGATCGTCTTGGCGAGATAGTTGCCGCGGTGATATACATGAAGGCAGGGCGGGCAATAACTGTGGAGACCTTGAGGGCACTGTTGGAACAGAATCTTGCCAGCTACAAGGTTCCAGCATTTATCCAATTTAGTGATTTACCGTTGGCGAGAACCGCGACGGATAAAATATTTAAGCGGCAGATTAAAGAACAGGTCTTAGTGAACCAAAAATAAATAAGTTGCCTTATTTTTTAGAGGTGCTATCGCTTTAGCAGTAAATTTAATACTGCCTCGCCGAGTAAGCAGGCTCCATTACCATGGGATATTGTCCTGCTTAGACATTTGATGTCGCGGGCTCGTCGCCACTACAGCGCTTTATTTACTGAAAAAGTAAGGCGAATACTTTACCAAACTGAGAATCTTTAGCGATGAGTAATTACAAGGCGCCTGTGCGTGATATTCAATTTGTCCGTAACGAAGTATTAGATTTCGATGCCCATTATCGTGGTCTTGGCTTGCATGAAGTTAATGCTGAGTTGTGTGACGCGATATTGGCCGAGGCAGCGAAATTCGCCGAAAATGAATTGGCGCCATTAAATCGCAGCGGCGACGAAGAAGGCTGCCGGCTAACAGAAACCGGCGTGCAGGCGCCGAAGGGCTTTAAAGAGGCCTACGCAAAATATTGTGAAGGCGGCTGGCCCTCACTTAGTGCACCTGAAGAATTCGGCGGGCAGGGACTGCCCAGCTCTGTTGATATGATGGTTGGCGAATTAATGGGCCAGGCCAATCAGTCCTGGTCGATGTATCCCGGATTAAGTGGTGGTGCGCGGGAAACAATATATGCCCACGGTACCAATGAGCAAAAAACGCAGTACTTGCCTAAGCTAATAGAGGGCGCATGGACCGGCACTATGTGTTTGACCGAACCTCATTGCGGCAGTGATCTAAGCTCCCTACGGACTAAGGCCGAGCCTCTGGACGACGGCAGTTATCGGGTAACTGGCACGAAAATCTTTATTTCCTCCGGTGATCACGATCTTGCCGAGAATATTGTTCATATCGTTCTAGCGCGGCTGCCAGATGCACCTGCAGGCACCAAGGGAATATCCCTATTCATCGTTCCCAAATATTTGCCTAACGGTGACGGGGCTGTAGGCGAGCGTAATGCGGTGAACTGCGGCGCCCTTGAAAATAAAATGGGAATACATGGCAATGCTACCTGCGTTATGAATTTTGACGGTGCCAAGGCCTTTTTGATCGGTAAAGAAAATCGCGGCTTAGCATGTATGTTCACCTTCATGAACGGTGCCCGCATTGGTACTGCAGTGCAAGGTATTACTCACGCCGAGCTTGCTCTTCAGGGCGCATGGCGTTACGCATGCGAACGTGAGGCGGGCCGAGCACTCAGCGGTATTAAGAACCCTGATCGTCCCGCTGATTTATTAATTGTCCACCCGGATGTGCGGAGAATGTTGCTGACCATTCGCGCCTTTGCCGAAGGCAACCGCGCACTGGCTCATTATCTTATTAAATATATTGATATAAGTGCCTACTCCAAAGATCGAGACTTGGTTGCGAAGGGCGAGAAAATACTGGCAATGCTAACCCCAATTGCCAAAGGCTTTATGACCGAAAATGGTTTAGAGGCAGCTAATCTCGGTCTTCAAGTATTTGGTGGCCATGGATATATCCGCGAGTGGGGTATGGAGCAAAATGTCCGTGATGCTCGCATCAGTACCTTATACGAAGGCACCACTGGCATTCAGTCGATGGATTTGTTGGCCCGCAAAGTAATGGGGTCCGGCGGTGAATTGCTGAACCTATTAGCAAGCGAGATTCAGGCAAGTTTGGCGGATCTTGATGACGATGAATTTAGTCCGTTGCTACTCAAAGCCTTGGCCGAGTGGCAGGCAATAACTGCTGAAGTTGGCGCGGCATGCGCCGACGATGTCAATGAGTTGGGCTCTGCCGCTGTCGATTATTTGATGATGGGTGGCTATATTGTATTGGGGTGGATGTGGACGAAAATGGCCGTCGTTGCCAAGCAAAAAATATTGGTGCAAGACGATGGTTTTTATCGAAGTAAGTTGGCTACCGCTCGCTTCTACTTCCAAAAAATTCTGCCTCGCACCCTTACACATGCTGCGGTGATTCGCGCAGGCGCAGGTGCGGTGATGTGCTTGTCCGACGACGACATGCAGAGTTATCAGCAATAGGATCATATTATGAACGGTGTATCGAATTTAGGTATCAACGCGCTTTTCTCACTTAACGGTAAAGTCGCGTTGATTACCGGTGGGTCGAGGGGCATTGGCCGCATGATGGCTCAGGGCCTGCTGCAAGCCGGAGCGCGGGTTTATATCTCGGCTCGCAATGAGCAAGCGTGTCGCGTTGCGGCTGAAGAGTTAAGCGAGTTTGGCGAGTGCTTCGCGATACCCGCCGATATTGCTAGTGCTGAGGGCCGCGGGCATTTATGCCGTGCTCTGCAAGCCCGAGAGTCGCAGTTGGATATTCTCATTAATAATGCCGGTACTGCTTGGGGGGGCGACTTTGAAACCTATCCCGAGTCGGCCTTTGAAAAGCTAATGAACTTAAATGTGACTGCCGTGTTTGCACTGACTCGGGATTTAACTCCGCTACTCATTGCGGCTGCGTCTCAGGCAGACCCGGCGCGGGTGATTAATATTGGGTCTATTGATGGCCTGCATATTCCAACAGTTCACCGCGCCGGCACGTACGCTTATACCGCGAGTAAAGCGGCGGTGCACCATTTAACGCGACACCTTGCGGTTGAACTTGGTCCAAAATTTATTACGGTGAATGCAGTAGCACCCGGATTTTTTCCCAGCAAAATGACAGACCATGTGTTTGGCGAATTTGCCGATGACGTCGCTGCTAACAGTTTATTGAAACGCGCTGGTCAGGCTGAAGAAATGGCGGGGATTGCTATTTATCTTAGTTCTAGGGCCGGCGCCTACACTCATGGCGCAGTCATTCCGGTTGACGGTGGTACCTCAATTAACTCGCAGCACGTGATATCAGGCTAAGCATTCCATAATTTAATAAGAGACCTTTGCACGAAAGCACTCATGCTCTCGTGCAAAGGTCTCAATGAGGATTAATCATTGAACAGCGTGGCGATACGATCAACATCTTTTTGCGGCGTCTGCACAGGATTACCCGACAGTATTCCGGTAATACCGTGGAATTGGGCGCCGATGTGCATACCTTTATTATCAATCTGATACTCACGAATTCCTTTATCGTGTTGCGATCCACGCATCTTCAATACCAATACTCCTCGGCGAATTTCGCCAAATATTTCCACATAGCGCAATAGAATAATAGTGTCGGTGATAGTGGAGACATGCTCGTCGGTCACGGACCCACCACCCATTAAGGAAGAGGTGGTGGAAGAGAATAAACCAACGATTTGCTTCTTTTCAATAAAGGAGGTAAGCCCGATGACAAATTCCCGGAAGGATTTACCATTCGTCATTCGTTCCAGTGCCGACAGGCTGTCGACCGCGATTCGGGTGGGTTTGTAGTCTGTGATTTCCTTTTCCATCAATAACAGATGGTCTTCAACGGGTACCGACTCTGGATAACGACAGATAATTATTAACTTACCTTTTTGCTCCAGTTTTTCAAAGTCCATACCCCAGCCAGCGGCGTTGCGAGTCAACTGTTTACGACTTTCCTCATAGGCAAAATACAGTGAACGTTTATTAGGGTTTTCATTGGTCATCGCGAAACATGGCAATAAGCAAGGTTTTGCCGCAACCTGTGTGTCCGGATAACAGGATAATTGAGCGCCGCCACACATCTCATCGAGCACGACATTACCCGAGGATATACGCTTTGTTGACGATTTCTGATCGAGTGCGGTTTTGGCCAGAGGGATAAATATGATGTCTTCATCAGCGGTAATGGAAAACGGGAACTCACCCTTGTGGTGGTAGTTACCTCTGGATTTGAGAATCTCGAGGGTGCGGCGACGCCTTTCCTGATCAAGGGCATTGCGCAAAATAATAATATTATCGGCCGCAAATTCTTCGGCATCAAAGCGCCCCAATTGACCATATTCTTCGGTGCGCTCGGCAGTGACAATCGCGGTGACCCTTAAGTTTTTCAGACCCATAAATACCCGGTGGAGCTCGCTGCGCACAACCTCCATAGCGTTAAACTGGCTAAATATGCTGCCCGATGAGTCGACTGATAGGCGCTTGGCCTGCACATTTTTGACGGCATAGCCGATACGTGCTGCCAAGGCGCCGAGGTTAAAATCGCCGCCAATCTGAATATCGACCTGACCCGGTTGCGGACTAGCATCAACAAATATCAACTTGCCCTCTGCCACGTATTGAGAAAGGTTCCATCTAAACCGATGACGTTGCGGATGATTTCACTCGGTGATTCTTTGAAAGTAACAAAAACGCCATTGAGACCACCAGTGCCTTCTTTGCGAAAGAAATGAAGTGAAGTACGGCGTCATACAAAAACACTCTCAGGGCTACCCGGTGCGGCTGCTGTGCCGAGTGATGAAGCTGAGTAAATCCTCTTTTTATGCATGTAAGGCTCGTCCGGCGCAGCTAATAACAGAGCAGGAGCTGCAACTATACCGAATAACCAAGGCGCTGTTTAACGCAAGCCGACAAAGTTTAGGTAGCCGAGAAATAGCGAAGAAGCTAAGCGCCG
The DNA here is from genome assembly GCF_047636175.1 of Zhongshania sp. Classification (GTDB taxonomy): domain Bacteria; phylum Pseudomonadota; class Gammaproteobacteria; order Pseudomonadales; family Spongiibacteraceae; genus Spongiibacter. The sequence continues at coordinate 49,579 of NZ_JBLIKC010000021.1, read as the reverse complement.
AAGGCTTTAACGTTACTCGCTATAAAACCATGAAGGTCATGGCTAAATTAAAGCTGCAGGCCAAGCAGCGCGTGGCCTACAAGATAACCACGAAACGTAAGCACAGCGATTCCGTAGCGGCTAATTTGTTAAATCAAAATTTTAAACCTGTTGGACAAGATCAAATCTGGGCAGGTGACATCATCTATTCAAAAACAGCCGAAGGCGGGGTGTACCTAGTGATTACGATGGATCTTTACTCCCGCCGCATAATCGGTGGGGCAACGGATAAGCGCATGACGACCAACCTGATTAGTCGGGCGATGATCATGGCTTACAACCTTAGGCGGCCAGCTGAAGGGCTAGTGTTTCACAGCGACAGAGGCTCGCAATACACGAGTAAAGCTTACGGTGAATTACTGTTGGAATATGGCATACGCACTTCGATGGGGGGATGTGAGTGCGTGCTGGGACAATGCCGTGGTCAAGCGATTCTTTGGTGTTTTAAGGCATGACTGGATTTTTAAGCTTCATCAGCCGACACGCGAGCATATGATCAACGATATTAGAGCGTATGTTAAATACTACAACCTGGATCGACTGCACTCATCGAACAATGATTTATCGCCGGCTCGGTATGAGAAATTAGCAAATTAACGTGTCCGGTTTTGTTGAACAGAACACCCTTAAAGATGATAGACTAACGTTTTAGTAAAACCAGTTTATTTTAACATGCTACTAAATGTTCTAAAAGATTCCAGCCCAAGACTAAGTGCCGCTGAAGATTTACTCGCAGCCGTCGTCGCTAGCCGTTGGAACAAGATGCAGCTAGCCAAAGTAACTGAGTATCTCGACAGCTGTACCAAATCAGAATGGCAACGCTGTGTGACCTATCATGGCCTTGCGGGGGTACTATGCCTGTACCACCAAGAAGCGCTTTCTCGGCTACCTGCTGAATTCACAGAAGTAATCGAGCAGGTTCGTCAAAGGCAAAGCCTTCACGCGCTAAAACAATTCGCCACACTCAGGGACGTTGGACAAATACTGCAACAGGCTGCAATCGTCTACATGCCACTCAAGGGCCTGTTGTTATCTAAACGGTTATACGGTGATATCGCCACACGCGCCAGTTGCGATATTGATGTCCTGATCGATCCCACTGACTTTGACAGCGCGCATAGCGCGCTCCATAACGCGGGGTACACACCAACTTTTGCCTATGACGGCAACAGCCTTGTTCGTCTCTCCATGATGAGGACAGCACATCATCTTTGCTATCTATCGGAAGATGGTCAGCTCGTTGAGCTACATTGGCGTAACGAACCTTCGCACTCACTCTCCTTAGCGCCGCTAAAATTGCTAGCGAAAACGCTTGATGTAACCACTTTTGTTGGTGCCGAGATTCCCGAACAAACTGAGCCCTTATTACTATCAACCATTTCCATGCATGCAGCTCGCTCATTTTGTTATGGGTGGAAGTGGGGCTACGACGTTCTGCACCTGATGTTTCCGCCGGGTTCCGAATGGACGGAAAAGTCTGAAGCGTCTAATGTTAATACCGCGGAACTTTGCCTCCAAGTTATGTTGCACCAACTAGGCGACCAAACTATCCCGTCAAGCACTCTCGCTGTAAGAATTTCAAATGCTGGCTCAGCGATACGAGCCAGAGATGTAGGAGCTAGCCACAAAACATCCGGATTACAGCATGTAACAGCTATCGCTAATGAGTCGTGGCTATCAGGCGCCCTAGAATCAAGCTTTTTCAAACGTGCCTACTACACGTATGGTGTACTTTCTGGATCCATGCCAAGCTCCCTGAGGCTAGCTTATGTGTTTGCAATATTCCCGCCCGCAAAAGTTGTTTACAAGCTATCTAGGGCCGTGTTTAAAATCGTCGGCGTAATTTCAATGCGGCCACAAAAACCCTCTCAAAAGAATAAATAGAAATGAATATCAACACTCATTACCAACACAGCAGCGCAACCGTCTTTACTGAGCCCGAGCCAGGGAGTGGCGTCGTGCTGCAACTCGACACGGGCGAGTACCATCAACTGAATGCGGTTGCGTGTTATGTATGGAACCTACTGGAGACGCCCACTAACGGCGCAAGCCTCGTGGCCAAAATTATCGAGCAATATTCGGCGCCAGAGCAAGAAGCAACTCAGGACGTCGCCGAACTGCTCGCCAGCCTACTGGATCGAAAGCTCATCGAGCCGGCCACCAACTAACGTGAGCTTCAAAACGATTGCTTTTGTTACAGCGGTGCTTGCGCTATATCCTCTCGCTCTGGTTTGGAGGCGCCTGCGCTTCAGTACCTCGCGAAAATCTACGACGAAGCGCCCGGAGTGGCCCAGCCAACAACTCGCCGAAAGCGGGCCTTCCAAACTAGTACGAAAACTAGATGCTTTCCTGCCCGCTGGTATTAACTGTTTAGCCATTGCTATCGCAGCGAGTTGGATAACCAACTTTGCTCGCGTGCCTACCACTATGTTCATTGGCGTTTCTTTTGATTCGGACAAGCACTTCCAAAGTCACGCCTGGCTAGTTAGCTCTAATCGCATCATTACTGGCGGGCCTTTAAATCCTAAGTTTAAAGTCATATGGACATCAGCCACTTTATGAACTCTTTCCACTGGGTCGGTGGGCTACTTTTTGAAAGCCCCGTCCCACTTGCTACGCCAGCGATAATTCCAAGTCGCGATCCCGACGCAATAATCACCATCCAAAGCCCCAGGCCGATTTCAACTGAATTGCCCCAAGGCAAGATACTTAGCCACGTCGACTTTGGTAGCTGGGTCAGCACGCAGGTAGCCACAAAAAAAGGCGTGCTGTTTCGTATCGGCGGCGCTATAGAGGTCTTATATACCCAGCCAGATCAGCAAATTATCATCACTCCAGACCCCTCGTTAAACGAGGGGATGCTCGAAGTGCTTTTGGCCGCAAGCCTGCTAGCGCCACTGTTTCAATTAAAAGGGTTTTCTTTGTTGCATGCGTCCGCGGTGGAATGTGGAAACTCACTAGTTGGAATATTTGGCCAAAGCGGCGCAGGTAAAACCACCTTAGCAACAGCACTCTGTTGCAGCGGCATGGGCTTATACGCAGATGACATGTTGCCTCTACTGATTGAACAAGAACGCATTTATGTAAACGGCGCCTGCTCTACTTCGTTAAGGCTCAGAAATCCTAGTTTAGCCTGTAGCTTCCTAGATGACCCCGACAGCTATCCGGCAACCGGTGATGGGCGCTTAAAATATAGCCCTGCCACAGCAATACATAATGGAAAACGGGCTATTAGCGCATTAATCATTCCCGACTTTAGCGTCAACAATGACAAGCTCGAGCTTCAACGTGTTTCAGCAACTGATGCACTGTTAGCGCTTTTAGCCAACGGCAAACGAAGCAGCGGAACGCGTTGCAAAACCCGCTTACAAAATGATTTCAACAAACTAAACATGGTCAGCCAAAACGTACCTATATACCGCGCCACTTTAACCAAAGAGCACCTTGACCCAGCGGAGTTAGCTCAGAAAATAGAAGCGCAACTAAAATTGGAACCCAATTATGAGCCTTAGACCTTTCGCCGATGCTGTGGCGCTCTGGCAGCCAGATTCTCACGAGAGGAAGCTCGCTCAAGCTCGCCTCCAAAAGATTGATCGTGTTAATACTATTGTGACACCCGATGGCTGGCTCTTGGCTATAAGGTGCCTTCCAGAAACAAACATCGGCGACGTATATTGTGAAGAAGCTCAGGTTTTCATGGCTCAGGGCGCCGATCTATTCCCCACTGACGACAAGAGCTCCCCATTTAATGCAATAGCCATAAAAAAGGACCTAATAGAAGCCACTCGCTATTGCGCAACAGCAACTACTTCAGACTTTTCTGCTGCCCACCTTGGTGAGAACGGTACGCTTACGGTTATGCAGTCACACGCTGCACTAATGCCGATTTTTACAGCGCAGAACAAAAACTGGCTATTGTGGAGTACCTCATTAGACTTTGCCGCACTGGCTCGACCAGCGGCTCCTGAACTTGACGATGCTATCGCAGCAATGGTCGCAAGTCTGGCCAGTTTGTTTGCCGAGGGCCGCTCTCTTATCCAAGGTATCGCCGAAGAAAAACGCGGGCAAAGGATAAGGCTTAAGCCTCAAAAGAAAAATTGTTATACGAATTGCGATGATGAGTTTTTAGGAAAACCGCTCGCAAACGCTCATATGGATAAAGAAAGCTGTGGCGCTGCGCTTCGGAAAATTGTGCTGGACAACCTAAAAAAAGACTTGTCAGGCAAGCATACAAACCTACTCTCTCTTAGCGGAGGCCGAGATTCCTCAACATTAGCCTTGCTATGCCAAGATCATCTCAAAATACCCATTACTACCGCTTCGCTAACACCTAGCCAGGGCGACTGGAAGTCAAAAGAGTTAGACTCCATATTAGCTCTGCTAAAAGACACCCCAGCGCAAAATAAGCTCATTATCGATTGGCCAGACGGGTCCTATCAAGCAAACGTACTTAACAAAAAACCCCCAACAGCACATTTCGTTCTCCACCCCATGTTATGTGAGCTCAGCTTCATAACCGCTAAAAAGCGCGTGGACGTCTATTTTGGTGGTGAATTTTGCGATGAACTTATTGGCGGAGAGGCCGTGCTCGGTGAGTGGTTAGCCGACCTCGGCTTCTTCAAAAGTCATAGCAAGCTCCCAATAAAAACCCAAACCCGTATCGTTACTAGCCGACACCTTATTAAAACCTACCTCAACACCAAACACCGTTGGTCAAACAAACTATTACAAGTTAAGTATGGAGACGGGGTGCCTGGCTTCATCGCGCCAGATTTAAAGAATCCAATTCGCACCTTACTTATCAAGGGGAGCCATTTTGGCCTTAGTGCGTCTGAGCAACCATTGCACCGCTTCCATCAAAAATATGCAGCAGTGCTTGGAATGAATTGGGCTGCTTGCTCAATTATGGGGATACGCCGCTCTTTTCCTCTACTAACCCGAGAAACATTAACTTTGTTGCGCGGCACACATGCCAAACATCGGCTTGCACCAAAGAGCAAAGAGTTGTTTACAGCTGCTTTTAAAAGCCTGGTCCCTGCTGGCATCCTAGAAAGGGAAGGAAAAGGGTTTATGAGCGTAGATATGCCGAAGCAAACGAAACCACCAAAAGCATCTCCAGTCCATAGAATATTTGATCACTCAGCATTCCAAAGCAATGAACTACCTCTGCTAATGCACATAGCTAACAACATTGCCGATGAAGCACAATGTGGTGTAGACTTCCTATTTAACAAATACCACAACTAACGTGAGAATCACAATGAACACAAAAACTAAAGAAGATAAGCTAGCAAAAATACAAGAATACTCAAAACCAATGGTTTCAGATCTTGGAAAACTAGCCGATGAAACTAAGGGTGTCAATGTGGTGCCTGTCGATGATATTGTTTTCGGTGGTTCGCAATAGGTAATTCACAAGGAGCTTGGTCAGGCTCCTTGCAAGCGGCGCAGGGGCCAGCTCAACTTGAGTGAAAGATATACTCATCTTTCAGTATACTGTCATGAGTAATAATTATTACAATTGAATCTTGGACCGGCAAAACAAGCTCTTTCCAAAACTTGGCTTTGCTTTCCGCATCTAAAAAGGCGGTTGGCTCATCAAGCAATATAACCTGTGCTTGAGAAGAAAATGCTCGCGCAATAAACAATTTTTGCCACTGCCCACCGCTTAAATCAACTCCCCCCATTGGGGCTATCAATGGGGTGCTTTCAGTGTCTTTAAGCTTCTGATATTCTGAACGCGCGCCACTTAAGTCGGCCGCAAACCTCCATTTTTCATCTGTTATATCTCTATCTAGTACAACATTATTACGTACTGTTTCTGGATAGCGTCCACCGTGTTGAACTTGCAGAGATACCGAGTTTTTCCAACTGTCTGAACTAGTGCCTTCCAGTCGCACCCCGTCCAACAACACCTCACCTGAGTCAGGCCTATATAGTCCTGCTAAAATTTTGAAAAGTGTTGATTTGCCGCTGCCATTCGCTCCGCGCACTATATTAATAGTGCCCACATCAAAGCACATAGAAATATTGTCTACAGCCTTTTGCATAGCGCCAGGATAAGAGAACTCAATATTTTTAAGCCGAATAGAATGCTTAACTAGTTGTTGTTCTGCAGGCGCAGAAGCCGTCGCTAAGGGGCTTCCCAGCGGTGACAGTCGACGAAAGTCACCAAAGAACAGCCCGCCTTTATAGAGCTTTATGGCCTGCTCCATAAAATTGACGGCTATCCGCTGGCCAACAACCAACACATAAGCGTTTAATACTAACCCTGCCGACGTAAGCTCGTTAGCTATGTAAGCCTCCAGCATTTGCCATGCACATAAGCCCACGCCACCGACAATACACAAACCGGCAACAATGCTGTGCAGCAATTCACTCTGCGCCAATCCGCGCTCGGACGTGGCCAGCTGTCCTTCTATTTTCTTGTGATTAGCGGCGAACCATTGATCTGCCAGAGTCATTCTAAGCTCGGGAATATAATCTCTTTCTCCCAAAACCCAAAACAGATAATTTTGCTTTCTCTTCAATGCTGTCTGTTTAATGCGTTGTTGGTTTGCACGAATTGTCATTCGGCCATATAAGGCAACCGCAGGAAGTGCGCACACAACAATAACAGCAACATATATTGGTGACTGCAAGAATAGATATCCGAATATCGCTGCCAAAAAGAAGCCTGCCTGTATTGCCCCACCACTTGCCTCGAAGATTATGGATGGCTGCTGCAGGGCTTCTGACCTAGCTCTTTGCAACAAGCTTTGGTTCTCTGCTTTATCAAAAAAACTTAGCTTTAATCCGTTAATGGTACTTAATAGGCTTTCTTGAACTGCCCCTTTGACTTGCTGCGAAAATACAGTTTGTAAATACTGCACGACGCGAGAAACAACAAAGACGCCAAACAACACGACTGCAGCAATCAGCAGCCAATACAACATTTCACCCTCATTAAGAACAGCCTCACTCCCGACCGATTCGGCATCTAACCGCATGCGAATACCGATCAAGATCACCATAGGCAACACGCCGGAAATAACACTTAGGAACAACCAGGCAAGAGAGAGCCCGCGCGAGCTGTTGAAGGCCAGCAGCCACCCCCATACTAGATCGCTTACGACAGCCCTTATATGCTTAAAAATCTTATTCAATTTAATCTCAATTTTTTAATATTTATGAAAGCTTAACACTAACGTATAAGCTAATAACGGGAAAATCCTCCTGTAATCCCCTCATTACCAACCGACATTGTAAGTAGAGGGGCTATGTCACATTCAGTTTCCGGACTGGCGATATGCCTCCGATAGCATAGTGTGGTCGTTCGTGATTGTATATCCAAAGCCACTGAGTCGCTAACAGCTGGGCGTGCTCAAGGCTGTTCAAGCGATGCATATCGAGCCACTCATGTCGTGCTGTTCGGTTAAATCGTTCTGCGTGGGCTTTCCTGGTTGGATATACCTGAGGGTGATGTGCCGGTCGATCGCCCATTGTTATAGCTGATGGGAGATGTATTCAGGCCCATTGTCACAACGGATAGCAGCGGAGCTGATGTTTGCGTTATAGCTCATCGAGAGAACAGCGCATTTTCAGTTCATTTGCGCATGCTTGTGTGAGGTGGAGCGAGTGAGTGCGCCGGTAAGATCGAATGAGCATCAGCTATCCTGGCAATGCATTTTTGAACTAGGTGTGAGTTTTGTTCCTGTAGGTGGTCGGTTAGCTGGGTTACTGCGTCTTGCACAGTTAATTCAACGTCATACATATTATTAAATCGTGCTCCTAACCATGCCACTAGGGCTTGATGGTTGTCGGTTTCTTTGCCTGTTCCGATAAGGACGCCGAGGTTACCTACTTGGGAATTACTTTGTGTAAGAAGCATTGTCGCGATGTGGTGAATATTTTCGTTAATTTTTGATTTAGTCATGCTCTGCTCCTAGGCAACGGCCGATATGTGCTAATGGGTTGGTTGCCTCAGCATTTGGTGAGTTGTTAGGGAATTGCTCAGTCAGCAAGCGCTCGAAGGCTGAACCGTCTGCGCGGGTCAGATTGGGCACATAGCGTGAGTAAACTTTGAATAACATTTCGGTGTTGGTGTGACCCATTTGTCGAGCAATCCATTCTGGGGATTCACCCGCAGCCAGCCACAAGGTGGCGGCAGTGTGGCGGGTCTGATAAGGGCGGCGTTTTTCTAATCCGAGATATCGCAGTAGTGGGTACCAGACCCTTCGAGTGATGTTGTTGTGAGAAAGTGGTGTGCCCAGTCGATTGCAGAAAACGTATGCGTATTCGCCAGTGGCATTACGTTGGGCTAGAAGGGCATCGTAAACCGGTTTCGACATCTGGGTTTCGCGCTGGGAACCATCATTCTTGGTGTATTCCCTTTGTCCCATCACCCAAGTTTCGCGAACCAGGATCTCTTTGCCCTCTTTTGGTTTGCTGGCGTGTCGGTGAGCTTCGTGTATTCTATGCACCGCTGCCCTTTGTAGCGGAAATCAAAAAATAACTTACCGTCTCTTACATTAACTGAAGCCATCAGATTCTCCTTATTGGATTCCGGCAATTAGCATATTTAGAGAAACAGGCTTGGCCATATCGACCTCTATCTTTTCCCATAAGTAGAGAATTTTTCGGCCACCAAAAGGGCGGCTGTAATGGATACCTTCAAGAAGGACTGAATCTTTGAGGCGAGTACGAATAGTTCGCGGGTCGTATTTGATCCGCTCAGCGAGTTTTTCAGTTGTTAGGTAGGTCTGTGGCATAATACCTTCAGGTAAAGACAGTACAATTTATAAGAGCTCTTAATAATCTCCTGTAGATCGGGATACGGGCTTAAATCGTGGCACTGTTACAAGGCTGTATCGCGAGATGGCGGTGCGAATTGATTTCGAGGTGTTAGAGGTTTTGTGCACGTATTTGCATTGTGAGCTTAGCGAATTACTAACAATCGAAGCGTGATATAGCAATTAACAGGGAAATTGGTCTCTGCGGGCAGCACTCATTTCGACTGTTCTAAAATTCATGTGCAAATGCTTGTGGTCTCAATATGGTCTCAAAACAGATTTAGGCCAATATCCTTAAGTAAATGATCGAGGTAGATTGAGGCGGGAAACCCCCTCTGTTATAGTGTTGCGCTTCGTGAAATACCGATTTCGCGCCCGTAGCTCAGCTGGATAGAGCGCTGCCCTCCGGAGGCAGAGGTCAGAGGTTCGAATCCTCTCGGGCGCACCAAAACCAAAAAGGCCCGCTAATTAGCGGGCCTTTTTGGTTTTGGTTTGCTTGATCGGTGAGAGCCTCTCTAGGTTCGATAAATTGTGCCCACGGCGCAATTTAAACAAGGAGCGCAGCGACGCAGCCTCGAAGAGGAATTGCAGCTCTAAGGCTGAATTGATTAATCCTCGCTCGAGGTAGGCGTAGCATATGAGCAAAGCCGGCCTTGTGGACTAGTACTCATGAGCGTTAGCTGGTTTTGTTAAAATAATAATGAAAAAATTGCCGTGTCCAAGCCGTGCCTAGGCCTTGAGAATACCGTGCGTCTATCATGGTTTTTAGAAGTGTATTTGCTCTTTCAATGCTGATAATTGATCGTAAGCCGCGTTATGGTAATAAAGTTGATCTTTCTCAGATAAAATAGATACCCGTATCAAATTGCTACACTCGTTATAAAATTTGTTGATGTAACGGGATAATGCTTTACGTAATACCTTCACACCATTGAACTAGGCTCCTCAGATCAGATCAGCTCGGTCTTTAGGCTGTGGAAGAACGATTCCATCCAGATATTTCCGATGCACTTCCCTAGCCGATTCACACTGTGGCGAATGCCTTTTTCTATAATATTTGGAGTTTACTGTTCATATATTCAATTCTTCTATCCGTGTAAAATACAAGGTGACACTCTGAATCCGCTTTCTAAGGGTGTATCTCATCGCAGACAAGGTGATGTCTGATGTCCGGCTATCCGATAACGACAGTGGCGTTATGGCTAAATATCGCCACCGGCTATTCGACTTACGTAGGTCTGACTGTCAGGAGCGATATTCTTGTTGAGCGTATAGAGATTCTTTCAGAAAACCTTGAATACTATGAGACGGAAGCAGCTGGCGTTAGTTGCCTATTTCAGCTGGCTGCATGGCCAATTAAACGGTTGGGGTGAGAGATTGGTTAGCTATATTCTAGATGTTGCGATTGCTCAATCTGTCTCGTAAATAATAAGGCTTGTGTTGGCTGGAACGCCGCTGAGGGTGCCTGCACCATGGGGGGCGACAGAGGTATCGTTGACTTCGTGCAGCAGGAATAGAATAGGAATCTCCATTAGCCCGCTCTGGGCTTGAAACTCTTTCTCTGAGAGGAGCTGTCCGTCAGTGATCAGTGATACCTCAGCCGGGTATCGCTGCTCGTCGTCGACCAATTCCACCGCAAGCCGCGACTTGACGTGCATAGCGGCAGCTTGCGACATCAGCTGGCCGCGTGAGGCGTCGGTAAGCACCACGCGAAAGCTGCGGTCGCTGTCGCATACCACGTTCAAGTAGCTGTATTCGCTGTAGGGGCCGCTGTCGCTAGATTGAGAGTCATCGTCAAAGAAAATGTCCACCTCACCGCTGTTTTCAAAGCTGCAGTGCTTAGATTGTAAGAGAGTGGGCAGCTGGCGACGGATAAATGGCGGTAACTCGTCAACAATTGTGGCGATTGGCAGGCCGCTTGCTAGGCGCTCGCGTAGTGCCGCGGCAATGTCATCCATGGTGACGGCTTGACTGCCGTCGCCGCCGAGTAGGGCGTTGGTAAAGACAGTCTTGCCTAACTCCGCTGGGCAGTCCGCTGTTGTCGCTGTAGTGTCAGCGCCTTGCTCGCAGCTGCTTTCAGCATAAAAATCCTGATACGGCATCATCTGGTCAAGCAGGCTGCTGGCATTAAGCTGCGCCCCATGTATGGCGATAAGCATAAGTGCAGCAGTAGTTAGTTTGCTCATGGGTAACTCCTGAATAATTCACTCGCCCGAGTCATTTCTCCGGTGGTGCGATCAAATTCGTAGATAGGCAATTCTTCAGTTACCAGCGGTATATGTAATTTGTAGCGCTTGCCACCCACTTCCAAAGTGTTGCTGGCATTTGGTCTGTATTTTGTAATATAGGCGCCAAAATCATTGTGTACAAAGGGCTTGCCGTTAATAAGTATGTCGCTGATACCGTTGTGCAAGATATGAATAATAATAGGCGCCTGGGTGACTGGCATGTCTACGCTGGCATAATTGGCCTTCGCTACTCGCACCGGTGCTTGGCGCGTAGTGAGCACATCGCTGCTGGCGAGTGAGTCGCGCTCTATCTTGACTGTGGTGGGGTAATATGCCGGCACGGGCACGCTGGCTGCGCCATTACCGTAGGTTTTGCGCTTGGTACTTGCCGAAGAAATTACTACCCCCTTTTGGCCGGTGCGCGCGGTGGCATAGGCTTGTGAAACCGGTAGTGGCGTAATAAAGCTATTGTGTTTGCTGATTACAAAGCCGGTACTTACGCGACTGCTCGAGCGGTAAAAGCGGTTAACGTCGTCGTAGTTGGCTTGCGCAGTAATATAGTTGTCGCGATAAGACAGTCCCGCGCGCGAGTCCAGCGTCGCTTGGCTTTCATAATCCTGCGCGGCTGCCAGCTGGTAGCCCAGCTGGCTTTGGCCGGCGCTGATATTGCCTGTGACATCGGCGCCGACACTGCGCTGATCGCGCTCCCAGCTGTGCGCCACGCGAACTCGCGGTGCATTGCGTTGCTGGGGGCGATAGCCAATGCTGAGGATGGCGATATAGTCGCCGGTTTCAAGGTATTCCGCGTTGGACTCTAGGTACCAGCCGCGCCGATTGTAGCCAAAATTAAATGAGCCGCCGCTAAGGTCGCCAATTTCAAATGCCGACACGCCGTAGTAAAGCTGCGCGGTACCGGTGGACAGTGATACGGTGCCGCCATCACCTGATAGCGTGCGGCCGCGAAATTGCGCGAAATTGTCGGCACTGAAATACTCGGCGCCTAGGGTGACCCAGCGTGTTTTGCCGTCCCAGTCGTAGGCATAGCGTGCGGTGACGGCGTTACCTTCGCTTGTGGTGGCGGCAATGTGGCTCCAGGCGGGTTCGACGCTAAGATGGTGATTGCCTGCGGCCAAGATGAATTCGGTAGAGGCCAGTTCGAACTCTTCATTTCCTTGGTAAGACAGGCTTTGTGTCCAGTGATTGCTAATGCCGGTACTGATATAGCCTGCGGCGTATTCGTCCTGATATTTGTCTGGCGTGTCGCGAATGGCGCCGTAGCTAATATCGAAATCGACCACACCGGGGGCGAGATTTTGGCTGGCGTCAAATAATGACTGTCTAATTACCCGGCGGTTTCCCAGCGCGTCGGTTAATATCAGCGTCAGTTCCTGGCCACTGCCATAGGCGTCGCTTTCTACTTGTAATTGGCCCTGCTGGTATTCTTCGTTTTTGATTCTCTGGCCGTCAATAAATAGCTCTAGGGTGCCGGGCAGTTTGGCCTCGGTTTGGTATTTGAAAATCGGCCGGTATCTATAGTCTGGCGCCACATCGAAGGCGCGGCTCAGGCGGATGCCGCCAATTTGCAGAGCGCCGCCAAAGGTGTCTGGGCGCGTGTTGGTGTCGCCAATCTGTAGGCGAATTTTGCTGCGCTCAAAGGCCTTTTCATAATAGCTTTGGCCGCGAATACTGTCGCCCTCACTGAGGTATAGCTGCGAACTGTAGACATTGCCGCCGCGACCTAGTGACACGCCCACGTCGAGGTCGGCGGCGTATTGCTCTACGTCCCTGCGCTCATCGTAGCGCGACAGTAAGTTAATATTGGTTGCTAGGCCGCCGCCATAACTCAGCGTGGCGTCACTGCCTATACTGGCGCGACCAAAGCGTTGTGGCGGTAAAAAAGCCGGGTGTATGGTCAGCTCAAGTTGATTTTTCAGCTCGTCAAATTCGGTGTCGGCGATGGCATCAAGCGGTATGCATGGCGTGCAACCGTAAATATTTTCCGCCAAGAGCAGTGCATTTGCAGTGTCTATGTAATCGGCTAGTTCGGTCATCGGAAAATACAGGCGGTTGTTGTCGTCTGCGATCAGCAATAAATCCTTGCTGTGGCTGCCGTTAATCCGTGCACTATAGGCGCGGACACGCTCAAGGGCCTGGCTGTCGAGTAGGTTGTGAATTTGCGCTAGGGGTTGCTGTGGCAATAGTAATAAGCATGCCGACATGGCGAGTAATCGGCGCATATTATTCCTCCTCTAGGGTGACCCAACCAAATTTGCGCAGTTTGGCGGCGCTCACCGTTTGCGAACTGTCTAAGCCCTCTAAGAGCATTTTTTGTCCCGGAACCATAAATTTACCGACTCGGGCTATACGGCCATCTTGCAGTTTAATCGCGTCGATAAAGTCGCCACTGGCGCCGCTGTTGTGCAGCCACAGCTGCGCGTCACTGATCGCAATGCTTAGTGCCGGTCTGGCGCTGGGCGAAATAATGTTAAGGGGGAATGCCTGGCCCACCTCGGCGGTTAGCCCTTCGTTACTGCTGGCGTTGGCTCGGTCGCGACTCAGCTCGGCCTCCAGCACGGTATTAACGCGTATATAATAGTAGTGGGAGCTGTCTTGATTGCCGCGCCACATAGCGCTAATTTTTTGCGTGGCGCCGGGCTCGATGCGGCTGATTCTCGGGTAGAGAATTGCCAAGCCATCGTTACTGGTTGTGTAGACATCGTTGCGATTGGCGAGGTCGAGTTGCACCACAATGGGCAGTTTGCCGCTGTTTTTCAGCGCAAACTGCGCCTGAGTTTTGGGGAATGTTATAGATATCGCGTTATTGGGCACAATTACTTGTGCCTGAACTAAGCTGGTAAACAAACTGAAAATAACGGCGATACAACGTAGATAAATAGACATATAAAATACCCAAGCAGAAAAAAAAGCCCTGGTGCTTGCGCGCCAGGGCTAGAGTTTTAAAAAGTTAAGCTTGCTGAGTATTATTCTTCGCCGTAAATAACGTAAAGCTGCGGGCCTTGTGTACGTGGTGAGACTGACAACTCACCTCGAGGTTGCCCACCTGCAATCAATGTGCCACTAAAAGCCGCCAAGATGCCAGCAACTGCTGGGGCTTTGATTTCGGCAACGGAAAAAACACCCGTGGTTTGCGAGGAGCAAGCAGCGCCTCCGCAGTCGACTGCTGTCAGATTGACCGTGACCCGACCTTCTCCCAGATTGTCCTCGCATGAGGTTTCTTGGCTGAGGCAGCTCGCTGGGTCAGGCTGGAATACGACCGGGTAAGAAGTGCAACTGTTGTCACCGCATCCACCGAGAGGGTTCTGGCTATCGGTATCATTAGTCGAGAATCTGATGAAGGTGTCTGTTTCGGCTGTGGAGCAATCAATGCCTATTTCGTCCGTAGCAACCACGTCGAATCGGAATTCCCCTTCCGCTGAGCCACCGGTATAGGGCGCCCAGTCATCACTATCGCCCTGATAATTAAAGTTTAAGGCCCCGGTAGTGACTCTACAACCTACGGCTGCTGCGTTGCTAATTTCACCGTCAATGCTGACACCGACAGAGTCGGCGCTCGCAGTGGATACGCCAGTGGTTAAGAGGACGGCGAAAAGCCAAATTAATTTCTTGTTCATAATACATTTCCTTGTTTATTGTTATCAAGGGCGCGTCTTGATTGCCCCAGGGGTGTGTTCCATACCACTAATTCTGAGACCTGGTTCACAGGTCTGTGTCTCAATATATTAATAACGTGTCGATGTGTAAAGACATACTTATGTGGTTTTGCGTAAATAGTTCCGATTCCGTCCGGTTGCACGGATAAGAACGATATGTCGAATCGGAAGGTTAAGACAGTTTGGGGCTGGCAGGAGTGTTTAGTACCTCCGCGCGCTATGGCGGCTGCGGGTAACTATCCGGTAATTCCGAATGGATTCCGGTTCCCAATTCCGCGCTTGATGTTAGCTGATTTTCATCTAAGCGAAACAGCATATGTTCACTAAACTGACTCTGGCTATCTTTGTAATAAACCGTGATAGCGGTATTTTCGGTCGTCTCAATCTGATCGGTGAGAGCCTCTCTAGGTTCGATAAATTGTGCCTATGGCGGAGAGCGACGCAGCCCCGAAGGGGGATTGCAGCTCTAAGGCTGAATTGATTAATCCTCGCTCAAGGTATGCGTAGCATATGAGCAAAGCCGGCCTTGTGGGCTAGCACTCATGAGCGTTAGCTGGTTTTGTTAAAATAATAATGAAAAAATTGCTGTGCCCAAGCCGTGCCTAGGCATTGAGAATACCGTGCGTCTATCATGTTTTTTAGAAGTGTATTGGTTCTTTCAATGCTCATAGTTGATCGTAATCCGCGTTACTACGGCTCACTAGATGGCATATTAGCGTGCGTGGCCGGACTTTATTACCTCGTAAGTCACAGAAAGCGTATTGATACGGCCCCCAACCGCAGTGATTGGATTAACCATCTCCTAAGAAAACCACCTAGTTAGAGCCGCATTTTCTGATGAAGCTCCTTCCATTGCCGAGTTGCTGAATTCGGGTACAGTTTTCTGCCGATAGGTATTTGTATTTATCGATTGGTGGATATCCCCAATTATAAGCTTTTACTCAGTTCCATAAGCTAAGCCCTCATTGCATGTTGACGTGTTATTGGGGGGCGAGAAGTGGCTGTTACAAGGATCGTTTTCGAGAAATGCCTACGGACATTAAGCTTGGTAGTACTAATGCCGGTAGCAATGGCTACGTTTACTGGCTGTGCAAATACCCAGGGTACCAATATATACGTGATTGGAGATGAGGCACCTGCTCCATCGGGATACAGTGCAGCAGTTCTAGCCAAGCGAATAGTGCCGCTAGGTTTTGATGGCGTCTAGAGATATTTGGATCTGCAATTCTTCCGGAGATTTGGTAAGTGGATTCTCTATAAAATTTAATCCCCTCATATTTCAATCTAATAAGCCTACTCTGGCCTGGTATTGTCGTTTCATAGCGGTAGTCTACACTTTGTGTTCATGCGATTGTCTACTTAGTGAATAAGTTGAATATGCTAATCACGCGCCGAGAAATTTCACGTTACGCTTTGTTTGTGCCTGCACTGTTGTTACTAGGCTGTGCAAGCCAGCCTACGCCATTTCGCGCGAAAGCTGGGCTTTTAACGCAGGTTCAGGGCTCGCCGGATGATGTAAAGCCGGTCTTGGACGAGGTCCTTCAGCGTGTAAACGATAAATTCCAGTATGATTCTGACTCGTCGACCTATGGCGAGAGCGACTACTGGAATCCCGCGAGCGCGAGCAACGGTTGGCGTGGTGATTGTGAAGATCATGCTTTGCTGTGCCGAGAACTACTGCAAGCCAAGGGGATATACGGCAGTTTGTTGCTAACGTGCTGGACTGAAACTGAGCAATACCACTGCGTTTTGTATATGCAGGGCTGGATTCTCGATGTCCGTTTTACTAGAGTGATGTCAAATACAGATCTTCAAAAAGTGGGATATAAATGGCACAAGGCTGGATTGGAAGATGGCCGCTGGTTCTATGTGAACTTATCTCAATAGCGCTGGTTTTTGGGCTTCTGCGCGGCTACACCATTTTTTAATATAGGCGTATTCAACAACTAGGCGATTGCATATAGCGTTCTCGCGCTCTAGCTGTTCGAGGGAATTGGCGACCAGTCCTGCCGTTTTTGTGCTGCTCGCGAGGCCTCGGTCAATGGATACCATTACTAGCTTTTTACCTCGAGCGGGAAGCATATTCCAAGCAAAGACTCCCGTTTCGGTGATTTTTAGTAATACATCAGGCCGCCATTGCCCGGCGTTGAATGCATTTTGTAAGGCATCTAATGCCTCTTGATCAACGATACCGAGCCGAGTTTTTACCAGGGCGATATCAATCCATGTATATGGCCAGCTTGGCTGAAGTTCTGCTGCATGGCGATAGTCCGTTAAAGCAAGCAGTCGTGACTCTGCCGCAATTGGGTCTCCTATTGGCTTTTTGTAATAGCGCCAGTCATGGATGCGACCACGTGTAATAAAGAGATTTGGATTATCCACCGGATACCAATTAATGGCGCGCTCAATTGCACCGTGAGCAATCAACCAAGCATGCGGTTGCGGCTCATCTTGGCGAAGGCTCCAGTCGCGGATAAAGTGGTTAGCCTGCAGCGAATAGAGTGAAGAGCTTGATATCAGTATGCCTGCTATGAAAGATAATACGCAAAAAAACGCAAGGCTAAGCCAGAGAAAAGTGCGAAGTTTGCGTGCTCTTAACATCGTTTAGTCTGAGCCGGGGAAGTGTGATCTAGCGATTGCCCAGGGAGTATCCACCATGAGCTTTTGTGCTATCGCATTACCTTCGTACTTGCTAACTATGTCGTAGGCTTCCCGAAGAAGCGGCGGTCGCTTTTTGATATGGTGGGCATCAGTTGCAACTACTGTTGCCAGTCCTTCGGCGATAAGCGATAGCGCCATTTTTTCGGCCTTTGGACCAAAATCGCCGGTAACAGATGCGGCGGTTAACTGTAATAAGCAGCCTTGCTCTAGGAGCGGGGTTAGTTGCTCGGGGCGTTCGAGCAAACCCTTGTTTCTTTCTGGGTGAGCGATCATCGGCCGAATTTCATTATCTAGCAGCCATCGGGTTAGCTTCGCGGCGCCGATCGGGAAGTCCCCGTGTGGAAACTCAAGAAGCAGTATCTTGTCACCATACCATTCACCTAAAAATGGTATTTCATCGCGGTCAATAGCACTTAATATTTCTACATCAAACCTGACCTCGGCTGCTGCGCTGATCGCTAAATTGATGTTGTGGTCGTTTAGGGTATTTCGCAAAGTAATACAAGCTTGGGATATGGTTTCGCGGGTGTTGTCGTAGCGACCGAAATGGATGTGTGGCGTGCACACTGCGTGGGTAATTCCGTTATCAACTGCAGCTTTTGCCAAGGCTACAGAGTCCTGCAGTGTTTGCGCGCCGTCATCGATTCCTGGAAGCATATGGCAGTGGATATCAATCATTTATACACCAGGTGGTGATCCGCAATGGCTGGGTTAATTAGTTATGGTAATTCCCGTATCGATGATACTTACTTTTTTTGTCATTCACCTGGCTAAACACGATACCTGAAACTCGCAGCCTGTTTTGCAGCATTTGACCAATGCTTGATTCCACGATCTTTTTAGTCGTAGATTCACTGCGCACCACTTGTAATAATATGTCGGCATTCTTTGCTAACACCATCGCGTCGCTAACGGCCTGTATGGGTGGGGTGTCAATTACAACATAATCAAAGCGGCCGCGCATTTGAGCGATAAACTCTGCAAACTGAGACGATGACAGTAGGTCCAGCGGATTCGGTGGTGCCGCACCCGCACTAATAATGTGTATGCCGTCCTTTTCATACAGGCATTCCTCTATAGTCGCAGTGCCTGTGAGTATATTGGCCAATCCCGGTGAGCCAAGCGGTAAATCGTAGGATTTGCCGAGCACAGGTTGCCGCATATCTGCGTCTATCAAAAGTGTTTCTTTTAACTGTCCAAGTGCAAGCGCTAAATTGCTGGCAATAATACTTTTACCCTCGCCTGGAACAGATGAGGTTATATAAATAAGCTGCTGGCTGTCATTATTGGTTGCCAGCAATGTGCTTGTGCGGAGCCCGCGGATTGACTCAGCAAATACACCTTTTGGTGTGTCAATAAAAGACTTTGTTAATGCCTTCCTTTTTTGGCGTTTTACAAATGGCACCACACCAAAAACCGGTAGATTCAGGTAATCTTCGATCTGTTTAACACTGCTAAATGTATTGCCCATTGCATCAGCTAACAGTGTTATACCGGCGCCGGCCATTAGTGCTAGCAATGCCGATAGCGTCACAATAAGTGCCTTCTTTGGTTTAATTGGGTTGCTTGGCACGGCAGCTGGGTCAACAACCCTCGCATTGGCTGTTTCCATGTCCGTTGTAGCCGAGGTTTCTTTAAGGCGACCGAGAAAGGTATTGTAAAGTGAGCGATTTGTATCAACGTCGAGTTGTAGCTCTCGCAGGGTGAATTCTTTTTTTGCAATGGCTTTAATTTCGTTCCTGTTATCATTGTAAGAGCTACTTAACGATTCCTCATTCGCTCTTGCCAAAAGGTAGTTTTTCTCTATGCTGGAAACAACTTGGGCAACTTGGGTACGTAAACTTTGACTGGCAGATGCTAGCTCTGATTGCGCACTAATCATTGTAGGATGTTTGGGGCCGTAACGGCGAGAAAGCTCTTGAACCTTAGAAATAGCTTTGGCTTGCTCGGCTTTGAATTGTTGAACCCCTAGGTTACTAAGTACTGCCGGGACAGAGCTAAGTCTTTCTAGATCATCCCGGTGAATCTGGCCAACCTGCTGGAATTGACTTTGAGAGCTAGCAAGTTCCTTTCTGGCGTCTGTGAGGCGGCTGCTGATGCTACTTAGTGTATCGGCAGACAAGGTCGTTATGCCTTCTAGGTCCACGAGATTTTCTTTTTCTCGGTATGATTGCAAGCGGCGTTCAGAATTTTTAAGTTTGTCCTTGAGATCAATAAGGCGTTCTGACATCCACGACGTTGCCGTTTCACGCATGCTGAGCCGAGCATCAAGCTGACCGCTAATGTAATTATTTGCGATGCTATCGGCCACCCGCGCGGCTATGTTCGCGTTGGCCATGTCAACATGAATTCTGACCAACTGTGTTTTTGCGATTGGCGATATTGTCACCTGCCGCTGGAGCGCTTTGAGCGCAAAATCGATTTGTTCATCTGGAGTCGGCGGTGCGGCGAGGTCACTAGGTTTTATGAAAGGTAAGTACTCACTTAACTTCAGTGATTTAATAAGAGAGCCGAGATTGAAGGCGTTTTTCGATTCCATTGTGAAATCTGGTTGTTTAGTCAATCCAGTCTTGGTGACAACCGTCTTTAATAGTTCACGGCTTTCTAGAAGGGCAAATTGTGTAGACAAATATTCCCCTCTTGAGGTGTCTAGGCCAAATAGCTCTTCTGCGGATGCAATTTTGTTTTTAGTGGGTTCAATCAGCAGTGTTGTAGTTGCTCTAAAAATCGGCTGTACGGATAAAACAGCGAGTGTCGCCAGCATGGCTACTGCTATCGTTAAAAAAAGAATACTCCATTTTGCCTGCTTTAGTACCTCCCAGATATGGGAAAGATCAAGTTGATTGGCAACGATGGGACGTTGATTGTTTGATTGATTATTCATAGGTCGCTTAAAAAAAGCTCTCGTCAACGGTGACAATATCGCCAGGGTAGATGTTGGAATCCAGTGAACTTCGAACAGGCGTTCTTTTGCTGTCACTGTCTCGAATGATATAAAACTTGCTACGAGACGCGCGTTCCGTAAAGCCCCCGGATATTGCGATAGCTTTACGTAATGTTAATCCGGGGGTGAAGGGATAGCCCCCAGGCCGTTTTACTTCACCATTCACAAAAAACGACCGATATTCAAGAATCCGCACGGTTACTTTAGGGTCTATTAGGTAGTCACCCAATAAGCTGGTTTTAATTGTTGTTTCAACTTCCGCGCTTGTTAAACCCTTGGCTCGAACTTCGCGTAAAAAGGGGTATGAGAACGTTCCTGCATCGGTTAATCGGATTTCTGCGAAACTTAAGTCGGGCTCCCCAAACACCTGCACGCTGATTAAGTCTCCCGCACCAAGTCGATAAATTGAATCTAGGCTCTTGTCTGTTGTTTGTGGGGATCCTTGGGCTAAAATAGGTGCTGCGGCAGCTAACGATAAACAAATCAGCATATAGGATAAAAGTCTTTGCATCGTTTCTGTTTCAGATCCAAGGTTGAGAACGTGGGGTAGGAGGCTAGCGAATGATTACAGCAACCTCCGAGTATTCCTTAAATGGCAAGGGTCACGTTAATTTCCACTATATTGCTATCGAACTCTTCTATTGGAGAGTTTGATTCACGCTCTTTTCGGCTGTATTTTCCGCTAATTTCCACATTCCGGTTCATTTTATAGATTAGGGCTGCCGCCGCAGTATTAGTGTCGTCTTCTCGTCCATTGAATACTTTGCCCTTATAATCTTCGCTGACTGAATTGTAGCTTAGCAGGGATTCAAATTGGTAGGACCAGTCATGGGTCCAGCTGAGAGTGGTGTTTGTCGTTTCAACGACATCGGATCTCACGCTACCTTCGGCAGCTCCTTTGCCGGTTGTAAGGTTAATTCGAGAGTAGCTCCTTGGCTGCCACGTAATATTTATATCCCACGCCGGCTCTGAGGTATCTTGTGCGCTGTCGCTATCGAAGTTTTTGTCTTCTTGGCCGACGCGAATGTAGCTGCTTGTTCTAGCCGTTGCGTCCCAGATTACCCCTGCATAGTATTTTGTGGCGTTATTGTTTAGCAGACTTTCTGCGTCTTTGTACTCAAAGTCAGTGCGTATAACTTCGAGTAAGATTCTAGTCTTGGGGGCAACCCGGACATAAAAAGTGCCGCCTTGGCTAATCATGTCGCGCTCTTTAAGTCTGTTTTGGGAAGATGTATTAAGGTTGTTTGAATAGCTAAGATTACTGGCGCCGAGATTTAGCTCAAACTGAGCGCGGGCAGAATCGGAGCCGAGCCGATACAGGCCGGCTAAATTCGTAAAGCGTGATCTATCACCGACTTCTTCATCGGTGGCAGCTCGGTTGATACTAGTTCTGATGTTTTGCTTCTCAATATAGTCGAAGGATAACGATGCGTTGTTACTGGCATCAAGGGCAAATTGGCTGCCTAGCAGGAGTTCGTGATCTGTATGGTTGTCTTTAGAGTCATACTCATAGGACTCATTGGTCAGTGTGTAAGCGCCGTCGAATGTGACCTTTGATCCGCCTACTTTAAACAAGAACGCGGGCTGAACAATGGCTATCGCCGACGAGTCCCTAGGCTGAGATTTCGGGTCTTGGGAGATATTGTCATCGTGGCGAGCACCGAGCGTAAGTAGCGACAGAAAATGGTCACCTTCCTCTAATTCAATGCCTGCGTTTGTTGCTGAGCAAAGGGTTGCAAGCAGTGCTGCGCAGCCTATAATGCTGTTCTTCATTATTGCTTTCCCGTTATTTTGTGTTTTGATTCGCCTTCAATGTAAGCGAGGCGTTAAGCGCTCAGCCAGCTTGAATCTTAAGAAATACGAATTTCCGCGCATCAAAGATTGTTTCACAGTGTAATGCATTCGTATCGTAGCTTCTATAGAATAGGCATCTCTCGGCATTTTACGCCATAAGTAATTCGATTAATCCATGAGTATGTATTGATCGCGCGTCTATCACGATGTGATTTTGGAGGCAGAAATGAGAAGAATAATTAGGAGCCTAGCAGCTGTGTGGGCTTTTTGTGCCGTTGGTGTCTGGTTTTCATCTGTCGCTATTGCTGATCAGACGGCTGTGACGGCATTAAACCAGGCCGGAATCGTCTTGGCAGACGAGGAATATTTCGCGTTGTTACAGGCAGTGCCTGCACAAATCGGTCCTGTTGCCGCTGGCTTGTTTGCAAAAAGACCGTACGTCGATGCTGAACTAGTTGCAAATGTAGTAGGCGCACTGGTTGCGGAGTATCCCGATTATGCCGTTGCAATTACTGAATCGCTAGTGAAAGCGCTTCCGGCAATGGCGCCGGTAATTGTTGCAGCTGCCGTTAAGACGGCGCCTTTGCAGGTAGCTGAAATTGTCGCTGCTGCAGTCGCCGCTGCGCCAAACTACGCACGCTCAATCGTGGCTGCTGCTGTGGCCGTGCGCCCGCAAATGGCTGAGCAGATTGTGCAGGCAGCGGTTAAAGCTGCTCCTGAACAAAGTGTAGCAATCAATTCAGGCGCGAGCGACGGTCGCAGGCAGGCTGCGAGTGAAGGTGGTGATCAGACTGCTAGCGGCCCATCTGAAACGACGCCCGGTAATAATCAGACCAATGACGGCGGGAGCGGTGGGGATACTAATTCTTCAGCAAGCCCGAGTTAAAATTAGTTTTACTTATCCGTTGGCTGGAATTCAGTCTAGCTGACTTGAGTTCAGAAGTTGGTTCGCCAAAACATCCTTTCTCTCAAAAGTTTATGCTGGTTTTGCTTCGTCAGTAGTTTTCGGACTGCTGCTATCTGGCGTGATTTCATAGTAATGCGTTCAATATTACCGATTTAACTTTTATCGATAAAAGATCTTTATATGGCGGAATTATAAATTTAATGGACATATTGACAAAGATAAAAAATAAAGACGCTGTTATTGGTGTTCTTGGTCTTGGCTATGTAGGTCTGCCACTTGCTTTACGCTACTCCGAAGTTGGCTTTAAAGTTTTGGGGTTTGATGTGGATCAAGGGAAAGTGGATTCTTTAGCTCTTGGTGAATCCTATATCGCGCATATTGCCGGAGCAGCTGTCGCAAGTGCGTGCGCTAACGGACTTAACGCGACCACTGATTTTTCACGGGCTGCGGAGGTGGACGCGCTGATCATTTGTGTCCCAACGCCACTAAACACCTATAGAGAGCCAGACTTAAGCTACGTTATAGATACCATAGAGTCTGTCATACCGTATTTACGTCAGGGCCAAATTATTAGTCTCGAATCCACCACCTATCCCGGTACAACGGAAGAAGAAATACAAACGCGAGTTGAAAAAGCGGGATTCAAGGTTGGTGAAGATGTATACATTATCTACTCACCTGAGCGTGAGGATCCAGGGAATAAGTCATTTAGCACCCATTCAATTCCTAAAGTATGTGGCGGTATAACGCCTGCATGTTTGGAGGTAGGGGTCGCCCTTTATGGAGAAGTAATTGACCAAGTGGTTCCTGTTTCAAGTACTAAGGTGGCGGAACTTACTAAGCTTTTAGAAAATATACATCGAGCCGTAAATATTGGTTTAGTAAATGAGATGAAGATGGTAGCCGACAGGATGGGGATAGATA
This sequence comes from Zhongshania sp., assembly GCF_047636175.1. Classification (GTDB taxonomy): domain Bacteria; phylum Pseudomonadota; class Gammaproteobacteria; order Pseudomonadales; family Spongiibacteraceae; genus Spongiibacter. The sequence continues at coordinate 25,640 of NZ_JBLIKC010000021.1, read as the reverse complement.
TCTTTGAGGTTATAGATGCCGCAGCTACAAAGCCTTTTGGGTTTACGCCTTTTTACCCAGGCCCGGGTCTAGGTGGTCATTGTATTCCGATAGATCCTTTTTACCTCACATGGAAAGCTCGTGAGTACGGTATGCACACTCGTTTTATTGAACTTTCGGGTGAGGTAAATAGTGCTATGCCTGAATATGTGGTTAGTAAATTGGTCGATGGCTTAAATGAGGCGGGTAAATCCCTAAAGGGCAGCAAGATTTTAGTGCTTGGGATTGCCTACAAAAAGAATGTTGGCGATATGCGAGAGTCGCCAGCGGTACAGATAATGCAAATGATTCAGAATAAAGGCGCTCATGTTGCGTATTGCGATCCCCATGTTCCAGTTTTTCCGAAGATGAGGAAGTATGAATTTAATCTTAAAAGTGTGAGGCTAGATAAAGAGTCACTAGAAATTTACGATGCCGTCGTTATAGCTACCAATCATGATTGCTTTGATTACGATTTAATAAAAGAAAAATCACTTCTTATTGTGGATAGTCGAGGACAGTATCGTGAGTTTGCTAATAATATTATTAAGGCTTGAGTGGAGTTTCTGTAAATGAAAAGATTTGCGCTGATAGGTGCTGCTGGCTATATAGCTCCTCGACATATGCAGGCCATAAAAGCTACGGGAAACGATCTTATTGCCGCCTTTGATCCTAATGACTCGGTGGGAGTTATTGATAGTCACTTTCCGGATGCTGATTTTTTTACCGAGTTTGAACGCTTCGATCGTCATATAGATAAGCTACGTCGAGAAACCGGCAGAAAAATGATCGACTACATGTCAATCTGTTCACCAAACTACTTGCATGATTCACATATGCGATTCGCACTGCGATCTGGTGCTGATGCCATATGTGAAAAGCCGCTGGTATTGAATTCGTGGAATATCGATGGCCTGTTAGATATTGAAAAGTCGACGGGAAAAAAAGTCAATACAATATTGCAGTTAAGGGTGCATCCCGCCATTGTTTCATTGAAAGAAAAGGTCCGGTCTGAAAATAGTAATGGTAAGTATGATGTGGATTTGACTTACATAACGTCGCGCGGCCATTGGTATTTTCAGTCTTGGAAGGGAGATGAAAAAAAATCTGGGGGAATAGCCACTAATATTGGCGTACACTTTTTTGATATGCTGCACTTCATTTTTGGTGAGCTGCAAGAAAATGTCCTACATCATTCTACTGATGCAACGGCATCTGGCTTCTTAGAGTATGAGAAGGCTAGAGTGAGGTGGTTTCTTTCGGTAGATAATAGTTATGTGCCAGAAGAGGCAAAAGCTAAAGGGCTGCGTACATTCAGATCCATTACGGTCGATGGTGAGGAAATCGAGTTTTCAGGTGGATTCGCGGATCTCCATAACTTAAGTTACCAGCGGATCTTGGCGGGTGAAGGATTTGGTCTTGAAGAGAATCGAGTTGCAATAGAAACAGTTTCTGCGATAAGGAATGCGTCACCGATCGGTGTTAAAGGTGACTACCACCCCTTTCTAGCGGATACAATTTAATGAGTACTGATGTGCAGATACAAAGCTCCGCAATTGTCGATGATGGCGCTATCATTGGTGAGGGCAGTAAAATTTGGCATTTTGTGCATGTTTGTAGCGGTGCGCGAATAGGAAGTAAGGTCTCGCTCGGTCAAAACGTATTTATCGGTAATCAAGTCGTTGTAGGTGACGGCTGTAAAATACAGAACAATGTATCGATATACGATGGTGTGACGCTGGAAGAGGGCGTGTTTTGTGGCCCAAGTATGGTTTTTACTAACGTTTATAACCCAAGGTCTTTAATAGAGCGGAAAAATGAGTATCGGCCTACTCTAGTTAAAACTGGCGCAACGCTGGGCGCAAATTGCACGATTGTTTGCGGAGTAGTAATTGGTCAGTTCGCGTTTGTCGCTGCCGGTGCGGTTGTTAACAAAGATGTACCTGCTTACGCATTAGTTGCTGGAGTGCCCGGAAGACACATCGGGTGGATGAGTGCTTATGGCGAACAACTCGACTTGCCGTTGAGTGGTGAGGCCGCGGTGAAATGTAAATATTCCGGCGAGCGCTATTTGTTAAATGGAAATAGTCTTGAACGGCTGGAAAGTTAATGGAATTTATAGACCTTGCTGCGCAGCAGAAAGTAATTAAAAGAAGTTTAGACGCCGGAATTGCACGCGTTCTCGCCCATGGTAGGTATATTTTGGGCCCAGAAGTTGATGAGTTGGAAGCGCGACTCGCCGAATACACCGGCGCCAAATATTGCATTACTTGTGCAAATGGTACAGATGCGCTTCAGATAGCTCAGATGGCGCTTGGTATCGGTGCTGGCGATGAAGTCATAACTCCCGGCTTTGGTTACATTGCCGCCGCTGAAACTATCGCCCTATTATCTGCGAAGCCAGTTTATGTAGACGTAGATGAGCGGACATACAATTTAGACCCGGCAAAGCTTGAGGCGGCTATCACCTCACGAACAAAGGCGATCATGCCAATATCGTTATTTGGGCAATGCGCAGACTACGATGAAATTAATAGGATTGCTAACAAATATAATATACCGGTAATTGAAGACGCAGCTCAGAGCTTTGGTGCGGTATATAAGGGGCGAAAATCCTGCAATTTAACCACCGTGGCAATAACGTCATTTTTCCCAAGTAAACCCTTAGGTTGCTATGGCGATGGCGGAGCAATATTTACCAATGATGAAGGGCTTGCAACGAAACTGCGACAGATTGCTCGCCATGGGCAGGATCGTTTATACAATCATGTTCACGTAGGGTTAAACAGTCGGCTCGATACAATTCAGGCTGCCGTGTTACTTTCAAAACTGGAAGTCTTTAATGAGGAGTTGGAGCGAAGGAGTGCTGTAGCCGAATCCTATTCAGACGCCATCAGAGATGCTCAAATGAACTTGGGGGTGGCTGAGGGCGCCGTTATCTCGTTACCTAACATCGAGAGCTGGAATACGTCAGTGTACGCGCAGTTTACCTTGCGAGTTAGTGATCGGGATGCCGTGAGGTCGCGGCTTCAGAGTTACAATATACCAACGGCAATTCATTACCCTGTCCCAATTTATCAACAACCTTCAGTCTGTGATGCCAAATATATATTACCCGTATGTGATCAGGTGTCTCGCGAGGTAATAAGTCTTCCGATGCATCCTTATTTAGAGCTGGCGGAAATTAAATATGTTGCGTCTAAATTAGGTTGGCGTGGTAGTTAATTGAGCTCTTACTTTAAAAGTACCTTTGTGCGGAATGTCGCGACGTTGATGACCGGTACAGGTCTAGCTCAGCTGATTCCTATTTTGGCGAGCCCACTACTAACGCGATTATATGGTCCAGAAAGTTTCGGTACATTAGCAGTATTCTTAGGATGTATGACCGTTGTTGTTGTTTTTATTTCCGGCCGATATGAGTTGGCTATAGTTGTTCCGCAGAAAATGAGAGATGCGGCATCGTTGTTTGTGCTCGCTGCGGCTATAGCAATTTTTATTGCGCTCATAATGCTCATATCTATTCTAATGTACTTTATATTTTTGAACGAATCACTGTTTCAACTGGATAATAGCTTTAAGCTCGTGATTCTTCTTGTCCCTATTAGTGCGCTTATGGTCGCAGTTAACCAATGTGCTTATTACTGGTGCAATAGGTACAAGGATTATAGGAGTATTGCGTTAAATAAGATAACTCACTCGATAGTAATTGTTGGCGTGCAAGTAGGCTTTGGTATATATGTTGAGAGTGGACTTGGCTTAATCGTCGGGTATTTGTCTGGGCAACTAGTATCAATGATAATACTTGTTGCAATAATCTGGAATTCGCACTCGAATGAATTTCGTCAAGTGAGATTCATCGATATTACTCGGGTAGCACGGCGGTACATAGACTTCCCTAAATTTTTGATTTTTTCTCATAGTATTAGCAAGATCGCGGCGCAAGCTCCAGCTATCTCTTTTAACGGTTTATTTGGGGCTGCTCCTGCAGGTTATTATATGCTTGCACAGCGTGCTGTGGGGTCTCCAATGACAATATTATCAAGCGCAATAGGAGATATTTTTCGCCAGCAGGCAAGTAGCGAATATTCGAAGGTTGGTAGTTGCGAGGGAGTTTTTACTAAAGCCTTTTTAAGGTTGGTATTGCTCTCGATACTTCCGTTTTCGGTGCTTTACTTGTTCGCGCCTGATATCTTTGAAATCGTATTTGGTAAAGAGTGGCGGGAGGTTGGGGGTTATATCCGTGTGCTGGCACCTATGTATATGATTCGGTTTGTTGTGAGCCCTCTTAGCTCAATGTTTATGATTGCCGAGGCGCAAAAGATTGATGTGGTTTTCACATCCTGTCTCTTGATTTTCGTAATATTGTCGATAGCAACTGGATTTTATGAAGGTAATATAATTTTATCTCTTTCTGCGTATAGCGTTTCATACAGCTTCTTTTACTTAGCTAGCGGTTATTATTCTTATAAGCTGGCTTTGGGGAAAAATCATGGCACATAGTTTATCTTTTTGAGTGTTAATTGGTGCTGATCGAATATAAATACTATACGAGTTGAAATTCAATGGTTTTTAATAGTTCCGGGAAATCAGTTGCTATGCTTTCCAACGTAGCGTTTATTTTTCTATTCCCTGGGTTTATTTTGTATCATTCACTAATTAACTTGGGTCTTATTAGTGATTTTATTGAGGGGTATTTTGGAAAATTTACAGTAGGATTTCTAGTATTCTATGTTTTATATGCTATCAATAATTATCTATGCACTGACCGGTATGTATCTTGGTTTTGTGCTATGTTTTTTTTGTATTTGAGTTACATATTTTTATGGACATTTATTCATCTGTTTTTTGATACTGGAGAGTATACGAAATATGCAGTTATCCAGACATTAGAACTTATTGTGTTAAATGTCACGCTTTTTTACGTTGGGAGACATTTTGAGATATCCAGCTCCGCAATAAAATTTTCGGTAAGTCTCTCCCTGATATTAATTGTATTATTTCTATTATATCGCATTAACGGGAATGCTTATTATGCTGGACTTGCTTTATTTTCGGGGGGCGATGCTTCAGTTTCATATCAAAATTATTCTCGGAATTGTTTGGTCATTATACTGATGTTTATAACAACGATTCCACGCAATATTCTTGGTATGACTTTTTGGATGGTAGGCGGTGTAGTGCTTTTTTATGTAGGTGCAAGGTCTGAATTTTACGCCTACTTCGTTGCCGCATTAATCTGTTACGTTTTGTTGGAGATTCTGCGTCGTTCATGGTTTAGGTTGGCGGTGGGCGTCGCTTGTGTGTGTGTTGCATTGGTTATGTTATTTCTTGGTCTCGAGAGTGACTTGAGTAATCGTCAGTTCGAAGTGTTGGATTTACAGTCGTCAAGCTCATGGAATGCGCGGCTGATTCTGCAAGATGCCGCGATCAACCAAATCGATCGTAGTATTATTTTTGGTAGCTTTGGAGGACATATAGAGAATTCGGGTTCGGTTGGGGGTTACTCGCATAATGCGCTCTCAGCCTGGGTTAATTACGGGCTGCTGGGCTTTGTTTTATATTTAGGCCTGTCTATCTACGCGTTTGCTATTTCATTGCGTGGAGTTATTCAGACTGACGGTGAGTCATCTCCTTGGGTTTTGGCGCTCTTTTTAAGTCTTATTTGCCTTATTCTTATAATATTTTCTAAATCTGTTTTTTGGATCCTTCCTGCTTTTTCTTGGGGGGTGTGTGCTAATTGTGAAGCATCGAATTTTGACAAATTCTATGCTGTGAGGGAATAGATTGTGGGGAAAAATGTTGTACACATTACTTCAGTTCATCCAAGGTATGACACTAGGATATTTCATAAAGAATGTCTCTCTCTAGTAAAATTTGGATATGACGTATCACTAATTGTTGCAGACGGCATTGGGTGTGAGGTTTTGTCAGGCGTCTCAATATCTGACGTCGGTACCGAGCGTGGAAGGATAAAGCGTTTTTTTTTAGTTGGCCTGAGGGTTTACCGGCAAGCTATAAATAGCAGCGCAGACATCTATCATATTCATGACCCTGAGCTTATTTTTGTTGGTTTGTTGCTTAGGTTATGTGGGAAAAAAGTGGTTTTCGATTCGCATGAAGATGTTCCCAAACAAATATTGGATAAGCCTTATTTTAACAAGCCGACTGCGTTTCTTGTGTCGAGTGCTTATCGAGTCATTGAGCGACTAGCTATTCCTTTATTTTCTGGAGTGGTTGCGGCTACGTCAACTATTCGCAATAAGTTCGCGATCATGAATTCGAAGGTGATAGATGTAAATAATTTCCCTACTAAGAGGGGGCGGGGAGTATCGGGTTCTGTTTCTACGGATGGAAAAATATTTGTCTGCTATGTGGGAGCAATATCTGAAACACGAGGAATATTAGAAATTGTAGATGCTATGGATCTTTGTCGATCAAATGTTTATTTGTTGTTAGGTGGAAAATTTGGTGTTGCTAATTTAAAAGATAAAGTTTCGAGGAGAAAGGGCTGGTCAAAAGTAGATTATTTAGGGTATCTAAGTCGTGATGAGGTTGACGCAGTGTTATCTCGATCCGTTGCAGGTTTGGTTACACTGTACCCAACTGCCAGTTATGTTGAGGCTCTCCCTGTTAAGATGTTCGAATATATGAATGCAGGTATTCCGGTTATATCTTCTGATTTCAAAATTTTGACAGAAATTGTTAAAAACGTTGGATGTGGATTATGTGTGAATCCAAAGGATCCTATTGAAATTGCTAAGGCAATAGATTGCTTGGTTGAGAATTCCGTTGAAGCTAAAGAAATGGGACTTCGGGGTAAAGGCGCAATTGATGAAGTATATAATTGGGATAATGAAGAAAATAAGCTTATTGAATTTTACGATAGCCTTTAACGGTTTTTGGGATATTTTTTAGATGAAGATAATTTATTTGCATCAGTATTTTAATACGCCGGATATGAATGGGGGGACGCGGTCTTACGAAATGGCTAGGCGTATGGTTGCACGTGGTCACGAAGTGCATGTCATTACATCGTTGCGTGAGCGTTCTGATGACCTAAAGTGGGTGAGGACAAACGAGGGTGGTATTAATGTGCACTGGTTACCGGTCGCATATTCTAACAGTATGTCTTATTCAAAACGTGTGTTCGCATTTTTCAAATTTGCTTTTTTTAGCGCTGCGCGCGCGCAGTCTATACGGGCAGATCTTGTCTATGCGACAAGTACTCCTTTGACTATTTGCATTCCTGCGATTTATGTGTCTAGGATTAAGAATATCCCTATGGTATTCGAAGTCCGTGATTTGTGGCCTGAGCTTCCCATCGCGATGGGTGCTTTAAAGTCTCCTATGTCAAGGTTTTTAGCTAGGGGATTAGAACGCTTGGCATATAAAAGTTCGGCGGCTGTTGTAGCGCTGTCACCTGGCATGCGAGATGGAGTTGTTTCTGCGGGATACCCTTGTCGCCGTATATCAGTGATCCCAAATGCGTGCGACATAGATATGTTTTCAGTGTCGGAATCGGAGGTAGCATTATTTATAGCCGATAGGCCTTGGCTTGGTGGTGATCCGTTGCTTGTTTACGCGGGCACTCTAGGGAAAATAAATGGAGTTGAGTATCTCGTGGAAATGGCGACTTACCTTAAGTTAACGCATCCTGAGGTCAAGGTTTTGGTTGTCGGTGATGGTAGTGAGCGTGACAAGATCACTTCGATGGCGGTAGATAATGCCGTATTGGGAATTAATTTTTTTATGGAACCCTCCCTTCCAAAAAGATACATGCCAGCTTTGTTTGGTTCGGCTACGTTTATTTGTAGTTTGTTTGTTGATATCCCAGAGATGCGAGCGAATTCCGCTAACAAATTTTTTGACGGTTTGGCGGCGGGAAAGCCTGTGTTGTTGAACTACGGCGGCTGGCAGAGAGAGTTGGTCGAGGAGTATCAGTGCGGACTTGTAACGTGGAATATGACATTGCAACAGTCCGCTAAAAAGATTGGCGATGCTTTATGTGCGCCGGAATTTGTCGTTAATTGCGGTCGGAATTCCCTTGCCTTAGCTGAGGACCTTTTTGATCGAGATGTGTTGGCTGAAAAGTTGATTCGTGTTCTCGAGGTTGTCGTTGGAGGCGATGATGTGGATTTTTCCGTTGATTTCTGACTACTTTATATTTTCTCAGTATTTCGTGATTTTTTAATAATGTAGACTGGCTATCGAATGGTAATTTTGCATGGTTAATCGTATTAGAAGGGTATTAAAAATTTTTTGAGTGATGGAATATGCTAAAGAGAATTTTCGATCTGATTTTTTCGCTAACATTATTTTTATTAATAATGCCGGCCTTGTTTTTTTTGGCAGTTTTAGTTTTTTTCTTCATCGGTCCGAGAGTGTTTTTTGTTCAGGATAGACCGGGTAGAGGTTGCCGACCATTTAAGTTAATTAAATTTCGAACAATGAGTGACGCGGTTGATGAAGGAGGTGAGTTGCTGCCGGATAACCTTCGCCTCTCTAAGTTTGGGCGGATGCTTAGATGTACTAGTTTAGACGAGCTCCCAACACTAATTAACGTTATTAAAGGGGATATGAGTTTGGTTGGCCCTAGGCCGCTTCTAATGGATTACCTTCCTTTATACACTCAAAAACAGAATAGACGGCATGATGTTAGGCCAGGGGTTACGGGATGGGCGCAGATTAATGGGAGGAATCTTCTTGAGTGGCGAGACAAGTTTGAGTTAGATGTTTGGTATGTCGATAATCATACTTTTTTCTTGGATCTAAAAATCCTGATGCTAACAGTAAAAAAGGTTATTGGGCGTGATGGCATAAATAGTGATGCGGAAACAACAATGTCACGATTTACCGGAAATGATTGATAATGTTCATAAGTTTGCTTTCGGTGTGTGGTTTATAATCTCTCCTTTTTAGATGTTTTAGCGAAAGCATTGACGTAATGCTAGCGTCTTAGGTCAGTTGCTAACCACCTAGTGCCAATGTTTATTTTTTTACCTGATAGCTTATTTTTGTTCATTAACATCTGATGACTTGAATAAGAGATTCGAATGAAGTTTGAATTTGACTTTAACTATCTGATATTAAAAACTTTTTAATGATTATAAATATATTATATGTAGATGGGGGTGTGTTTGATGGATTATGAAGCAAGTTTTCTTGACACTATTTCGATATTAAGGTGTGTATCGTGTGGTAAGAGTGGTGATATTGTTTTATGTGAAGGGCATGCTGATTTTAGTGTTTCATTTCCATTGCATGACAAGTTTCTGTCATGTTTGATTTGTTCTGAGAATTATCCTGTTACTAAAGACTTCATACCCATCATCTGGTCTGATAATTTAAAAGCTGCCTTTTCTGGTATTAATCCTTTGGAAGGAAATCACAATATTTCCGCAAATTTAGAGGTGTATGAGGGGATATCGGATGATTATGAGAGATATACTCGCAAGAACTATTTGATTGGTGAGCGGATTAGAAGTGCTGTTAGCGTGGTTCTTCCAAGCGGTGACTACGTCGATCGCTTTCACCTAGATTATGCTTGCGGGCCAGGGCATGTGCTTAAGTGGTTGAACCCTTTAGGGTTTAAGCAATTTGGACTTGATGTTTCACTGCTTAATTTGAGAAACGCTAGAAGAAATACTGGTTGTGCGGTTGTTTGTGGTGATGCTTCTGATATGCCATTCTCAGATAATATTTTTTCTCTGGTTACTGAGTCGTCCGGATTGCATCATATTGAAGATTGGCAGTCTGTGCTTTTAGAGTCGTGTCGAGTTTGCGCGTATCCTGGTGGTGTTATACTTGATTCGGAACCTAGTAAGGAAAAAATGGCCTGGAGTCCTTTGGCAGTATGGGTATTTAACTTGCGTTTTATAGCTTATCGGTTTCTTAGTTATTTTCTTAAAAGTAAGTATATATTTAGAAACACTGAGCAGGCGAAATTAAATTTGCTGGCTGAAATACATCATCAGCCAGGGACAGGTTTTCCTGTCAATAAATTGCGAGATATATTTTTGAAGAATGAATTCATGGTCGACATAGTTTTTTCTCCCTTAGCAGATTTATCTTCAAAAGCAAATCCTGGCTGGAAGAGTATACTTTTGAATATGTTAAGTTTTCGGAATCCTTGGAATCCGAATTATGGTCTTTTTATCGCTGTTGCTAAGCGTAATAGGCCATTGGATTAGATGAAGCTAATTTCTTAACAGTTTGGTTTCCGTTTGATAATGCGATCGTTACGTTTGACGGCAAAGTGTTTTTTGTGCAGCGGCGAATTAGTATGAAAAATATTATAGTTGTGGGATTTGGTGGGTTTGGTCGAGAGGTGGCCTGGCTAGCTAAGGATTGTGGGTATAACGTTCTTGGTTTTCTAGATGACGAAGCCTTAGTTGGAGAACAAGGAGGGCAGCAAATACTCGGTGCCGTTGATCGCTGGGTGGATTTTCCTAATGCGGAATTTGTAGTGGCTATAGGGAGTCCACGTATACGTAAAATGGTGGTTGATAAAATGCTGTTCAGTGGTACACCAGCGTTTGCAACGTTGATTCACCCTTCTGTCATCATGTCTGGTTCAGTTATTGTTGGTAGCGGTTCGGTGATATGTGCGGGCTGTGTATTGACTGTAGATGTCGAAGTTCTGGAACATGTCATTATCAATTTAAATGTAACTGTTGGGCATGATTGTTTTATTGGCTCTTTAGTTACGATCGCGCCGATGGTGGCTATTTCTGGGAGCGTGAATATATCCTCGGGAGTTGAAGTGGGAACTGGGGCGTCGATTAGGCAAGGTATACAGCTTGGCAAAGGAGCGATGTTGGGCATGGGTGGTGTTCTTACCCGGGATGCGGAAGAGAATTATATTTACGTCGGTTCCCCCGCTAAAGTATTAAAGAAACTGCCAGGACTCTCCGGTGAAATATAACGGATTGCTTGGAGAAAAACAGTTGTTACGTTGTAGGAACGTTATTAAATGAGTTCGAATTTGTCTAGCTTCTCGTCTTGGCCAAAATTTACGGAACAGGAAGGGGAGGCTGTTAAGAAAGTACTTCTTTCAAATAAAGTTAACTACTGGACAGGAATGGAAGGCCGAGACTTTGAGAGAGAGTTTGCTGCTTTCTGCGGAGTTGAATGTGCCGTAGTAGTGGCAAATGGAACAGTCGCTTTGGATCTGGCTTTTGTGGGGCTCGGTATCGGTCTAGGCGACGAGGTTATTGTGTCACCACGAACTTTCCTTGCCTCAGCGTCGGCTATCGTTAATGCAGGCGCTACGCCTATTTTCGCTGATGTTGATCTAGAGTCTCAAAATATCACTGCAGAAACAGTGGCGCCGTTAATAACAGAAAGAACCAAGGCAATAGTTTGTGTTCATCTGGCTGGCTGGCCTTGTGATATGGATCCAATCATGGCGCTGGCGGAAAGGCATGGGCTTTATGTCATTGAGGATTGCGCGCAAGCGCATGGGGCTAGGTATAAAGGTCGCTCGGTCGGCTCTATAGGCCACGTTGGATGTTGGTCGTTCTGTCAGGATAAAATCATGACAACGGGCGGTGAAGGAGGCATCGTCACCACCAACGACAAAGATTTATGGTCTCGTATGTGGAGCTATAAAGATCACGGAAAAAGCTGGGAGGCGGTCTACGAGCGAGAGCACGCTCCAGGTTTTCGTTGGCTGCATGACTCCTTCGGCACTAACTGGCGCATGACAGAGATGCAGGCTGTGATTGGTCGAATACAGCTTGCCCGCATGCCCAGTTGGCACGAGGCGCGTAAAGTAAATGCTTTGGCAATATTGGGTGCTGCGCGAGCGACAGATTTGTTTCGGGTGCCTGATGTCCCGCCTGACATCGAGCATGGGTGGTATAAATGCTACGCATTTATTCAGGTTGAAAAGCTGGGATTAAGTTGGAGCCGAGATCGTGTGGTTGCTGAGATAAATGATCGCGGTGTTCCCTGTTTTTCCGGTTCGTGCTCTGAGATCTACTTGGAGAGGTGCTTTGTTGATGCAGGGCTATCCCCGTCTGAGCGCTTGCCTAGTGCAAAGCAATTGGGGGAGAGCAGTGTAATGTTTTTGGTGCATCCTAGTTTGACGTCGGAGGAGATTCAGAAAACCTGCGAGGTGGTTGCTACGGTGGCGGAATTGGCCTGCAAGTAATGCTTCCTTGTAGTGATTAGGCTCATTATGGTGCATTGTTTTAAGCCCTGCCCTGCCCTGCCCTGCCTTGGCTTTGATATAGCGGGAATCCTCACAAAATGACGGCTAGTTCTCAGAATTAGCCTGTAGTATATTAGCCGCCTAAGAACATGTTCATACACTCAGCAATGGATTGCTTGATTTCTGTCGGTCCAGAAATGCTAAGAGTAATTAAGGATGATTCAATTATCGAGGCGATAGATTGGAAAATCCTGAAAATAAGGGGGCTGCTGCCCTTATATTGCGCGTATTGCTGTCTGCTCCCAGCTCAGTCAAATTTTCTGTGATCGTCTCGCTTGATGCGCTAACCCTATTCATCTCGGCGTGGTTTGCTCTCTACGTTCGCTTAGGGAATGCAGGCTCACCACTTCAGGAGTATGGCGCGGTCTGCCTTATCGTTCCTCTGGTGGGAGTGATGGTGTTAGCCGGATTTGGTGCTTATCGCTCGGTGATTCGTTATTTTTGTGCTGACGATGTGTGGGTGATAGCTAAAGCGGTTAGCTTTTCTGTTCTAACATGGGCGACAATTTGTTTAGTGTTAGAGCTTAGTTTGCCTCGCTCTATGATTTTGATGCAATGGCTATTGGCTATGCCGCTGATGCTAGGTTTGCGCTTTGCAATGCGCTTTTTTCTGCGGGAGCTGTCCCCCTTTGGGTATAGCGCTAAGCGGAAACATGCCCGTAATATAATTATTTACGGTGCTGGAGCAGTAGGGGTGCAGTTGGTGCATGCTCTGGCTAATGACGCGAAAATGCGTGCTATTGCATTTGTCGACGATAACGCCAAGTTACATCGCCGCAGCGTAAACGGTTTGAGGGTGTACTCGTTTGATAGCCTTGAGGGCTTGATAAAGGAGCGAGAAGTTGATGATGTTTTACTCGCGATGTCTGCTATTTCACCTCAACATAAAAAGTTCTTGTTAGAAAAATTAAGTCTATTACCCGTTAGGGTGCGTGTATTGCCGAGTTTCGCAGAACTAACCGATGGCCGGGTAACACCCGACGATATTAGAGATATTGATATCACTGATTTGCTGGGCCGCACAGTGGTCCCACCAAATGAAGCGCTACTCGGTGCTAATATCGAAAATAAGGTTGTGATGGTGACGGGTGCTGGTGGCTCGATTGGCAGTGAACTTTGCCGTCAAATCTTTTGTCAGGGACCTGCTGTCGTTGTTTTGTTTGATCTATCGGAATATAACCTATACGCCATCGAGCGTGAGCTTATAGCGAGTAAAATAGAAAAGTATGATTTCGTTCGAATTATCCCGATATTGGGTAGCGTCCAGAGTCGGGATCATCTTGAGCAGGTCATGAGATGTTATTCCGTTGATACCGTCTATCACGCTGCGGCATATAAACATGTTCCCATGGTGGAGCATAATGTGGTGTCTAGCCTAAGGAATAATATATTTGGCACTTTAAATGCTGCTCAGGCTAGCTTAAATAGTGGTGTTGAGCATTTCGTATTAGTATCGACTGATAAGGCCGTGCGCCCTACTAATGTGATGGGAGCCAGTAAGCGGTTTGCTGAAATGATTTTGCAGGGGCTTGCGGATCGTGATCTCAGTTCGTCTACCCACTTCACTATTGTTCGGTTTGGTAATGTGCTTGGTTCGTCTGGCTCTGTTGTCCCTTTATTCAAGGAACAGATAGAAAAAGGTGGTCCCGTTACAATTACCGACCCAGAAATAACCCGCTATTTTATGACTATTCCTGAGGCGGCAAGTTTGGTGCTGCAAGCGGGTTTTATGGGGCAGAGTGGCGACGTCTTTGTATTAGATATGGGTTCGCCGATACGTATTTTAGACTTAGCGTTGAAAATGATTAAGCTTGCGGGCTCTTCGCCTTATAACGAGGACGATGGTTCTGGGGATATTAAGGTGGTTTTTACTGGTTTAAGACCGGGTGAAAAACTCTTTGAAGAGCTCTTGGTTGACGATGCGGTTACTAGCACCGACCATCCGATGATTATGAGCGCCAGCGAACGCCATTTAAGCTGGGCTGAGGTTGAAGATGCCCTTTGGCAAATGGAGGTTCTATTGCGGTGTGGCGATGCGGCAAAGCTGCGGGAGTTATTGAAGCGATTTGTGACCGACTACCAGCCCCAGGGTGATATTGTGGATTTGCTGCTAGGAGATATTGATGATCCCGTAGCTAGCGCAGATATGCCATCAAGCAAGCTTAATTATAGTGGTGTCGCGATTTAATAGGCGCTTGCACTTTTTAACTCCCCGCTTTTATCTGAGCAGTTTAGCCTGGGCGGGTATGGAACCTAGCCAGTAGCCCCAGTGAAGCTATCACAAGTACCGTTGCCGCGTTTGCAGGAATTTGCAGATTAAAGTCGGCTAATGAGTGTATTCCAATCGCAGTTAGTCCCATCACGCAAGCAAATCCAATTCCACTTCGGTAGGTCGAGTTAGTAAGGCACAACGCCTTAGTTCCATGGTAGAAAGTGTGCAAGACAAAGAAAATGAGCGCTGCCGAAGCGGCAATGCCGTACTCGATCACGAATTGAATATAATCGTTGTGGGCGTGCTCAAAATGATGGGTGATATCTGGTCCGGCGACCGATGGGAATATCACTTCAAAGCTGCCTGCTCCGCTGCCTAATAAGGCATGCTGCTTTAATAAAATAACTGAATAGTCTAGAACTTCGTCTCGATTAACATTCTGCTTTACGGTCACCTCGCCACTTATGACTTTGTCATCGATCTGAGTATTTACTAGTCTTTGCTGTAGCTCGTCGAGGCCAAAAAATTGTGACACGATGAATAAATCAATTATCAATAGGCTTGCCAAAATTATAGCTAATCGCAAACGGTATTTTGGGGTTGCGACAGCCAATATAGCGCCCGTTATAAGCAACGATGAAACAAACGCGATGTTGCCCATACGTGAGCGGGTCATGACCAGTCCAATCACCATAATGGCAAGCGCAATGCGAATGAGCGCTTTCGGGCCTGATATCCACTCAATTATAGATTTAAGTGAAAGTGCGCGGTGATCGCGAAGCGCTAGGAGTAGGCCGATACCGCATGCTGCGGCAATCTCCAGATAACCGGCAAGATGGTTGCGGTTCACAAAGGTTCCAGTAGCAAGGCCTTGCATGTATTCTTTTGTAGCAAAAAAACTCCAGTCTAAGCCCGATAGCGCCATGGTAGAGCCATAAAACGCTTGAAAAGTGCCGCTGATAACCACTGTGCCCAGTAATAAATTGATCGACTTACGCGTAGTAAATAAATCCAGAACGAGGATAAAAAGAAGCGTATACGCCGATCCTAGCAGTAGGTGATTAAACGTTTCGCTTGGGGCAAGGCTTAATCCACCAAAATACTGCACGGCCACTAATAGTTGCACGGTAACGAGGGCTATTATTGCCGGTTTCGCTTTTGTGAGTGCGGTAGAATTTTTTGCAGCTTGTTTGCATCTGCGGATCGCCCACACAAAGCCAATTGCTGAAATGATCACTATGACCAACCCAGTTGACCACGGCCTATTACTACCTAGGGGGAGTGGAAGCCAGATTAGTGCGCAGCAGATGGCGATCTGTAAATCTTGGTGTGATTTTCGGCGATAGCTGATTTGGGTGTCCACGAATTGACCTAATTGTCGCTAGGTATTTAATTAAAGAGCTTATAATTATTTGTTGAGGCAGCGATATAGCCACATTGTAAATTGGATGTACAGCTGGAAGGTGTTCGCAGATCTAATTAAGCCTTAATACTTTGTTTTTATAAAAGAAGCCGAGACAGCAATGCGAATAGATTTCGAGGTGTTAGTGGGTATTGTGTACTAATTTTGCAATATGAGTTTAGCGAATTACTCAGTAATGATGCGTGATATAGCAAATAGCTGGGGGAATCTGCCTCTGGGGGTCGCCTCATTCTAGACTGATCAGAAATGCATTAAAAAATGCTTATGGTCTCTCTACAGTTTCAAAATGGTTATAGGCCTATGTTTATAAGTAAATAGGATCTATACAGCCCCGGGGCTGTATAGATTAATTCTCGCTCTAGGCTTTGTAGAAAATGATCAAAGCCGGACTTGCACCGCCAAGCGGCTTGTTAAAAAATGTGCTCGCCGAAAACAGGCAAGTGATACGAGGTATGACTTAAGCGATAGGTATCCCCTGTTTCAAACGGTGCCAAAGCTGCGCAATTATTTTTTGTCTGTTGCTGCGCTTTCACTTATCTTTGCCTTGCTACTGTCGTGTATTGGCGGAGGGGCGCCTTTGTCGCTGTTACCCTGCAGGCTGTCTTTGAATCCCTTTATTGCACCGCCGAGGTTGCCGCCAATTCCTTTTAGCCGTTTTGTTCCAAATACCATTACTATGATGGCGAGTACGACAAGTAGCTGCCAAATTCCGATTCCACCTAATCCAATAACATTTTCCTACCTTCGTTATTTATACTTGAGTTCGAGTTCTTTAACTCGCTACTTAGCCAAGCTTGCGCTGTTATTTGATTCAGTAATTGCGGCGCGGATGGTTAAAAATGACATAACCATCATCCATGCAATAGCGGCAGTTAGGGCGATCCAAAAGGATAAAAGACCATTCCAAGCAAGAGGCCCACTTTGAAATATCACCACAGGGAAGCCGGGTAGTGTCAGTGTTGCGCAAAACAAGCTTAGGTAGCCCGCCTATCTGGGAAATATCGGGTTTGACGCTTTATCTGAAAATACACTAAGGCCCACGCAGAGCATCCATACCACGATGCCGGATACCGGCATTGTAAAACCAATCCACGCTAAATCATTCAGTAAATATGTGATTTCAATGGGTCTGTCTGGCCTGTACGCGGCCACCGACCAAATGATAAGGGCTGCGGTAACAATAGCGAAGGTGGCGGTGGCACACGCGAGCTGAGCGTTTGCTAGCATGGGCTTGGAGTCTTCGATTCGTCTTAGTTGGTAGCCGAGGGCGCTGGCCATGGGAATAATATAAGCTACTGAGGACATGGCTAGCGCGATACCAATTTGTATTCTGAGTTGATTGCCTTGATAAAATGCCGCGACTTCCTCTGCTTTTGCCGACGGTGATAGCGGAGGTATTAGTCCAGCAATGATCCACCAGCTGACTATAAAGCAAAATATAAACACAAATACGCTGCACGCTGCGACAACGTGATTTTTTAATATCATTCTGGCCTTTTCTTATACTTAGCGCTCAATTTAAGCAGCTGAGGAGTTTTAGTTAAGCAGTCTTTAGGTTGGCATGGATTTAATAAACGTTCTTTTTATGACTTAGGGGATACACTATGGTTTATCCTTCGATTACGACATATATTGTTATATTTTTAAGTAATGGCGCATCACCTGTTATGCGGCAGTGAGCGACATACTATCTTGAAGGGATTTCAATAAAAACGGAGCAATAAATGCCGATACAATTTCATCTGTTATTACTAGCGAGTTCTTTAGTTTTAGTGACAGGCTGCATGTCGACCAATGTGGCAAACAGAGAACAAATCGAATTAAACGCCATGGCGCGAGCCAGCAACGCAGATATCACTCCAATAGATGCGATTAGACAGGCCTCAGCTGCTTATGAAGAAGCGATTGCGAGTGAGCTGCAGTTTTACGCACCCTCACATATGGAAAACGCCAGAGAAAAGCTGCAGAGCGCACTTAAGCTCAGTAAGGATGCACGTGAGCCCGAAGAGAAAATTGCCGCAATCAGTGCGGCTTTTGCCGCTAAAAAGTTAGTCGCAGAGGCCTATAGCAATAAAGCAACGGTGGAATTGACCCTGAGCAGGGTTCTTGAGCACCGCAAAGTCCTCGCGGAGCTAAACACTGACACTCTCCACCCGAAGCTCTATCGCAACGCGACCACCAAGCTGGAAGGCCTGATTCGCGATATAGAGGGCGGCCGGCTTGCAAGCGCGAAAAACGACGAAGTCAGCGTGCTCGAGTACTACGCGGAAGTTGAAATCGAAACCTTAAAAACCACCTATTTAAATAAAGCAATACAGAAACTCGACGAGGCAAAATCCAATGACGCCGATGATTTCGCTGAGGTGAGCTATGACAAAGCCGAGGAGTCGGTCGACTATGCCGGCGAGTTTATCGAAAGGAATTATCGTGACCGCGAGGGTGTGAGGCGGGAATGCGATAAAGCTTACACAGCTGCCTTGCACGCTTATTATGTTGCCGAGGAAGCGGCCAAAATTATTGAGATTGATGCCGAGGATGCCGAGCAGTACGTTCTGTATGTGGGCGGCCTGTTGCAGCTAATCAACGAAGAGGTCGGCATAAAAAACCTAACGGCAATGTCGCCGCGAGAGCAAGCTCGCAGTTTGGCCGAAGCCGTAAAACTTAGTTCCATGACTTATGGTAGGCCGGCCATTGAGCAAGCGCCGAGCAGGCCAGCAGCCATTGTGCCGGTCGTTAGCGCACAGCCCAGCCTTTATATTGAATTTGAAGAGACGGAATCAGACGAGTAAATGACCGGCTTGCCGGCGGTGCTATAGACTGCTTATGATTCCTTTTATACCGGCTGTGCGAGTCTGAGCAGAAATGCTTAGGGTTTAGGCTAAACAAGTAGTATAGCGAGGCAGGCCTATGCCTATTTTGCTTAATCCTCACTCAAGGCTCGTGCTCGTCTTCTATAGTTTTAACAAGGTTTTAATTGGGTTGAGATCGTGAGCCAATTTATATAGCTAGCCTGCATCTGCTTTATTCGAGGTGCGCAGCCAGGTAGAGCAGCTCAAGAATTTAGCATTCAAAATTGCCCAGCAGAAAGCGGCGCTGTAGTGAGTCATTACTCAAGCTGCAGTGCACACGATCCCGATAAATCATCTTTTAAAGACTCGCTGCTAATTCAGCGCCCTCACGTATAGCGCGTTTGGCATCCAGCTCTGAGGCGATACTAGCGCCACCGATCAGATGGTAGCGCTGGGCTGATTTAGCGCCTTGCTCGGACTCAGAATTGTAAAGCTCTCTGAGTGGTTCTTGCCCCGCACAGATAACAACGTGGTCGACCTCTAATAAGCGCGGCTTTCCATCTTGGCTTATGTGCAGTCCTTGGTCGTCTATACGGTCGTAGCTGCAGCCAGCGAGCATGTTGACGCCTTTGTTCTTGAGGGTGGCGCGGTGCACCCAGCCGGAGGTCTTGCCCAAGTCTTTGCCGGGCGCGGTGGTTTTGCGCTGAAGTAAGAATATCTCTCGCTGTGAGGGCTGGGGCTTGCCCGCTACCAGCCCGCCGCGCTCTGCGCTGTGTTGGTCTATGCCCCACTCGGCAGACCAGCTGGCAATGCTTTGGGGGAGCTCGGTGCTGTGGTCGTGGGCGAGATATTCTGCCACGTCAAAGCCGATGCCGCCGGCGCCGATGAGGGCGACTCGCTTGCCGATGGTGACATTACCTTTCAATACGTCGATGTAGGAAACCACTTTAGGATGATCGATACCGGGAATACTCAGCGCGCGTGGGCTAACACCGGTAGCGACGATGATATGGTCGTAACCGCCGCTGATGAGTTCGGCTTTCTCGACGCGATGATTCAGTCTGAGATTTACCCCTGAACGTTCAATTTTTTTGCCGAAGTAGCGCAGGGTTTCGCCAAATTCCTCTTTGCCAGGAATGATCTTGGCTAAATTAAATTGGCCACCGATCTTGTCCGCCTGATCAAATAGATGTACTTCGTGGCCGCAGTCTGCCGCCGCAGTGGCGCAGGACAGCCCGGCAGGACCAGCGCCGATCACGGCAATTTTCTTGGCCTTGGAGGCGGGCTTAAACACCAGTTCAGTCTCGTGGCAGGCGCGGGGGTTTACCAAGCAACTAGCGCGCTTCAATTGAAAGGTGTGGTCTAAGCAAGCTTGGTTACAAGCGATGCAGGTATTGATTTCATCGCTACGATTGCTGGCAGCTTTGTTTACCCATTCGGCGTCGGCCAGCATGGGCCTGGCCATGGACACCATATCGGCTTGGCCGCTAGCTAAAATGTGCTCGGCAATATCCGGCATATTAATGCGGTTGGAGGCAATAACGGGGATATTGACCACCCGCTTTATGGCGGCTGTGGCTTCGCTAAATGCAGCGCGGGGCACCGAGGTGACAATAGTGGGTACGCGCGCTTCATGCCAGCCAATACCGGTGTTAATCAAGGTGGCGCCAGCGGCTTCAATCTCGCGGGCTAGGTCTACTATCTCTTCGTGAGTGCAGCCGTCGGGCACTAAATCGAGCATTGATAAACGGAAAATAATAATAAAATTAGGGCCGACTTTTTTACGCGCAGCGCTCACTATCTCCACGGCGAAGCGACGTCTATTTTCTGGGCTGCCGCCATAGCGATCTTTGCGTTTATTGGTGGCGGGTGCCAAAAATTGATTAATTAAATACCCTTCGCTGCCCATGATCTCGACACCGTCGTAACCCGCTTTTTGGGCCAGCTGCGCGGTGCGTGCAAAGTCATTAACGGTACTGGCTACGCCGCGGGTGCTTAAGGCGCGGGCCTTAAAGGGGTTGATTGGCGCTTTGCTGCTTGAGGCGGTTTTGGACAGCGGATGATAGGAATAACGACCAGCGTGAAGTATTTGTAGACAAATTTTGCCCCCCGCTTGGTGTACCGCCTTGGTGACTTTGCGGTGGTTGTAAATATCTAAGCGGGAATTAAAGGTACTGGCGCCGGGATAAAGCCAGCCGCTGCGGTTTGGACTGTAACCACCGGTGATCATAAGGCCAACGCCACCCTTAGCTCGCTCGGCGAAATACGCGGCGAGTTTGGGGAACTGCCAGAAGCGATCTTCTAGACCAGTGTGCATCGAGCCCATGACTACCCGGTTTTTAAGGCTAGTAAAACCTAGATCGAGAGGGGCAAGGAGATGGGGATAATTTTGGTTTTCTATGCTCATAGCATGGCTCGCGATATCTGAACGACGTCAAGATATCGCCTGAAGTTGACAGTGTCAATATTTGAAGAAAGTCGCAAGCTAGCTTAGCCCTATGTTCACAACATAGTAACGAGGAGGTAAGAGATACTTTGCTATTTACCAAACAAGCGCGCAAAAAATCCTTTCTTCTTCGGGCTTTCTGCCGTGACCTTCGACACGGAACCTTGCGGCGCTGTCGGTAGCTCGAAGGCAAATTCGGCAATGCCCATACGAATAATATCGCCATTTTTAAGGTAAGTTGATAAGCCCTTTAGTTCGTTAACAAAGGTGCCGTTGGTGGACATCCAGTTGACGACTTTCCAGCGCTGTCCGTCGTTGATTAACTGGGCGTGCAGTCCGGAGACGCTTGACTCGGCCACCCAGAGATCGACATGTTGTTGATCCCGGCCGATTTTCCAGACGCTGGTGACGCCGGTATCCAGTGGATAGATGACGCCCTGAATACTGAGATTTAAGCCTATCAAACGAGGTGTGTCGCCTATGGGCGCTATATTTAAATTGCCATCGCGGTAGCTAGTGCTTGCTTCAGATCCGGCGTCTTCAGAGAAAAAGACGGTGCCAGAAGCTTGCTCAAGCCCGGCGTTCTCTGACCACATTGCGGGGATGTTTGTTTCCACTGTGGTCTTAGCCGGTGCAGTTGGTGGCGAAGCATGTGCGACTTCCGGTGGACTGTAGGCCCCAATTTGAGTGGCGTCATCGTCGCCATTAAAGGTAGTTGTGTCGTCATCTGTGTCTAGGAGAACTTTTAGTTCAAAGTCACCAACTTGCAGGGCATCACCGTTTTTAAGTGCCGTTTCGCCGACTACTTTGATGGTGTTAATGTACGTGCCGTTGCTCGAGCCAAAGTCTTCAAAGTTCAGGATGTCATCTTTAATTTTTAGGACGCCATGATTTCGAGACACACTCGAGCTAAGCAGCCGGATATCGCTTTCTGGGCTGCGGCCAATCGACGTTTCTGTCGCCGTTATTAAATAGTCAATGGCGCTGGCAGTGTCGTGTAGTTTAAAGCTTGCCATTTTCTGCTTCCTATAAATATGGGTAATGTAGTGTGGGTCTTATATTCTTTAGCTTGTGAAATGTTCGGTGAAGCCGTCGATGCGCGCGATGACCACTGCCGGTAGTGTCGGTATGATCTCGTTTTCTTGGGGTATCACATCACTATCGACCAGTACCGCGGTGATGTTGTCTGCGCCATTATTTGCCAGCGCAATTGCCAGTAACTGTTCGAGCTGTTGTTCACTTGAAATCGGGGTATTCATTACTCGCGCTATGTCGCAGGCACTCATGGCATCGTATAGGCCGTCACTGCAGAGTAATAATTTTTCTCCTCGAAAGAGTGCGCCTTTAATAAGGGGAATATCGTGCTCGTTAAATTTGCCGTGGCCAATAGCACGGGTAATGATATTTTTATTGGGGTGGCTTATAGCCTCGCTATAGCTGATTTCACCTCGACCCATCAGGGCTTCAACTTGCGAATGATCGCGGCTAATTTGCCGTAGTTCGCCGTTCCATAAATAGGCGCGACTGTCGCCAATCCAAGCCAGTTCAAAATGGTGGCCACTAAAGTGTGCTACTACGACAGTAGAACCCATTCCGGGTTTTCCACGTCCGTCTTCTACTGCGCGCAATACTTCTTGATGCGCGCTATACACCGCGACCGCGAGCGGAGTTCGCTGGTCAAGCAGGTCTGTTACTTGGTAGGCGACGATACTGGCGGCAATTTCACCTGCTGCAGGCCCACCCATACCATCGGCAACCAGTGCTATTCCCCAATTGCTGTCAGCGACGAAACGATCCTCGTTTGTCGCGCGTTGAGCGATATTACTTTTTCCTAAAATGCTGATCATGCATTAGTTCTCCGTGACAGCTTTTAAAGCTTTTTGAACTGCTGCTTTAAATCGACGTGGAGTGTAATTATTTTCATCGCTAAGAACTGTAAAGATTTCATCATAGCGCCTTGCGCCGCGTGTTGGACTATTTTTGTCAAAACTGAGAACTTGTAATCCTAAGAAAAGTTGTTCTGCATCAGCGTAGTCTCGAACCTCACCACTTGCTCCCTGTTTGAGTAGCGCGCGAGTAATCGCCTGTTGCTCACTGTCGTTAAGCGCCGAATCACCAATGCTTTGTCTAGCCCTCTCTACTAAGGTCATGAGTTTACGGCTGCTTGCTTGCAGTGCTTGTTTACTGAGGACGGTTGACTGGTTTAGCTGCCGAATCGCAAGTGTCAGTTCCTGCCCTAAAATTTCATTTCTTAGCGAAACCACGGTGACAATAGTTCGCAGCGCATTGTCATTGATACGAATTGCACCTGCGGGTAGTAATTGCTTGTCCGCGAGGGGGCGCTGTACGCGGGTATCCATGGGGCGGTGACAAGAGTGGCAGTCGAACACCGCTAACTCCGGGAATAGCCCCTGTGGCATGCTGTGCTGTTCTAGCACCGTGAGCGAATCCTGCGCCGCCTGCATGCGGCCCTCTAGCCAGCGGGTGGTCGGTAAACTACTTTTCCCCCGCTGCTGATAGTCAGCATCGTAGCTATGGTGGGGTGGCATTAGCGCCAGCCAAGTGTCTAGTTCGAAGCGTAGGCGAGGATGACCGGCGGCCATCATTTCATGAGTAGCGAGTTGATTAGTATTACCAAGGTGGCATGACTGGCATAACTTGGCTGTAAAGGCGGGTTCTTCGGTTGGTGATAAGCCATTCTTTAAATTTGCTTGATGCCTGGCGATGGCATTGTCTGCAGGTGAACTGGTATTGGCGCCGTAATGGGAGTCTATCCAATTTTCTGCGCCACCGTGACAGACTTCGCAGCCAATACCGTCCGAGATATGAAACTTCGGGCCCCGTAAGTTGGCCGGCGTGGTGTCGGCGTGGCAGGCTAAACATTCCGCCGTCTGACTTGCGTCCTTAATTCCCATATTGGCGGCGATGCGTTTTGAGTCGGCGTTTTTCAAAATGGCATAGGCGCGTGAGTGATTATCGTACTTCGCCCAGGTGCGATATTCATTCTGTAATACATTGCCTTGTTCAACAGCCGCCGCTCGGCCGTGACAGACGCTGTTTGCACAACTAGCTACACCCAAGTGCATGGCTTCAGTGCTGGCCTCGGCACCAGTGGCTGCGCTGGCGTTTGGGCTTAGCTTGGCTGCGTGCAGCAATCCTGCGTTAAAGCAAAGCATTGCAAGTAAGCAAAGCCCTAGCCACGGGGTGCTGTCATTAAGCCTGAGCTGCTTAGTTCTATTCATGCTTCGCTCCGGATCCGGATTTGCTTGGTGTATCTTCCACAAACCACGGTTCGCCATTTTTATCTAAATAGAGTTTGTGCATTTCCTGTAAATTCATTGGCCGCGCACCGCGTCGTCCAAATACCGCGATCTGACCGCCACTTTCGTCCACTGCACGATCTCGAGCCAAGCCTCGGGACAAACTTAATGCCGGACTGGCGGTTTGCTTGCCGGCAATCCAAAGCGGTTTTGGTTCGGGGTTAAAGCCGTAAAACTTTGGCTGTAAATCTGGTGAGCTTAATTGGATAACGTTCAGCCCGGTTTTTGCATCAGCGACATAGGCAAACAGTGACGCGTTAGTTGTGCCAATGACTACATCTCGGCTGTCTTGCAAGTGACCTTCGCCATTATAACTTTGCAGTAACTGCATCTTTTCCGGGCGCTCGATTTTTATGATGGCAAGACCTTGCTGTCCTGCCGCCACGTAGGCGTAACCCCTAGCCAGGCTGATTTTTTGGGCATCAGCAAGCGGCATAGTGAACTCGGGTAATAAATGGGCTTTTTCTGGGAGGGTGACGTCGACGAGTTTGATGCCGTCGGCATCGGTCACAAACAAATAGCGGAATTGCAGCGCGGAGGCGCGCCCGTCGTTGAGTGCAATGGTGTGCAGTAGTTTTGGATCTAGGGGCGAGTTTATATCTATGACCAGCAAGCCCGCATCGGCGATGATGTAAAGATAGTGACCGCCAATAGTGATGTGACGGGCTCCCTTTAAGGCCCCGTCGGCATGCCAGCGCAGCGCGGCTTTTATAAAGTTATTGCGGGGTTCACCGTCGGCAAAGGTGTTGACGTCAACGACAATTAGACCCTCTTCGGTGTCGGTGATATAGGCGTAATTGTAAAGTGGATGAAAGGCTTGCTCCTTGTTGTCTACTCGCATTAAGTCGCCTTGATTGCGTTCTGGGGCAATGGGCTGAATGCTGGGGAGCGCAACACAGCTGGCATTTTTAGTGGCGACTTTTGCGTCGTGGCCGAGCGCGCTATAAGGCGCGGTGATTAAGCGTTGCGAGATGCCCTTGTTTTCAACCGAGGCCACATCTAAGACTCTGAATCCTGCTTTGCCGTCGGCAATAAATAAATACTCACCGCGCAGTTGGAGACATTGACTGCGGTCAGCGCTGTGTTCGTGTGAGGTTTGTAGTTGCTGTTTCTGGGCTTGGTGGGCAGCAAAAAAGTCGGGGTAGGCATAGCGATGCAGATAGCTGCCGATGACCGCTTGGGGTTCGTCCCACTCGGTTACCGCAATGGCTTCAATAT
>NZ_JBLIKC010000020.1:0-80193 GCF_047636175.1 Zhongshania sp. | reverse complement strand
CCTTGCCTTCAGTGGCTCACGGGGTATTGGCAACCATTTTATTGTTGTTGTGGAGTGGTCTGGAAACCTTTGAGTTTGGCCGGCATGTGCCTATTGCTAGCTGGATGTTATTGCTGACTTTACTGCCTCTGGCGTGGCTGCAGCGCTCGGCGCTTTTATTGGCTGTTTTATTGCTCGCCGTGCCGCTGTCCTATTCCTTCACAGTGTCTGGTATTGGTGACAAGCATTTATTCGCTGTTGGCCTCTTGCTGGTGGGGAGTTATTTTGCAGTGGCCCGTTTGGTGGTAGGGAGTACATATCCAGCGAGTGCAAAAGTATTGACGCTGTGTGGTCGCGTTCTGTGGTTGCCTCTCATTTTTGTCGGCACGTTTACCGGTCTTCCGCTGCTGTCAGGCTTATCTGAGTTAGCGAGGTTTGATTTACTGTATATATTACTCCCCTTATTACTTGCATTAGTGACCTGGGGAGCTGCGCTACTTCGCGCTAGTACTCGCCCTGTATTAGCCGAGCAGTGGGTAGATAGTGGCTTGGTCTTACTGGTATTAATATTTTCGGTGTTGCCTAGCCTGCTGGGCGCTGACGTCAGTGACGTGAGCCAGCTAGTCTTTAATCTCGCATTTTTGGGCTACAGTTTGCTATTTGTATACCGCGGTACCCAGTATCTTCAAACTAGAGTTTTATCCTTGGGTTGCATCATGCTGGTCGTATTGGGGGCAGCGCGGTTTACCGATTTATTCCAGAGCCTATTGGCGCGTTCAGCGGTCTTTTTGTTGCTGGGCTTGCTGCTCTTTATTATCGGTTTGCGTTATTCCAAGCAGAATACCCGTCGCAAGCTGGAGAAGTCCCGTGCGTAAAGCCTTGATTATAGTTTTCGTGCTCAGTCAGTTTGCGGTGCTCGCGTATATGGCCGCTGAGCGTGAATGGATACGCCACGGCGGTGAGAGGGTGTTTTTGCGAACCGCACCGATTGATCCTCGCGATCCATTGCGCGGCGACTTTGTCCGGCTTAGCTACTCACTCAATACCGTCGATGCGGCCCATTTTAGGTCGTCGCGACGAGCCGGCTCACTGCAGCGTGAAGAGATTGTATATGCGGTTTTAAAGCCAACTGCAACAGACTTGTATGAGCTTAATTATCTTACTGATCAGAAGCCCGGCGGCGGTGTCTTTATGCGCGGTCGCGTGAGTCGAGAAGTAGGCGATGGTCGAATACACCTTCGCTATGGCATTGAACAGTATTTTATTCAGCAGGGTAGCGGTATTGAAATTGAGCGTCTGCGCGGTTCGCGTGATGATCTGCAAATTCCAATGGAAGTAGAAGTGGCGATAGGTCGCGGTGGTGTTGCGGTCTTAGCAGGATACCGCTGGAGTCACATCGGCATCCGTTTAGAGCAAAATACCGAACTTCCTAACGATGATCGTGGCGACGGTGCACCGCCGCGGAGCCCGATGTTAATACTCACTCTTAAAAATATATCAGACGCGTCCTTACAAATTGCCGACAATGAATTGCACTGTGGTTTTTCATTGCAAGCTGAGGGCGATACCGGGCGGCGATACACTATGGCCGACACCCGCTGCAGTCCTTATATCTTGGCGGAAGATGACATTATCACGCTGGCCCCCGGTGAAGAATATCGAGCGGCGTTAGACATCGCCTTGCCGCGTTGGTATGTCTTGCAAGACGGCATGGCTGGCTCGGGGTCTCTGGCCGCTACAGCGCCAAATGAGCGCTTTCGAATTATCTATCGACCACCTGTAGTGATGCCGGGTATGAACACCGACGCGACCATGTTATGGCAGGGCGAGTTAGCGTCGGCGGCATTTAACGCTCGGGGCAGAGTGGATTAAGTCTGGCTTGATAACGGCGGTGGGGCAGTCTTATTGTTGGGGTTTATCGTGCTGGAGAATTTCCCTCGCCGCCCGCTAAATATAGTCGAAACCCCGGTATCGCTATGATATGACTAGAGCACCATGCTGGTCTTTGCTTCCGCCGGCCACTCCCAGTGTGCGTAAAGAGAGCGGCGGTTCCTCGCTAGGGCGTTGCAGACCGGAATGGCGGTACTACGCTATTTCTAAGGTCAGTATTTGTAAGCGTTTGCGCTGCATTTTAAGCGCGTACTCTAGCTCTTGTAAGCGACTGCGCAGGGTGGCATGTTCCCATGCCTTATGCAGATTGTGCTGAAATGTTTCTTTTTTGCCTGCAAGATTTAATTGTAGTGCATCTTTCTGTTCGGCTATGTGTTCCCGCTTGGCGTCCACCCAGCGCTGGCTCACCGCATTCCAATCATTCAAGTGATCGCAGAATTGCTGGTATTCCTGCTCTAAAAACGCGGTAAATTGATTAGTGTCAGCGCCTTTGCGATTGCGCAGGACCTGTTCTGCCTTTTTGAATTGCATGGTGATGATGGCGCGCTGGATTTTGAAATCTGGAATTTTACGCAGGTCCCACGTCAGGCCAACCCATGAGGCCGTTTTTATCAGCCACTTGGTGGGGTCGTAATGCCACCAACGTATACCGTTGCGATAGTCATTTTGGAAGATATGGTGGTAATTATGATAGCCCTCACCATAAGTGAGCAGCGCCAGAAAGTCGTTGTCGCGGGCGGAGTTTTCGTCGGTATAAGGGCGGCGGCCCCAAAAATGCGCCAGGGAATTTATAAAAAATGTGGTGTGATGGCTGACGACTAATCGGAGTACACCAGCGAGCAAGATATTTTCGAGCATATGGCCGGTAATAAACCCTAGCGCAACGGCGGGAGCAATATTCATAAACAGCACGAGAGGAAGATAGTGGCGGTGCTGCCACATAACAATTTTATCGCGCTGTAAATCTTTGGCGTTGGAGAAGTCGTCTGCGCTGGCAGGGTAGTCACGCAACATCCAGCCAATATGGGAATACCATAGGCCTTTCTTGGCCGAATACGGATCGTTATCTACGTGATCTACATGTCGATGATGACGGCGATGGCCGGACGCCCAAATAAGAATACTATTTTGGGTGGCAGCGGCGCCAAATAGGGCAAATAGCACTTTTAATATTGGGTGAGCTTTATAGCTGTTGTGCGCCCAAAGGCGATGGTAACCTGCCGTAATAGACATGCCGTTGGCGCCCAGAATAAGGACAAATCCCAGCCAGCCGGTCCAAGTGAAACCTTGGCTAATGCCATACCATGGCACACCGATCAGTGCGATCAGCAAGGTGCTGGAAAATAATATGGTCTGCATCCAAAGTAGTGGTGGCTTGGTGCCAGCCGCGATATTGTCGTGCTGTGTTTGCTCGGGCATGAGTGATTGGCCTCGGGTATTGGGTATTCACAGTGACCAATATTTTACAGAAAGCCTGCACGTAAGAATAGTTACCAGTTCATGACAATTGCGCTGTGGTGAGAGTCTGATCTTCAGCAGGCTATTGAACTTTGCCATTTAGGTCGCCAAAATTAGTAGCAAGGGCAGCAGCGCGGCTATTACTGTGACCGTTTGCAGCTGCCGAAAATCGCACTATTCAAGTCCTAGAGTACAGGTGAATTTTGCTTGTGGATATCGACAATTTCCCTGAGCGATACGTAAAGGTAATAGAGGTTCCTGTGACGCGACCTTGTGGTATGGTTATCCCGTCATTCAGTCAAGGCATAGATATGTTGATTGAATAGGCGGTGGTGCTTGTATACTAACTTCAGAATAACAAATCAGAAATGGAATCCGATGACGTTTAAATACTCCGGTACACTCTTTAAGTCAGTGCGACCACTCCAAATTAATAGTCTTCATTCACTGCGGCGGATAATTGCATCTGTCGCTATCGGGGGCGTGTTATTTAATACCCAGTCCGCATTGGCGGCCGACGTGGTGCGTCTCGAAGAAGTTCTGGTTAGCGCCAGTAAGAAAACGGAGTCGCTACAAGACACCCCAATTTCCCTGACGGTCTTTAATCAAGAGCGCTTAACTGTTGAGGGCATTAGTGGTTTAAAGGATATTGCCAGTAAAGTGCCAGGCCTGACTATTGAACCATTTCCGATAAATGGCGGCAGTTTGCGGATCTATATTCGCGGCATTGGTATTGGTGATATTCAGGTGACCCAAGACACGCCTGTTGGTCTGTATCTTGACGGTGTGTATATCGCCAGATCCAGTGGTACGTCAATGGATGTGGCTGAGCTGGCGCGGATTGAAATTTTACGCGGTCCCCAGGGCACCTTATACGGCCGCAATACCACTGGTGGCGCCATCAACTTGGTGACGCGTCGCCCTAATGTTGATGAGGTCGAGTTTAGTCAAATTGTGTCGGCGGGTGATCGTGCCCTGTTCCGCTCCAAGACCAGCCTCAATTTACCTATTACTGATTCCTTGGCGGTCAAGTTTGCGTATTTGACCGAGAGCCGAGATGGGTTTGTGGATAATACCGGCCCCGGTGGTGACTTTGGTGATCGCGAGATTCAAGGCGCGCGTTTTGATTTGGGCTGGGATATTAGCGAGCGACTGCGACTCGACTACAGCTATGATCGTTCAGAATTAGAATCTTATAATTACACATTTCAAGCGGTGACTCCACCTGACCCCAATGGTAATAAGGGGCAGTCCAACGCCATTAAAAATAGCACCCAAGCGCGCAGCCGTTTTAGCGAAAATATGTTGGGTTCGCTGGCAACCACCGCGCCGTTAGAAGCCTCTAATAGTGATGTGGAAGGGCATGCTTTAATACTTAGCACTGATACCGGTTTTGGCTTGTTTAAATATATTGGCTCCTACCGCGAGCTAACAGACGCCGCTTATACTGACCTCGGTGGTGGTCTTGGGTCGCCAGATTATCGCCTCGATACGAATCGTTACGATGGCCCGGCAGCGCAGTTTGCGAATGGTGGCGAAACGCCGCTGGTAAGGCCTGAAGTGCGACAAGACCAAAGCTCACACGAATTACAGTTTAGCGATGCCGTTGATGACTGGGGTATTGAGTATGTGGTCGGAGCCTATTACTTTGAGGAGTCAGCTGTTGAAGATAATAGCCCGTTTCATTTGCAGCTCACCGCGCCTATCGATGGCTTTGAAGACGCGCACATCGTCAACTTAGTCAGCCAAAAATATGAAATAGAAAATCAGGCGCTCGCGGTGTTTGGTCAACTCACTTGGACGCCAGATATTTTTGATAAGGCCCTGCATCTCACCGTCGGTGCTCGGCATTCTCGCGACCATCGCTACGCGCTTAAAAATCAACGTGATGAAGTGTTTATTGAGTATTCGCCAGTAGCGGGTCAGCCTTTTGTACTACCCTTGGCTGAGCTGGCCCAAAATCCCGTATTGGGCCCTGCACTTGCCCCTATTTTCATCGAAGCTGGGCTGCCGGGTGATCGGCGTTTTGACGACGCCTCCGGCGAACGCCGCTCTAAAGACGACTCTTTCAGTTTTGTGACTGAATATGAAATCAATGATGACATCAATGTGTATGGCAAGTTTGTGGAGGCCTATAAAAGCGGTGGTTTCAATACTCGCGATCCCCAGTTAGACGGAAATCAAGGCGCGGCGTCCGACGGTACCGACTATGGCGTTGGTTTTGCCGACGGCTTTGGTGAAGAGAAAGCCGTGACCGCTGAGCTGGGTATCAAAAGCGAATGGCTGAATGGTCGCTTGCGGATAAACGCCGATGTGTATCAAACCCGGTTTGACGATATGCAGATTAATTTTCTGCTCAATGGCACCATTGCTGATACCAAGGTTTTGAATGCCGGCAAGGCTAAAATGTCGGGCTTTGAGTTTGATGCCCGGGCCTTAGTTGGCGACGACATTATTGTCAGTATGGAATATGCCTACATAGATGCCGAAATCACAGAAGTAATCGACAGCTTTGGCAATAACGTCACTCAGCGCTACGCCTTTTCTGCGGCGCCGGTAAACAGTTACACCGCATCGGCGGATTGGATTGCGTGGCGAGGGGAGTCCGCGCTAGTGCAAGTTAATATTAATACCAGCTATATGGACACTCGCTTGGGCGGCGGCGATGTGCAAAAAGCGTTTACGGTCTTGCGTGACTACCAATTATGGAATGCTCGCGTTAGCTTGGACGATATTGGATTTGCCAGCGGCAAAGTAAGCGTGTCGCTGTGGGGTAAAAATCTACTCGACACCGAGTACGAAACCTACGCTATCGATAATTTACCCCATGCAGATCGCGCAGTTTTATGGGGTGAGCCTCTAAGTTACGGAATTGATATTGCCTACCGATATTAGCGATGCATTTTGCAATGGTGTGCTGGCAATTTAAAAACAAAGCAGCGCGAGTTTCACAATAAAAGCAGTGAGTACGGAGTAATACATGGCCTTGCGAGTAGGAATAATCGGCGCAGGTAGCATTGGATGCTATGTGGGTGGATCACTGCTAATGGGTGGCGCTGAAGTCAGCTTTTTAGGTCGTGAACGTATTGCCGCCGTGGCGGCTGAGCACGGTTTACGAATTACTGATTTTCGCGGTTTAGATCATCATTTGACTTCAGCGCAGCTGTGGTTTTATACCGATATTGCGGCCATGGCTGACCGAGATTGTGTCATCGTTACCGTGAAGTCTGGTGACACCGCAGCGGTCGCCGCAGATCTCGCCAAAGTTTTAAACACCAGAACCATTGTGATTAGCCTGCAAAATGGGGTCGGTAATGCCGCCGTATTACAGCAGGCCATGCCGAATAATAGGGTCTTGCCCGGCATGATTGGCTTTAATGTCTTGGAGGGTGATAAGGGGTGTTTCCACGCTGGCACTGACGGCGAGGTGATCATCCAAGATACGCCAATCGCTCAGGAGTTAGCGGGATTTTTTGCGGCGAGTGGAACGCCCTTTGAAACCCACGCTGATATGCCTTCGGTGCTGTGGTCTAAATTACTGTTGAACTTAAACAACCCCATCAATGCGCTCTCGGGTTTGGGTTTAAAAGAAGAGTTGTCGCAAAGAGGCTATAGGCTATGTTTGGCCGCCCTGCAGCGCGAGGCACTGGCCGCAATTTCGGCGGCTAATATCCCCATACAAAAGTTGACCGCGGTGCCTGCTCGATGGCTTCCAGCTGTGTTGAGCTTGCCAGATTTCGTGTTTAAACGGCTTGCGCAGCCAATGTTGGCGATAGACCCCTTGGCGCGTTCGTCAATGTGGGAAGACTTGCAGCGCGGGCGCAAGACAGAAGTGGAGTGGCTCAATGGTGAGGTGCTACGTTTGGCTGCGGACTACGGTATTGCGGCGCCGATAAATGCGCGGGTGCGGGAGTTAATTCAACTGGCTGAGCAGGGTGGGCGCAAAGATTATAGCGCTGATGAGCTTTTAGCGGCTATCCGCGCTTAACGTTAAATTGGCGGCCATAGTTGCCACTACACGCTTGCCACCGGAGTAGCTCACCACCATTCTGCCTGCCATCAGCCGATAAGAAAATTCTAAGGCCCAATCGTTACCATTTCTTGCCGTATAAACTTTACCATCCACTGCTTTCCAGCGCTGTTCCTGAGCTTTCAGGCAGGGATCTTGCGCTAATGGCGTCTTGCGGGTGTCGACGGTGTAACGATGTTGGCACAGCATGCCATTGTCCATAAAACGAATTGTCCATTGCTGGCCGGAGTAGGGCTGGGCTTTGCTGCCTGCAGGCTCAGTGGCAGTGAGCCACGTGCCTAAAATAGCCGTGTCTATTGGGGCTCGCTCGGCGTTAGCAATGAAGCTCAGGCTTTGGCTGATCTCGCCATTTTTATCGCGTAAGCTTAGACGCAGACTATTGTCACTAAGACGTTTAATTTCAAAGCGGCGCTCGCCGCGGAAGATATCTGCGCTTCCCATCAGGGGGGTGTAGCTGCCTGTAATTTGATCCTTGCTTAGCCCGCCCATTAGCAAGTAGCGATTGCGTGTATCTCCCATTTGTAATTTGGCGGTAATCATCGATTGGAATGTCATATTGGGATCTAATTGCAGCACCCAAGTGCTGCCATCCACCTCTGCAAAGTAGCGGTTTTGAAAACCTTTTACCTCGGCGTGAAGGAATGCTGAACAGAGTAATATGACAAGCCCAAGGGCCAGAAATCTAGCGGTTAAGTGCGCATTTTCGATCATTATCATATTCCCCTTATTTATTATTTGACTGGGGCTGCTAAATTCTCAATGTCACATCATAGAGTATTTGCTCCAAGATATCTAAATCCCGCCATATTGGGTAAACCGGCGGTGAAAGGGCAGCTAAACACAGAGGCGTCTCATGGTTAAATGGCGTCGACGATAGAAGCGTCTTTACCGAGGCTAGCCACTCGGTAAAGACGCTTGGCATTAGGTGCTTGGTAAAAGCTAAACCCTAAGGCGTAATATGCACCGCTCCGGCCGGCTGATAGTTGTCTAAACGCCAGCCCTGCTCGGTTTTTACAAGCTGCACCCGATCCTCTTTGACGACGGAGTTTCCTGCTTTAAAATCGCCAAACTGCATCCGCATCGTCATCAACTTGAAACCGGCGCCTACTGTTTCGAAAGGCGAGTCACTCGGGTCATTGATGACTTGATCGCTCAGCTCTTCAAAGCCCTTTTTAAAGGTAAGTTTATAGCGAATATCAGCAATATAGAGCTGCTCATTTTTGGCTAGTCCATTGGTTTTCTCGAAATCAGAAAGCTCATAAGTTTCGGCGCCGCCGTCACTAAGCACAAGCTGTGAGACTAATTGCTCAATTTGCCGATCACTAGGCTTCCCAGAACATGCGACTAAGGCAAGACTGAGGAGAATAAGATAAATTTTTTTCATGGTGCATCCATCTCTGCAATAGCTAATTAGCTAAGGTGATTGATTAAGTAAGCGGGTAAGTCTTTGGAGTTTAATGCACTCTGCTAAGGCGGAACTGTCCTTACGTTTGAATAGCCCAGAGGGCCAAGAAGGGTGCAAAGTTAAAGATCAAAATGAGGACTTTGTAGATGCCCAGAAATTGGTACACCTGGGTGTTGAACGACTGTCTTGTCAGATTAAAGAGCTGGCTGTGAACTCGATATATCGCACCGGGCATCATCGAAATGGCGAGGCTGCTGAACACCAGACAGCTGAAATTAATAATGCAGCACCACTTGAGAAAGCTGCTTCGCAGAAAAATATCCATCTTGGCTCCTATTGCTAAAGACCTGATTCAAGGCCTGTTTTTTAGTAGCAGCATAGCGCAAAGAAATGAGGGCAGCTGGCCGTTCATATATTTGCGCGAGGAGGCGTTTAAAAGGAAACTCTACCAATTAGCATGTCTTTAGCCATGACCCAGTCGCCTATAAAACTATACAGCGGGTGCTTAAAAGTTGCGGGCCGATTGTGCTCAAAAAAGAAATGCCCCACCCAAGCAAAGCCGTAGCCGATGACAGGTAGGAGCCACAGCAAAGCCCAGTTTTGGGTGAGTATCGTGCTTACTAGCAGCGCCAAAACCAGAGTGCTGCCAATAAAGTGCAGGCGGCGACAGATTTGATTGGCGTGCTCAGCTAAATAGAAGGGGTAGAATTCAGCAAAACTATTGAAATGCTGTTGTTCCTTATTTGTTGTAGCCATAGTGAACTCCTTATTATTCAGCGTAGCCGGGGTTTTGACGATCTAGTTTACGAAGTAGTCCCGGCCATGCCAGCCCACCAAATAGACCTTTAGTCACAATTTTCGCCGCTTCTTTAACCCCTTCAACAATGCTTGGCTCGATGGGCGTTAAGTCACGACTACCGGCCAGTGCGCGTACCTGAATCATACAGGCGGCCTCAAAGAAATACATCGCAAGAAAGGCATCTGCGGGATTGTTGCCCACCGTCAGCAGGCCATGATTGCGCAGCATGAGAAAGGTGTTGTCGGCCAAGTTGGCCACCAAACGTGGCTTTTCTTCCTCATTTAAGGCGATGCCTTCATAATCGTGATAGCCGAGACTGGCTAATATCAGCGTAGATTGCTGCGACAAAGCCAAAACACCGTCTCGCTGGGCTGATACCGCCACGCCGTTTATAGAATGGGTGTGCATTACGCATTGGGCGTCTTCACGAGCTTGATGAATTGCGCTGTGAATAGTAAAACCGGCGGGATTGACGGGGTAGGGAGACTCTTCCACCTTCTCACCGTTAAGGTCTATTTTCACCAGTGATGAGGCGGTAATTTCTTCAAACATCATGCCGTAGGGATTGATTAGGAAGTGATGCTCGGGGCCGGGAATTCGCGCTGAAATATGGGTGAAGACCAAGTCATCCCAGCCGTATAAGGCGACCAGCCGATAGGCTGCGGCAAGGTCTACGCGTAGTTGCCATTCCTCGGCAGACACTCGATCTTTTATTGAAGTGGTTGCTGTCATGGAGTCTTCTCCTTATTGTTTTGATATTTAGAGTTTAATTTATAGCCTAGTGTCGTCGTTCTGTAGTCAATAATCTGTCAACAACGTTACAGTGTCTTCGCAAACAAGGCGATAGGTCAAAAGTGCCTGCTAATATGGATGATTATGGTGGTTGATAAACGCGAAATTTTAGCGGCTAACCCGCTGCTATCGGGCCTGCCGGAAGCCGTGGTTGAAGAGCTGATGGCCGTGAGTGTGCTGCGGCAATTTGTCGACGGCGACTGTGTTTATGCCAAAGATGATGATGGCGATGGGTTGTTAGGTGTGGTGCAAGGACGCATACGCCTGAGTAATAGCAGTCGAGACGGCAAAGAGCTATTGGTGATGTTAATTGAACCCGGTGACTGGATCGGTGAAATATCGCTATTGGATGGCTTGCCGCGCAGTCTTGATGCGTTCGCCATGGGAGATTGCGCGGTACTGTTTTTACCTCGTGCGCGCTTTGATGCTTTATTAAAGTCCAAGCCCGAGCTCTATCAGTATTTTATTCCCATGCTATGTCGCAAATTGCGGCTGGCGCTGAGTTACGTTGAAGGCGTTGCTTTATTTCCCTTGCCCGCTCGTCTGGCGCAAAGAATTTTAGAGCTGTTAACCTTCTACGGGATAGCGGATGACAAGCTCGGTATTTTAATTGATATGCACCTCCCCCAAGAAGACTTAGCAAAAATGCTGGGGGTGTCTAGGCAGGCGATTAGTCGAGAGTTAAAACGCCTAGAGGCACAGCATATTATCGAACTTGCCTATGGCCAACTTAGGGTTCTGGACAGAGCTGCCCTGCAGCAGGAATTAGATCGGCACGCCTAAAAGTAAAGGAAGTCCGCGTCAGGCGAAAAGGGTCTTGAAAGTACAATCATATAATAAAAAGTGCTTGCGTCTATGTTGGCGGTATTTGATTATTTAAAGCTATTCGAGGTTAAGCTGATATCCAATGAATGTGCTGTGAACGCTTGTTAAGTTCAAATACAGCATACCGCTGCGTATTACTCGTATGGTGAATCCCCGCAAGTGGAATATATTCAGTAGATTTGACTTAGAATCTCGACGAGCCAGGCTCGAGAAATTACCAAATTTTAGATTAAAAAATTGTGTCACTGCTCTATGCTTCTAAATGGTCTATGTTGCGATATTTTGGTCTTGCTAAGCTTGCTGGCGACTTTTGACCTAAGCAAAGAAATACGGTGTAAAGTAGGTGCTCAGTAAGTGACGATGAGCGCAAAGTTAGGCTGGGAGGACATTTTATACGTCTGGTTCCAATGCGGTATCGAACCCCACTCCGATCAAGGACGGTTAGAGCGTATCCCGATCGAGACGTATTCCTACCAGAGGTCGATGTATAAAATCCACGATCAATGCACCAGACCCCGGCCTAAAGAAAGCTTCTTGCGGTCAGAGGTCTCGAAGACATCACAGGCGGAGGATTGCCCTGTGGCCGTGCCATTCTAATGCTGGGTGGGCCAGGCTCGGGCAAGGCTATCTTTGCCTTGCAGTTCCTCGCGCATGGTGTCCCAAACTGCAACGAACCGGGCATCTTCGTCGCATTCGAAGAAAATGCCGAGCGCATTTTGATCAATACAGATGGCTTCGGTTGGAAGCTTTTGGAATTACGTGAGAAAAACTATTCTTCATTGACGCCTAGCCTTAGGCAGATCTGATCCAGTCGGGAAGTTTTGACTTAGATGGCATGTTGGCCGTTCTGGAGGGCAAGATCTTTGGGATGGGTGCCCGGCGCTTCGTGTTCGACGCCCTCGATGTTGTGCTTGCGCTGCTGTCAGACGATGCGGCAAAGTGCCGCGCGGTCTATCGTTTGAACACCTCCCTGCTTAGGAATGAAATGACCTACATCATCACCTCCAAGGGAGTTGGTGAGGTGACAACATCTGAAGACAAGCAGTCCGAGCAACCCTACGGCTTCATGCAGTTCATGGCGGACTGCGCCCTCATACTTAATCACAGCGTGATGGAAGGGGTTTCGCAACGCAATCTACGCGTGCAGAAATATCGTGGCTCAGGCTTCGACGAGAACGAGATTACACTCATCCGTCCCTATCGTTACTAGTAAATGAAGCCGAAGCTTTTGCCAAGCTCGGGTAGCTACTTTAGGGTGTGAATTGAGGCGTTCAGAAGATACTTAACGACATGGCATAAAAAATAGGGACCCAAGTCCATTGTTTTGAGTCTACGGTGAAGCATAAGGCTATGCCCTGCATGATAGTGCTTCTGTTCAGCTACACGGCAAGAGCCTATACTGAAAGGGTGTAACATACTTTCATTGTTACGGAGTAAAACTATGCCAATCGATAATCTAAATGCCCTGATCAGTGATTTACATGATAGTTTTGGTGATGATGAAACCAGCCCACAACAACAAGAGTTGATGCGACAGCTGCAAGCTTACGTGCACGATATTAATACCGCTGAGCCGGTTCCCCCTAGTCTTATAGAGTCTGCAGAAGTTCTGTTAGAAGAAAGTTACCCTCAAACCGCGGTGATTATCAGAGAAGTTATTAACGCCCTCGGTAGGATAGGTATTTAAAGCTCTCGCAGTGTGCGGTCTTTACTGGCTCGCACTGTGTTTCACTTGTATTAACATTATTTGAATAGATTCATAAATCTGGTTTTTCGGTGTTTTTCTAGTGCGGTAACGGCTTCGCTATACTCCAATTTTTTCAGCGGGCTTACACTAGCCTGGACGGGAATCAGCATTCGATTCAACCTAGATTAAGATTACGATATGATCCAAATGATAGCCGGAAGTTTTCTTGGATAGCGCTATCGCTACCCAAGAATCTGGGGGTTAAGTTGCCATAGGGTGTAGTTGAGTGCAGCGGCGAAGCTTACCCACAGTAAATAGGGGATAAGCAGCGCCCCGGCAAGTGGTCTGATGCGCCAGAATAAAACCAGCGTTGTCGTAATTAAAAGCCACAGTAGTAATATGTCAGCGAAGGCTAATGCGCCTAGCTTCCATGCAAAGAAAAGCCAGCTCCATAGGGCATTGAAAAAAAGCTGTATCAGAAATAGCGCCAGTGCTTGCCGATTTCTGCGGAACCCTTCGGAGCGCCATATCAGCCAGGCGGCTATGCCCATTATTGCAAAAAGCACCGTCCAAACCGGACCAAAAATTGTGGGTGGCGGCGCCCAGCTGGGTTGAATAAGTTGGCCGTAAAATGCCTTAGCCTGAATGGATGCAATGGCCCCAATAGCGGACGCGGCAAAGCTAAGCAATAGCCACACTGCGAGACCAATAAATTGTTTTTGTTTTGAAAGTGAGGGCATTCGCTTCCCAATATATTATCCATAGCCTGAAAAATTAATTTTTAAGACCTGTTTTATTGGCCGGCGGTGCCGGTAGCTCGCAGCTAGCGCAGCGTCTTTGACCGGTTAGCAAGAATGCGAGCTGGTGCCGGTAGCGCGCAAATATACGATAAGCTAATAGGGTTATCGGGCGCAGCCAGCGCCAATTTAGTGGTGCCATCCAATGTCCTTTACCTAGCGCCGCCCACACCGCATAGGTGGCATCCACTCCTCGCAAGATGACGCCATCTGATGTCATTGCCAATAAGGATCTCTGGGCGTCATCGATATCGACTTCAGAGAAGGCGATCATCTCCTCGGCAGACAATAAATTGACAAATGCGACTGCTGCTGAGGTGTTCCAGCTATTTAGCATTCGAATTTCTTTCATACATAGCGGGCACTGACCGTCATAAAAAAATGTTAATTGGGGGGCCTTAATCGCAGCTGAGGGCTCGAAATTCTGTGCTCCCTGTGGGCTATTACCAACTGGTGAATCTGCTGCAGAATGTGGAGTGGTTGACTGTTGCATACTTTAATCCTTGTGAAGCACAGGTTTTGTACGTATTTAGCTGAGGTTTAGTTCAGAAAGGCGACGTAACAGCTGGTGCATTAGAAGATCCAATAATATAATCCTACCGTAAGCAGCCCAATTATATTAAATGCCAATTACTCTAGAAAATTTAGAATAATAGAGCGGGAGTTAAGCAATGTTATTGACAGCAATATTAAAGCCCTTCGGTAAAGGCATCAGTAGCCTTAGCCTTGCAGTGGTATTATCACTTTTTTCGATACCACTTTTTGCGATTGATGCGCCGGCCAAAGAAGTTACTTGCCGCGCCTGTCATGGCGCTGGCGGTGCAGCCCCTATTATAGGTAGTTACCCAAAGCTGAACGGGCAAAACAAGGCATATTTAGTGCAGTCGCTTAATGCCTACAAGGCGGGTCAGCGGTCTGGTGGTATGGCGGCGGTAATGGTGGGTCAGGCACAAATGCTGAGCGACCAAGAAATTGACCAGCTTTCTGAGTACTACTCTGCGCAGTAGCTATACCAAAAAGCACTATTAGCAACAATGAGCGTGGCTAGAAAATGATTGCCGCTGTAAAAACGTAGGCAAGACCTAGTTAAAGCTTATTTAAGTTTTTGCGAGTAAGCGATAAGTTAGTTTTATCGCTTACTCGCCGTTTTACACTGAAAATACTGCCAATCGGTATTGGATTGATTATTGGCGCTCGGCGCCCCAGTAATCAGTAATTATAAACCAAGGTGACTGAGGTCACGCGATCTAAATGCACAGTGTCATTGGGTACAACTTCGTTGTATTCCATTGTGTAGCTGATCTTTAAACCTAAACCGCCAACAATTTTTGTCTTCAATGATGTCACCGATCTAGACACGGTGTTTTGATCGCCGCTTTCCACCGCCAGCTTTTGTTCAAAGGTCGCGGTCTCTGAAAATTCCCAAGAGAAGTCAGTCGATACGCGCAAAATCGCTTCAGTGATTTGACCATCTCCTGCATCGCTGGGATTCTCAAATTCGCTAACCCTTGCACCTGGGCCAACCTCAGCATCCCAAGTGAAGCGGTCGCTCTTTAGTAAGCGCCGACCGTAACCACCCGCAACAGTCGCTTGATAGACAAAACCACTAAAGCGGTCTTTATCTGCTGAGGCGTAGCCGAAGGTGTAGTTGAATTCGCTAAAATCGTAGGCTAGACGATTACTTAAAAAGTAGCGCTCGGCTGCACGTACGCCGCTGGCTTCACTATTCTGTCCTTCAGCGCTGATGTCGTAGGTCCATTTACCGCTGCTGCGCTTGGCATTGGTTTTGCCAATAACGCTGGATTCTTCGGTATTTCCTTCCTGCTGGTAATAGCCAAACTCTACATCACCTTTCCAGAGCTTTGTTGCTGCGTCTTGGGCGAATACGGCGTTGGCCGCCACGGTGGTAGCGAAAGCTACCAGAGTGCTATTAAGATATTTCATTGTGTTCCTTAATTTTGAAGTTAATAAAACCTTGTAATTGCTTATGTTTAGAGAGCGCTGAATGCCGCTCTCTGGTCGGGGTTAATTCCCCTAAGCTTGCTTGTGAAAATGCACATCCATTTGTGGGTAGGGTATGCCTACGCCGGCAGCGTCAAATTCAGTTTTGATGTCCTCGGTGAGTTTCCAGCGTGTTGGCCAGTAGTCGGAAGTGGCGACCCATGGGCGACACACCAAATTGACCGAGGAATCACCAAGCTCAGACACCGCAATGGTTGGTGCGGGGTCTTTAAAAATACGGTCGTCAGCCTCAACCAGCTTTAGTAAAATTTGTTTGGCGACGCGCATGTCTGCGTCGTAGGAAATACCGACTATTAAATCAATACGACGGCGCGGCATTACGCTGTAGTTAGTAATCGCGTCGCTCATTACTTTGGCATTGGGTATAACGATGCGCTTGTAATCACCGGTCAGTAATATGGTAGAAAACAAGCTAATACTCTCTACCGAACCTGAGCAGCCACCTGCGTCAATCCAGTCGCCAACGCGGCAGGGCCGGAACGCAATCAGCAAAACGCCGGCGGCAAAATTCGCCAGTGAACCTTGTAATGCCAAACCAACTGCTAAGCCTGCTGCACCCAAGGCGGCAATAACCGAGGCGGTCTGGATTCCCGCGTGGGCTAGAGAGGGTATCGCTGCCAGCGCAAATATAATGCAGAACACCAGCTTGGCTAGAAAGTTCGTTAACGTGGCATCAATGTCGCGTTTCACCATCCCTTTACGGGTGAGGCCCGAGATGAACTTAGCGGCCCAGTAGCCGAGTAATATCATTGCTAAGGCGCTCGCCGCGCGAATCCCGATGGCGGAGGCTTCTGGGGCGTATTGTGCGATTAATTCTTGTAGGGTACTTGCGTCCATATATTTGGTTACCTTGCTGGCGAGTGTTGGGGCTGACTGAGAGCTAATAATTATCGCTTCAATTTAGGAACTCAGCCGTAATTATACACATGGACAAGATGTTAACCACAGTGACCGCGCGCCTGAATAGCGCGCCCTGCGGGTAGGTGGGAAGATAATTTTGCTATTTTAGAGGATTAAAACGGCCAGGTAGTCGATTCGGCGCCGCCGTCTACCTCAATGATTTTACCGGTAACCCAGCGCGATGCGGTGGAGGCAAGATACAGTGCCGCAGCGGCAATATCCTGGGGCTCACCGAGTGCTTTCATAGGCGTTAAAGCGGTCATTTTCTCTTGAATCTCCTCGTTGAGATACTGACCTAAAGCCTCGGTTAAGATCGTGCCGGGCGAGATGCCATTGACGCGAATTGTGGGGGCAAAGTCTGCCGCCAGCAATTTTGTGAGATGTTCAAGTGCGGCTTTGGCCGTGCCATAGCTACTAAATCCAGCCTGAGAATAGCGCGATGACGCCGAAATAATATTGATCACTCGGCCCCTGTACTCTTCAAGGAAGGGGTGGCAAAGGCGGGTGAGATTAAAGGCACTGGTGACATTGAAGTTAAAATCACGATTAAAGGTTTTGCCTGTTGTTTTAAGCGGGTCATTGGGATAAGCGCCGCCGGCATTGTTCACCAGAATGCTTATTTTCCCAAAGGCCTCGGCGCTTTTCTTGACTAGCTCTTCTAAGGCGCTTTCGTCACTAACGTCGCAGCTCAAGGCGATGGCTTTGGCGCCACTATTGGGGTGGTGCTCATCTAAGGCGGCGTTACAAAGGGCTGCGCATTCATCAATGTCGGTCTGGGTTCTGGCGGCACATATTACTGAGGCGCCAGCCTCAGCAAAGGCGATAGCGATACCGCGACCAATGCCGCGGCCGGCGCCAGTGACCAAGGCTACGTCTCCGGAGAGTGAGAATAATTGCTGAATACTCATGGGTTTATCCTAGTTATTAGTTTTTTTAGTCTCGCTAAGCACTGGTACTTGGGTCAATAGCTAAATAGGTCTTTGACGTGTTCTTTTTGGAGATGCAGCGAAAGGAATAAATTATTGAACCCGAATACTTTAATTGATAATCATTATCATTTAGTATCGTCTGTAGTGACACCACACAGGAGATCGATATGGCGATGCAATTTTTATGTTCCACTCACCGGCAGCAGCTTCAGGGCTGCACCATGGTGGCAGAGAACCGCTGGCATGAATGGATGGAGGCCGGTCGTCAGGCCTTTGCCCAGGAGGACTGGCAGGCGGCACTTAAATACTTGGGCTGCAGCTTTGAATTAAGTGAAATATTATTAGAGAGCGATGATTTACCGGCTTTGAGCAATATTGACCGGTACATGGTGTCGGGGCATTTTTTGGCGGAATGCTTTGGCCGTTGCCACGATCGCTGCTTACAGCGCCATTGCCTGCTGGCAGTGCATCATCACTTGTTGTCGATGTTGCGAAACCCGCAGGGGCGGGGTTTATCCTTAAAACGCAATGTTGAGATTTCGCTACAGATGCTGACTCGCCACTACCGGTCAGCGGGTGAAGAGGTGATGTTGCAGGACTGTTATGAAGAAAGTATGCGGCTGTTGAAACATCGCTGCCATTAACAATGTTAGGCCGCTGTTGCTGTGCGTATTTGGTGAGACTTGCTATGCTCATAGCTAACGTAGTGGAGAGCAGAAATGGATCCAAAACAGTTGCACGAGCAGTTAAGCCAGTTTCAGAAAGAAATCGATGCTTTATCGGTGGACGATGGAAGCCGAGCCAAATTGCATGCTTTGGTCGATGATATCGATCGCGAATTGGGCTGCGGGCCGCAGTTTGTTCTAGAAGATTCTAGTTTGCAGGATCGACTTGAAGAATTGGTGGCAGGTTTTGAGGTGGAGCACCCTACCGTGGCCGGTATT
Organism: Zhongshania sp.; assembly: GCF_047636175.1. Classification (GTDB taxonomy): domain Bacteria; phylum Pseudomonadota; class Gammaproteobacteria; order Pseudomonadales; family Spongiibacteraceae; genus Spongiibacter. The sequence goes on along the minus strand of NZ_JBLIKC010000020.1, from coordinate 61,736 downwards.
TTAAAAGATATCATGGTGAAGCTTGCCAGTATCGGCGTTTAAATCAGCTGTGCTGTGCGTGTTTAATAAACCCTGACTTGAGTTCGACATTGGCTAGTGTATTTGCGGCCAAAGATTTAGATTTTTAGGTGCTTAAGTCTTATGTATCTTGTTGTGGGTTTTGTGTTTGTCGTCGCCGCACTAAATGTGCACAAGCGACAGCTGCTTAGCCGCAGGGCAAGCAAATAATAGCAGCAAGGGTTTGAGTAATCTGCGATGAAAGATAATTCTGATCCGTTAAACTCCGATAAAAAGGCGATGCCAGAAGGTATCATAAAACACTCCGGGGATATTCTTGGGGCGGGACGGCTTACTATCGATGCCATAGTCGGTATCACGGATATTGCCGAAGGTTTACATCACGCGATTATTAATTTTGGCGGCGAGATAGAGACCTCGGTAGATGCACCGGCCCCGGGTGACTCAAATTTAATACCGCGCACCCGCGGTATTACGGGGCTGTTATATCGCGGTATCCGGTCGATAAATGGCTGGGTCGGTTCGGGCTTAGACGTGCTTATCAGCCGTTTAACCGCGTCTATTGATAAGCCGCAAACCTCTGCCGGTAGGGATGCCATGGTTTCGGTGTTGAATGGGGTCTTAGGTGACCACTTAAAACAGAGTCACAATCCGCTCGCGATTACGATGAGTCTGCACAGTGACGATAAAGTCTTGGCGCCGGAAGATGTTAGCGAATTTTTGCGTCAGGCCAATGGGCGCGTTGCGATTTTTATTCACGGTTTGTGCATGAACGATAGGCAGTGGCAGCGTCGGGGCCACAATCATGGCGAGGCCCTATTGAGAGATCTTGGTATTAGCCCTATTTATGTCCGTTATAATACCGGCCTGCATATATCAGAAAATGGACGGCAATTAGCCGATATATTGCACACCGTGGCGTCGCAATCGGCTGATGATACTGAACTCTATATTATTGCTCACAGCATGGGGGGCCTAATAGCGCGCAGTGCCTGTTATTACGCAGAGCTTGGGGGGCAACGCTGGCCTAGTCAGCTAGGTAAGTTTATTTTTTTGGGTACCCCGCATCACGGTGCCATGCTAGAGCGCGGTGGCAACTGGATAGATGTTGTTTTAGATAGCAACCCCTTTACCTCTCCTTTTGCGCGCTTGGCAAAAATTCGCAGTAGCGGCATCACCGATTTACGTTACGGCAATATCATCGATGAAGATTGGAATAGCCGCGACCGCTTTGCCATGACGGGTGATCAGCGCGCCTTGCAAGCCCTGCCAGAAAACGTGCCATGCTATGCCATTGCCGCTAGCACGATTGGCGACAGCGAAAGTTTTGGCGACGGTCTGCTGGGCGACGGTTTAGTGACGGTTGCGAGCGCGTTAGGACAACATCAAAACTCAACGTTTGACCTCGGTTTTGCGCCAGAAAATTGCTGGATAGCACGCGGAATAAATCATATGGGTTTATTGAGTGATGCCAATGTCTATCAAGCCTTATTAGAATTTATGTCTCGCAAAGAGAGCGAGTGAGCGGCAATGCGGTGACGATATTTAAACTCTTTAAAGGCGATATTTGCAGCTTGGCCGTAGACGCCATTGTGAATGCGGCAAACAATAGCCTGCTCGGTGGTGGTGGCGTAGACGGCGCTATTCACCGGGCAGCTGGGCCGAACTTACTAGAATATTGTCGCAGCTTAAAAGGCTGCGATACCGGTGATGCAGAGCTTAGCCCCGGCTTTTTATTGCCGGCAAAGTATGTGATTCACACCGTGGGTCCCATTTGGCACGGTGGTATGCAAAACGAGTCGGTTTTATTGGCCGCTTGCTATCAACGCAGTCTAGAAATCGCCGCTCAACAGGGTCTTGAAAGCGTGGCCTTTCCCGCCATTAGTTGCGGGTCTTATGGCTATCCCCATGAGGCGGCGACGCGAATAGCCCTTGAGGCCTTAATAATCAGTATGGCTGACGAGCAATGCCGGAACGCTATTAAGGAAATTATACTGGTGGCCTACAGCGATGAAATGATGTGCCATTGGCAGACCGCATTAAGGTGCTCTGGACTGAGTTGAATTCAGTATTAAGGGTATATACGACGTGGTGGAAAAAGTAATATCAAAACACGTAGTTCAGTCTCCGGACTTAGCCCCGGTGTTATTTATTCCCTACGGGGGCGGTCCCTTGCCCTTATTAGGCTAACCCGGACATCGCCAGCTCTCCGCTTTTTTTGCGGAGTATCGCGTCTCAATTGGGTAGGCCGGCTGCCATCGTTTTAGTGGGTGCTCATTGGGAGGCACCTCAGACGGCGGTGACGGGCGCATCTCATCCCGAGCTGATCTATGATTACAATGGCTTTCCCGCCGAGGGCTATTCCCTGAGATATCCTGCCAAAGGCAGCCCAGCATTGGCGCATGATGTTCGCCAATTATTAAATGATGCCGGTATTTCTGCCTTGACTGATCCCGCACGCGGCTATGACCATGGCATGTTCGTGCCGCTCACCTTGATGTATCCCGCCGCGGATATCCCATGTATTCAGCTTTCCCTGCTAGATTCTCTCGATCCAGCCGCGCGCATTGTGCTGGGGCGAGCGCTGGCGGTCCTCCGCGAGAAAAATGTGGTGGTGATTGGCTCGGGTTCGTCGTTTCACAACCTTCAGGCATTTTCATATGCTGATGCCAGCGCACGTGCGGTGGCGTTTGATGACTGGCTTGTGGCAACGTGTACCGACAAAGCATTGAGCTCGGGTGAGCGTGAAACGCGCTTGCTTAACTGGAGCTTGGCGTCGCAGGGGCGATTCAGTCATCCTCGTGAAGAGCACTTATCGGTATAACTGCCTTTACACGTCGGTTATGGCGTGGCTGCCGAACACAGCTCCGCAGCGGAGCTGGTGTTTAATGATGACATGATGGGTATACGTGTTAGCGGTTTGCTATGGCGCTGATGCGCCTGCTTTGGTAATTGCCACGCTCAAGGTGCTGGCAGTTTGCGGGCCCACTAGGGTCGCTTTTAGATTACCTTCAGGATCAATTAATAAGGTCGTTGGCAGCACGCGGGGACGGGGAATATTTAGCTGCGGCGCTGGGTCGGCCAGCATGGAATCAAATTCAATACCCATCTCGGCAATGGCTGCATTTAAAGCCTCACCACTTAAATTGTCATAATTCACGCCGTAAATTTTAAGGTCGGCGCGCTTCAGCATAAATTCATTAAGGTCTGGAATTTCATCTCGGCAGGGGCCGCACCATGTAGCCCAGTAATTGATTATCAACCATTTGCCTTGCGCGAAATTACCGCCACTGCCGGATACTGTGTTGAAATCAGGTTTACTACAGGCTGCCAAACTCATAAATAGCAGGCAAATTACAAAACGGCTAACTGAAGTGTTCATTCAAATGCTCAATGCGGGTCAGACTCGGTGAGGGGCGTGTATAATACGCGAAACCAATTTGGTTACCGTGTCAGACAGAGAGTGATATGCCCGAGTATACCATTTACCACAACCCGCGCTGTTCCAAATCCAGACAAACGCTGCAACTGCTAGTCGATAATGGCGTAGAGCCGGAGATCGTTTTGTATCTTGAAACGCCGCTCAACGCAACTCAGCTAAGCAAATTACTAAGCAAGCTTGGCATGGCGCCCCGCGATCTGCTGCGCAAGGGCGAAACCGCTTATAAAGAAGGTGGTCTGGCTGATACCTCTTGGTCTGATTCGCAGTTGATTAGCGCAATGGTGGCAGAGCCCAAACTTATTGAGCGGCCGGTCGTAGTAAGAGGTGAGCGCGCTATATTAGGTCGTCCACCGGAGAATGTACTTTCCTTGTTGGCCTAGTCACCGCTGTCTTGGTCGCGGAATCTGTTCGCTATGGCCCTGCCATTTAATTCACCATTTAAAGGAAGATCACTGTGAGCGAAGCTTACGTACTGGTGTTGTATTATAGCCGTCACGGCGCTACCGAAAAATTGGCGCAACATATTGCCCGTGGTGTTGAGCAGCTCGGCGTTGAGGCGCGGGTGCGCACAGTACCTGCGATATCTGCAGTTTGCGAGGCAAGCCAAGAAGATATTCCGGAAACCGGTCCTTTGTATGCGAGTGAAGATGATTTACGTCACTGCGCCGGCTTAGTGATGGGGAGCCCTACCCGTTTCGGCAATATGGCGGCACCGCTAAAATATTTCCTAGATGGTACTTCTGGGCTGTGGATGAGTGGCGCCCTAATCGGCAAGCCGGCGGCGGTATTTACCTCTAGTGCAAGCTTGCATGGTGGCCAAGAGAGCACCTTGTTGACCATGATGATGCCCTTGCTGCACCACGGTATGTTAATTACCGGCATTCCTTACAGCGAGGCGGCATTAACCACCACGCAAACCGGTGGCACTCCGTATGGTGCCTCCCACGTTGCTGGGCAAAATGGTCGGGCGGTTGACGACACAGAACTTGAATTGGCGGCGGCGCTGGGTAAGCGCGTCGCAACGTTAAGTAAACAATTGCAACACTGAGGTGGTCATGACCGCATTAGAAAAACGCACTGCTTTTGCAGGCATGTTGATGAAGCTGAGTTATGTCGGCTTTTTAATTACCTTAACATTGGGAACGTGGGTGTGGGTTCAAGAGGGACGTCAGCCCAGTATCACTATTTGGGTGATCCGTCTTGCGCCGATGCTGATGTTTGCGCCGGGTATTTTTAAAGGCCAATTGCGTCCGATTGCGTGGATGTGTTTTGCCAGCTTGCTGTATTTTGTGATGGCGGTGACTGAGGCTTTATCTTCCATGGCTATTTGGTTTAACTATATTGAACTAGCTATGGTGGTTGTGCTGTTTTGCAGTGCGACAATATTTATTCGGTGGCAGGCACAAGTCTGGCGCGAGAGAACAGCACTGAGGGATGATGCAGTATGAGCCAGAATAAAAAGCGTGGTTTCTTCTCTGCGCTCGGCAGCTTTATTGACGGCGCAAGACGCTGGACCCTAAATATCATTTTTCTGGTGATTATTGGCAGTATTGGGATGGCGATTTTTACCTCGGTAAGTCACGTCTCAGTGCCAAATGGTGCAGTATTAGTGTTAGCACCCGGTGGGGTAGTGGTCGATCAATTGTCTGCAGTAGATGCGTTTTCGCAGCTCAGTACCCAGGGCTTGCCCAGAGAAACACTGCTTGCAGATTTGATTGAAGCCGTTCAGCTGGCGACAGACGACCCGCGTATCGAGGTGCTGCTTTTGCATCTTGATGAGCTTGACCATATTGGCATGAGCAAGACCTTGGAGTTGTCTGAGTCAATTAAGGTATTTCGCGAAAGCGGTAAGACCGTGGTTGCCAGCGCGAATCATTACAATCAAGACCAGTATCTATTAGCGAGTTTTGCCGACCAGATTTTTGTTCATAATATGGGCGGGGTCGGGATTGAAGGTTTCGCTGTTATTCGCAACTACTTTCGCGACGCTATAGATAAATTAAAAATACGCTTTCATGTATTTAAGGTTGGCAATTTTAAATCTGCAGTCGAGCCGCTGCTGCGCAATGATATGTCAGAGGCCGCTAAAGAGGCGAACCGGGCGTGGTTGGATGAGCTCTGGACCTTATACCGCGATACCGTGGTTGAGCGGCGCGGAATAAGTGTGAGCAAGTTTAATAATTACGTGAATCAGATCGATCGCGTGATGGCCGATGTAGGTGGAGATGCGGCACAGGCAGCCTTAGATTATGGTCTAGTCGACGGGATTATTAGTCGACCCATGTTAAGAGAGATGCTAATTGAGCGGGTTGGCAAAAATAAAGATGGCAGCTTCAAGCAAAGTTACTTTCGAGATTACTTATCTTTAAATCGCAGCTTATTAGCTGAAGTTAAAGAGTCGGTTGGGATTATTGTTGCCAGCGGTAATATTGTGGACGGTGTTCAGCCTGCCGGCATAATCGGCGGCGACAGCTTGGCCTCGTTGATTCGACAAGCGCGTCTTGATGAGAATGTTAAGGCCTTGGTCTTGCGTATAGACAGCGGTGGCGGCTCTGCCTTCGCTTCTGAAGTGATTCGCGCCGAATTACAGCAGCTCCAAGAAGCCGGTAAGCCATTGGTAGTATCGATGGGCAGTATGGCGGCATCAGGTGGCTATTGGATTGCTGCGGGAGCCGATGAAATATGGGCTACGCCAGCAACACTAACGGGGTCTATTGGTATTTTCGGCGCGTTTCCGACTGTAGATAATTTATTACAGGACTTGGGTATCAGCACTGACGGGGTTGGCACTACCGCCGTTGCCGGCAAGTTGCGCCCTGATCTGCCATTAGATCCTATCTTGGCCAGTGCAATACAATCGGGCGTTGAATATGGATACCGACGGTTTATAAAAATTGTCGCCGATGGCCGAAACAAATTAGTGGCGCAGGTTGAACCCATTGCTGAAGGGCGAGTGTGGAGCGGGGTGGATGCGCAAGAGCTAGGCTTGGTAGATAAACTCGGTGGCTTACAGCAGGCTGTTAATTCTGCTGCAAGCTTGGTGGGTATCAACCCGGCTAATACTCGCGTGCTGTCATTGCCACTAAGTCCCGAAGAAGAGCTGATGCGGATGATCCTTGGTTCTGGCATGGTGAAAGCCGCACTGAGCACATCATCGCCGCTGCTATCTGTATTAAATAGCGTATTGCCGGCCTGGAGTGATGTTTTAAAGCTTAAAGATAGCAGGGGCGTCTATGCCTACTGTCTGATGTGTGTGGCGCCCTGATGGCGCCACTCGCTGGCTTTTGAATAAAGTTCTCATCTAGCGCCATGGTTAGACTGTAAGCTCATTCCAGAGCATGCAGTCTTACCTAGCGCCTATTGCGTTCTCGGCGTCCTGCCGTCGCAAAGTATCTTTTAAGTATTCCTGTAATATGGCGTAACAGTTGCCAACCACTCCGCGTGTTCACCATCCGCCCTATTAGGTGTTGGCGGTATTTTGCGGAAATAATTGTCGCCACATTTCAAAGCCACCATCCATGCTATAGACCTCGGTGAAATCCTTCTCGACAAAATACTGGGCGGCACTTTGGCTGCTGTTACCGTGATAGCAATAAATAATGAGAGCTTTATCAGGGTCGGCTTGTTCAATAAATTGCTGCAAACTCTGGTTGTCTAAATGATTGGCGCTTGGAATATGGCTCATTGCGTAGGACTGTTCATCTCGAATGTCGGCGAGCTGGCAACCCGCTTCTATCATTGATTGGGCGTCCTGGGGTGAGATGTGTTTGAATTCAGGCATGATATACCTATCAGTTTAAATTAAAGGGCTTATGGTACCGCGATGAAGCAAAAAACAGAACGCCGTCAACGCCAACAACGCTTTTCCTTGCGGGCGCGACTAGCTAGTTTTTCTTATGCATTTAATGGCTTACTTACAATGGTGGCTGAACAGCAAAATGCGCGACTGCATTTAGTGGCTGCAATGTCCGTGGTAAGCTTGGGTGCGTTGACGGGCCTAACATCGCTGGAGTGGATGTTGGTGCTGCTGGCGATTACGCTGGTATGGATGGCTGAGGCGTTAAATACGGCCTTGGAATATTTGGCGGATGCCGCTGTGCCGGAAACCCACGAGCTGGTTGGCAAGGCAAAAGATGTTGCCGCAGCGGGGGTGTTAATTGCGGCGGCGTTTGCACTTACTGTTGCCTTGTGGGCATTTTGGCCCTTTTAAGTAGTAGTGCTGGCGACTTCCTTTGAGGTCGCACCGACTAGGCGCTTAAAGTCATCTAACACAATATATAAGCACGGAATTAAGATCAGGGTAATCACCGTGGCAAAGATAATTCCAAAGCCCAAAGATACCGCCATGGGAATCACGAATTGTGCCTGTACGCTGCTTTCTAGAAGCATGGGCAGCAGCCCAAAGAAGGTGGTTAATGATGTTAGTAGTATCGCTCTAAAACGCAGGCAGCCCGAGTCGATCACAGCGTCTAGCAGGCGTTCACCGCGTGCAATGGCTGAGTTAATAAAATCGACCATAATGAGACTGTCATTAACAACCACGCCGGACAGTGCGATTACCCCAAAGAAGGACATCATGCTGAATGACATATTTAGCACGATATGTCCGAACACGGCGCCAATAATACCAAATGGGATTACTCCCATTATGATCAGTGGCTGTAGGTAAGACCGCAGCGGTATAGCCAGCAGCGCGTATATGCCGAATAAGGCGAGTACAAAGCCGATAGCAAGGCTTTTCATTAGTACACCGCTCTCTTCACTTTCACCGCTTAACTTCACAATGACCGATGGATATTTGTCGGGGAAGGTTTCGTTTACCAGCGTTTTCATTACATTGGCAGTGACTTTGTCTGGTGACGTAAAGTCCTTGTCAACTTGCGCTGTTACAGTAATTGAGCGTTCACCATCAATACGTTTGCGCTGGCTGAAGCCAGGTTCAAAATTCATATCAGCGACGCTGCTTAAGGGGACATAGGCATTGTCGGCAGAACGGATATACATGTTTTGTAAATCTGATATCGCTTGTCGCTCTTCCCGCGGGTAGCGAACCATGACTTTTACTTCGTCGTTGCCGCGCTGCAAGCGTTGCGCTTCTGCACCGTAGAAAGCATCGCGTAGCTGGCGTCCAAGCGATGCCGATGAAATACCCAACACCTCGGCGCTAGGTTTTATATCCAGCACAATTTCGTCTTGGATGGCACTGGCGCCGTTGCGGATGTCGAATACGCCCTTGTAACGACTTAAGGCTTCTTCAACCTGCTTGGCTGCAGCTTCTAATTCTGTGTTTGAATTGCTGCTGAGCTTGAGCGAAATTGATGGCCCTGATGTTTGATCGGCGCTGCTGACAGACAAGATTTTTGCCCCAGGAATGTCACCAATCTCTTTGCGCCAGCGTCGTGCAATTTCACCGCCATCAATATCGCGCTGCTCATTTTTAGTGAGCTCTACCATAAAAGTGAGGGTTCTACCCGATGTGCCGAATGCTTCTACGTGATTGATCAAGCGCTTGTTCGATGAGTTTTCATGGGCGCTTTGGTAATCAGCGTCTACTTTGCGGAGAGCGCTGTCGATATAGTCAAAAGCTTGCCGAGTTTGCGCTTCGGGTGTGCCTTCCACCATTTCCAAGTTTGCTTTAATGAAATCCGATGGGACGTCAGGAATCATCACAAAACGAACAATACCGCCAGCAATTATGCCAAACGTAATGATTAACATAGCGCTAAAAATTGAGCCGGTGAGGTAGCGGTTGGCAATGGCTTTGCGAATAAAAGGCCGGTAGAGATGGTCAACAAAATAGTTGAGCTTGCCATTAAAATAGCGTGGAATTTTATCTATCTTGAGCCAGATGCCGGTCGTGCCGGGCCGGCTATGCGCCAGATGAGCGGGTAAAATTAACTTGGATTCCACCAGTGAAAAGGTTAGGCAGAGAAGCACTACCCAGCCCACGGCTTCAGGAAACGGCGAAAAAGCGCCCTCGGTAAATAGCGTCGGCGAAAATGCCATGATGGTGGTCAGCACACCAAAGGTCGCGGGTGTGGCTACTCGCAGCGCGCCGGTGATCACGCTGTCGATGGAGTGGCCTTTATTTTCGGTCTCGGCGTAGGCGCTTTCGCCAATAATAATGGCATCATCAACCACAATACCAAGCACTAAAATAAAACCGAATAGGCTCAGCATATTCAAGCTGACCCCCACAATAGGCATCATCGCAAGTGTGCCTAAAAAGCACATTGGCAGGCCAACCATCACCCAAAACGCGAGTTTAATATTCAGGAACATGCCCAATACAATGAAAACCAGCAGCGCACCCATGCCGAGGTTCTTCATCATCATGGTCATCCGACCTTCAAGATAAAATGTGATGTCGGCCCAGGTGGTAATACTCACCCCTTGGGGAAGTTTATTGCGTTTTTCAGCGACGTAGCGTTTGGCGGCATCAGACACTTTGATTAAATCTTGATTGCCGACGGCGAATACCTGCAGACCGATACTGTTTTGACCATCAAAAAATGAGAAGCCGTCTTTTTCGACAAAGCCGTCGTTGATAGTGGCGATATCGCCGATGGTTACGCGAGTGCCGTCGGGATTGGAGATTAGTACCACGCGCTCGAATTCGTACTGGCTGCGAGCTTGACCGCGGGTGCGCAGAAGAATGTCGCCATTGACGGTTTTTATTGAGCCGCCGGGCAAATCTAAGGAAGAGCGACGAACAGCCTCGGCGACCTCATTGAGCGTTAAGCCGTACTGGAGCAATGTGTGTTCAGAAACCTCGATACTAATTTCAAAATCTCTAGCGCCGTTAATTTGTACAAATGCGATGTCTTCATCGAGGGTGAGTTCTTGTTTGACTTGCTCCGCCAGCTCCTTCAAACCGCGTTCATCGAGGTCGCCATAAAGTTGCACATTGAGTGCGTGGTTATTGAATTCAACCCGATTGACGGTGGGGCGCTCTGCTTGCTCTGGAAAACTCACGATGCCGTCAATAGCGCTTTTGATCTCGTCCATGACCGCGTTGGTATCGTAATCCTCGTAAATTCCGGCGGTTATGGTGGCGAAGGATTCGTCGGCGGTTGATTGGACACTTTCGATGGACTCGATATCTTTGAGTGCTTCTTCAATCTTTAATACCACGCCGTTTTCGACTTCGTCTGGCGTCGCGCCGGGGTAAGCAACGGTAATCCGTATTACGTTTATTTCAAAGTCAGGCTGGATTGTGCGTTGAATATTAAACGCAGTACCCAAGCCGATGGCAATAATGACAAACATGAGGAGGTTAGAGGCTACCGAATTACGGGCAAACCAAGGGATTATTCCCTTGTTGGTATCAAACTCCGGTAAGGGGTTCATAGCTGGCTCGCCGTTGTGTCTAGGGCGGCAACCGGGTTTGAAGTAGAGGTGACGAGGGAGCTAGTTTTTATCGTGCTATTTACTTTCACCTTGGTGCCAGCGATGACATTGGGTATTGTCGACAAGCAAATAGCGTCGCCGGCATTTAGACCTTCGTAAACATAGACCAGCTTACCCTCGGTATGAAGAATTTTGAGGTCGCGATTGCGAATGCGCTGCTCCTCATCGAGCACCCAGACTTTATTGCCAGTGCGCAAAATATAGCGCGGGATGGCAATCAAGCCATCGATTTTTTTACCGCTGATGTCAGCTTTTACGAAGCTGCCCATTAGCAAGGTGTCACCACCGCCGTCTAATCCATAGGGGTCGTCTATTTTAGCGATGGCAAATAACACTCGACTGCGTTCATCTAAAACCGCTTCGGTACGAACAATATTGCCCTGCCACTCGAGGCCTAATTCATTTTTTAAGACTACTGCCGGCGAGCTTTGGTTGCCGTTGCTATTTGGAAGCGCTAGATATGCCAGACGGTCAGTAGGAATAGGAAGTCGAACTTCAGCAAAATCTACCGCGAAGATATGTCCTAGTTGCGTTCCTGGACTAACAAATTGACCCAGACCAACACTTCGCGCCTTGATAATGCCGCGGTAAGGAGCGCGAATTTCGGTGCGATCTAAATTATTTTTGGCTTGAGCAATGTCGGCTTTGGCCGAGTCTAAGCGCGCCCGCGCCTCTTTCAATTGTGGCAGTCGCATGGCGAGGTAGCGGGCTTCTTTGCTGGCGAATTTGCGGGGATATTTTTTTATATCTTGCTTGGCAACTGAAACCCGGCCTTTCTCCTGAATTAAGTTGCTAAAGGCGGCGGCTGCATTGGCCTCGGCGCGTTTGACTTCGACGTCGTAGTTACGCGGATCAACACGCAATAATAACTCGTCTTTCTCTACTAAGCCGCCATTTTGAAATTGCGCTGCAACCTCGATAATTTTGCCTGACACTTCGGTAATTAGGGTAGTTTCGGTTCTTGGTTCAACCGTGCCCTGGGAGTTAACGGCAATAGATAATGTTTGTTTCTCAGCAATGGCGACGTTGATATATGGAGCCGATGGCGTGATCGTGACGGTTTCTGGTGGCGGTTTCAGAGCAAAGATGATGATTGCGATGATAAAGGCCGCGGCAATAACCGCTGCGGAAAGCAAAGTTTGTTTCGAAGTTTTTAACACACTGACGTTCTCTATTGCGTGATTACACCCGAGTATTGTCTAAGTCGAGGTTTAAAACGACATAGGCACGCTAAGCCCGCGTGCTCTGGGTGTCAAAGTATGGCCATTGTAGCGTTATCTTTACGCTGATGTTGTGACAACTTGTTAATCCGCTCTTATCCAGTTTTCACCGGTATCGACTTCCTGCGGCAGTGGGATCTGCGGTTTCCATTCCAGCCAGCGTTGATCCACCGATTGATGAAGGGCAAAACTCTTGCCGTCGTTCACAACCGGCGCTAATGGCGCCCCGTCTGGAGTAGCAAAGGCGATGCCACCTTCTAATAAGGATTCAATGGATTTGCTGCGAATGGTGGCGCCGCTAAATAGGCCGAATTTTACGGCGATACCGCTGGAGTTCCAAAATTGGCTGTTTTCGCGGACAAGGCCTGCATATCGCGGCTCGATATTAATGTGAATAAGGGTCTGGCGAGCATCCTCTGCCAGCTCGTAGCCAAATACCTCGCCGACCGGGATGTCTCGATAAAAGACTTTGACGCCATCTTTGATAGAGCCACGTTGGGCGGCGGTAAGAATTAAGTTAAGGCCGTTGCCTGGCTTGCTGAGCGGCGGGGGGTTATCGAGAGCGACGAATGCGTTAGTGCTGCTGCCATAACCGGGGCGAACGGTAATATAGCTGCCGGTTACTAGAGTTTCTAAATTTCGAGTACCGATGAGTCCGAGTTGTGGGCGCACCACCCAGAACTGACTGCCGGCGCGAGCCAGCGCTTTGGCGGAGGGGGCTAGTCGCGCGCTGACCTTGACGCGGTCCATATTGTCATCTAATTCTAAAGCGACGACTTCGCCGACCTTAATACCTTGGTATTTGATTTCGGTACCTTTGTTGATATTGTTGCCAGTGGCGAAATACAGGTGGATATCTCGGCCTTTTTCATCCGAAGTGCTTTGGAAGTCGGGGTATAAGGTGTAGCGCAATCCCTCCCAAGCCAGCTGTGGTTTGTTGATCACTGGGGTGTGAAAAGCAATGCCGCCAGCAACAATTGTTGCCAGAGAGTCGGCGTGGATGTCTAGCCCACTCAAACCGCCGCTGATACTCAGTCCGCTAGCATTCCAGAATTGAGATTCACGATGCACCAAATGGGCGTAGCGCTGGTGTATAAAGATACCGATATTTACGCCGTCTTTTTCCAGGTCGACAGACTCGATTTGGCCCACGGCAATTTTTCGATAATAGATTTTACTACCGACACTCACCGAGCTGAGTTCATCGCTGCGCAGCGTAAGCCGTAATCCAGGCTCCTGAACGCGCCTCTCTGGCGCTGTAATTAGGGCGGTGTACTGCTTGAGAATAGTGCCGCCTTTACCCTCTACTTGAAGGTTGATATAGGGGCCACTTATTATTGCATCTAAGCCACTCACGCCATTGCTGGAAAGCTCTGGCTTCACCAGCCAAAACTGGGTGTTTTCATTTAAGTAACGGTTGTAAGGAGGGGATACCGCAATCTGGATGCTAGCACCGAGATTGGGGTTGTCATCGACAAACGTCAAGCTATCTACCTTGCCAATTTCCATGCCCATCAGCTGCACTTTGCTGCCGACCTTTAAGCCGTCAGGGTTTCTAAAAAAGACGGTGATCAGCTTGCTACCTTTGGCTCTGTCATGGCTTTTAAACAAACTGAAACTCGCCATATGACTCGCTTCAGGGGCTGACTTTACGGGGGTGTCAAAGGCGATGCCGCCGGCCAAAATACTCGCTATCGATCCGGTTTCAATATCGATACCTTGCAGGCCGGCATTTACCTTTATGCCGCTTTGCACCCAAAAGCGTGAGCTACTATTGACCAAGTGGCGGTACTGCGGATCTATGCGGACGCTGATTTCAATATCATCGCCCTTGAGTTGATAGCTCTCAACCGCCCCCACATCAATTTTTTGATACAGCAGCGGCGCGCCGACAGATAGCGACCCCAGCTCCTCGGCGCTTAATACCAAGCGTAAACCGGGCAGGTTATTGGTTTGCGGCGGCGGCGTATTTAATGCCGTGAAATGCAGGCTAGGTTTGCCGTCACCGGGCTCGAAACTGATGTAATTGCCCGCCACAAGGGTGTCTAGACCAGAGACGCCAGACAGTGATATTTGGGGTTTTACTAGCCAGAATTGGGTGTTTTCCTTAATAAGTGGCGCTATCTGCTGTGATAATTCTAGCGTTGCGGTTACTCCCTCTAGGTCGTCGTCAAGCTGCAAGCTTTGCACGTGACCAACATCAATGCCCTGATAAATAACCGGCGTTTTGCCAACATTAATGCCGCTGCCATTGTTAAAGGCGAGGGTGACGTTCAGACCGCTGTCATTGAGGCTCTGATACATAAGCCATGCGGCGATGCCCAAGGCAATCAGCGGCAGCAGCCAGATTGCCGAAAGGCCGCGCTTAGGCGCCAGTACGGCGGACGATATATTGCGATCAGTCATTATCTAAGTCCCATAATAAACGCGGGTCAAAACTATTTGCGGCCAAGAGGGTAAATACCACCACGGCGGCGAAGGCAGTGGCAGCGGGGCCGCTTTCTACTGTGGCGATATTGCCTAGGTGTACCAATGTGACCAAAATCGAGATCATGAATAAGTCGAGCATGGACCAGCGACCAATAAAGTGAATGAAACGGTATAGCGTGGTGCATTGCCGGCGGTTTAAGGGGAGTTGGAATTGCACAACGAGCATCAAAATGATCAGAATAATAAGCTTTATTACCGGCACCGCAATGCTGGCAATAAACACGATGGCGGCGATGGCTTGGAGGTCAGCCACCCACAGCTTAACAACACCAGACATGATGGTGTCAGGATCACCTTGACCAAAGCTAATGACGGTCAGTATGGGCAAAATATTTGCTGGCAGCAGCAAGGCTATTGCGGCAAGGGTATACGCCCAGCTGCGCTGTAAGCTTCGGATTTTGCGGAAGCTCAGTACTGTGCCGCAGCGTGGGCAGGTGGCCGCAGTGCTGCGGTTGAGGGCCGGCAGATGACTGAGTTTGCCACATTCATTGCAGCGAGCGATGCCGCGTTGTTGAGCGCTAATAGTCATGTGGGTTTATTTTTTTCCCAATGCTGCCAGGCCTGTTCTTCATGAAAATACTGACTACACAGAATAATACACAGCAGCAGGGCGCTCACGCAGAACGTGCCGCCAGAGATACTGACCTCTCCGTCGTGCATCATTTTAACGTAGGCAACGATGATACCCAGGGCATAAACTTCTAGCATATTCCAGCTTTGCATCCAGCATTTGTATTTGAGCCAGAGTGGGAAGTGGCGAGGGAAATGATTTATTCGAATGCTCAGGCACACCACCGCAGTGAGCGCTAAATGCATAAGCGGTGCGACCAGAGAGCACAACAGAATTAACACCGCGAGCATTCTCTCCTGTTCCAGCCACATGCTGTAGATACCACCGAGCAGAGAGTTGCTGCCGTGCTGACCGACCATGGTGAATTTTAAAATGGGTAGCGTGATCGCGGGGTAAAATAAAATTAAACCGCTTATTGCCGCGGCAAAGCTTATGGTGTCAGTGTGTTTGGCTGAATGCCAAAGTACGGCCTTGCATCGCGGGCAGCGCCCTTCTAGATGGTGATCGCGCTGCGCGGTCTGCAATAATAGATCGCAGTCGGGACAGGCCGTGAGTTCTTTCGGAATATGACTGGGTATTGTCATGGGGCTATTTATTGCAGCGGTGCGAATAGATAGGCGCAGCGGCTGAGGATGCGGCGTGTGAGTGACCATTGTGCCACTTCGCGTGGCAGCAACTGGGTACATTTTTCAAAATCGTTGTTGAGCATCACTTCCATTTTGCTGGCAAATTCCACGCTGTGATTGATAACACAGAGTTCAAAATTGAGACGAAAGGACCGGTTGTCCAAATTGGCGGTACCGACCACGCTGATATCATCATCTACTAACATTACTTTCTGATGCAAGAAGCCGGTTTGGTAGTAATAAAACTGTACGCCTCTGGGGAGGGTTTCTTTGATGGCGGTATAGGACGAAAGTTGAATCATTCGCTTGTCGGGTTTAGCCGGCAGCATAATCCTGACATCGACGCCGCGCATGGCGGCGAGTTGCAGGGCGTGAATAACTGGCGCATCTGGAACAAAGTAGGGGCTTACTATCCAAAGTCGCTGACCGGCTTGATGAATCATATTTAAGAAGTACAGCTCGCAGCTGTCGGTATTGTCGGCGGGACCGGTGGCTAATACCAAGCTGTTTAAGGGGCCGTCTACGCTAGTGGCTTGCCAATTGAGCACTGGCAGCGACTCGTTTGTCCAGAACCAATCTTCTGCAAACGCCAATTGCACTGATTGAACTGCGGGGCCAGCTATCGCAATACCGGTGTCGCGCCAGGGAGTTAGCACTGGGTGCATATCGCGGTACTCATCACCAATGTTCATGCCGCCGATAAAGGCGTAGTTGCCATCACACACGACAATTTTGCGGTGATTGCGAAAATTGAGTTGCAGGCGGTTACCCAAACCCTTGGTACTGTTGAAGGAACATATATTGACGCCGTTCTTACGCATGTTTTTTACGTAATAATTGGGTAGTTTAAGGCAGCCTATTTCGTCATATACACAGTAAATACGCAGTCCTTGCTGGGCCTTTTTAATCAATAGCTCTGCCAGCTCACGGCCTATTTTATCATCACGAATAATATAAAATTCTAGTAGTACATAGTCTTTTGCCGCTTCTATACGCGTGAATATCTCGGCAAAGGCATGTTGACCATTAATAAGAAGCTGGCAGTCATTGCCTGAGCAAAATGGCAAGGTAGTGAGTTGCTCTAGCGCGACCAAACGTGGGTCATGACTACTCTTTTCGGCGGCTAGGGCGGGGAAATCTGCGAGGAGCTTGTTGGCTATTTCATCAATTTGTAATTGGTTGTGACGTTTGGCCAGAGCGTAACCGCGGAATTTGCGGCGACCAAATATCCAGTACAGTGGCACAAATACCGGGGGGAAGCCGATCAACACAATAGCCCAGGCGACTGCACCTTGTGCTGTTCGGGTTTTCATAATGGCTTCTATGGCTGACAAAATACCTAATATGGCAAAGGTGGCGGCTAATAGTGCGCCAATACCGGTTAGGTTGCTGATAATCCAGTTCCATACTTCTGGTACGGGGTAGGTCGCCATGTGGTATTGCGTATCCCTATATTAATTACTAAGGCTTTTCTCGCCTCGATTATATAGCGCGCGCTTCTTTAGACAAGGTGCTTGTGTGCTGGCGTCTAGTTTGGCGAATAAAGGTGAGCGGCCATACATAGCTGAGAGCGGGAGATCGTCGTCTTGTTAGACTATGCCTCAGTATTTATAGGCAATGGTAAAGTTGCCGAACGTGAATCAGAATCCCAGCCGCTCATTTTAAGCGGGTGGCCAAGACATAAAAAGATATCGGCCAGATACCGGAGACCCAATGACCACCGTATTTAAGCAACCACAAGAACTCTTCTCAGCGCTTGGCGCCGAGCTAGGCACTAGCGAATGGCTGGAGCTTGATCAACAGCGCATTAATTTATTTGCCGATGCCACTGGCGACCATCAGTGGATACATGTGGACCCGGAGAGAGCAAAGGACGGACCGTTTGGTAAGTGTATTGCTCACGGCTATTTAACGTTGTCTTTGGTGAATTTGTTCTTGCCTCAGATTGTTGATGTGCAGGGCATTTCTATGGGTGTGAACGTGGGCTGTGACCGGATTCGCTTTCCTGCTCCCGTGCCTGTTGGCTCCCGAGTGCGCGGCAGTGGCGAGTTGATTTCTGTTGAAGAAATAAAGGGCGGTGTTCAGGCCGTGGTCAGAGTCACGGTAGAAATTGAAGGCAATGATAGGCCCGCATGTGTGGCTGACACGATTAGTCGCTACTTCCCCGCATAATGGATTCTTTTGTAAACCCTTATTAGCGCATGTCTTGGCGGTGAGCTTTTTTGTCACCGCCTAGTGGCGACTGCGGCTAATGTTTTTGTCTGAGAGCCGGCGTAGAGTGGTGTTGAGTCCGCTTATCAGTCCAGCTACAGGTCCAGTTATAAGGCGCATTGCTATGAATTCACTTCCTTATTCTCTAATCGATTGCGACAACCATTATTACGAGCCTGACGATTGCTTTAGTCGGCATATAGAATCTCGCTTTCGGGATCGCACGGTGTGGGTTGAGCGCGAGCGCGATGATGGCTTTGGTATTATGAGGCTGGGTGAGGAGCGCTTAAATTTCTTTAGCGTTGGTGTGGGGGATTATGTTGGCGCCCCCGGAGCCATGAAGGCCTTTTTTAAAGGTGATGTTGATATCGGCGGCGCAGTTAATGCCAATGCGATTCGCGCCATCGACTGCCCTGAGTTTATTAATAAAGATACGCGTCTAAAAAGAATGGATGAGCAAGACGTAGAAGCTTGCGTGATGATTCCAACCTTGGGATGCGGTGTGGAATATCAGCTCCGCAAGCCTATGCATCATGATGTTGCCTACCCAAGTATTCGTGCCTTTAATCGCTGGGTGGCGGAGGATTGGGGCTGGGGTGGCGATGGCAGGGTGTTTTCCACCGCCATGATGAGCTTGCTAGATGTGACCCAGGCTTTGCTTGAGCTAGAGCGTGTTATAAAAGAAGGGTGTCGTTTAGTACAAATTAATACCGGTCCGATAGAGGGCCGATCGCCGGCCGATCCGCATTTTGATCCTTTCTGGGCTCGGGTGCAGGAGGCGGGTCTGATCGTGACCTACCATATTGGTAGCGGTCCGTTTACCGAGCTTCACGCTGCGCCCTGGGGCGAACCCGCCAACCCGCCGTCGCATCGTTTTACGGCATTTAATATGTATGTTGGTATGGGCGAGCGTACGGTCGTCGATCAGCTAGCCGCAACTATTTTTCAAAATCTGTTTGGGCGTTTTCCCCGTCTGCAATTTTTAATTGTTGAGTTTGGTGCGGCGTGGCTGCCGCATCTACTGAAAACCATGGATAAAATTTATCGGCTTGGTGATCACAAGAGTCGTTGGCCTTATGGCAAACCCGAGCTTCCGAGTGAGGTGTTTCGCAAGCACTTTAAAATAGTGCCCTTTCATGAGGATGATTTTAGCCATATCGCTAAAAGTGTGGGGGTGGACGTTATTCTAAATGGATCCGATTATCCCCATCCCGAAGGCTTGCTCTGGCCTGCGGAAATGGTAGAGGAGATGGAGGGATTTTCCGAGGGCGAGATCTACCAGATGATGCGAGGCAATGCGGCAAAAATGCTGGGTATTGGCGCATAAATACGCATATATACTTTTTTGTCATACAGCTGCCGGTAAATAGAGGTGCTTTGCTCAAATTTGGGGGCACAATTTTCAGCAGACTTGTGATTTGCAGAGGGTAATGATGGGGATACTATAAGGTGATGTGGTGGTTGATGCTTACCATGAATTTTCGCATCCTCGCGAGGTGATGGCTGGGATAGTGACGGGATTGAAACCGGGCGGCCGGGTAGTGCTGGTTTAATACCGCGGTGAACACAACAGAGTGCAGATCAGGCGACTGCATAAAATGACCCAACAGTAAGCCAAAAAAGCAATGAGCGCGGTCGGCTTACAATGGCTTCGTACCGACGACTATTTGCCGCAACAACATGTCATGATATTCAGCAAACAGTGAGCGAGTTGCCCATTACTTAGCAGAGCTCGCAATGAATACCAGTCACAGATCACCCGCATCAACGAAATTATAGATGTGATTTAATAAAGTTGGCAATATATTGATTGACTATTTCTGGTTGCTCAAGGGACACAGAATGGCCTGCCTTGGGTATCACAACCATCTGACTACCAGCAGTGGTTCGAGCAATATTTTCTGATAAAGGTACCTCATACGCATGATCCTGCTCTCCTGCCAATACTAGCAAGGGAACTTTGTTATTCTCAAGTTCTTTCAAGATGCCGTTGCGATGAATAACGCCGTATGCACTTCGGGCGATATCTGTTCCAAGTTTGAGCATATAATTGCGCCAGTACTCGCGCTCATCAGAGCGGGATGAGTCTGCTAAATAATCATCACCAAACATAATATACATAAGCGTATCGATAAACGGTTCGGTGCCCTGTGCAGCTAAACCTGCTATTAGTGGCGAAAACTGCTCTAATTTATACTCAAGCTCTGCACTAGAACCCAGTACAATGCAGCCCTTAAGTAAATCTGAGCGACGAGCGGCTAAACGCAGCGCGATAAAGCCTCCCATAGAGTTGCCGGCGAAGAAGCAAGGCTCTAATTCAAGTGCTTCAATTAAGGCCGCAGCATCATCTGCGTGTGTATCCATATCGACGCTGACTAATCCTGTACGGGCGCTTTGCCCTTGGTCTCGGTGGTCGTAGCGCACTATCCGAATGTTTTTAGTCAAATGTTTTGCTTGGTGTTCAAACATCTGTTGATCAAAAAACAGTGAGTGGCTTAACACCAAAACCGGAGCGTCTTTCGGCCCTTGGTCTTGATAAAAAATGGTGGTTCCGTTCACGTCAATCTTTGGCATGGTGTTCCCTTTTTATTTGAAAATAAGTCTATCTAGTGTCGACGCAGAGAAATCGAATACAACAACATAAATTATTATTTACACTACAGGATGACGAATACAATCTTTATCATAACTAGCTTAAAACGTAAATGAGTATCAATTGAAGCGTGTAAAATAGAATCCTTTTAGGTTAATGAAATAATTTATGATAAGCAGCTACACAAAATTTATCACAGTCTCAAAGCTGCGCCATAATGATGCTATATATGGTTTGATAATATATATTGAGTCAATGACCGACTAATTAGTTGGCTTGCAAAAATACTGCATATCAATTTTGGCTTAAGAAAGTCTGTTGTTTATTGATTGCTTAGTCACTCTCAACACCACCTCAAGTGAGCCTTTTAATATGTGCTACTCGGTGGGTTATGATTCTTTTATCTGATGGATTCTCAGCGGTTCTTTGAACGTCATGGTGCGATATGGGAACGGTATTTCAATACCTGCTTGGTCTAGGGCGCGTTTGATGGCGCCGACTACTTCACATCGAGATTTTCGTTGGCCCAGCGGAGAGTACGTAATTGAATTTGAATGTAGCACGGAGTCAGTCAATGGATTTGACACATGGCAGTGTATTGCAGGGTGGTCGGGAATTGTTATCTGACGTTCCCATGTACATTTCCACTAGCAAGAAATATGTTAAGTGGGGTGGCTGCCTGCATTTAAATAAGCAGATCAGCGAGCGTCTAGTCGGAACGGATTATAGTATCCGTCTGCGCAATGGCCGCTTGGGCCAAATTCGAATTCGCAAAGTGGTAAACACCAGCGGTTCTCTGCATGTCGAATTACTCTTCGATGGCCTCGGTAGCTTGGATGCCGACGTCGGCGCTGTTTGAACGTGTGTTGGCTTTTCCTCTCGTCTATATTCGTGCGTAGTTATTGACTGCAGTTATCTGCTGTCCTTGTCGAATATCTCCCTCCCTAGTCTATTTCAGATAATGGCGGCGCAAAGGTGGGAGATTTTCTCTCTTGATCAGCTTTGCTGCCTAAATTGGCGTATCCATTTTGCCGCACTGTCCCCGCTAAAAACCCATACCTAGAATCCAATATCTGTTAAATTGACGTTCAAATTAGCGCATGGCCGCAAATTTTGCTCTGATGTTTCTCGTGAGCTAGTAATCAACGATTCA
Organism: Zhongshania sp.; assembly: GCF_047636175.1. Lineage (GTDB taxonomy): Bacteria > Pseudomonadota > Gammaproteobacteria > Pseudomonadales > Spongiibacteraceae > Spongiibacter. The sequence goes on along the minus strand of NZ_JBLIKC010000020.1, from coordinate 40,002 downwards.
GGTGGTAATAGTATTTTGTATAAGGGCGAGCGTTTTAACAGCGTGTCTCATTTTGCGGGTGCCTTAGCGGCGGCGCTTGGTAGCGCGGCGCTGATATGGCCGGCAGTGCAAGACGCTGAGGTCTGGAAAATATTAGGTTTTTCGATTTACAGTATCTCGCTGCTATCGCTGTATACGTTTTCAACCCTTTATCACAGTACTCAGGGCGCGAGTAAGGCCCTGTATCGGCAGTTAGACCATTTAGCGATCTATCTACTTATTGCCGGCACGTATACTCCATTTTTAGTGGTAACACTCCGTGAAGCCGGCGGTTGGTGGATGTTTGCTGTGATTTGGTCTTTGGCGGCGGTGGGTATGATCCTTGAGGTCATCCCTAAGGCTGGTCGGCGCGCCTGGTCAATCGCTGTTTATTTGCTTATGGGTTGGTTGGCGGTATTCCTGATTAAGCCCTTGAGTGCTGCGTTGCCAGAAGGTGGCTTTAGCCTGCTATTGGCGGGTGGTATTGCCTACACCGTGGGTATTATTTTTTATGTGTTTGATAAGAAAATCACCCACTTTCACGGTATATGGCATCTTTTTGTCTTAGCCGGTAGTGTGTGTCATTTCTTTACCATCTATTACTATGTCGCCTGAAGTGACGAGATAACTAGAGGTCGGATTTCTTGATTTTATGTCGTATTGTAATTGCCTTTGGTCTGCTAAACGTTCTGCTGTTACTGATTGCCGCGCTGATGCCGCTGCCTTTTAATGGGCTTGAATATGGTTGGTCGCAGGCGTCGTCGCTGATGATTTTACAGGGGTTTATAACAGCGGCGATGATATATGCCGCTAGCGAAAAATTGCGCGGTAGTGATATCGGGCAAAAAGCCTTTCCGGCGTCAATAATGAGTTATGTGCTGTGGCTGTGTATGTTCCTGCGGTGGGTAGCTCAGTAAACTAACCCCGCCTATGGCGGTGAAGGGTAGATAAAGATGTTGCTTTGCACTATGGAGCCTCGGTTCTGTGAAACAGATGCCTTGGGCCATATAAATAATACTGTTGTGCCCATGTGGTTTGAAACCGGCAGAGTGCCGGTATTTGAGATATTTAATCCCGGTCAGCATTTAAATGCGTGGAATATGATTTTACGTAAGATAGATGTCGATTTTGTGGCGCAGATTTATTACGGCCACCCAGTTGAGATCAGGACGCGCGTTGGTCATGTCGGTAGCTCCTCCTTTGTCTGCGAACATGAAGCTTGGCAGCGGGGCAGTCTTGTCGCCACGGGCAGTGCGGTGATGATTTATTTTGACTTTGAACAGCAGCGCAAACAGGAAATTACCGCCGCTTTGCGCGTCGAGTTGGAAAAACTGCGCTAAGGGTGGGGTGTGCGCGCCACTCTTGGGGTGCTAATGCCAAAAAAGGCCAAAGGTTTCAAGGTATTTCTGCGTTCATATCGGTATAATGCGGCCTCAACGCCATATCTGCGTTCGGCCGAGTGTGAGGTCTAATGTTGCGGCGACTCATGCATTTTTTACGGTAGCGATTATGCCCTCAGATACGGCCGCGGCAGCGGAAATTATGACTTTTGACGATTTGGGTTTAGCACCCATGGTCCTTGCCGCTGTGAAAGCGGTTGGTTACGAAACACCTTCGCCAATCCAGGCGGCAACAATTCCCTTTATTCTGGCAGGCAGAGACCTCGTTGGTCAGGCCCAGACTGGTACCGGTAAAACAGCAGCATTTGCGCTGCCTTTACTATCTCGTCTCGATGTAAATAGCCGTCGTACTCAAGCCTTAATTTTGGCGCCAACACGCGAATTAGCGATTCAGGTAGCGGAAGCACTGCAGAGCTATGCGTCGCATATGCCTGGTTTCCACGTCCTACCCATTTACGGTGGTCAAGATTATCGCGGTCAACTGGCGGCTTTAAAACGCGGTGTTCAGGTTGTTGTCGGTACGCCTGGCCGGGTAATGGATCACATGCGTCGCGGTACCTTAAAGCTCGATGATTTGAGCCATTTGGTATTAGATGAAGCAGATGAAATGCTCCGCATGGGCTTCATTGATGATGTTGAATGGGTTATGGCGCAAATGCCTGCGAAGCGTCAAATTGCCTTATTCTCAGCCACAATGCCATCGGCTATTCGTCGCATCGCTAATACGTATTTGAACAACCCCGAGCAAGTCACCATTCAAACCAAGACCTCAACGGCGATAACGATCCGTCAGCGTTATTGGATGGCGCGTGGTTTGAATAAGCTGGATGCCTTAACCCGTATTCTGGAGGCCGAACCTTTTGATGGCATGATTATTTTCGTGCGGACCAAATTGGTGACCACCGAGCTTGCCGAGAAATTACAGGCCCGCGGCTACGCAGCAGCGGCTTTGAATGGCGATATCGCTCAAGCCCAGCGCGAGCGCACGGTTGAATACCTGAAAAATGGTCGTTTGGATATCATTATTGCTACTGATGTCGCCGCACGTGGTTTGGACGTTGAGCGTATTAGTCACGTTATCAACTACGATATTCCACATGACACCGAAGCCTATGTGCACCGGATCGGTCGTACTGGTCGCGCTGGTCGCAGCGGTGATGCGATCTTGTTTGTGGCACCACGTGAAAAACGTATGCTTCAGGCAATCGAACGCGCCACGCGTCAATCCATTGAAGAAATGGGTTTGCCGACGGCAGAGAATATCAATGCACTGCGCGTTGACCGGTTTATGCAGAAGATCACCGAGACCCTCGCGGGCACGGATCTTAGCTTCTTCCGTAAGATGCTTCAGGAATATGTAACCGAGCACGATGTGTCTGAACTCGATGTCGCTGCGGCTTTGGCGAGTCAATTGCAGGGCGACAAGCCACTGCTAGTAAAAGATGCGCCCAAGCTGATGACTGAATCGCGTGCTCGCGACAAGGTTGGTGGCGGCAAGCGTGCGGCAGAGTCAACGCTGCAGCGCTACCGTTTAGAAGTCGGGCGTGAGCACGGTGTGAGTGCGGGTAATATTGTTGGTGCTATCGCCAATGAAGCCAATATTGATAGTGCTAATATCGGTCGTATTTCAATCTACCCAGAGTTCAGCACCGTCGATTTGCCTGCAGATTTGCCTGCTGGTGCGTTTGATTGCTTAAAGACCACCCGCGTTGCTGGCCAGGCTTTGAATATCTCTGTTCATGAAGGCGGTGATATGCCTATTGAGCGCGAGCGTCCTCGCAAGCCGCGTGTTAGTAAGACCGGCGAGAAAGGTGGTCGTAAGCCAGTCACAAAAGTGATTAAGGCTAAACCTAAGACTCCGGTAACTCCAAGAGAAAAACGCGGCAAGCTATAAACCGTAATACGCTTGGTTTACACTCTTCTCGCTTTATTAAAGTAGTATTGAGGGGAGAGTGTGAACGTGGTGTGGCGTACTTTTCTGCAGTTCCTCTATTTGGGCTGTGTTAGTTTTGGTGGCCCAGCCGCACATATCGCTTATTTTCGAAAAGTGTTTGTTGAGCAAAAATCTTGGTTAAGTGAACAGGAATTTGCCGCTAATCTCGCACTATGTCAATTTTTACCTGGACCATCTTCTAGCCAACTTGGCTACGCGATCGCCTGTCGGCGTGGTGGAATTGCTGCGGGTGTTGCGGCATTCCTGGGCTTTACCCTACCGTCTTTTATTCTTATGTATAGCCTTGCTGTTTGGCAGTTAGATCTTGCCAAGGGGTCTCTGCAATACGGCGTTGTGAGTGGCTTAAAGCTGTTAGCGGTGGCGGTGGTGGCCGATGCAGCGTGGGGAATGGCCAATCAGTTTTGCCGACAGCCGCTAAGCATTGCACTTACCTTGCTTAGCACTGCGGTGCTGAGCTGGGCGATGACGCCGCTGTGGCAGTTCTCATTAATGGTGCTCGCAGCGGCATCAATGGCGTGGCGAGCGGGTCCTACGCAGACCGGCGCGAGTATTGCGACTGATTTCACGCTGCTGATTTGCGTGACGGTATTCGCGCTGTTGTTTACGATTGCCATGGTGTTTCCCGAGGCGATCTTTTCAATATTTTATCAGGCGGGCAGCTTGGTGTTTGGCGGCGGCCATGTTGTATTGCCGCTGTTGGAGCCGCTGGTAGGCGACGCCTTGAGCAAAGATCAGTTTCTATTGGGCTACGCCGCCGCGCAGGCAATGCCGGGGCCAATGTTTTCCTTTAGCGCGTATCTTGGCGCGGCTATGCGTCCTGATGCTGCGCTGTCATACGCTATTATTGCCACGCTAGCTGTCTTCGCGCCGGGCTTCTTGCTGTTGTCGGGGTTTAGCGGGATATGGCAGCAACTATCAATACGCCCGCGTATTGTCGCGGCTATTGCGGGTGTTAATGCCGTCGCTGTGGGTATGTTAGCCGCAGCATGGATAGATCCAGTGCTCACAAGTGCGCCGCATAACGGGCTTGCACTTTTTCTGGCGGTAACGGGGTTTATTGCTCTGCGTAGTAAGCGCGTTCCGATCCTGGTGATTGTTGCGGCGTTCGCTCTGTGCGGCGCGGCTTTTTATTAGTAACGCTTAGCTGCAGCTCAAAAATAATAATGATACGAGCCCAAGCCAAGCGAGTTGAAATATCGTTATTCTCATTCTAGCTTGCCAAAATGTTTACCAGCGCTGATGCCGGTGCTGATAGTTCAAACTCCTGCCGGTGGGCGCAACATACGCTTAGCTTCTCGGCAGAAGTAAAGCCGAGGATAGTGAAGCGTTTAAGAAACTCACGATTTTGGAGATAATTTTGTCCCACTGTCGCTACAGCGTCGGTAGCGGCGACCACTTCGCAGGCCAGCGGGAAGTGGCCAATAATATGTATTGGGTGATCAGGCGGTATTTCGGTGTCGCCAAATAAGCGGTTGGTGATTTCGGGAGAGGCACCATCTCGCTCGGGAAGTACCAAGGGGTAGTTTAATATATGCTTTGATGACACCGCCCGTTTATTAGTTAAAGGATGATCGCGGCGGGTAAAGAAGTAGGCGTCAAAGGGTTGTAGTGGAATAATTTTAAACTCGCGCCTTTCCTCAAGTGCCCGCATTGGGCCAATGATCAGCTCAGAATCACCTGCTCTTAAAAGGCTAATGGCCTGCTCTGTCGATACCGATTTTATATCTACTTTTAAGCTCGGGTAGTGCGTGAGTAACTGAGGTAGCGCGGGATTCATGAGGGTTATCAACGGTGGCGGTGAAATGCATAGGCGCAAATGAGATTCTCGGTACGCTCGAAATTCCTTGGCATCCAGATCTAGGCGTTCAATATCGGCAAGAATGCGCGCTGCGCGGTCAATGATGCTTCGCCCCTGCGGAGTGGCAATGACACCTCTTGCGCGGCGCTCAAATAAGGCTATGCCCAATTCCTTTTCCACCTCGGCGACGGTTCGGGTTAGGCTGGGCTGCGAAACGTGAATGGCCGAGGCGGCAGCGGTCATCGAGCCAAATCGATCAACGGCGACAATATAACGTAATTTATTGGTATTCAAAGGTATACGGTTTCCAAATATTACAGTAAAAATAGTATTGGACTGAATATTAGTTACGTTGTCAAATGAGACCATATTCGCAGTCACTTGAATGATCTAGGAGCTATACCGGTATGCACCCTTATACTGAAATCACGGCAGAAATTGATAACGCTCCCGCAGGGCCACAGATCGCCGCGCTGTTTGATTTTGACGGTACGATCATTGATGGTTATTCGGTCTTTAGCTTTCTTCGTGAGCAGGTACGTCGAGGTGATTTAGCGCCATTCGAAATACTGGCGACGGTCGACGCCGTTGCGCGTTTTGGCTTGGGAAGTGCCGATTTCACTGCGCTTATGTCATTGTCTGCCCACAGCATGAAAGGTTTAAAAGAAGAGGATTACCTCGATGTGGCCCAAAAGCTTTTTGAGCGCGATCTAGCAAAAAAAATCATTCCTGAAACTCGCGCCTTAATAGAAGCCCATATGCGCAAAGGCCACACGGTGGCAATTATTTCCTCTGCGACCCCTTATCAAGTTGTGCCCTGCGCGAAATATCTCGGCATCGATAAGGTCGCTTGCAGCACCATTGAAGTTAAAAACGGCATCTTTACCGGCGAACTGGGTGGCCCACTGTGCTTTGGTGTCGGTAAAGTTAATGCAGCCCTAGCGTTGGCTGAGACCCATGATGTCGATCTGGACAATAGTTACTTTTACTCTGACAGCACTGACGACATCGAACTCCTCGAATATGTCGGTAAACCGCGGCCACTTAACCCGAGTCACAAATTAAGAGATATTGCTGAGAAACGTGGCTGGCCGGTGCGGGTCTTTAGAAGTCGTTCAAGAAAATCAGTCATGGGTCTAACTCGTAATATCGCCACCAAGATTAGCCTCGTCGGTTCGGTATTAGCGGGTTTGCCAATTTGGGCGCTGACGGGATCTAAGCAGGAAGCCCGAAATTTTTCGATGTCGCTATTCGGTGACTTAGCGAGCGCAGTGGCGGGGCTCAAGCTCGAGGTTGTCGGTGAGAAAAACCTCTGGGCAGCTCGCCCCGCGGTGTTCATCTTTAATCACCAAAGTGATATCGATGTCATGATTTGCGCCAAGCTGCTACGCCGAAACTTTTCAGGCGTCGGCAAAGCCGAGATTAAGAAAATGCCACTGATTGGCGTAGCCATGGAATACTCCGGTGTGGTGTTAATTGATCGCAATAATAGCAAGGGCGCGATTGCAGCGCTCGATCCCTTGATCGACAGAATCAAGCAAGATCAGATTTCTGTTGTTATGGCGCCAGAGGGCACCCGCACCCATTCGAAGAAACCCAAGCCGTTTAAAAAGGGCGCATTTCATATCGCGATGCAGGCGGGGGTTCCGATTATCCCCATCGTTATTCATAACGCCATGGATGTATCCCCAATGGGTGACACCTTGTATTACCCCGGTACTGTCGAGGTAGAAGTTCTCGCTCCAATTGATACCAGTGATTGGACCACCGCTAATCTCCACACTCAGGTGACCAAGGTAGAGGCGCTTTATAAAGCCGCGCTGGACAAGTCTACGGCGGTGGGTGAATAACTAGTCTGATTTTTATACGTTATTATATTTTTTATCTGCGGTCTCGGCCCTACTTGAGACATATCATTTCAGCACTGAGCGAGAGCGAGCATGGAACAAATAAAACCCCAAGACGCGCAGTTTCTTTATACCGAAACAGACGATAATTTCAACCATATTACCGTCTTGCTTAACTTTGGTGGTCCCACAGTCCACAGCGAAAGCGCTGTGGACTGTGGCGCAATAATAACGTTTTTAAAACAAAAGCTAGAACAGTACCCAATATACTCGCAACGCTTGGTGCGATTGCCTGCAGAGCTGGATTACCCCTACTGGCTTAACGACGACGACTTCAACGCTGATGAGCACTTTAATGTGTCGCCGCTCGCCGCAGCGGGTGAGTGGCCCGTCCTGCGAGAGGCTGCGTGCTACCTTCATTCTCAGCCCATGGATATGGAGCGCCCCTTATGGGACGTCACGATATTTACCGGTGTTCATTGCAACGGTGCCAATAAAAACGGATTCACTATTGCTATGCGGCTGCATCATGTCGCTATTGATGGGGTCGGGATGGTAAAACTGCTGGCAAACTTAGCAATGCCGGCAACCGCACTCGATGTTCGCCCAGTAGCAGAGCCTAACGAGCAGGGTAATGTATTGTCTTGGTCTAATGTAGCGGGCCGGGCAGTCGCCAATAGGCTCCGTCAATCCATCGACCTGGGCGGCACCTTATTAAAAGGTACTAAGCTTATCGCACCCTCCGCGCGGCGCTATCTTAATACCAAACCCTCAGAGCGGCAGCGTGTGCCCCCTAGTCGATTTAATACCAGTGTTAGTGGCGACAAGATATTTGACGTGATTAATGTCGATCTTAAAGTCTTGGGTGCCCTGCGGCGTCTTCATCCTGGAGCGACGGTTAATGATGTCGTCCTGAGTATTTGCGCGGGGGCGCTGCGGCGTTATTTGGACAAACACGGTGAGCTGAACTCGCAATCTTTAGTCGCCTGGGTACCAATTAATGCAAGAACGGCGGAGAGCCAAAAAGGCGGTGACACCGGCAATAATCTAAGCGCGTTTACAGCCTCTATATATACAAATATTGCCGACCCTGCGGCCAGGCTGGGCAAGATAGTGACGGCTACTCAGAATGGCAAAAGTGGAAAATCCGGAGCGGGTCTGCTTCTTAATATCACTAAATGCCTATCTGCTCCGGAGCAGTATTTATTCGCCCGAGCTATTAACGCAACGTCGGCTGCTAGCTCAACCTGTAATTTATTCGTCTCCAACGTCCCTGGCCCCGCCCAGCCAATTTCCTTGGCGGGGTATCCTTTGGAAAGTACATCGGGACTACCACCGCTGGGCGAAGGTATGGGGCTTTTTATTGCCACGCCTAGCTACAACGGCAAACTGTATTTCAATGTGATTTCAACAGCGGCAATTTTGCCGGATATTGAGTTCTTTATGAAATGCCTTCAAGAATCGTTTATTGAGATGCAGGCATCACTGGCGGATTTGACTAGTAGTTAAGTCTTAGGGAATACGCTTTATGTTTTGGGGCGTGGTTTTACACAGAGAAGCTTGAGCTAGATTAAGGACAGTCGAGTCCAAGTCTTGTGTAATGCCAAACTCAATTCATAAGGACAGATGTGGCTGCGCGGATTGCGGTGCATCTGTGGAGAGTCAGCGAATGTCCGAAGAGCAAAGCCCCTATCAGATCTTGGGTGAAGACAAGATCAAGGCGCTAGCCAGCACCTTCTATGAGGTCATAGACAAATTGCAGGATGCCAACCGCTTCAGAGAGATGCACGGCAAAAGCTTAGTTGATATTAAACAGAAATTGGCCGAGTACTTGAACGGCTGGTTGGATAGGCCTCCACGGTATTACGAAAAGCACGGCATCGTCTGTCTCACCAAGCCTCATACTCCTTATGCTATTGGATCTGAGGAGCGAAACCAGTTCCATCTAGCTCTTGAACGTATTGATGCCAGCGAAGATCTTAAGCTTATGTTGCGCACCCCAGTGTTCCGTCTGGCCGATATGATTTGAAACCGCGATGAGTCGGTGAGCTAGGTTTGTTTTAAAGTTGAAAGTGCCGCGCGACTGTCACAGCGGCAGTGCGGTTAGCAACGCGCAATTTCGCGTATAGATTTTTCAAATGCCAGGCAATGGTATGCTGACTAACACTCATTTCTATGGCGAGCTCTTTGTTTTTTAGTCCCTTGGCAAGGAGTTTTAAAAGGTCTAGTTCCCTAGGGGTGAGTGGTTCTATGTCATTAATGTCAGTGGTAATCTCTTCTATAGCAGAGCGGCTGACGCCAAAATTTTCTTTTAGAGTAGCGAGGTATTGTTCACCCTCAAGACTACTGTTTAGATCGCCATCATTTGGCCAGCGCGATAGAGTCTTTTGAAAAGCCTCATGGAGTGCCGGATCAGATTCGATAAATGTCTGCAAGAAACTGCCGTTGGCACCAAGTTGGATTGATTCAGTAAGCCGATTAAGAACACTTCTATCCTTGCCAAGTTGCAGTAGTGCACTTGCTTCAATTAGTAGTATTTTAATTAAGTGGCGATCTTGATTTAGTTTTCTGGCAAGTGCGGATTGTCTGTTTAGGATGGGAATAGCCTGTTCGGGCTTACCGATACCTAGGAAGTATATACATGCACCCATATCAACATAGTATTGAACCTCAGACCAATATTCATGACTGCTGTTATCTTGCGGTATATTCAGTGTGCTGAGTTTTTTTAGATCGATGAATACAGTCGCAGCGGACTCAAGCTTGCCATGCTTGCATAAGAGCCTAATTCGTTCAGACAACATCGCTGCCACTAATCGATTGTAATGATCTTTTTTACCTATTGCTTCGCCTTCAGCGAGAAACTGTAAGGCTTTCTCAATATCCCCTTTAGCGGCAGCGAGCTTTGATGATATTTGGTAGTAGCAAACTAAGGGCTCGATTACTGAAGATTCGTGTCTAACAACTGCGCTATTTTGAATGCATTCAGATGCGCGGGAAAGATCACCCCATTCATAATATATTTCGGCAGATAGCGCGCTCGGAACAGCGAATGGCATCCACTGATCTTTAAAACCCTTACCTGCAATGAGTTGGGCTTTTTCGTACAGTTCATTTGCTTTTTTCAGGTGGCCAGAAAGACGATATCCGAGGCCTCGAAAAATGAGTATATATACCGTCGCACGGAAATTATTTATATCTCCTAAAATGTCATTTTCTATTGCGAGACGATGACCCTCATCAAATCTTCCTTGATGCATTAAGGCATAAACCAACGCAGCAATATAGGTGTTGCGAAAGAATATATGTTCTTTTGATATGTCAATTTCGACGGTATTCGCAAATTCAGAAATTTGGATTTCATTATCACTGACTACAGTAATAACGCCCTTTTGGGCCTCAATGTTACTCAGTAGTTTACTGAGTTTGTTTTTGGCTACGGTATTTTGTTCTCTAGCTAAAGCCAATGTCGACTCTGCATTGCTGCAGTGCTCAATGGCAGTAGAGTAATCTCTTTGAAGAATGGCGACCCAGCCTAGTCCAAGTTGGAGGCACGGATTTTCTTTTACATATTGAACTGGTAAGCGATTAATCCATATTGCTAGGGTCGCTAGGCGGTTTCTTGATAATAGCATTTCCAAACTATTTTCTATGGCATCGGCGGCGTAGTCCCAGTCTTCTACTACTAGCATATGATTTATAGCTTCATGTAGTAAATTGTTAGCTATACACCACTTATACGCTCGCCTGTGTATTAGATGCAGATCTTTCTTTTTTCTTGACAACATTTTTTCCTGAAGAAAGCTGCGAAAAATATGATGGTAGCGATAACAAGAAAGTTGTTCATCTAAGGTGACAATGAATAAATTCATTCGACGTAATTGAGCGAGTATCGAATCGCTATCATGTCTTTCGGTTACCGCATCGCAAAGCTCTGGTGTAAGTATCTCAAGTATTGATGTTTCAATAAGAAAGTTCTTAATCAAGTCTGGCAGTTGAGAAAAAATATCGCATTCTATGTATTCGGAGAAGTCTGATTCCCGCCCTGAAAACCTACGTATATACTCATCGATATTGGTATCTTTCTTTAAAGATAAAGATGCTATATGAAGTCCGTTTATCCAGCCGTCGACACGTTCAAGTAGTAATCCAATATTGTCATTACTTAGACTTGGAAGTGACTTGCTCGAAAGTATTTTAACTGCTTCAGAATAATTTACTCGTAAGTCGTCAGCGGATATTTCTATGAGATTTTTACGCGCTCGGAGTTTTCCAAATTTGGCAAAAGAAGATCGACTCGAAATGATTATTCTAAGATTGTGGGGACCACTACCGAGTAGTTCTACCATTATATCTTCAATGTCAGCTGAATTGGAGCGGTGAAGATCGTCTAGAATTATCGTAATAGGCTCGCCAAAAGATAGTATCTCGTTCATCAGCGTAGTCAGGATAACCCTAAAAGATAGCACCATTCCTGAACCGATTAATGCCTGCGAGGCGACGCCAATATTCTTTCCTAGCGATTGAAGGGCATAAGAAATCCCGGTCAGAAAGTGGATAGGGTCAGAGTCATTTTCCGAAACTGACAACCAGGCAACTTGTTTGTTCTCTAATTTCAGCTGATTAAAATACTGCACAAGAAGACTTGTTTTGCCAAATCCAGCGGGTGCAGAGACTAAATAATTACCATTAGAACCATGGGATTCTTGTAAAAGTGTCAAGCATTGTCGCTCGATTAGCTCTATTGAGCTTTTGGGGGGACGAGTTTTCGCCAAATTGACGATACTTCGGTGATTCAGTTCATTCACAATGGGGGCTGCGTTATTTTTTATAATTGATGTTATTCAGTGGATGAACAATACACTCTACATATTCAATACTCAAGGTTAGTCCTAGGCTCATAGCTTATCTTGCGGCCGGCCAAAACGGGCACTAAGAAGCAGCGGTCAGCTATAGCTAGCTAATAACTCACTTCAAAACCCGCTTAATTTTTGATCAGGGCGCTATGTGGTATATCGTCAGTCCTTAGCGATTTATATCTCATTGCCTAGTTACTTATTCCGTCGGCCTTGCCTATGTCCATATTGAGTAGCTAGTGCATTCCGATACCTGATCAGATCAGTTCGACAGAGCGGCTTGCCGTTTCTCTGAAATCAGATGTACTAGTCCAGCGCTAGTAAAATCATTATCAAACATCCTATCCCCCCCCCTCGGATTAATGGCAAGCAATTTTACCTGCTTGGGTGGTTATTGTTACTCCTAAGTTCACTACGATGACGTCATTGTCAGTGAGGTGTGCGGATATCGATTGACTTACGTAAGCCCGTAATTATAAAGGTGAGCCATTATGATAAAAGAAAAAGTAATCATCATTACAGGCGCAGGATCAGGTATTGGCAAGGGAACCGCTCTAGCTATGGCTAAAGAGGGAGCGAAGTTAGTACTTGCTGATATAGACAGAGAAGCGGGTGAGAAAGTTTGTCTGGAGTTACTCGATCTAGGGTATGAGGCAACGTTTGTGCAGACCGATGTTACCGACTCTGTACAAGTCGAGAATATGGTTGCCCATGCCGTAAATACCTTTGGTCGCCTTGATTGTGCGTTTAACAACGCCGGGATTGAGGGACAACTTGTTGCCTTAGATGAAATCGATATTGGTCACTTTGAGCGCACTATCGCAGTAAACCTGACGGGTGTCTTTTTATGTATGAAATATCAGATAAAAGCGATGCTGAAAAATGGAGGTGGCGCGATCGTTAATAATTCATCGGTAATGGGCCTCGTGGCGGCACCAATGATATCGACTTACTGCGCAAGTAAGCACGCAGTAGTCGGCATAAGCAAAAGCGCGGCACTTGACTACGTTAAACAGAATATTCGCATTAATGCTGTTTGTCCTGGTGGCGTCGCGACTCCCATGGTTACCCAAGTGCTAGCAGAGACACCGGATGCTCTTAAAGACATTTTGGCTGCGGTACCCGCGAAGAGATTAGCCGCAACATATGAACTAGCGGAAGCTGTTATCTGGCTTTGTTCGGATCGTTCAAGTTTTGTCACTGGAACAGTGTTGCCCGTAGATGGCGGATACACAGCGCAATAATACTCCGACATAAATATAACTGTAGGAATAGGTTATGACGCTTGATTATCGAGAGTTACGCAATGCGCTAGGTCTATTTGCCACTGGCGTGACGTTGATAACGACGACCTCAAAAACCGGTGACGTTATTGCAATGACCGCAAATTCCTTTTCTTCATTGTCTTTGCAACCACCACTAGTGCTTTGGTCTATAGATTTAAAATCCAATATTTATGAGGCTTTCAATGGCGCTGAGCGATTTGGCGTAAATATCTTAGCTATAGACCAGCAGGATGTGGCGGATACATTCGCCCGTTCGACAAATGATCAATCTGAATTCATAAAAAGATTTGATATCGGTGATTATGGAAGTCCAGTGCTAAGTGGCTCGCGCGCTGTTTTGGAGTGTGAGGTCACTACCAAGTATATCGCCGGCGATCATCAAATCCTGGTAGGAAAAGTGCTTGAATATAAAGTTGATTTCTCAGTTGCACCACTTATTTTTTCCGGTGGTAAGTATCACGAACTCGGCGCTCAGATTAGCTGAAAAGAGGTGTGAATATGGTGAAAGTGAAGTTCGTATCCGCTAGTGGTGGCGTTATAGACGCGGAATGCAGTTCAGGTTGTACACTGATGGAATGTGCTAGCAATTATATGGTGGCCGAAATTGAGGCGCAGTGTGGTGGTGGATGTGCCTGTGGCACTTGTCATTGTTACCCTCGAATAGAGTGGTTAGATAAGTTACCGCCTATGGAGGACATTGAGGCCTGCACACTGGAGGGTGGGATGGCTGAGATTAGACCTACTAGCAGGCTGGCATGTCAGATCGAGCTGACCGAGGAGCTGTCCGGGCTGATTATTGATTTGCCCGAAATTGCTTGAGAAAAAATTGAAGTTAAATAATAACATTAAGGTTGGGGAATTATAATGGAAAAAATTGGTTTACAAATAATGTTTCAGAACTATGGCAGTAGCATGTCAGATGTCGATCATGTTCAGGAAGAGATTGCGATTGCAGAGATGGCGGAGCCAATGGGATTCGACGAAATATGGCCAGTGGAGCACCATTTTACTGACTATTCAGCGTGTCCAGATAATACTCAATTTTTATCATACCTAGCCGGTAAGACATCAACAATAAGGCTTGCAACTGGTGCTGTAATTTTGCCATGGAATGACCCGCTTCGCGTTGCCGAGAAGATCAACTTTCTAGACCATCTGAGTAATGGCCGAGCCATTCTAGGTGTGGGTCGCGGCCTAGCGCGGTGCGAGTATCAAGGTTTCGGTATCAATATGGAGGAGTCGCGTGATCGCTTTGATGAATCGGCCGAAATGATTATTAGAGGATTGGAAAGCGGCTTTTTAGAAGGAGATGGAGAGTTTTACAAGCAATCTCGAGTGGAGATACGCCCGCGACCTATTTCTACCTGGAAAGACCGTTTCTACTCCGTAGCCATGTCGCCAGACTCAGTCTTGCAAGTAGCCAAACTTGGCGCTCAGATGATCCTCTTCTCTAATAAAAGTGATGAGAAGCTTAAGGACTCTATTGATATGTATAACACTGAGTATCGTAAATATCACAACGATGAACCTAAGCCACCGCGTCTTTGCGATTTTGTTGTGTGTCATGAAGATGCTGCCGAAGCAAGGAAGTTAGCTAAAGCGCATATTGGTGGGTATTTTGCGTCCGTGATGGATCATTATGAGTTAGCTGGCGATCACTTTAAAAACAGTAAGGTTTATAAGTCTTATGGCGACGATATCGATATATACGAGAAGACAAATTTCGATACACTCATGGATGCGTATATAGACTGCAATTTATACGGTACTCCTGAGCAAATCACCGAACGAGTGGAGCGTCGCCGAAGCATTATTGGTAATTATGAGCAGAATATCTGCGTAAAATTCGGCGGTAACACTCAACAGGTGGCTATTCATACTATCAAGTTATTTATGGGTAAGGTGCTTCCAGCGCTGAGAGCGAAGTAGGCAGCGGGCGTTATATTGTCTGAACTTGTTGAAGGTGTTGCTATGAAATATTGTCAATCTTGTGGTTCGTCGGTGACCTTAAAAACGCCAGAGAATGACAGCTTGCCACGTCATACGTGCAACGCTTGTGGCAAGGTCTACTACAGAAATCCAGTCGTCGTTGCAGGTTGCATACCTTTTTGGAAAGAAAAAGTACTCCTGTGTCGCCGGGCTATTGAACCGGGCTATGGTTGCTGGACTGCGCCCGGCGGCTATGTCGAAAGTGGTGAAACTGTTGAACAGTGTGCGCAGAGAGAGGCATGGGAAGAGGCCAGGATAAAAATAAAACTTGGTAAAATACTATCTGTAACAAATGTGACTGCTGCAAACCAAGTTCATGTTTTTTTCCGCGCTGACATGATGTCAGCAAATTTTGAAGTGGCAAGTGAGTGTCTTGAGGCACGCCTTTTCGACCCTAGAGATATCCCCTGGGATGAAATTGCTTTCTACAGCGTAGAAGAAACCTTAAGACGAGAGCTAGAAAGAGACAGCGGCCTATTTGGTTTGCATCGATTCCCATTGAATTTGACGTCGTTAAGACCGCCGCGTAGATCTGTTTCTACTTAGTCATTTTTAGACGCTGCAGATAAATGATGTTATCAAGATATAAGATCATAAAAAATTATATGAATTCTATTATAAGGGAAGATTATGACCAATGACTTATTTTCTGTCAGGGGAAAGCTTGTGCTAATTACCGGTGCGTCATCTGGTATAGGCTACTCTTTAGCAAAAGGGCTTTCTGCCGCTGGTGCGGTGATTGTTGCCGCGGCACGACGTATCGACAAGTTAGACGCTCTCCGAGAAGAAATTGAGTCAAGCGGCGGTAAAGTGATAACGGTCAGAATGGATGTCAGCGACAGAGATAGTGTTAATGTGGGTTTTGATTTTGTGAACGAACAGGTCGGTGTCATTGATACTATTATCAATAATGCTGGTATAGCGGCTCCCGGTAGTTTCCTGAAAATTAATGAAGAAAGTCGTAACTCTGTTATGGATACAAATTTTAACGGTGTCTGGAATGTCGCTCAAGAGGGCGCGAGGCGCATGATAAAAGCGGATAAGTCGGGTTCAATAATAAATATTTCTTCTGTTTTAGCACTGGGCGTTAAGCCAGGTCAATCAATCTACTGTGCGTCGAAAGGGGCAGTTGCGCAGCTCACACGAGGCATGGCACTCGATTTAAGTAAATATAATATTCGTGTAAATGCGATTGCCCCAGGGTGGTTTGAAACTGAGATGAGTAAAGACTTTTTTGATTCCATGGAAGGACAAGAGTATATCGCTAGAATGCCTGCAAAACGCTTAGGGAATCTGAACGAGCTCAATGGTCCAGTCATTCTTTTAGCCAGCGAAGCGGGTTCTTTTATGAACGGTGTTGTCATGCCGGTAGATGGGGCGCTCAACGTAGTAACGATATAATACGATAGTTTTTCAAAAACCGGAAAGACGGATTCGAACTATATGATCATCAAGCGTCCGCTAGTGAATAATTTCAAAGTAGCTGAATAAAACGAAAAATTGATAAATATCAATTGGTGTTAATGATAATTTTAAAATCGTGAATGCGGTGGAGTTACATCACTATATTTTTATAAAATAAGTGATTTTAGGAATATAATGATGATAGATAGTACAATAAAAATTGCTCTAGCCGCAGTCTACGTATTAATTTGTAATCTAAGTATGGCAGGCCCCCGGCGCTAGACGCCGTACCGGGCACGCCAGTAATTTTACTTTTGTTGGATATTCTGGCCCAGAGCCCGCTCTGAATAATCTCGCTACTAATAATTGGATTTTTGTAAGCGGTCGGGATTTTGTCCCCGCCGCTAGCATGAATACTCTTCAGTTGTCGCTCGCCGCTAAATTAACTCATATTACTTCGGTGACTATCATGACAAACTTTTATTGAATTGATGCCGCTAGGCGGAAGTTTAGATCGAGTATTAAGTGAGCTAAGGCGGAATTCTTCCTGCAGTATCGACTTAGCGTAAAATTTTATCCTTTTCAGTAGGAATAAAACTGGAGTTATATTCTAAATCCCCCGCAGCTGGTCATGCTAGGCGGGGAACAGTTTTGTTACGGCTCTAAGATCAATTTTCCGAAGTTACCGCCATCAAAAAGTAATTTGAAGTATTCACCGAAGTGATCAATACCCTGGCGAATATCTTCTTTAGATTTTATTTTTCCTTGCTGGATCCATTCGCTGAGCTGGCTTACTCCCTCGTGGTAGCGTGAGTAGTAGTCTAGTACTACAAAACCTTCCAGCCGAGCACTTTTAAACAGAATCGGAATGTAATCAATTTCGGCCCTGATGCTTAAGCCCGAGGCATTATACTGTGATATCGCTCCACATATGGTTACTCGGGCGTTGGGGTTTATATGATTTAGCGCTGCGTCAAGTGCTGCCCCGCCGACATTGTCAAAAAAGACGTCAACCCCGTTAGGGCAGCTTGATGCAATAGCATTATTTAGGTCTTTTACATTCTTGTAGTCTATTGCGCTATCAAATCCAAGTTCCTCTACGAGATATCGACATTTTAGCTCGCCGCCTGCGATGCCTACGACATTACATCCTTTTATCTTAGCGATTTGTCCCGCGATGCTGCCAACAGCACCGGCTGCGCCAGAAATTAGAACCGTTTCCCCTGATTGAATTTTGGCCACATCTGTTAAGCCGAAGTACGCGGTCATTCCTGGCATGCCAAGAATGCTGAGGTGCATCGATTTATCTAAATTTGAAAGCTTAGTTATGTCAAGCTTTTCGATTGCAAGGACGCTATTTAGTTTGCAGAATTTTTGAACCCCAAACATACCAGATAATATGTCGTTCTTAGCGAAAGAGTCATTCTTCGACTCAATCACTTCTGCCAAGCCTAAGGCCCGCATAGTTTCATCAATTTGGACAGCCGGCATGTAGGACTCCACATCGTTGATCCATCCTCTCATTGCTGGGTCAACTGAAATATACATTACTTTAACAATAAACTCGCCAGGCTTTAGGTCTATATCCATGTTTTCTTGAATGACCTTCCAGCAATCAGGGCTGACATTTCCGTTGGGCCTTTTGTTAAGAACAATTTTTTTGTTATGTACGGTCAACATGACATTCTCTCCGGAAGTAAATACCAGCCTACTTTAACGGTTTTTTTTGGTCATCAACCTATTAGTAATAGGGGGGAGTAGATGCTACTTGATGTGATGGTCTACGCGGGCATTTATCTGGATAGTATCTGCCAATTGAGAATCAAAGTGTTGATAACGCATGGACTATAATTTTTGAACATGAAATAGAGCCATCCAGTCTCTATAAGAAAATTAGTATGCCTTGTTTGGTGTGGTTTTTTAAAAGTGAGATAGATGAAAATTTATTTTAAAAGCCCATGCCTATTTACCAAGATGTGATTGATATAATTAAAATAAGGATAAGGTGAATGAGAGAGACAGATTGTAATTTTTCTAAAAGTATATTCTGTGTATTAATGCTTGGGGCATTCGGTCTTGCCAGCATCCAGTCCTTCGCTGAATCTAATACTAGAAATCGAATGTTAGAAGAGGTTGTGGTTACTGCGCAAAAGAGGGAGGAGAATTCTCAAGATGTACCAATTACGATGGCGGCGTTGGGAAGTGAAAAATTGGAAGCATTTGGTATTGAGCAAACGGCTGACTTAGAGAAAATCATTCCCGGTCTTACATTCACTCAGCAGTACGGATATACAGTAATTTATTTACGTGGTGTAGGTAGCGAATCATTTCTACCTAATTCCGAGCCGAGTATTGCTTCTTACGTAGACGGTATTAACATTGCGTCTGCTCATGGAAAATCTGATGCAGTTGGCCCCGTTGAGCGTATTGAGGTCTTGAAAGGCCCCCAGGGGACTTTATACGGAAGAAGCGCTACTGGCGGCGCAATCAATATTATTTCAAAATCGTTACCGGCTGAAGGCTATGAAGGTTTTATTAATTATGGCGCTGGGAATTACGATGACCGGCATGCGCAAGGCTATTTTGCTGCGGCGCTGACAGATAGCACAGGTGTGAGCTTTTCTTACTATAAGGATCAACGCGACAATATAAACGTGCGCGCGGTAAATGGTGTAGTACAGCACGATGACAAAGAAGATTTTTCTGAGAGCTATCGAGTTAAATTAATACAAGATTTCGGTGAAAATATTCGTATTACGGGTATTGCTCAAAAAACAGACGTTCAGTTAGCCGATGCGGATAAAAAAGTTAATATTCGTCCCGCCGGCCTTTCTATCGGTGCTCAGGCCCAGCAACCGAGTCGCTTAGTGGAAAACGACAAAGAAGGCCAAATGCGCACAGATGCTGAACTTTATGGCTGGATATTTGAGTGGCAATTTGACGTGGTAGCACTTAAGTTTGTTTACTCCGATCAAGAGTCTTTAACTTATGATCGCACCACCACAGATTATGACGGCACCAGCTTAAACAAGGTTAGTTTTTTTACTTACAACGAACCTGTTTTTCAGAAAACGTATGAGTTCCAGCTTAGCTCCACTGAAAATAGCTGGATGTCCGACAAGCTTACATGGGTAGCTGGATATTACCATTTGGAGGGCGGTGGTGGTTTTGAGCGTATTTTCTTTGAGCTCTCACCTGAGATCGCTAGCGGACTTGTTACTGGTTTTGCTGGATCAGTCGGAGATTTGTTAAATGACTTGCTATCACCTGTTACCAATAGTTCCGTATATTTAGAGGCGGGCGGAAAGATAACCATTGATTCCGACTCAATATTCGCCGAGGCAACGTATTCACTGACACCCAGTTTTAATATTACGTTGGGCGCGCGCTATCAAGAGGAAACTCGTGGTTTAATTAATAGTTACTTTGATATTGTAAATCCTATTTTTGGAACGCCTACGGAGGAGTATTTTGACAGTGATGATCGAAGTCGTAATATTCGAGTCGGTACGTTCAACAAGCCCGAACTCGAAGATGTTTCGGTCGCTCCGCGAGTGGCTTTACAGTGGTTTGCCAGTGATGATGTGCAGGTTTACTCCTCTGTAGGAAAGGGCTTTAAGAGTCAGACATACAATATTCTCAATTTCTTTTCCGAGCCTGATGAAGTCGATAAGTCTGAAACAACGTCGCTGGAGATTGGTTTTAAATCAGATCTACTGGACAGCACACTGCGTCTAAACGGGGCTTTTTTTAATACGATTACCAAGAACCCTATTTCGGCGTTTGTTGGTCTGACATCAGGCGGAGTAGTTAATTATTTTAATGCTAAGGAATCCACGATAAAAGGAGGGGAGGTGGATTTACTATTTCAGCCGATGCCTAGTTTAAACCCAGGTTTAGTGGTTTCAGGCGGGGCATCGTATATAGAAGCTAAATTTTCTGATTTCAAAGATGGGCGAGGCTATGACGAAGATACGGGATTAGCATATGGGCCTGGTGCCTTAACATTACTAGCTGAAAGAGATTTTACTGGCAATGATGTACCACGGACTCCGGCCTTTAGCTCTAATATCGCGATTAATCAAGGTATAGAGTTAGGCGATTTTGGTTATATTGAGCTGGCGGTCGATTATGCGTTTAAAGACAGCTTTTACTATACAGCGTCAAATACGCCTCATGCGCAACAGGCGCAATACGAGCTTTATGGCGCACGGATGAGCTGGATATATGAGCCCAAAGGTATAACCCTAACTGCTTATGTAAATAATATTAAAGATGAAGATTATTATGTGGCGATGGTTGAGAACGACTTCGGGGTGTCCGCAGCATTAGCACCGCCACGATTGTATGGTGCAAAAATTAAGATTGATTTTTAAAGAGAATTATTTAGTCGCTATATGCTCCGGGATTTAGATCCCTATACGGTTTAATATCAATGATTTTATAGTTCAATGCCGGATTTAAGCGACAAGTACATGAGGTCGATCGATCATACTGATGATCACTAAAAATCATAGTCGTACTGCCTCTTTTCTGGGATTTAATGTCCGTTGAATATTTAGTGTCTAAAATTAATTCGTTAAAGAGGAATGTTAATAGTGTAATTGAAAGGAAGAGGGCGGTTAAAGTATAAAATATTAGGCTATGCGACAGAATAAAATTATAGTTGATGTGAATATATTAAGATAATTAATAATTTTATCCCATACTTATGACTGTATTTCTTAGATTTCTTGAATTTTTATATTAATTAATATTACGTATATAAGAGACTCTGTACCGGATGGAGATTGCACAGTATCCGGTACACCCATTTAATGCCATTATTAGAAATATAATAATAACGAAGTCTCTAATACGCGCAGATTTAGGTCTAACCGTTATATGCAAGGTTTTTGTGTTACAGTACTCGTCGATTCATACTAAATTACTTCATAGCCGCTTATTAGGTCAAGTTTAGGCGTGATTTTAGAGAACCTTGCAAAGATAGATCAGTGCGATTTATGGCTAAGCTATTTTTTTCATTGCTAATTTGTCTGTATTGGTACCTATACCTTAGTGCTGATATAAAACAAAGTTAGCCTTTTATCGCCAAAAAGATAACCATCTATTATTTATAATAACAGCATAATCGCGTATTTAATGCCGGCCAATAAGGTATTTTTCAATAATGCTTTATTGATAGTGTATTACACCGAAAAGAGACGTTTTTTTCCAACACATCGCCAACTGCTTTTAATAAGTTGCGCGTGACTCATTGATTCAATCGAATTTTTATTACCGGGAGTTACTATGAATAAGCATCTTTTGCTGTCAATTGCGCTCGCAAGTACATGTGCCAGTCCGATATATGCACAAACTACAGAAGTTTCCGCAGCGGAGCTTGCCAAGCTCAAGGCTCAAATCTCGTCATTGCAAGCGAAACTGGTCGAGATTGAGGAGCAAGCAAATGAAACAACGTCAGAAGTAGCGTTGAATACTCAAACCTTAACTAGGCAGAAAGTTACTGAAGCAAATCCAGTCGAGGTCGAGTCTGAAGACGGTATTACCATCGGTGGGGCCATTCGCAGTAATTACAATTACACCTCCTATAGTGAGGGTAATAAAGATCGTGGCGGGGACTTTGATTTTGATATCTTTCGCATAAATGTTCGAGGTGAAATTGGCGATGTCTCCCTCAATGGGGAAATTCGATTCTTTGACTATATGAGAGCGATTAAATACGCTTATGTTGGTTACCAATTTAGCCAGAATTGGGAAGTGCAGGCCGGTATTACTAAGGTGCCATTTGGTAATAGCCCATATAATTCGCAAAATTACTTCTTCAGTACTAATTACTATCTCGGTTTGGAAGATGATTTTGATTTAGGTGTGGTCTTTAAGCGCAGTGTCGCTGATAACTGGCAGTTGGATTTAGCGTTCTTTAAAAACGATGAGTTAGGGGGCGTAGATGGTTATGTGGATAATCGTTCTGACCGTTATTCCTACGATATTGTTGGCAGTCGGGCGCCAGGTGATGGAATTTATGATGAGCCAACGCAGCCTTTAGGTGAATACAATACGTTTAGTGGTCGCCTTGCCTATCATTTTGAGCAGGGAGAACTGTCCACCGAAGTAGGGATATCAGCATTAAGCGCGGGCATTCACGACGGCGATAGACGCGTTGGTGATTATCAAGCCTGGGCACTACATACCAATAGCCAATATCAAAACTGGCATTTGCAGTTGCAACATAGCGAATATAGCTACGATATTGCTCAGGTCGATCGTATTGCCGTAGGTGCCTACTCTTTTTATGATTCTATTGCCGCTGAAGCCACCTCATCTACGGCGAATCTAGCTTACGACTTGGCTGTGAACTTCGGTCCGGTAACAGGGCTTCAATTTTATAATAACTATGGGATTGTTTACGACAAGTCAGATAGCAGTGCCGATACGGTTATGAACGTGACTGGGGTGTCGGTAGCAGCAGGCGGACTGTTTACTTATTTTGACTGGGTGCACGCCAAAAATCAGCCGTTTGTAGGTGGCAGTGCAGCCGGTAACAGCAGCGAGTATGAGCAGCGCTTTAATATCAATATCGGCTATTACTTCTAAGCTAAAAAGTGTCACAAGTTTAAAAAACACATAGCAAGGACAATCTGATGACAGATAATACGGACCCTATGGTTCCTGATGGTAGGGTCAACGCGATTGATACCGACTATCAAGTAGGCCAAGACAATATTCTAGTTAATCTCGGCCCTTTTGGTTTAGATATACACAATAGAGTATTTGCTATCTCAGCACTCATGGTAATTGCCTTTGTTGCTCTTACCTTGTTTTTCCAAGAACAAGCTGAGCCCATGTTTAATGGGGTAAAAAACTGGCTAACCACTAATTTGGACTGGTTTTTTATTAGTGCAGCAAACGTATTTGTGCTGATCTGCTTAGCGCTTGTAGTTTCGCCTTTAGGGCGAGTGCGCTTAGGCGGTACTGAGGCGACCCCGGATTACAGCTACCTGGGCTGGTTTTCGATGTTATTTGCCGCAGGCATGGGCATCGGATTAATGTTCTATGGCGTCTCAGAGCCACTGACACATTTTACGACCTCCTTTGCCGGCACCGCAGGCGAAAGCGGCATGCGCACTGATTGGGCTCCACTAAGTGGCGCCGCAGGGAATGCAGAGTCAGCAGAACGTTTGGCAATGGCGGCTACTATTTATCACTGGGCATTACACCCCTGGGCGATTTACGCCGTGATGGCGTTGGGTTTAGCTTTGTTTTCTTTCAACAAAGGTTTACCCCTGACTATTCGGTCAGTATTTTATCCGATTTTAGGTGAGCGTGTATGGGGCTGGCCAGGTCATATCATCGATATTTTGGCGGTGTTGGCGACCTTATTTGGTTTGGCTACCTCTTTGGGTTTGGGGGCATCTCAAGCTGCTGCCGGCCTGCACCATCTGTTTGGAATTGCCTTAGGGGAAACGACCCAGATCTTGTTAGTGATTGGGATCACCTCTTTAGCGCTGATTTCAGTGGTAAGGGGCTTGGATGGGGGGATCAAAAAATTATCTGAACTCAATATGGTTCTTGCTCTGCTACTATTGTTTTTTGTATTGATCGTGGGTCCAACCCTCGCTATTGCGACAGGTTTTTTTGAAAACATCGTTGCCTATTTTCGTTATTTGCCAGAATTAGCAAATCCCGTGGGCCGCGAGGACAGTAATTTTGCCTCTGGTTGGACCGCATTTTACTGGGCGTGGTGGATATCCTGGAGTCCTTTTGTGGGCATGTTCATCGCTAGAGTGTCTCGTGGTCGCACAGTACGTGAATTTATTATTTCAGTATTGTTGATACCCTCGGTCGCCTGTGTGTTTTGGATGACTGTGTTTGGCGGTACGGCGATAAAACAAGTTGTGGTAGACGGTTTTCAAAAAGTCGTTGAGACTGACTTACCATTGCAGCTGTTTACAATGCTCGAAGCGCTGCCTTTGTCCAGTATCACCTCGTTCATTGCCATTGTGCTGGTGATCGTATTTTTTGTGACCTCATCTGATTCCGGGTCGCTGGTGATTGACGTTATTTCCGCGGGTGGCAAGGTAGAATCGCCAACGCCACAGCGAGTCTTCTGGTGCGTATTTGAAGGTCTGGTTGCGGTATCGCTGATTGTGGGTGGCGGCTTAGTGGCCTTACAGGCGATGGCCATATCTACTGGCTTGCCTTTTACCTTGGTGCTGTTGGTAGCCGCATTTTCCACGGTTAAAGGCCTGATGTCAGAGCCTAGATAGTTCGCGAATTGGCGTGCGCTCGTCTTGAAGCTATAATGCTTCGAGGCGAGTTATGCTAGTAAAGTACGGAGCTCAATAATGCAGGCTGACCAATCCGAAGTGTTGGATTTTTTTCGGCGTCACCCACCATTTTCAAACTTACCTGACAAAGTGCTGGGCGACGTAGCCAATAATATTGAAGTCGCTTATTATCGGGCGAAGTCGGATATATTGCCCTTAGGGCAAGACAATCATCAGTGGTACGTCATCCGCAGCGGCGCGGTAGAAGTATTTCGCCGAGACGGAAAATTATATAATCGCCTAAAGGCGGGCGAATTTTTTGGCGAACAGAGCTTAATGCTTAATCGCCCAGTTCGTTTCCCTGTCACCGCCCTTGAAGATACCCTGGTGTACCTCATCAGCAAGGAAACTTTTAATTATTTATTCGATAATTTCGAGCATTTTGCAGATTTTGTTGAAGTGGAAGATCAAACCCGTTTACGTCAATCCATGGTCAAGTGGGAAGACGATAATACCTTGCTAACAGCTAAAGTAGCGACTTTAATCACCGCTTTACCGGTCACCGTATTCAGCTCCACCACGGTGCATCAAGCCGCTATTCGCATGACCGAGGAGAATCTATCCTCACTATTAATCATTCGTTCCGAACAAGACCAGATAGAGCATGAAGATCCAGTTATCGGCATTATTACTGACTTAGACATTCGTGAGCACATGGTTGCACAGGGCTTAAGTAGTGATATTCCAGTGGCGGATATTATGACGTCAGAACTGATCTATGTGCAGAGTCATCAGTTTGTGTTTGAAGCGATGATGCTGATGCTAAAACACAATGTTCAGCATCTTCCTGTTCTTAAGAAAAAAGTGCCTATCGGCCTTATTAGTCATCTCGATATTTTGCGTTACGAATCGCAAAATAGTTTATTTGTGGTGAAGAGTATTTATAGTGCCCAAAGCGTCGATGAGTTAGCCGTGCTTACTCAGGGAGTACAAGGTTGTTTCACACGCATGGTGCACCAAGACGCCAACTCGCAAATGATTGGCAGTGCGATGGCTGTGGTGGGGCGTAGTTTCAAACAGCGCCTGTGTGAGCTTGGCGAGATGCATTTAGGGCCTCCGCCGGTGCCATATTGTTTTTTAGCCTTAGGCTCAATGGCGCGCGGCGAACAGCTAATAGTGACCGATCAGGATAATGCTCTTATTCTTGATAATAACTTTGATCCCAAGTTACATGACGAATATTTTAGGGGCTTGGCGGCCTTTGTCAGTGACGGTTTGGCGCGTTGTGGTTATAGCTATTGCACAGGAAATATAATGGCGAGCAATATTCAGTGGCGACAACCATTGGCTGTTTGGCAGCAATATTTTAGTCAGTGGATTGAGCAACCTAGTGCAGAGTCGTTATTACACAGCGCAATATTTTTTGACCTAGAGGGTGTGTGGGGTCAGATCCATTGGGCAGAACAACTTAATGTTTTTATCCGTCAAAAGGCACAAAAAAATCCGCGATTTTTAGCATGTATGGCTCGTAACGCCTTGCTCAGAACGCCTCCCTTAGGATTTTTCAAAGATTTTGTGATGGAAACAGATGGTCGCCAAACTAATTCTATCAATATGAAGCGTCGTGGCACCGCCCCGATCGCCGATCTCGTTCGCCTACATGCTTTGGCTGTGGGATCGTCTGCGCGCAACACCTTTGATCGCCTAGAAGATATTATTGAGGCGGGAATACTACCGCCTGGCAGAGGGCTCGATTTACGCGATGCACTAGAATTTATTGCTATGGTAAGAATCCGTGATCAAGCCGTAGATATCGAGTTAAAACGCGAGCCGGACAACAATATTGAACCCGAGAATTTATCAGATTTTGAGCGCAAAAATCTTAAAGAAGCCTTTCAAATATTAAGTAGCGCTCAGCGCTTTATGAAGTTCAGATATCAACTGGGCAGGGTAAATTGAGGAGCTTACATGTTTTATCTTGCCAGAAAACAGTTTGCTGGTCAGGCTCATGCTATGTCGCAAGGCGGACAGGTGGACTGGTCCAGTCGTTTTGCGCTACTGGCGAAAACCAGTAAATATCCTGCCTTAAAAGCCTTTTATGAGCAGGGCGTTGTGCCACCGTCAACGCTAATTACCGACGTGCCTATGGTGGCCTTAGATTTCGAAACTACCGGTTTGAACCCCAAGCAAGACAGTATTATCAGTATTGGTTTGGTACCCATGAGCACCAGCCGTATACGTTGCAATGCCGCTAGACACTGGATTATAAAACCAGAAACACGCTTGCATTCAAGTTCTGTTGTCGTTCACGGTATTACCCATTCCGCGGTAGCTGATGCCCCTGATTTTTCTAC
This sequence comes from Zhongshania sp., assembly GCF_047636175.1. Classification (GTDB taxonomy): domain Bacteria; phylum Pseudomonadota; class Gammaproteobacteria; order Pseudomonadales; family Spongiibacteraceae; genus Spongiibacter. The sequence continues at coordinate 12,826 of NZ_JBLIKC010000020.1, read as the reverse complement.
CTTAATCGACAAGTTGCTAGGATGTTTGCAGGGTAAAATTGTTGTCGCCCATCACAGCCCTATAGAGCAACGTTTTCTATATGCGGCGCTTAGACGTCATATTCACGAGGGTATCGAATTTCCCGTCATCGATACCATGGCTCTCGAGGCGCGCTTCGCTCGCACTATTCGTCAAAATCTTTGGCGCAGTCTGCTTGGGCGACAAGCGGAATCCATTCGCCTAGCTGACAGCCGCACTCGCTACCACTTGCCTTACTATCGACAACATAATGCTTTGACCGATGCTTTAGCCTGCGCTGAACTACTTCAAGCCCAGTGTGCAACGAATCTACCATCAGACACGCCGATAGGCACTATATGGAGTTAATTTGGGGAGGTGAGCTTTACTTTATTTAGGATGTGATACCCGCAGTCACTTAGTGCCTTATGATTTTTTAAAAATGAGTGTGTGCATTGTTATTTCGGAATGTAATTGGCGAATTGACTTCGGAGATCTTTTTTGCTTATTTTTCCGGTGGCAGTGTGTGGAAGTTCGTCAATAAATACTACATTTTCGGGTACCCACCATTTAGCGACTTTGCCGCCGAGATAGGATAAAAGCATTTTCTCATCGATTATTTCTCCAGCTAACTTTACCGCGATTAGTAGCGGACGTTCGCTCCACTTTAAGTCTGGTATACCAATTACCGCTGCTTCAAAAATTGCTGGGTGACCGACGGCTGCGTTTTCTAGCTCTATGGAGCTTATCCATTCACCGCCGGATTTAATAACATCTTTGCGGCGGTCGGTAATACGCATATAGCCCTGTCTATCCATACAAGCGACATCGCCGGTTTTTAGATAGCCATGTTCGTCATGGCTAGTGATGCCTTTGTCCTTGTAGTAGCCGCTGCAAATCCAGTTTCCTTTAATGCGAACCTCCCCAATGGACTCACCATCCCAGGGCTGGATGCTCCCATCGTCGGCGACAATTCGTAAATCAACGCCGAATACGGGGCGGCCCTGTTTTAGACGAATTTGGTTTAGCTCCTTTTTGGGCAGAGCATCCATTCCTGACTTAAGCGTGTTGAACACACCTAAGGGGCTAGTTTCCGTCATGCCCCATGAGTGATGGGTGTAAATGCCGTGTTTTTCCTGGAATTCTTCTATGATTGATAAGGGGCAGGCAGCGCCGCCCACCACGATTCGTTCTAAACTTGATATTGTTTTGCCACTCTCTCGCAGGTAGTTCAGTAGTGCCAACCATATAGTGGGTACCCCGGCAGAAATAGTAACCTGTTCACTACTAATTAGGCGCTGCAAGGTTTCTCCATCGCCCATTTTGGATCCGGGGAAAACAATCTTCGCACCCACCATTGCTGCGCAATAGGGAATACTCCAGGCGTTAACATGAAACATAGGAACAATCGGTAGTATTACGTCCTTAGAAGAAAGGTTCATCGTATCTGGTAGTGCCGCTGCATAGGAATGCAGTACGCATGAGCGATGGCTATACAAGACGCCTTTGGGCTTGCCCGTTGTACCTGAGGTATAACAAAGCCCACTGGCGGTATTCTCGTCAATATCTGGCCAGTTAAAATGATCAGAGTGGCCTGCAATAAAGCTTTCGTAGTCTTCAATATTCGACAGGCTGGTTTGAGGCATATTGGCTGCGTTGGTCAAGACTACTATCTTTGTTAGCTTCGGTAGTTTGCCTTGTGATTGTTCAAGCAGCGGTAGGAAGGCCGGGTCAGTAAACAGTAATTTGTCTTCGGCGTGATTAATAATATAGTCAACTTGCTCAGGAAATAATCGTGGGTTGATGGTGTGGCAAACCGCGCCAGAACAGGGTACGGCATAATATAGCTCGAAATGTCGGTAATCGTTCCACGCTAATGTGGCGATTCGATCACCGGTTTGGACTCCTGCCGCTGCCAGTGCATTTGCGAGTTGTCGACTGCGACGGAACGCATCTGCGAGAGTATAGCGATGTAGTGGATTGTCAGCGGTACAGGATACAACTTCAACATCTGGAAATACGCGATCCGCAAACTTCATAATCGACGTAATCGTGAGTGCTTGTGTCATCATCTGACCGGCTAACATTAGCTGTACCTCCTAGAATTATTGTACTAATTTGATGGTGCATGAGAGTGCGCCGATAATAATCGGTTCACCCTTCGGTGGCGTTTTAAGTTTATGAGAAGGTGACTGGATAATTCCCCATTACGCGAAAGAATGAGGGTGACCAGACGATGCCGCCGGCGTTGATTTTTAGGTGTTTTGTGCGCTCAGAAAACTCGGTTAAGGCATGCCGCGCTTCCATTCTGGCCAGCTGATTCCCTAAACAGAAGTGAGCGCCACCACCGAACGAGACATTGGCATTACGCTCACGCAAAATATTAAAGGTGTCGGGATTTTCAAACCGCATGGGGTCGTGGTTCCCTGCCGCAATATGCAGCCAGAGTACGGCATCCTTCGGGAGTAATTTACCGCCGATTTCAAAGGGCTCGGTTAGTACTCTCCATATAAAGTGAATGGGTGCATCGTAGCGCAGCCCCTCGTCAATTACCGCGTTGACGCGGCTAGTGTCCTGACGAAAGAGCGCTAATTGATCTGGGTGTTCTATCAGTGAACGGCAGCCATTGCCGATAAGTCCGATTGTGGTTTCATAGCCGGCAACAATAATTCCGATAGCCTGAACCGCTAGTTGCTCATCGGGTATAACGCCATCTTGATCGGCAGAAATAATTAGCTGACTGACAAGATCTTCACCGAGGTTTTTTCGTCTTGTCGCGACAAGTTTTTCAAAGTAATCAGCGATATCATTGCCGGCCTGTCGCAATTGTTCTTGCACTTCTGGAGGCAGGAATCGGGCGAAGAACCCATTAGTTCTGATGGCCGTGAGGCGATCGAACATTTCTCGATCTTCCTCAGGAATACCCATGATGGTGCACACCATTCTAGATGGCACTACCATCGCAAGGTCTTTGATAATATCTAGTCCACCATCAGCTAGAGCTTTATCCATAACCTCTTTTACAGTTTCTATTACCGCACCTTCCATTGCGCGCACCGTCTTCATATTCATGGAACGTACAATTATTTTTCGTAAGCGGGCATGCTCGTCGCCATCTTTATTAAGAACAAACTCTAGGAAACTGCCACGCCGATCTAGTGGATCGAAGCCGGGAGATAAACCACTTGAAAGGGTTTGGCTAGTTTTGGCATTTCTCAGTATATTCTGAATATCGTCGAATCGATTGATGCGCCACGTGTTTACCGGAGTGAGGTTTATTGGATCTGCTTCGCGCAGCGCGTTTATTCCTGGGTACGGGTCGATGCGATAGTCAGGGTCAAACGGATTGATGCCTTTCCAGTCGCCTGGTCCGCCATTAGCCACTATGTTTTCGTCATACGCTGTGTAATCGAGTTTAACGCTTTCCATGACACTTCCTTCTCGCAGATTCATTTGTGATGATCATGGTTTAGGGATTAGGGCTTAGGGCTGATACCGACAAGCCATGATCTATTATTTATTTTCTTAAATGTGCCTAAGATCTATACCGATCAATAAAGGCAGACAGCTCTGCGATGGCGCTATTTGCTTCGGGCAAATACGGTGCAAAAGCATGCCAAACATGGACCATCCCAGGGTAGACACTTAGCTCGCCTTCACCCCCGTGAGCTAAGTGTTCCCTCATAAATATCTTAGAATCGTCGAGGAGTACTTCAGAGCCACTAACCTGCATGAGCAGTGGAGGAAGATTTTCTATCGCTGCCTTTAAGGGTGATATCTCAGGGCTATTGGGGTCTAGGCCTCCGGAATATAAGCCTCCCGCAGCCAAAATAGCCGGTGCTGATAGCAAGGCATCTGAGGCTTGATTTTCTACCATCGACGTCGACTGCGCAGTGAAATCTGTTAATGCCGATAGAGTTGCGGCGGCGCTAGGCTGTATTTTAAGAGCGTTGCGCCGACGGAGGAGCGCAGCTAAAACCAGGCCGCCACCAGCAGAGTCGCCGACCATGAATAATTGATCGGCTTCACTGCGCCCAGCTGGTGAATTCATCGCTAACCAATTTGTGGTCTTTATGCAATCGTCTAAGGCCGCTGGGTAGGGGTGCTCCGGTGCAAGGCGATAATTGATACTCAAAACCACGCAAGCGGTTTGTGCGGCAATACGAGAAGCAAGCGCCCTATGTGTAGATGCTGAGCCGGCTAGGCCACCGCCACCGTGCACATAGAGTAGTCGTCTGCCCGGGTCTGAATCGACATGAGTAATCCATTCGCAAAGAGTATTGCCAGCTTGTATTTCGGCGGCACTGCAATCTGCGCTCATGGTTAGCATAGAAAGCATGGCCTGAGGCTTATCCTCATGGCCGGTGAATATGCGCTCGACGGTTTGTCGAAGACCGTCAACAAAGTCTTCCGCTTTGCCCTGAGCAAGCTTTGCGGCCTCATTACGCATATATTCTTCTACGATATTTGCTTCCAGGGATCTCACTAACGCGGCTCCATTCTACTTTTATTAAAGTACTTTAAAGATGTCATATATGACTTTGCCGCCGCCAAATGTCCGAAGTTTTCCGATAAAAACATATTCGTTTAGCCAAGCATATTTTTCAGAGTTCGTTTCAATATATGGTGCAGATCGAAAGTATATTTCGTCGCCGGTGATGGTTTCGCCAGACCCGATGCGAGCTTGAAAGTTTTCGTCCATATGTACTACGCCGCTATAGTTGACGTAAGCGTGGTTTCCGTCATCGAGTAAAATGGTGAACCGTACATCCAGTCTCCAATGACCATTGGGCATAACTTGAATCCAGTCGCCAGCTGGCTGCTGCATTTCGCCGGTGATGCCAGGCCCTTCAAACGATCCGCGCAATACATTAAAAATTAAGCGATTATTTATGGCGACTGGTGCATTTATCTCGCCTACTAAGGTCATGGCGTATTCGGTTTTTACATTTTCAATCATGATCACCGGCTCTCGTTGTTATAGTTGAGCTAGCATGCTGATGGATTGTTGGTGGAAGCGCCCCCCCCCTATTAGTAGCCACCTAACCTATCATTTTTAGCGGCTATGCATATTGGCGCGGTAACTATACATACTGCGGGGCGCAGGCTTTAAAATGGTGGCGCGGTTGATGTGCGCAAGCGATTATTCGTGTATCAGATGCGCCTAATACAGTTATATTTTTCGATTGCGACTCGGACACGCTTGTTGACAATCAATACTGCTAATAGCTGTGGGATTGTAACGAGGTGTTTGTTGTATTCATGCTATAAGACATAGTCAGCAAGTTTGATATCATGCTCTATGATGTCCTGCTTATAAGAAGGTAGTTAAATAGTTGTTAGTCAGCCTTACGTGGATAATATTACAATCGCTTACAAACCCTGTTTTAGACGAACTGCTACTAGTGGATTTTTATGAGTATTGAAGATCAAAAAATCGGCGAAGTTATTCGTCGACAAGTCATGGGTAGCTCCCATGTCGATGCGTCGCTGGGCAATGCCAACGCTTTTGATATGCCGCTGCAAGAGGCGGCAATGGAGCATGCTTGGGGCGGAGTATGGGCCCGAGATGGCCTAGATGGTAAAACCCGCAGTATTATCACGGTGTCCATGTTAATTGCGCTGCAGGCGCACGGAGAGCTGAAAGGCCATATTCGAGGCGCACTTAATAATGGCGTCAGTGCCGAAGAGATCCGCGAAATCATCATGCATGCTGCAGCGTATTGTGGTTACCCAGCCGCGCTCTCTGCCATGCGAGTGGCGAGAGAGGTAGTCGATACTTGCGGTGACTAGCGATATTCGCTGTGGTTTTTCAATAGAGCGTGTCAATGGGGCCCTTCAATTGGCCCCTTTGGTCCGACGCGTCAGTCCGGAGCGAGGGCTAAATCTGCCTTCAAGTGTCGTGATGCCGCATAGAACGATATTGCCGCTAAAGCCATTATTGGCGGCACTATATAGAGCAGTGCGGTACCCAAGGCGGACGCACCCAAGCTAGGTGTGAGTATGTCGCTGAGGATACCAACACTCCACGGTCCCAATCCTAAGCCAATAATATTGAGGATAAAAAATAGTACAGCAGACGCCGTAGCACGCATGCTCAGACCCACCAATCCGTGAGTCATGGCAATAACATTACCTAAAAAGCTATTTATAACAATGCTCGGAATGACAAGGGACATTAAGGCCATATATTTGGTCTCAACAGTGAATGCTGCAATGTTGAAGGGAATGCCAATAAGTAGTGCGAGCATGGGCATCCACATATACCAGCGCTTGTCGCTTTTACCTAGTTTGTCAGAAAGGTACCCGCAAGAAATCATACCTATAGCGCCGCCCAAGCCTAATATAGCTGCCAGCCATGTCCCTAACTCGCCAGTCGTCATGCTATGGCTGCGAATCATAAAGGAGGCTATCCAGTTCGCTGTTGCGTAACCAGCAAAGGCGTTTAGCGCTGCGCCAATGGACAGGTAACGAAACGACGGCCGGTTCCACAGCACGGAAAATACTTCTCTAAGTGATGGTTGGGTCGTGCTTGCCTTTCTTAATTCAGATTGACCACGCTCAGGCTCATCCATCGTAAATCTAACGATAATCGCAAGTAATATACCCGGTAGCCCAACCACGACAAATGCGACTCGCCATCCGAAAAACTCGTTTAGCCAACCACCAAGTAAAAAACCGAAAAGAATACCAATACTGACGCCAGAAGAATAAATGCCCATTGTAGTTGCGCGCTTCTCAACGGGGAAAATATCAGAAATGATGGAGTGGGAGGGTGGGCCGCCACCGGCTTCGCCAACACCAACGCCAATTCGGGCAAATAACAGCTGCACAAAGTTTTGCGCTAGGCCGCTAATACTGGTCATAAAGCTCCAAATGAAGACCGCAAGTGCAATAATATTTCGGCGATTGGCGCGATCTGCCCAACGTGCAATGGGAATGCCTGCGGTTACATAAAATGCTGCAAAGGCAAACCCAGTGAGTAAGCCCAAATGAGAGTCCGTTAAGCCTAGGTCGGCTTTAATTGGTTCTTGAAGAATAGCGAGTAATTGTCGGTCTATAAAATTAAAGCTATAAACAACGGTCAGAAGACCGAGCGAGTAATACGCCGCGCTTGTTGGGTTGGATTGTGGCGGCGTGGCTTTATCACCCGGTTTGGTACTGGTTTTAGACGTATCTTTATAATCAGCGCTCATAACTATCGATTCCCGCTATTTATTGTTATGGAAATATCTCGAACTTCATACTGATTGCGGTTTTAAAGACCCATTACCGCCAGCTTGATATGTGAGTTCGTGGCTATTTTTATAATTGATTCATCTGCTTATCTAAGACACATGAATGAGGTGGAGACTTTAATATATCCGTGGCACTGCTTTTAATAGCTATATACCGTCAATAAAAACCCCATCGCTACAATGGGCTTTACTAGCGCCAGTATCGCAACGGCCTAGCGCATCTAAAAATTAAAGAGTAAGCAGAGATCGCTAAAGTTATAATTATAAATTAACTAGCGATCTCATATGTTGTGCCCTAGCTATTTAGAAGGATTAATCAGGAATTTTCTGCCGGTAGCTTGCTGGCTATATGCGGCAACAATATCTTTATCAAGCGCTTCTGTCAGAGAAATTTCATCGCTGTAATGGCTGGCAAAGGTGGTGTGCAGCTCATTGGCTACCCGCTGACGCAACTCCATTGTTTTCTCCAGGCCAACCTTTTGAGTGAAAGGTGTGAGAAGCCAAGCATTGATACCCCAGCTAAAGCCAAAGTTACGGTTAAGAACAGTTGGGGACATATCCAAACCACCATAAATATATAGCTGTTTAAATGTGGTGGAACCATAAGGCCCGGGATGTTGATCACCTTTTAACGCCGCTTTTTCCATGCAGCCTAGAATATGACTCCCGAGATTGCCGCCGCCGGTGGCGTCGAAGGCGATATATGCTCCCGTTTCTTCAATAGCGGCAGTCAGGTCTGCCATAAAAGTATCATCACTGGAATTGCATACATACTTCGCGCCCTGAGCCTTTAGTAACTCAGCCTGCTCTTTTTTGCGCACAATATTGATCAAGTCGATGCCGTCGTTGAGACAAATTCGGTTGAGCATTTGACCTAAATTCGACGCGGCAGCAGTATGGATAATAGCTTTGTGACCTTCCATTCGCATGGTTTCTACAAACCCCAATGCGGTAAGCGGGTTTACAAAGCAAGAGGCTGCTTCTCTTGCAGTAGTGCCCTCGTTCAGTGTCATGCACTGCATAACGTTAACCTTTCGGTACTGACAATACAGCGCGCCGTCTAGCACCGCGACGGTTTTCCCCAGTAAGGCTTGTGCGGCGTCACTGCTACCCGCTTTTACAACTGTACCTGCGCCCTCGTTACCCGCAGCGAGTGGTTTACCGACTCGGGGTTTAACGCGGCTCTCAATGCCTTTGCGTAATTTAGCGGTATAGGTCGTGTCAGCTCCGGTTCCAGTAGTTTCGCCGGTGGTTACGTCCGCTGGTATGATGAGGGTCATCTGATCGGATGGATTAATAGGGGTCGCTTCAATTCTCACTACCACTTCGTCTTCGCCGGGTTCGGGCACCGGTGCCGATTTCAAAAATAATTTTAGGTGGCCATCCTCAGTAACTAATGATCTTAATTGCAGGCCGGATGTAATCGTGTCGTTGCTCATAGTGTCTGTCTCCTGAAAAAGTCTTTTTAGGTTTATGATTATTTTTTCGCTTAACAACAGCCTATCATCAACCGTCGCCAAGGTATCCATTATCTCGGGATGGCGAGAGTCTTAGGCCGCGGGCCGACTTGCTAGGTGGCAGGTGAGTTGACGGCATACGGATACTGGTAGAATTAATGTCTGCTGTGGCGGTCTTGAGGTAATCGATCTGGTCTAACTATGATTGCGTGGTTGTTTTATGTTTAATACCGCGTGTTTAGAGGCTTCAATCGATGTCTCAATGAGATGTGAGCGAATACTTTTTATAGTTGCTGTTATTGGGTTATGTATGAAATCGGTGCAAAGATGATAAAACCAAAGGTACTCACAGTATTCTTGGTGAGCTGGGTATTGGCAGCTTGTGTCCAGATTCCTAATACCCCAGCCACTTACAGCGGCCCTGTCGCTCATCTCAATGATAGTATTAGAAAAGTGTCGATGATCAAGTGGCATTTTTATGAATTATCGATGGTAGATGATAGGCCCATATATGCCAGCTCTGCTTGCACTTACGACGGCGGTGCCAATAGCCAGCTGGGTTCAGACGTGTGCCGAGGGCGTCACGCTGTGCCTGCGGGTAACCGAATAGTACATATTCGCGCGGTCAATTATCTATCGGTGCCGTTTTTTTCACTATTCAATAACATCTACAAAGTTGAAGGCGATGTCCTTGTCACATTAGAAGCCGGTGCGGAGTATTTTGTGAAAGGTGAGCTCACACAAGGTGATGCCGCCGTTTGGGTAGAGGATGCGATGGGAGAGTTGGTGTCACAAAAAATTGAAACGCGATAGGACTTTACGTGGTGTTTGCTAACTGGTTTGATGACGACAGCTGGTTCTTACTTCGTGATAACATTGTTAATGAAAAATAATAGTTCAAAAGTGGTTTTCGGGCGCTTTCTTAAGTTTTGGCGCGGTGTCCATCATCTTAGCCAAGAAGATCTGTCGGATCGCTTAAGCAGCTCACCGCGGCACATCAGCCGCCTTGAAAACGGTAATAGTCGGCCCAGTGAAGTCATGGTGCTGGATATTGCTCGAGCCATGGGTCTGGGGCGGCGTGATGTAACCCATTTATTAATCGCCGCCGGCTACGCTCCCAGAGAAGAGCGGGTCGATTTCAATGCGCCGGAGTTAAAATGGCTTCGCAAGGCCTTGATGATGAATTTGCGGGCGTTAGACCCGTTTCCCGCCTCGGTAGTGGACAGCTCGGCCAATATCCTAATGGTTAACCGCGGCTGGGTAAGCTTTTACTCACGAATAGTGAGCGACGAGGCGCTAGCATCGGTCACCAATTTTTACGACTTTATATTTAGTAATTCTGGTCCCGGTAATATTGTCAGCGATTGGCCGGACACCTTGTCCGCTATTTTGATGTCTATTCAGCAAACGGCTTTGTTCTCTGGCACGGACGTCGCAAACGATACCATTGAGCGTCTACAAGCCTACCCAAATGTGCCCGCAGATTGGCCTCAGCGCGCCGCGCGCACCGAGCCTATGGCGAGTTTTCGGGTGCAATTAGACATTGATGGCGAGTTAAAGCGGTTTTTTAGTGTTGGCACCATGATGGGGGCTTTGGGGCCTAGCGCCTTTGCCTCTGAGCCCCAGCTTAGCATCATTACCATGTATCCTGAGGATGAGGCATACACCTTTGGCGATGCCTCAGGTCAGGCTCTAGCGCACCCCTTATTATTTTATTAGCCGCTAAACGGCTCGGCTATTTCATCTAGACATTGGGTGTCGTGGCGACTGAATGGTCAGTTTGTCAGAATGTACCCCTACAAAACAATTAGGTCAGATTATATGTCAGCGCCAATACTCTCTGAACGCGATATACAGTTTATGCTCTACGAACTATTTGATGCTGAAAAGCTCATAAATCGAGCTCGTTACGCGGATCATTCGATAGAGACCTTTAATGCGGCAATTAACACTGCCCAGCAAATAGCCACTAAATACTTTTTGCCTATTCGTAAAAAAATAGACAGTAATGAACCGACCTTTGACGGCGAAAAGGTCATTATGATCCCCGAGATCAAAGAGGCTTTAGATGCTGCTCAGGCTGCCGGCTTAGGTGCAACCACGGCTGATTTTGAATTGGGTGGCATGCAGTTGCCACCTATAGTGGCCGCAATGGTAAGTGCCTACTTGACCGCCACAGGTAGTACCACCATCGGTTATATGGCGTTGACCTCAGCTAATGCCAGCTTAATTGAAGCTTATGGCAGCCCAGAGCAAATTAAAACCTGGGTTGAGCCGATGCACGCGGGACGATTTGCGGGCACCATGGCCATGACCGAGCCTAGCTCTGGGTCGGGCTTGGGCGATCTCACCACCAGCGCCGTTAAAGCCGAGGATGGCAGCTATCGCATCACCGGTAATAAAATATATATCTCAGGTGGTGATCACGACCTCAACGAAAACATTGTGCATTTGGTACTGGCCCGCATTAAAGATGCGCCAAGAGGAACCAAGGGTATTTCACTGTTTATTGTTCCCAAAACTCTTGTCAATGAAGATGGCTCACTGGGCGAGCGCAATGATGTTGTATTAGCGGGTCTATTCCACAAAATGGGTGGCCGTGGTCAAACCTCCTGCGCCTTGAACTTTGGTGAAAATGGCGGCGCGGTGGGATATCTAGTGGGCGAGGAAAATCGCGGCCTGATGTGCATGTTCCACATGATGAATGAAGCCCGAATCATGGTAGGTACTGGCGCTGCGACTCTAGCTCTCACTGGCTACCAGTATTCCTTATACTACGCAAAAGAGCGGCCCCAAGGTCGTCTGCCATCGAGCAAAGACCCTTTGTCAGCGCCGGTCAATATTATTGAACACGCCGATGTGCGGCGTATGCTACTTGCCCAAAAAGCCTACTCAGAAGGCGCCATGGCACTGTGTTTGTTTGGCGCCCAATTGGCGGATGACAGCCATACCGCCGACACAGAAGAAGCTCGGAAGTACGCGCAGACGCTGCTGGATTTCATTACTCCAATCGTTAAAACCTGGCCCTCTGAGTATGGTCCCAAAGCCAATGATATTGCCATACAGGTCTTGGGCGGCGCGGGTTATACCAATGATCATCCGGTAGAGATGTTCTATCGCGATAATCGCTTAAACCCGATTCATGAAGGCACCACTGGTATTCAGTCGCTAGACTTACTTACGCGCAAGGTCCCAATGAACAATATGGCGGGCTATTCACTGATGCTGGGTGAATTTCAGGCAACCATAGATCAAGCTTTAAAACATACTGCTTTGGGCGCGTTAGCAGAGCAAATGGCAGAATCTGTTGCGGTACTCAAAAGCACCACTGAGTTCCTGCTAAAATCGATGTTAGATAAAAATATTGATATGGTTTTATCTAATTCGGTGAAATACCTAGAGCTATTTGGTAACGTGGTTATTGGCTGGTTGTGGCTCAAGCAAGCGATTGTTGCGGTTGAAGCACTGGCTAAGTCGCCACACGAGAGTGACCGTAGCTTCTATCAGGGTAAGGTTCAGGCGACACGCTATTTCTTTAGTTTTGAGCTTCCTCAAATTCACGTCTGGTCTAAAATTCTGACTGATCTTGATAGTAGCTGCTATGACATGCAGGCCGACTGGTTCTAATGATAATTAAAAAAATGAGGATTGCCCCATGGTGACATTTGTTGATAAAGAACAGGTAGCCGATAAGATCGGATTTGAGCCAGAGCCAACGGCTTGGTTTACTGTTACCCAAGAAACTATTAATAAATTTGCTGACTGTACCTTGGATCACCAGTTTATTCACGTCGATCCAGAAAAAGCCAAAACCTCGCCCTTTGGTAGTACAATTGCCCACGGTTTTTTGAGCCTTTCTATGCTCTCGCATTTTGCCGAGGAATATAGTCTCATAATCAATGGTTTTTATATGGGCGTGAACTACGGTTTTGATAAAGTCAGATTCCTTGCCCCCGTAAAAGTGGGTAAGCGCATTCGTGCGGTTCCAAAGATTTTAGACATAAGCTCAAAGAAGCCCGGTCAGTATTTATTTAAGACCGAGGTGACGATTGAAATTGAAGGTGAAGACAAGCCCGCCTGTGTGGCGGAATGGCTCAGCATGCAAATGGTTGCTTAAGGGATAATATAAAAAA
>NZ_JBLIKC010000019.1:0-90971 GCF_047636175.1 Zhongshania sp. | reverse complement strand
AGTGCTGCAGAAGTTAAAGCGGTCACTTTTGGTGAATAGAACATGCTATTTCCGTTTATTGTTGTTATCCACCTAAATATTATCACCATCAATAACTGGCTAATATTGGTGTTCCTTTAAAAAGATTGTTTTTTAATCGGAGTCATTTTCACAGTTAAGCCCTTAACCTAAAATTAAGGGCGGCTGCGCGTTTAAGTGGACTACCAATCAAAGCAATGACAATTATGATTTATAAGTGACTGTCTTTACAGTGGAACATCCAAGCAAAGTTAGAACACTTTGCATATATTGATCATGCTGACACCTTTTCGTCCGCTTTGAAAAAGATAGGTACCTAACACCTAAGCAGTGGATGGTTTAAGAGACAAAGTCGCTATTAAATAAATCTGCTACTTGATGGGTTGCGTCAAAATCCACAGCCCAACAGAGGTAAATAACACCATCAGGAAGAGCATGGGTAGTTGGCTCAACGCAGCCTGCCGGCGGGTAGGGAACAGGCGCAATGCCTCATGGTGGGCCAGCACCACACTGACGATGTGACCGAACAAAATTAGCGCCACTTGGCTATGCCAGATCCAAGCCATATCGGGTATAAGCAGTGTACGGAAAAACCCTGCGGTGCCGAACAAATTCCAGCCCCAGCCGAAGGGGTCAGAGGCTAGGCTGACGATCTTCACGCCCTGGGTGGGGATGAGGGTGAAGTAGTGAGTGATGTGGTAAACCAATGCGATCGGTAATAGTGAAAAGCCGAAACCCAGCGCTAGCTCCCGCAGCGTGTGCTTGCTTCGGGTAAGCCACTTAGCAAGTGTGATGAACAGCAGGTAGACCGCCAAATACAAAAATGGGGACAGCAGCAGAAATAACGACTCATAGGCCAGGTAATACGGGTGCAAGGTCTCAAAATACATTAGCGCTGGTTTTCCGAGCAAGGCCTGCAGCATCCCGAAAGGGTCGTTCCAGAATAGATTAAACCAGGGTGCTGTCACATGCAGGCCATCGAAGGCGGTGGAAGACAGCATGAACAGCACAAACACAAGAAGACTCCAGCTCTCTGCGCGAGCTTCAATCAGGCCGGCGAAGGGCATGCGCCAACGGAGTTGACCGCGTTTCCCGGTTTGTTCGGGCGCACAGTAGTGAAGCGGCGCCATCAATGCGATTAAGCGCATAAACACACTGAGAAATTCGCAGTATTTAAACCAGGCTCTCTTGCCGATCAGCCACACGCCCAGAATATTGAGAACGGTGTAGCTGCTGAGCATCACAGCCAGCGAACGTGGTTGATTGAACGTGAAGAGCTCGATCCAGATGAAGCCCATGTATAAAGCTAATGCTGGCCAATAAGCCAGCCAGGCCGGATAACGCCAACGCCCCGCTGTGAAACTCTTGACGCCGCCTTCAAGCCATTCACACAGCACGAGCCATGGGTTGATGGTGGAGTAAATATTACCTATGACGGCGCTGAGATAACTGAAGCCGAGAATGAACACGACCCAGAAAAAGGTCATGTTGAAGTTTCGGTAAGCGTCGGTAGTGCCGAAAAATCCGGTTAGAACGCACAACAACAGCAGCAGTACGCTAAGGCCTCTGAGCGCTGAACGCAGTCGGAGCATCCGCATAACCCCTACCCAGCGACTCTTTGTAAGATCGCTGCCGCGAGGAACCGCACTAGCATCTGGCAGCTGAAGGAACCAGCCTGTTATTAGAAACGACACTAGTAGTGCCGCTGCGGCACCGCAGAGATACATCCACAGCGGTATGGGCAAGTTATAAATTTGTCCAAAAGAATGCGCCGAGGCAGTCCCTGGCATTGCGACGGAGCAAAACAGGATAGCGGCAACGATTCTGTACCGTGTCGGCGTTGCCGAACGATTCATTGAAGCGTTACTTCCTGCGAGCCAAGCACATCTTCGCCGATGGTAGGCACCGGCGATGATTGAGCGTTAATCAGGCCACGCCCCGTTTGTCACCTTGACCGCGAAAAACCCGTTGTATGCATCGGAGTACCAAATTTCTTTGCGTTCGGGCACAAACGTTGGCGATGAATACGCCCAGTTGCTTCCTTCTGGATATGCTCGCTCAGCCACAGGGGCATTAAAATAGGCGACTTCTTTGGGGTTGTAGGGATCGCGAATATCAAAAATACGCAGACCGGAGACGGCCATTCCGCAAGCGACGATTTGAGGGTCAACTCTGGTGGGAGTGGTACAGAAATGGGCGGTGTAACCTTGAACTGTTAGCAAAGGCGTATCGACACCAGGGTCGCCGGCTTGGTCGACAAAATTCTCCGGTTGATGCACGTCTAGACGTATATTCGAGATGACCTTTGGATTGGTCTCATCGCTGATATCAATAATCCGCGCTACACCAGTTTCGACCTGACCCCCAAATTCATCGGTTTCGATGACATAAGGCTTGCCGCCAATCGTGATAGGGACGGTGCTCTGAGGAATGCTGACCGATTCCCAGGTTATATTCGAAATTCTAGTGACTGTTGGGTTAAGGACCCGGTCTTGAACCTCAGTGATATCAAGGATTGCAAAACCAAAGCCCTCATCATCCGGTTCGGTGCTAGCGAGGTAAGCCCGCGTGCCATCGTCAGATATTGATAGACCGTGCGTAACGAAGTTGCCGACCCAGATTGGTACTGGAGCTTCTAGGATGGTTATGTCCAGCGCAACAATCGTTTCAGTCGACTGAGAGGCTGAGTAGTAAATGGTGCCATCTGGGGAGAATGCCCCCTCGTGGCCGTAAACGCCAAGAGGCGTCGAAGACTTGAGCAATGGCAGCAGACAATTCTTGGAAATGTCGTAGATATCTACAATACCAGGAAGGACTGCCTGACTTAGGTTGCCCATTACTGCACCGAGAAGCCCTCTTTCTTGGTTTATCGCAAGTGATTCGTGAGGAGACAGCATCGCGGGAGAAGTTAGAATCATACTCAGCTGGGGATTGCTTGGATCGGACATGTCCAGCACTCGAACACCTAAATTCGCATCACCAGCATTGGTTGGGGGCAGAAGTGTTGTATCGTAGTAGCCGCACTCGTTGCCAGCCTCATCAACGTAGCGATGGACTCGATAGCCAGCTATTGTGCCTACCGTAAAATCCGTGTTGCCAAAGGCCCCAACTAGTTCGGTGTTGCAACGAAAGCCGCGAGCAGCGCGACCTTCTAGGTGATCTTGGCGACTTACACGTCCCTGAATTCCGGTCTCTGGCCAGTCATCTGGACCACATATAGCCTTAGGCACCGCAACCAGTTTTGGTTCATCAAAACTGTCGCCGACACCGCTGGTCAGGTCTGACGAGCTGGTGCCACCGCAAGCGGCCAATGCCATGCTTGCCGCAACAATAAACCCAAGCCGATTGACGTGAGACGTGCTCTTATATTTTCCGATTTTCACTTAATCTCGCTCCTAATGACGCTAGCTTTAATTTTATATGCGCATATTAACTCTATAACACGAACAATAAGCAGAAGATTAAGTAAACAACCATCAAGCTTTACTAATCCACGCAAACAGAAATAACCGAAGATTGCAAAGCAGGGCAGCCCACTTCTAATAACCTTGTGGTTGTACCAAACCGTCAGAATGCACTGCGAGATGGCAAGCAATATCTAATCTGATGCCTGCTCAATAACCGCGTTAAGACCTTCCCCTTGCAATAAGAAGGAGGTTTCTAGGCCGACGTATTACCGCGCATTCCTTTAGAAAAACGTTTATTGACCTTGCACTGATCAATAACAAAGACTTTATTGCGATCATCAACGCCACAGGGCGGTCGACGGCTGAAATAGTGAAGTATTACGACACGCGCGACTGGCTAAAGAACAATGCCATTCACGGTATGTCAGGTCTCATTTAGACAAAACCATTTCGCAACGGTAGCTAGCCTTCGCATTGGGGCTTAGATGCGAGTGGACGAATCTGTAACCGCTTTGATTGGGAAATCAGCACTTTGCTTGGTAGTCCAAATTAAGCAACAAAGTCGCAACTGCGCATATCTACATATGTGCATAATATATATTATGTTAAATGGCATGTATAAGGATAACTAGGACTAACGTTGTGTGCTGGGGGTTGTTGGTGTTTGAACAGATTCAGATCTGAATATTGGGGTGTTACTTGTGAGTTGGCGGCGTTTCAAAGCCTGCCCCCCATAGGAGGATTTGCAAGCACTTAAGAAAGAATAAGACCTAACTAGACTTACTGAACAGCGCCAATTTCTAAGTAATTACCAACAGCCGTAAGTACAGCCTCCCATTCTTTGAGCGCTATGGTGTCACTTGGGTCGTTACCAAAGCGAACGCCCATCTAACGTTATTTGGTGTCTAGCAAACGCTGGCATGTTCACTTAGTAACAAAGGGAATTAAACATGCACGAAATCATTTGTCCTCACTGCACAAAGGCTTTTAAGGTTGACGAAACCGGATACGCAGATATTCTAAAGCAAGTTAGAGATAGCGATTTTGACGAGCAGTTGCATGAGCGCCTTGCGCTAGCCGAGAAAGAAAAAAATAATGCGGTTGAACTAGCTAAAGAAAAAGTAAGTAATGAAATGCAAAGGGTGTCTGCAGCCAAAGACACTGAACTACAAGAGCTCAGAGCAAAATTAGAAGCCAACGCTGTTATCCAGAAACTAGCTGTCACTGAGGCGCGAGGCATAGTTGAAAAAGAACGCGATGACCTTGCCAATGAACTTAAGCAAGTAAAGCGAGATAATGAATCAGCTGCCAAGCTGGCAGAAGCCCAACTTTCGAGGGAGCTGCAAGAAACGGCGGCCAAAAAAGACACTGAGATTCAAGATCTAAGAGCAAAACTAGACGCCGGAACAATAAGCCAGAAAATGGCCGTTACAGAAGCCGTCAGTGTTGTCGAGAAGGAGCGCGATAAACTTCAGAATGGGCTTGATCAAGCAAAGCTTGAAAAGGAACTTGCTGAGAAGGCTCTGCAGGAGAAGTACGAAACCCAAATCAAAGATCGCGACGACGCCATAGAACGTCTCAGAGACATGAAAGCTCGTCTATCAACAAAGATGGTCGGTGAAACTCTTGAGCAACACTGTGAGACCGAGTTCAACCGTATTCGTGCCACTGCGTTTCCACGGGCTTACTTTGAAAAGGATAACGACGCTAGCACTGGCAGCAAAGGCGACTACATTTTTAAAGACTCAGACGGTGCAGGCACACAGATCGTTTCGATCATGTTTGAAATGAAGAACGAAAACGATACCACTGCTACCAAGAAAAAGAATGAAGACTTTTTAAAAGAGCTTGATAAGGATCGCATTGAAAAGGGTTGCGAGTACGCTGTGCTAGTGTCTTTACTAGAACCAGATAGTGAGCTTTACAACACCGGAATTGTAGATGTATTTCATCGTTACCCGAAGATGTATGTTGTAAGGCCGCAGTTTTTTATGCCGATTATTTCGCTGCTGCGCAACGCGGCAATGAACTCACTAGAATATAAAACAGAGCTTGCTCTGGTTAAATCACAAAATATCGACGTCACAAACTTCGAAAATGACCTTAATGACTTTAAGAATGCATTTGGTAAGAACTACGACCTTGCATCTAGGAAGTTTCAAACAGCTATTGATGAGATTGATAAATCGATAAATCATCTTCAGAAGACGAAAGAGGCACTGCAGGGAACAGACAGAAACCTTCGCCTAGCAAATGATAAGGCCCAAGATGTCACCGTTAAGAAACTGACCCGCCAAAACCCTACAATGGCGACTGAGTTTGAGAAAATAGCTGGTCAGGCTCCCCTTCCCTCTGATGGTGATTGAACTTAGAGTGGCGCGGAGAGTTGCCGATATTTAGAATACGGCGGCAATGGTGATATCTTTCCATCGCCGCAACTTATACCTTCAGGCTGAGATTAAAAGATTATGGCACCGGGCATAAACCCTTCATGATCAGCCAGCATAAAGCGTGATATGTAAGAACAGAGTTATTTCATCGTTTAAATACAGATAACGCTGAGCAGCTAAAATATCGCAATAAGAACACCATAAAAAAGCACTAGAAAGCCACCAATCTCTGCGGCTATCAAGGTCCACATATATAGTGAAATCATCCTTGATGAGATTGTTAGCTGGCCCATAGCATGGGGTGACTTTAGTTGGTTGTCGGTATCTTTCAGTAAGCCGTGAACAAGATATGTGGTAATCGCTGTGGCAAAATAAAACACCACTACGCCTACAGCAATTAACTCAACCCTATTTGAAAGCTGACTTACCTCTGCAAACTTTGCCAATAATATTGCCGCAAAGGCGTACAGCAGAGATGCCCTATGGCAAATATCCACATAGGGATGTGCGCTGCTATCTTCTGACTTCATTATTTGTTGGTATTTCCACACCCCAGTAAGGAGCCCGGCAAGAAAAAACACACCGGCCGATATAATGGCCAAATTCTCAGCATTCATAAGAAATTTTCCTAAGCGTAAGGGACGTAAAGTATCGCGACCGACTTTGCGGCTGACTTATAAAAAACGGCAAACGTCAGTTTAACACCGCAAATAGCCGTTCCTGCCACAAGCGCTCAAATCAAAGTAGCCCAGTATATCAAAAACCTGTAATACCACCCTGCTATATACGCCGCAGATGGCCAATCAGAATCACAGCATCAGTGCCGGCCTAACAGCTTCGGCAAATTTATCTTTCTGTCCTTAACATCAGTAAACTAGCGCTACTATAAAAAGACCTCCCTAGAAATCGACTTTATGCACACACTTGCACAGCTTCAGTCCGGCGAATTAGCCGGTATTCAGCGCCTAAGCTTGGCCGCAGATTTGCGTGAATTTCCGCTTGAGATTTTGTCGCTGGCAGATAGTCTGGAAATTCTTGATCTGTCTAATAATCAGTTGACGACCCTGCCGGCGTCACTCGCGCAACTTAAAAAACTGAAAATTATTTTTGCCTCCAATAACCTGTTTACCGTTCTGCCGGATGTGCTGGGGGAATGTGAGAATTTGGAGATGGTGGGCTTTAAAGCCAATAAGATACACACCGTGCCGGCTAGCGCACTGCCAGCCAAGCTGCGGTGGCTAACGCTAACCGACAACCACATAGCGTCTCTACCAGAAGCGCTGGGAGAGCGCCCTCGCCTACAAAAATTACTACTCGCGGGGAATAGACTAAGTGAACTTCCTGAATCTCTAAGGCAGTGCAAAGATCTGCAGTTACTGCGTATCTCTGCCAACCAACTCACCGTCTTTCCAGCGCAAATATCCGATCTGCCTAAACTGGCCTGGATCGCTTTTTCGGGCAACCCTTTCAGTCGCTGTAATGATAGCCTGCAGTCTGCGCCGCTGATATCATCATCGAGTTACCGCGTACAGCATGTCCTTGGCCAGGGCGCATCTGGGATTATTTCCAGCGCCTCGTGGGCAAAGCCTCAGACTGAGTTTCCAAACGATATTGCGGTGAAAGTATTTAAAGGTAAAGTGACCAGCGATGGCTACCCTGAAGATGAAATGCGGGCGTGCTTGAAAGTGGGCAGTCATGCCAATCTAGTCAGTTCGCTGGCGCAGGTTAAGGAGGCCGACTACTTAGCCTTAGTGATGCGTTTGATTCCCGCGCAGTTTCATAATTTGGGATTACCGCCAAGTTTAGAGAGCTGCACCCGCGACATCTTTCCGGCCGGTTTCACCTTGTCGATAGAGAAAATAATAAAGATCATTGAACAGATGCGAGGGGTGTTTACGCATTTGCATGCCGCTCTGGTTTGTCACGGCGATCTGTATGCCCACAACACCTTGGTCGATGAGCACGCCAATGTGTTATTTGGTGATTTTGGCGCAGCGAGCATGTACCACATGTTGAGTGAATCGCAGCAGCAACTCATTAAAACGATTGAGCGCCGTGCGCTGGCTTATTTTATTGATGATCTTTTAGAGATTTGCGCCCAAGATGATAGGCAGAGTGATCAATATCAAGGTCTGAGACGAGAGACCAGTTAGTCATTTGGCTAGACCACCGAGTCTAAGACCAAAGCATTGCCTCAAGCTCCATTAAAAAACCAGATTTGGCGCGAGCTTAATAATATAAGCTTGCAGCTGATTTATAAATTACGACAGGAATCGATATGCGCTTATATTTATTGGTATTGTTCAGTGTATTGCTGATGGCTTGTGGTGGTAATTCTAGCTCCAATAGCGCCGCTACGGCGAGTGGATTAGCGTCATGGCCAGTTTCGCAGCAGGGTGAAAACCCGCCTCCAGCCCCTGAGCAATTCGAGCCTATTGTCACTAACGGCGATGAACTCGCCAGTATGCTGCCCAGTAATGTTGTAACCCGTCTGTTTGACCCGGTCGCCTTTGGTTACACCATTAACGATATAAGCGATCCGGTGATTGTAGAGCATATGGTGCGCTCGACCTTTGCTCAACTTCAAGATGGCTCGCGCCCGCAACATGCCTACCACTGGTATGGCCACCCTGATGAGAACGCTGGAGTAGCCTTAATTCCGGTCGAGTTTTACAATCGCTACGGCACTAAATTATATGGTGAAATTGTGTTGCCCTATGCGGCAACGGGCAGCCCTAGAGAGGGGCCTTTTCCAGTGATCATCGCCTTAGAGGGCTTGAATACTAATATCGCCATGTACCGCTGGTGGCATCGCTTGTTTGCCGACAACGGCTATATGGTGTTTGCCTTTGATTTTAGTGGCCAGGGCCATTCTGACGACGAGGCTGAGGGCGACCCCGGCAATAATTTGCATGACGCCCAAGACGCGATGACGTATTTGTTTGAGCAGTCGTCAGTAGCTAGCGTGCTCAATGCCGAGCAAGTCGGCGTGATAGGTCACAGCATGGGCGCCGCTGCAGTGCTGCGCGTGCAAGAGCAGGAAGCGAGTAACGCCACAGAACCTAACCCGGTGCGAATCAAGGCAGCGGTAGCTGCAGCGCCGGTGGGTGAGTCGGTTAGCGCGAGTCCGATTCCGATCATGATTCAAACCGGTGATCACGACGGCCCCATCGCTCCCCTGCCTTTTATTAATCCTGCGGTTGTTAGACCGTTGTACGATAGCTTTGAAAACGACAGGGCATTTATTGTTGCCGAGGCCTCAAGTCACGGCCAGCACACCAATTATCCTTTCCTTCCCACCGCGACGTGGGGGCGGGATATTGCCGCCACTTACTCTTTAGCGTGGATGAATTATTATTTGCGCGGCGACGCCTCAGCGTTGTCGGTCCTTGAGGGCGGTCATCCGCATTTATCGTTTTTGCACGATAGCGCAACGCGGATAAATGGTCTTGAGGAAGTCTATCGCGGAAATGGTTTGGCACCCGATCCGGCTGAGTTTCAGTAGCATCGGGAGTCGCGCTGCACTTAATCCGCTATATATGGCTTGGCATTAGGCCATTTTTCCATCGCCGTTATTCTCAATAACGGCGCCTCTGCTGATTCCACCCCCGCAGTCGCCAAGCCTCCGTCAGCCAGCTAGAATAGTGCAAAGCATAACCGACGGAAAAACCGGCCTACTTGCCCATGATGACAAAAGCCAAAGATACATTACTCGCTAAGTACCGGACCCGCATCCGTGAACACGCTATCGTCAATGCCAAAAAGCAGTTGGCACTGAGAGGGATCACACCGGGGGAGTTAGAACCCGATGAGCTTGAGATTTTGGTTTATGACGAGGAGGTAAAACTCCGGGGTAAATTGAAGAATTACAGTCTAGCCGCCCTGATTACGGCGCTCACCCTGGGTCACTTTTAATGCTGATACCCCTACTGCGCAGCGGTGCGCTGTATATGATTTGGCGGCGCCATATTCGCCAGCGTGCGCTGGGTCTAGTGGTTACTGTGTTTATTATATTAGCAGTCAACTTAATCCAGTCAGAGGCATTGGCTTTCTTTGTGGCAACCGACAAACTCGACCTTGCGCCCCTGGCCTTTTATTTTCGTTGGCTGGGCTGGTTGAGCGCGGGCGTAGGCTATATGTGGTTTGTTGAGCGCAAAATTGCCAAGGCGTCTAAAGCTGCAGACGCTCAGCGTGGCGGGAGCGCTAAGCCGCCAGCTAAACCAGTTGCGCACCACGATGGCTTTGATGCCTTGCGCAACAATGCGCCTTTGCGCTCGCGCGCAGACATTATGCTAGAACGGAAAAAGCGTGAACACCGAGACTGAGTTAAACACTATTATCGCAGGCTGGGATGAGCGCGATAAAACGATTATCGCTATTCTCTGCGACATTAAAGACGACACCGACGCTGATAGTAGCTCTGTGGGCAACTCGCCCGACAAGATTGCCGAGAAGATACGCTGGATGTATCACTCTCGCACTAGGCACAGTATTAAACGCAATTTCAAACGCGTCGTTAGACAAGATGCTAATAAAGATATGCTCGGTCCCACTTACGAAGTTTTATTATCCGGCGCGGCCAAAAAACTCGGCATCCATAAGCACTGCAAATCACTAGACGATCACGAGCGCTACATCCCCCAGGCGGTTATCGTTGCCGCTCTAGCAAAAATGAACCCCGCGCAAAGAGATCAGTTTTTTAGCGAAGATATTAATGCCGGGCCCATGTGGGAAGCGGCGGGAATCAACAGCGGCGGACTTATTGGCCTGCGCACGGCAGCCAGCGTGATTGCCATAAGCAATGCCTCTGGGGCAGCAGTGTATGCCGGGGCAACAACAGCGCTGGGCTTTGCAACGCATGCGGTGGGCATCACTTTGCCATACGCGGCTTACACCGGCCTGTCCGCGACCATCGCTCAGCTTATTGGCCCACCCGGTTGGCTCGCTCTGGCTACCTATGGTTTTTTTAAAGTAACGGGCACCGACTGGAATAAATTAATGCCGGTACTGCTAACCATCATTGCCACCAAGCACCGGCGTCAACTGCTTGCTCAATCGGCATTGCAAGACCAGAACTTGCAGGCTCGGGGCGTGAAGGATAAGGGCGCGGAAGATCAGGCATGGGAAGGTATAGGCTCAGCTCCGAAAAAGAGCATTTAAGTAAACCCCATAAGCACTGATGCTAGGTGCTCTTTCTAGCAGTTAACGCTAGCAAACAGCACTCGCCGCCACATTGGTCAACACCTGCTTAACATTAAGCAACTCATTAATAGCTGGATCACCTACCCTCAACTACCAACGTCGTATTACCTACTAATAAATACAATCTCACAACTGCACGCTCAAAGTTGAAGTCCCCGCGCAGAGGCAAGCCTACCGAGAATATCTCACTAGAAATCACTTGGGCTGCGTTCGATTATTTTACTAGGTTTAGAAGAAGCCATTTTGCGGATAGTCATGTCAATGGCGCTCAGCTTGCGAATAACGAAAACTGCCCTATATTGGTAGCAACACTATGGAAAAGGCTTTCTAAATAAAGTGATCTGCTTTGTTGGATTTTAACAATAATTATTAGGGGTATATCTATGTCCAGTGTCAAAAATATCAAACTGCCCATTGGGCTCTGTCTATTATCACTGGCCATCAGTGACGTATACGCTCAGGACACGAGCAAATCGGAGAAAACACAGGAAATTGAAGAGGTCATTGTATTAGGGTCTCGTAAGCCTGGACGCACGGCGGTTGATATGCCGGTTCCAGTGGACTCCCTAGCTGCAGAGACACTTCGTCAAACCGGCCAAACCGAAGTGGGCCGAATGCTGCAATCCGTTGCACCGTCTTTCAATTTTTCCAGCTCATCAATCAGCGACGGTACTGATGCGCTGAGGCCCGCCACACTCCGTGGCCTCGGACCAGATCAAACCTTAGTTCTGATAAATGGTAAGCGCCGCCACACAAGCGCCCTTATTCACGTCAATACGTCAGTGGGCCGAGGCACCTCGGGTGTTGACATGAACGCTGTGCCCGGTGCAGCTATCAAGCGCATAGAGGTGCTCAGAGATGGTGCGGCGGCACAGTACGGTTCAGACGCGATTGCCGGTGTTATTAATATTGTGCTCAGTGATGAGCCAGAAGCCGGCCGAGTTGCCGTGTCTTATGGAGAATACTCTGAGGGTGATGGCGAAACGCTCAATATCGACCTTAGCAAAGGTATTCCTCTGGGAGATCGCGGTTTTGTGAACGCGACCTTGAACTATCGTGATCGTGGGTCGACCAATCGCGCGGGACTGAGCGGTCAATGCCAATATTTGGCCGGCTGTGATGCCAATAATGACGGCACGGGTAGCGCAGATCCCGACGGTATAGACGAGGCATCTGATCCAAGGGAAGCAACATTCCCACGTCGTAATTTTAGAATTGGTGATGCGGATTCAGAACAGTTCGCGGTGATACTTAACTCCGCCTACCAGCTGAAGTCTGGCGAGCTATATGGTTTTATGACCTATTCTGACCGTG
Source organism: Zhongshania sp. (assembly GCF_047636175.1). Lineage (GTDB taxonomy): Bacteria > Pseudomonadota > Gammaproteobacteria > Pseudomonadales > Spongiibacteraceae > Spongiibacter. The sequence goes on along the minus strand of NZ_JBLIKC010000019.1, from coordinate 78,640 downwards.
AAAGCACATCGGCGGGCTTCTATCGCCGCGCTAACCAAGCGGGCAACAACCCGACCCTAGCAGATGGCGAAGCCTTTGCACCAGACGGGTTCCTGCCTTTGATCAATACCCAAATCGACGATTTCTCTGTAAACCTAGGTTATAGCCAGGAATTTGCCGATGACTTAACCATGGATGTTTCTTACACCATCGGCTGGAACGACTTTGCATTTTTCATTAGCAACTCAGTGAACGCATCCTTTGTTAATGATTTGCGCTTTAACCAAGGCCTCAGCGATGCCGACATTAGGGCAACAGCGTCTAGATCAGCCGACGCCGGTGAGCTAAGCCTTGGCCTGCAAACCATCAATTTTGACTTCACTAAATTACTTGGCCCATTGAGTGTGGCTTGGGGCGCGGAATTGCGCCGGGATGATTATGAAATTAAGGCCGGAGACGAATACTCCTACGCTGACTACGACACTGATGCTAGCGGCGCGTCGCTGTATGCCTCGGATGCCAGCGCAGGCATACAGGTTTTCCCTGGCTTCCAACCGGGCAATGAGCTGAATGAAAGCCGCGATGTGTGGTCGCTATATGTGGATACGGAATACGATATTTCTGACGCATGGCTGGTAAGCGGCGCGCTGCGCTACGATAACTACGATGATTTTGGCGGCACGCTTAATTTCAAACTCGCCAGTAGTTTTCGGGTAAACGACATGGTAACCCTACGAGGCGCGGCGAGTACCGGTTTTCGCGCGCCGTCGATGCAGCAGCAGTACTTCAACAATATTAGTACCCAGTTTGTATCCGATGGTATGGGTGGACTGTCTGCACAGGAGCGCGGAACCTTTCGTAACGACAGCCCGGTTGCCCAAGCAATTGGTATACCTGAGCTGAAAGAGGAAGAGTCGCTTAACTTGAGCTTTGGCGTGGTACTAGAACCCAGCGACAGCTGGACGGTCTCGGTAGATGCCTACCAGATTGATATTCAAGATCGGATTGTCCTTAGCGGTGGCTTAACCTCAGCCTTGGGTGACCCGAACCTGACAGCAGCCTTGAACGCAGCTGGCGCTAGCAGTGCCCAGTTCTTCCTAAATGGCGCTGATACCGAAACCGGTGGTGTGGATATTATTAGCACCTATTCCATGACCGCAGGCGCTGGCGATTTGGCGATTTCATTTGCTGCTAACTTTACTGAAACTGACGTGACTAAGGTGTTTGCCGGCGGTGGATTGGCAACGCTTAATCCCTCTGAGGTGTTTAGTCCTCAGGATATTGCGATTATTGAGGAATGGCAGCCAAAGGACCGCATCAATCTTAGTTTCAATTACTCCTTGGAACGTTTCACCGCAGTACTGGCTTTCAATCGTTACGGCGAGTACACCGTGTGTGAAGGCTCCTGTAATAGCTCGTCCAATCGACAGACCTTTGGTGCCAAGATATTGACCGACATAAATTTAAGTTACCGCCTGCAAGACGACCTTACGTTTAACTTCGGTGGCAACAATATTTTTGATGAAACACCTGATAAAAATGTTATCGGTCAGAGTCGTGCCGGCACGATTGCAGACGCCAGCGGCAATGTCTTTGTAAGCTCTCCGGGGGTGTTTCAGTACTCACGTCGTTCAGCCCCTTTTGGCTTTAATGGCGCGTACTTCTTTGCCGGGCTAACGTATGATTTTTAGTAGTTGACACCACAACTAGCGACGCGCTTACATCCCTGTAAGCGCTTACCACTTAGGCAATAAAAAAGGCGAACTGCTCTCAGTTCGCCTTTTTCCGTTTTACAACACCAGTGGCGCCTCGCAACGTGATTAGGCCCTTAAGATAAGACCTTCGCTATAGGCGGGTTCACACGCACCGAAAATGGCATTTTTATCTCGTATGTCACCCCAGCAACACGGGTGGGAATAGGCGAACCGGGCTGAACCTCTGGGGGTAACAGTCCTAGCGGACGACTGCGTTGGCCAGAGACATAGATACGATCGCCACTTGGGGCAATTGCTACCCCGGTGACTTCGGTGAGCGACGGGTTTCCCGGCAGTTGCAATAAGGGAATGGTCGTCCGATCTGGCAGCAATACCATGCAGCGCATATAGCCGCCGTCTTCCACTACCAGCATTTCACCGTCGAGTGTCATCGTAATATTGTCGACACCGGTGAGCGGCTCTTCGGCATTGTCGAAGGGTGAGCCTGCCACGTCACTGCGGGGCTCATAAATACTTTCCAGAGTTTGGCCCTCAATATCAATAACCCAAATATTGTCATCACTTTTGGTGGAGAAAAAGATAAAACCCTGAAGCCACCAAACGCCTTCGTTACCACCGAAAAAAGTGGCGTCTACCATATCTACCGTTGCCGGCTGCGGCGTGCCGTCGTCAATAGCGTCATTCCATACAATGGGGGTGGGCCCTGCCCGCGCCGCATCAATACCGGCCGGCACATACAGCACCTGTAATTTACCGGCATCCATGTCTGGCCGCTCATTGGCAACTGGCCAGCTGCTTATATTCCAAACCGTGCGATAAAAACGATCGGTTGCAAAGTCGATATCTTCGGTGTGATAAATAGCGCGGTTGTCGGTATCTATGGCGACCATTTCGTGGGCCTTGCGTCCAAAACGCGGCAACTCAATGTATTCGCCGCCATCGCGCAGCGGACTGCACTCAAACATTTTGCCGTCCCAAATCTCTTCGCCATTAATCCAGGTGCCCCACGGCGTTGCCCCACCAGAGCAATTAGTGGTGGTGCCGCGCTGACATGGATAGGCGTCAACTAAATTACCCACAGCATCGAAACGCAGCGCACTGACGCCGCCGCCAAAACCGGGAGGAAGTAACTCAGCGGCGTCGCGACTTAAGTTAGAACGAAACAAGCCTGTCGGGTCTTGGTCACGAATCGTGGTCAGATCCCTAGCCTCGGAATTACTAACATAAATCCAACCACCGTCATCGGTGCGAAACGTTGCCCCGCCATCGGGATCGGAATGCCACAGAAAGGTCGGATCTACATCAGGTAGCGGGGCTTCGCCAAACACCGCTAACTGACGGGAGGTAAAACCTTGGGGCAGACGAATTCCATCTTCATTGGGCTCAAGCAATGGACCCATAGTTTTAAACTTGCTGGAGAAGCTCGCCGAAGACCCACCACTACTGGAGCTGCTGGAGCTACCGCCGCAAGCCGTCAGCCAACTTGCCATCGACAGGCTACCCGCAGAAAACAGTAAATTGCGCAAAAAAATTCGCCGCGACCAGCCCTTACGCTCCACGTCCTTCAATAATGAGTTCACATGTATTCCTTTAATTTATTGACAAATTTCAGCTGGAATGTCGATTCGTATCAAACAACGCCGCATAAGCCACCCCATATCAGCAACCTTCTTACCACAATAAAGTGTCAAACGTATGAATAGCCCGCAATACTGCGACTAATATCGTAAGAGGCACTAAAACCTAAGCTGATGAGATGTTGGCAGGGAAAACTGGATACTAAAACAACACCAGATATTTGGAGGGGCTAAAGAAATCCATGGTTGGGGCTACAAATACATCAGCATTGCTGCTGTCTGCGGCCTATACTTCACACCAAGCTAAGCAGCCACAGCATCTTCATACTAGGAGAGAACATTGATTCAGAATAGCTATATAAAATCCTTTATTGCTGCCTGCATGCTGATAATGTCATTAGTTACATCGGCCTCCGCGGACCTGCGCTCTACGCTCGCGAATACCTCCATTGAGGGCAGTCCACTACTGGCACCCTTAGCCTCACGCGCCTTTTATGCAAAACGGCTTTACGCACCCGTATGGACTAATCAACCGCAACGCCTAGAGCAGCTGCGGGCCGCTATCTCTTCAGCCACTGAGCAGGGATTGTCACCCGCGAACTACCACCAAGAAATATTACAGTCTGCCCGAGGTGATGCGCTGGAAGTACTTGCGACGGACGCTTGGCTAGCACTGGCTGCAAACATCGTCGGCGGCCAGCTCAACCCGGTCACGATCGAGCCAGATTGGACTGCCGCGCGCCGCGAACGAGATCTAGTTAGCGCACTCGAACAGGCGATTGCGTCGAACCGAATTGTTGACGCCTTGCGAGACCTCGAACCCAATGCACCGAACTACACCGCCTTAAAGACTGCGCTCAAAACCCTTAGAGAGCGGGAGAATTTCGATAACTCTGCGCCTATAACCGCGGGCGCTGCATTAAAGCTGGGAATGACTTCAACGCGCATCCCAGCACTGCGTCTAAAGTTGGCTAAGCGAGGTTTTGATGTCGGCGACTCCCAGAGTGAGTTTTACGACCCCGATTTACTGGCGACAGTGATCGCATTTCAGCGCGCGTCTAGCCTCGCCGATGATGGCATTGTCGGCGCCGCCACGCTGCGGCTACTAAATATGACGGATCAAGACCGCCAGCAACAGCTAATAGTTAATATGGAACGCTGGCGCTGGCTGCCCGAAGACCTAGGCGAGCGTCACATTCGCGTGAATATTGCGAACTACAACTTAGAAGCTCGGAATCGCGGTGTTGTAGAGCGAACGCATCAGGTCATTGTCGGCCGTGATTACCGGCAGACACCGGTATTTTCGAACAACATTCGCTATATGATTGTGAACCCTTGGTGGGAGACGCCGTCGAGTATCGCTCGCAAGGATAAGATTCCCGCGTTCCAGCAAAATCCCGAGAAAGTTCGCGAGTTGGGTTTTGACGTTCTCGACCGCGATGGCAATTTACTGGACTCTGATAAAATCAATTGGGGAGCCTATAGTACAAACTATTTTCCGCTGCGGTTGCGTCAACGTCCCGGGCCGCTCAATGCCCTTGGGCAAGTTAAAATCATGTTCCCCAACCCCCACGATGTCTATCTACACGACACCGCTTCGCGCGAACTATTCGCGAAAACTGACCGCGCTTTTTCCTCTGGCTGTGTACGCGTGCAAAACGCACTTGAATTGGCTAAATGGTTACTTGAGAAAAACCCCGACCATGATCTAACAAGCATCGCTTCGGTCGCGGCAAGTGGCAAGGAAACCCGGATTAATATGGTCAAGCCGGTGCCGGTACACATTCTTTACTTTACCGTCATCATAGACGCCAACGGTAAGCCCGTGTATCTAAACGATCTTTATAATCGCGATCAACGTGTTGCCAAGGCACTTGAGGGCTAAACCGCAATGAATACGCTACTGAAAATGTTGCTACTAATGCTGTGTTGCTCGCAGACGGTGCTGGCATTTAAGCCTGGGATTGCTGGCTTTGGATTGAGCGTGAACGGCAGCCGCGTGCCATTTAATATTTTCAGTATTTCATTAATGCCAGGCGAAACCGCAGAATTAAAAATGGAGCATGCCGGCACCGTGAGCGCCAGCGGCGGCAAGCTAGAGGGTTCAGAAAAACGTTGGCGCTGGCGAGCACCGGCAAGCAGCGGACATCATACTTTGCTGATCAACGCTAAAGGTTCAAGTGTCTCCCTCAATATATTTGTTCTGCGCCCCGCTAGTAATATCAAAAACGGTTTCTTAGGCGAATACCGCATGGGCGAGTATCAACGCCAACCGCTGCAAGGTATGGCTGCGTATCAAAAACCCCGCGGTTTTATAGAGGTCAGCAAAGAGCTGGCTGAGCTACAAGTATCACCGCATTTCACCCTCGGCGAATTTCTTTGCAAGCAAGCGTCCGGCTGGCCGAAATACCTGATTCTAGGAGAAAAACTGCTAGTGAAACTAGAACTAACACTGCAACTGTTTGAAAAAAATGGCATTGATACCCGCGGAGTAGTGGTGATGAGCGGTTACCGCACACCTTGGTATAACCAAAGCATAGGCAACAGCACTAAATATTCACGTCATCTCTACGGTGGGGCAGCAGACATCTATATCGACAGTGCACCACGCGACGGGATAATGGATGATGTAAACAAAGACGGCAAGCGAGATCAGAATGACGCCAAATATCTGTATCACTTAGTTGATGGATGGCTTAACGAAGACCAAGACACCGCCGACCTCCGGGGCGGTTTGAGTCACTATCTAGCGAATGCGGCCCACGGGCCGTTCCTGCACATCGATACCAGGGGACATCGCGCACGCTGGTAACACCACGGCGAGCGCAGTGTTCAACCGTCTATCCAGCGGCGGCGACTGACCTGCCGCTTAACCAAATCGAGAATATCGATGATGAACTCACCCATTTCATGATCCGTTTCCGACTCACTACTTAGGGAAGTCAACACCCCATCCACAACATCAGCAAACAAGGCAGTAAATTCCCTTTCATTTAAACGCCCCACCCCCTGATCAATTACCCTGCAGACAATATCGGTGATCGCATGGTCAAGCAGCTCCCCCACTACGCCACCGACTAAGGGAATACGATCAATAATCTTAATCTCTCGATTTTCACTCACCGCATTGCTCACGGTCTCGGTTACAAATTGACGCAGTTCACCTCGACTCTGGGCATAAACCGTTTGCACCGCAAGGACGATGCGTTCGCGCAGCAACTCGGTTAGTTGCGCCTGCCTTGGCCTTACCACCTCATTCAAGACCTGGGTCTCAACGCCGGCACTGCCGCGCAATTCAGCTTGCACACCGTCTAGTACATTAATCACAACGCGATCAGAAATCTCTTCCATCACAATGTTATATAAGGCCTTTACCCAGCGATACGGCGCCCACTTGGTAAAGTCGACAATACCCATTTCTTTAAAACGCACCAACACAACATAGATGCGCAAAATTCGCAGCCATCGAAACTCAGCAACAGGAATACAACCCAAAATGTCGTACCAATGCAGCACCGGATAGGCCAGCCAATGGCCATACACCTTATTGTAGAGTGCGAATATCCAGCGCGACAAAAACTCAGTGATAAAAATAGCAACAAACACTAGATCAATTCGAAAAAAGCGCTCATTAATAACGGCATAATCGTCCAACCAGACAACCGGCAGTACATATGCCATAATATTGCGCAATTCAGGTACGGACCATGCACTATCAAAGATAATCCACAATAGATTAATAATTGCCAAGCCGACCATCGTCAAATCAATAACTAGACCGACTTTGCCTAGATCGCTCGCCCAGCGCGACCCTTTTGGCGAAAATTCATTTAATTCAGGCTGCGACATGCTTGCTCCGTAAATTAAAAATACTATCAATGAGTAAATTCTGGCTACGATAACAGATGCATCTGCAACACACATTTATTAGCCGCACTTACTGTGTAACTTGGAGAAAATCTATCAGCAGTTCAGACAGGGCAGACCTCAACTAACCATAATAAAAGATGCATTAGGTCTAAACAGACTTAGCCTCTTTTACCCTAGTAAGCAGGATATAAATATGAATAATAAATTGCTCACCTTACTTAGCGCCATCGCCTTGTCAGGATGTTTACCCTCGGGCATTACCAGCAAAATTATGGAAAAAGGCATTGAAATGCGGATGTCGGCCAACGCTATGGATGAGCTCGAAGATGGCTTACATTTTATACTTTGCGGTGCCGGTGGCCCAATGCCCGCACCAAATGCATCTGGACCGTGTTCAGTGGTTATTGCCGGGGACCGCATGTTTGTTGTTGATGCCGGTACCGACGGCATGCGCAATATTATGCGCATGGGCTATCCCTTCGGTCAGATTGAAGCCGTCTTTCTCACCCACTTTCACTCAGATCACCTTGATGGCTTGGGCGAAATGGCGACCATACGCTGGGCTGGCGGCGCTAACACTTCCCCTCTTACCGTCTTTGGTCCCGAGGGAGTAACAGCGGTCGTTGATGGTTTTAATATGGCCTATAGCCACGACTTTGTTTATCGCCATGCCCACCATGGTGATGCCGTGGCACCAAGCACCGGCGCGGGGCTTGTCGCCAAGCCATTCATAAAACCAAGGCAGGGCGAACTGACTGTGCTGCTAAGCGACGAGAACTTAAGCATTGAAGCGCTGGCGGTTAATCACGCTCCCGTTGATCCAGCCGTCGCCTATCGCTTTACTTATAAGGGTCGATCACTATTGATCACCGGTGATACGGTGAAATCTGCCAATATCGAAAAATTTGCTCAGGGTGTAGATTTACTCGTTCACGAAGCCTTGGCGCCGAATTTAGTCATGCTAATGAACAAAGTTGCCAAAAAAACCGGTAATACCATTGCCGAGCACGTAACGTTCGATATTCTTGATTATCACGCGAGCCCAGTGGAGGCAGCAGAGACCGCGCGCGATGCCGGCGTAGGCCATCTTGTGTACTACCACATTGTGCCGCCCCTCGTTATGCCGGGGCAAAAGAAACTCTTCCTAAATGGTGCTGACAAGATCTTCAAGAACTACACCATAGGTGAGGACGGCGTCGCATTTAGCCTGCCAGCGGGCTCTAAGGAAATCATTAAAACCAGTAGCGGTTTGTAGGTTTTTTCTCTGACCTAAAAAGAGCGCCCACCCAAGTCGAACTCGCCGGGACACGCGAGAGTATAAATTTGCACAGAGGGAATAGCTTCTTTGAAGACGAATGGCGCAGCGCGCTGAACGGCTAGGGTGCTGATTTATTCAGTGTCAGTCCCCTGCCACCCTCGTGCACACAAAGGAAATTGATAGCCTTTATAATTTCAGCTTTTCAATAATAATATTTTCGTAGTTGCGAATGCGCTGCACATAAATAACCGGTTCCATCCCCCTGGCGTAACCGTATTTCAAATCTTTGTAATAACGCTTGTCTGACAACTTAGGCAGCACCCCTCTAATATCGACCCAACTTAAGGGGTCTTTACCCAGCTTTCGAGCAAGCACTTGCGCATCGTGCATGTGCGCGCGGCCAATATTATAGGCCGCTAATGCCATATAGGTACGATCGGGTTCGGGAATATCTTCACTAAATCTGTCACGCATTTTAGCGAGGTATGTCGCACCACCCGGTATCGCTTGCTTAGGATCGAGACGGTCTTCTACACCGAGAGATTTTGCGGTATTTTGCGTCAACATCATAATACCGCGAACTCCGGTGGGACTTTTTGCTTTGGCGTCCCAGTGCGACTCCTGATAGGCCTGCGCTGCAAGCAGAGCGTCGCTAAAGGCGTGTTTTTCTGCCGCTTTTTCAAACAAACCATCGTATTTTGGCAGCCGCTCATCAATCCGCCTTACCAGCGCGCGAGTATCAACAAAGTCAAAATTTTCAATATAGCTGTAGTGACGATAGTGAACCAGATCTAGTGCCGACCTTCCGGCTGCACTTGCCATCCATTGATTAATCGCTACCCGAATATCATCGCTGCCCTTAGTCATCAACCATACGTGATGTTTTGGGGCAGCCAAATCAAACATAACAATCAATTCCGGTAGAAAGCGGCGATTCACCGCGACTATATTGGAGTCAGCTACCGAGCAATCCAGCTTGCCCTCCCAAACTTTTTGCAGCAGCGTCTCGGTACCGCTGTTTGCATTACTCTTCCAAGTGATTGCCGAATTATTTTCTTGCAGTGCCCGCAGGGACTCTTCATAACTGCTTTCTTTTGGTACCTCTAGCGAAACGCTAGCCAAATCAGCAAGGGACTTGGCGACGTTGCCGCCACGTCGACATACAACTTGCTCAGTCACCGTGTCTATGGGGCTACTAAACAAATAATCAGCGCCACGCAATTTTGTTTTGCTTAGCCCCGCGGCCGCAAAATCACCTTCACCAATTCTAACTCCTTCTAAAATATCGCTGATATTGTCTTCAACAATAAGACGCAACGTCACGCCAAGAGAGTCTGCAAACGCCTTAGCTAACTCGTATTCTGCACCGACAGCTTCGTTGTCACGATTAAGGTAATAAGTGGTGGGTGCATTTCGGCTTAACACTCGGAGCTCACCCGACGCTTTTATTTCAGCTACGGTCCGCCCCACAGCCGCATTTCCAGAGGATGATCCCTGACTGCAGGCAGTGGTAACGGCCAAGATTAGAACCATGGACATCATTCTGACAATAATTTTCATTATGCTCTCCGCTAACATAAATTTTCGTGGCATAAATTCTATTGGCACAATTTCTTTTGGCATGGGCTTGGCTAACACTACTTTGCTTAGTGTTGTAAGTGTTACGGCAAGACATCTAAGTCCGATGAACTAAGAAAACAGTACATTACGGCGGCTAATACTCTAAACCTTACACAAAACGGCGCAACTGTTCCAATGCACGACATGCTGATGGATAGCCTAGTACACAGATCTAAAACACTTACGCTGGAATAGGAATATAGCAAGTGCACAGATAATAAAGCCCTCACCAAGAGTAATAAGGAACTTTACTGACACTAATAATAAATTGAGAATATTTATGTAACATCGCTGGCGAATACGCTAAATCCGCAATTGCAGGCAAAATCTCCGAGAACCAAACGATATATTATTATAAAATATGAGTATTGGCTGACGGCTCTTCACATGAATAGACCCCACTCAAGCATTCCACCGTATTGCGCTAATAATAGCGGCGAGACCTGAGTGTGATTATAAAGCAAATTTAAAATGCGACACCGGAATAGAGTTGATTTTACGCTACCATAAAATCATCGCTTCCTATGGCGCAGGATTTGGATTTCGCTGGTGAATATCAGCAATCTCTTGCATGACTTCCTCGCTCAACGTCAACTCAGTACTGTCAATATTTTCTTCTAATTGCGCCATAGTGGTGGCACCAATAATATTACTGGTTAAAAATGCCTGGCTGTTCACAAAGGCCAATGCCATTTTAGTGGGCGTCATATTATGGCGCTCTGCCAAGGCCACATAAGCTTCTGTGGCAGTCACTGCCTGTGGATTACTATAGCGCCGAAAACGTTCAAATAGGGTAATGCGGCCATCTACCGGACGGGCACCATTGCGATATTTACCGCTTAACATACCAAAAGCCAACGGCGAGTAAGCGAGTAAACCGACCTCTTCACGAATCGCCATTTCAGCCAAACCAATTTCGAAAGTACGGTTAAGCAGACTATAAGGATTTTGGATAGTCGCGATACGCGGCAGGCCGTATTGTTCTGCCAAGTTTAAATAACTCATCACTCCCCAAGGGGTTTCATTGCTAATGCCGATGGCTTTAATGACGCCTCTTTCAACGAGTTCCGACAGGGTTTCAAGAATCTCATGCAAATGTTGCTCGGCATCATCAGCACTGTGCTGGTAGCCCAGTTTTCCAAAAAAGTTGGTGGCGCGATTGGGCCAATGTATTTGATATAAGTCGATATAATCGGTTTGCAAGCGGGTTAAGCTGCCTTCGATAGCTTCTAAAATTGCAGTGCGGTCGAGTGGCCTGCCCTCGCGAATATGGGCGTTTCCTGGACCAGTTGCCTTGCTGGCAAGAATGATCTCTCGGCGCCGGCCGCTTTGTCGAAACCACTCTCCCATATACTCTTCAGTTTTACCTTGAGTTTCCGCGACTGGCGGCACCGGATACATTTCTGCGGTATCAAAAAAATTAATACCGCGTGACACCGCATAATCCATTTGCTCAAAAGCCTGTGCCTGAGTATTTTGCTCACCCCATGTCATCGTGCCCAAACAAATCTCGCTAACGCTGATTCCGGTTTTCCCGAGCTTACGCATTTTCATTAGCATCACCTTCTTGTGCAGTTCATTATTGGCTAAAACTGTCATTTAATTTAGTGTACGTCAATTCACGCTGAGATGATTAAACGGGGCAGTACCAATAAGAAGAATACCGCACTAATATATGGATATACATATATTCGTACGTGGCGTAAGCTTAACGCCTGCTGCTTCCAACAGGAAATGCTCATTTATATGACGCCCACTCAGCTTTTCAAATGCCTGTCTGACGATACTAGGCTGCTTTCTACCCTGCTGATCCACAGCGAGGGCGAGCTCTGCGTGTGCGAACTGATGACCGCACTCGAGGACAGTCAGCCCAAGATTTCACGACACCTAGCGCAATTAAGAAGCTGCGGCCTACTTGCTGACCGTCGCGACCGCCAGTGGGTCTATTACCGCCTGCATCCTGATCTAGACCCGTGGATCACCCAGATTGTGGCAACCACCGCAGCGGCCCATAAAGATCAGCTAGGGTCTTGCCTGCAAAAACTAAAAACCATGCAATGCCGCCCCGAACGCTGCGCTTAATCAAAGAAGGTCGTCATGAATATATTATTTATTTGCACCCACAATCGCTGCCGCAGCATTCTTTGCGAAGCCGTCACTCGACACCTGAGTGGCAGCCGTATTAATGCCTTTAGTGCCGGCAGTCAGCCGGCGGGAAAAGTTCATCCGCTGTCACTAAAATTTCTCGCAAACCGCGGCATTGACACCAGCAATCTGCGCAGTCAGTCCTGGGATGATTTTGTAACTACACCTATCGATATCGCCATTACCGTTTGCGACAGTGCGGCAGGCGAAAGTTGTCCACTGTGGCTGGGGAATTCGCCGAAGGTGCATTGGGGGCTGAGTGACCCATCTAAACTCACAGGCAGTGACGATGATATTGAAGTTGCTTTTAATACCTGTATAGATGCCATCGAGGCACGTATTAATGCGCTATTAGAGCTAGATTTTGAATCCTTAGAGCCCACCAAACTAATAGCTGCGCTCCAAGAAATACACACAAGCGTCAATCAAGGGAATACATTGTAATGGGCTTTTTTGAACGTTATCTCAGTGTCTGGATAGGTCTATGCATACTCACGGGGATGCTACTGGGGAATTTACTGCCCGAACTATTTCAATTCATTGCCAAGCTTGAAGTTGCCCATGTGAATTTACCCGTGGCGATATTTATTTGGGTCATGATCTTTCCAATGATGGTGCAAGTTGATTTCTCTGCAATAAAAGATATTGGCAAAAAACCCAAGGGCTTGGTATTAACCCTAGTCATTAACTGGCTGATAAAGCCGTTCACTATGGCCGCCTTGGGCTGGTTGTTTTTTCGCGTTCTTTTTGTCGACTGGGTCGACCCGCAAACCGCGAGCGAATATATAGCCGGTATGATTTTACTCGGCGTAGCGCCCTGCACCGCAATGGTCTTTGTATGGAGTCAGCTCACTAAAGGTGACGCCAACTACACCTTGGCACAGGTCTCTATCAACGACATCATTATGATATTTGCTTTTGCCCCAATAGCGGCTTTTTTACTCGGCGTTAGCAATGTCACCGTACCTTGGGACACCCTGATACTGTCGGTTATGCTCTATGTGCTTATTCCCTTGGTTGCCGGGGTGTTAACTCGCCGCGCACTCGACCGGCCAGACAATCATCAGCGTCTGCAGAGCTTTTTGGATGCCACCAAGCCGATTTCAATAGCGGGTTTACTTGCCACTGTCATTTTGCTTTTTGGCTTTCAGGCCGAGGTCATTTTGCAACAGCCTCTGGCGATTGTGCTGATTGCCATTCCATTGCTGATTCAAACCTACGGCATCTTTGCCATCGCCTTCTTTGGCGCCAAGGCTCTAAAACTACCCCACAATATCGCCGGCCCGGCGTGTTTAATTGGCACCTCTAATTTCTTTGAGCTCGCCGTAGCTGTGGCCATTTCACTGTTTGGCCTACAATCTGGTGCGGCGCTGGCAACAGTGGTTGGGGTGCTAGTTGAAGTACCCGTGATGCTGTCGCTGGTGGCAATCATCAACCGCAGCCGCCACTGGTTTCCTACATAAAGCACATACTAAACGGACATCACCATGCACGAACTCAATAACATCGAGCCGGACTTACTGAAGCCCATTGATGCACAAAAATTATTTACGCCGCTGGATCATCCACCTAAAATATTACTGCTATACGGCTCTTTACGAGAGCGCTCATTTAGCCGCATGGCATGCGAAGAAGCGGCGCGGCTGCTAAGTTTTTTTGGCGCAGAAACCCGTATTTTTGATCCCAGCGGCCTGCCATTGCCAGATGACAGCGACGTATCACACCCCAAGGTGCAAGAATTACGTGAACTAGCGAGCTGGTGCGAAGGCATGGTGTGGTGCTCACCAGAGCGTCACGGCGCCATGACCGGCATTATAAAAGCGCAAATAGATTGGATACCCCTTAGCCTAGGGGCGGTGCGCCCAACCCAAGGTAAGACCCTCGCCGTTATGCAAGTTAGCGGCGGCTCGCAAAGTTTTAATGCTGTGAATCAATTGCGGGTACTTGGCCGCTGGATGCGCATGCTGACTATCCCCAACCAGTCATCCATCGCCAAGGCGTTTCTGGAATTTGATGACAACAACCGCATGAAGCCGTCGCCATACTACGACCGCATTGTTGATGTAATGGAAGAATTAGTGAAGTTCACCCTCTTAACACGGGGCAGCTCAGACTACTTTGTAGACCGCTATTCAGAGCGCAAAGAGGATCAGGAGGCGTTTAAAAAGCGCATACATAAACCTTCAGACTAAATACGACGCCGCAAAAGACCTGCGCCTTGTATATTAACAACAAGGCGCACCATCAAGCAGACCACTATCAAACGGCAAAGCGACGCCACAACCCTAAAAAAAACTGCGTGGTTTTTGCTTCTGCATTATATTTTTAAAGGCAAGGATAAGCGGATATATTTAAAATGGCGTCAGCTATTATCTAAAACTTATTTTTACACATCGAGCACCTTACTTTGCGTTGGCACAGCGTCAGCAAACTCGAGCACTTGCGGCAAGATTGAATGCAGTCTTAAACCCACCACGCGGCTCATTCGCAATTATTGCCGACACCGGACCCGGTGCCAATATCCAACCGCAAGGAGAAGAGGTAACAGCCCGACTAGGTAGCACAGACCAGATTATTTCGTACTTTGCCGATTCTGAATATTTTGAGTGAAAATCTCTCATAGTTGCTATTCGCCTTGTCCTACAAATGAAGCATTTGCAGCTGTTGACAGTATAATTTATTAGTTATCTTTGTTGATGCCAGAAGAGCGGAGGCTACGATGGAATGTCAAAGAAATGATGACTAAGAAGTAACTTATGTGACTTTACCCAATCGCTTATATTATAACGATCATCCATATGATTCGCGGTCGATTGGTAAAACCGCGTTATCCGTTTTAGTAAATACATATCTGACTGGTGGTTGCTGAGCGTTATTAAATCTTAATCTTAGTTGATCAAAAATTTCATGGATATAATTCAAGCGTTGGTTTTTTCAGCAGTTTTCAATTGCGATAACGCCGTATTTATCTCTGCGACATCCTCTGTCCACTGTCGGTGCTCCAATGAAAGTTGCTCATGAACTGCATCGACAAAATGCAATAAAATAACTGCATCTTGATCGTTAGCCAGTGTTTTTTGCACAGTCGAATATTTTTCTGCAATCTTGTCTAATACATTGGCGGTAATTTTATAACGCATAGAATTTCGTTCATCCTGGTTAATAGATTCTCGCCGACTGGCTAGCGCTGTTAACGCAACGCCCATTGTCCCCAGTGCAGCAAAGGATACTAAATCCAGATTAAAAAACCCCGCAAAACCCGATGACCCAGAAAAGGCGGTCACAATGACAGCCGCAATTGCGCCATATTTTGCGGTTTTCAATAAGCTCTTGGCGTGTTGCTGACTGCGGCCCCGGTAATAGGTCTGTTGCACCTGCAACTGATAGCGCCGGAAAAAACTGCAAAACTCATGCAGCAGCTGTTTATTATCAGTTTGCTGATTAATTAAATTTTGTGCGGCTTTCCTAAAATATACCAGACGTACGGTTTCGGCTTTCGCCCGATTTTCCATCCAATTATCATAGAGTTTTAATTGAGAAATCATTTGCGAATTAAAAACAAAAAAGCCACTGGCAACGAATATCACAAAACCTGCAATAAGACTGATAATTTCATTAACTAATTTAAAATCTAAATTTGGCCATATGGTAGCCATAGGGTCTGCGGCGATAATGCTTAACAAGGCCGTGGCTATTGCCGCAACAAAAATACCATTGGACGCGTCTTGCGCACGTTTTTTATAGCGGGATTGATAATCTACCGCGAGCTGGTCAGCATGTTCAAATTGTTTGGCTTTTTCCACATAAAGTGAGTCCGATAGAAAATCTGCCAATTGGGGGGTATCGGCTTCCAGTTGTTGTGGGAAACGACGGGGTTGTATTTGCCAATCTTCGCTATTGTGCTCACCTATGGCGACTTCAGCGCGTTTAATTTGATCCGTCATAAGGTGACTCCGATGTCTGTAGGTGTAGTTTGTTATTGGCTGGCAACGTGTATCTCTAATTGACCTGATTCTGGCAACATTCTTTTACCAGCACAGACTAATGTCATATATGACCATTTTTTACATACTAGAGTAAATTCAGTTTTTATCCCAATTTTTTAAACGCCCAACATTATTGAATAATAGGCAAACCAAATATTCTGCTTTATATTGGCTAAATTAAACGGGTAAGTACGGCAATCAAAGATTTATATTCACTTATCTTGGCTTTAATATTTAGCAATATGGTCATCACAAATACCCATAAATAAAGGGTAGTTGGTCGCCATACCGGAAACCGAAAAGCCATTTTATGTGGCGGGCAAAAAGGTTCACAAACAGATTATGTTACCAAGAAATCAAAACATATTTACATCTTTGTTATGCACTCAAAATATCGCTTTTCAATCTAAAAGATTCGCACAATATTGGGGCGAGTGCTTTTTAGAATTCCGAACTAGGTGAAGACGGTCGAGTAATGGATGATAGTTCGCCGAAAAACGGTATATTATTGATATAGAAAGAGACGCAGATATAAAATATATGAAACCAGCTATATTTTCATTTTATGAAAAATGGTGTGTTATTAACCTAAACTACTGCTAGTTATCCTGTAGTATCGTGTGATATAACAAGATGAGTGAATAAATTATTACTAATAAGAAAATCGACATGTATTTCAATAAAAATAATGTTGGCAGTTTCGCCATGAATAGCTCTCCCGAATATCGGTTAGATTTCGCGCGTACGCTGGGCCGCTCTTGTACTATTAATTACTCATAATTATGGCGAGATAAGCTCACCCAATCAAAGCGGTCATCACCCTTAAACTAATACGCCGCCGGGCTTGTCTTGTAACCCTTAAACGCTCACAAGCGTCGCTGTTTAATCCAAAGAGTCAGGAAAATGACGAACTTCACCCAAGACCTTTTTATCAGCTACCCGCATATCAACAACCAACGGGGACGGCGGACTCTTTCGGGCCATCTATGGGACCTTCGTCCATCAGACCGTGGCCGAAACAGCAACCAAGTATGCCTCTCCCTTATTGACCTTTGCACCGCGCGAGCTCTATGACAGAGTAGCCGGTGACAATGACCTTAGCCTATATTTAGCTGCCGGTTTCCCCTACTTATTCAAGTAGTGTACTGATTAGTTAGATCCAAATTTTATGAAAATGATCTTTTATTTTGTCAGTGACAAAGATGCGCAGGCAGAGATTAAACCATCAATAAGGAAATCATGATGAACGATAACTTTGAAGGCAGCCTACAACAGGTATTAGTTCACGAAGGCGGTTGGGCAGATCATCCCAAAGACCCGGGTGGAGCGACTATGAAAGGGGTTACTCTGATTACGTTTCGTCGTCACTTTGGAGAAGACAAAAGCAAGGATGAGTTACGTGCAATTACTGACGAACAATTGCATCAAATCTATCGCGCTGGATATTGGGACAAATGTCATTGTGATGAGCTACCAGGGGGAGTCGATTATGCCGTTTTTGATGCGGCGGTAAATTCTGGACCAGGACGGGGTGCGAAATGGTTGCAAGGTGCAGTCGGAGCCAAGCAAGATGGCGGCATAGGGTCTAAAACGCTGACCAAGGTCAAAGAACATAATTCGGTCCACATAATTGACAATATATGTGACCGACGTCTTACGTTTCTCCGCAGCCTTGCCAATTGGGCCACTTTCGGAAAAGGATGGAATAGGCGTGTTGAAGGTGTACGTAGCAGTGCAATCCCTATGACTGAAGGACGTGATATTGACCATGAATCTATCGCACCAAACATAGACTATGACTCGGTTAAAAATGGCTCCAGCGGATTGTGGGTACGCAAACTTCAAGATGCTATTAAGATCCATGTGGATGGAATATTCGGTAGTGGCACCGAAGCAGCACTTAAGGCTTGGCAACTAGAAAATGGACTTGAACCTGATGGTATTGCCGGGCGCAATACGTATCGATCTTTGGGGTTAATAAAGTAAATGCTATTAGCTCTTAAACTATGGGTCCTTGTTACCTACAAAAATCAGTTGGAAAGTTAAAAAAGCAGCCGTATATCGCAGCCTGAACTAGGACCCTATGGCTCCATTCAGTTGGTATCTGCCGATTGAAACAGATCATCGCCAAATAATATAAAGGAGTAAGTAATGGCACGGGTATTCATCTCTCATTCGAGCAGGGACAACGAACCCGCGGCACGGATCAAGACCTGGCTGGCTGAACAGGGATTCGAGACTCCGTTTCTTGACTACGATAAGCATGGAGGTATCCCGCCAGGGGCCGACTGGGAGAAGACGCTCTATCGCGAGATCGAACGCTGTGAAGCCGTCGTTATTATCCAGACACCCAACTGGCTTGAATCCAAGTGGTGCTTTGCCGAATTCACGCAGGCACGTGCGCTTGGCAAGTCAATCTTTCCCATTATCGAAACACCTACCGGCGATACGCTGATATCGCCCGACATTCAGGCGCTGGATCTGCGCATGGATCGTGAGGGCGGGCTCGAGCAGCTTTCCGGCGAATTAACCCGCATTGCCCTTGATGCTCAGGGTGGTTTTGGCTGGGATGCCAGTCGACCACCTTATCCTGGACTGCTTGCCTTTCAGGAAGAGGACGCGGCGCTCTATTTCGGGCGCGACGATGACATTCGCCGCCTCATAGAACGGCTCAATGCGCGCCGCTCCCAGGGTGGCACCAAACTTATTGCCTTGCTGGGCGCCTCCGGGTCGGGTAAATCATCTCTGCTCAGAGCCGGTGTTATTCCCAGGCTCAAGCGCGCCGGTCGCAACTGGGTTGTGCTGCCGCCCATGCGTCCACAAGTGCGGCCCGTTGATGAGATGGCGCGATCCTTAGCCGTTGCCTGCGGTGGGGATATGGACTGGCGCAAATTACGCGAAGACCTGAACGGCGACAACCTCGCCCTCACGCTCAGTGACATTGCTAATGATCTGCGCATCAACGCCGGGGCCAACGAGGCCCAAATCCTGCTGCCTATCGATCAGAGCGAAGAGCTGTTTGGCGCTGCCGATCCGGATCAGGCCCTGCGCTTTTTCGAGATCCTCAATGTGGCCATGGCCAATGACCTGCCCTTCATCGCCGTCATGGCCCTGCGTTCGGATTATCTTGGCCTGCTCCAGTCGGCTGAGAGACTGACGGCCCGGTTCGAGGAGTTTTCCCTGGGGCCCATGCCCCTTGCGCGCATCCCCCAGATAATCGAAGGACCCGCACGGGTTGCCGGTCTGAACATTGATGAAGCCTTCGTGCATCAAGCCGCGCGCGACGCCCAAACCGAAGACGCCTTACCCTTGTTAGCCTTTGCGCTGCGCGAGCTCTATGACCGTGCGGCTGACGACAATTACCTTAGTCTAGATGAATACAACGCCCTAGGCGACCGAAAGGAAGGACTGACGCCGCTTGAAAATGCAGTGCGCAAAGCCGCCGATGATGTGTTGACTGAGGCTCGGCCGAGCGAAGAAGAGCTGACGGCCCTACGCGAAGCCTTCGTACCGGCCATGGTACGGGTGAATGAACAGGGTGAGTATGTGCGCCGTCCAGCCCACTGGGACGACTTGCCAAGTAAGGCACATGCGCTGCTAGAGAAGCTGGCAAAGGCGCGGCTGTTGATCGTGAGTCAGGACGGCGATGATCGCATGATCGAGGTAGCTCATGAGGCACTGCTACGCAAATGGCCCCGCCTGAGAACATGGCTCGATGATGCTCGCGAGTTCCTGTCTGGCAAACAGCAACTGGAACGAGACCTCAATGACTGGCATCAAGCCGCCGAAGAAGACAAGACCGGTGCGCTGTTGTCTGGTCTGAAGCTCAACCGCGCCCAAGGCTGGTTCCTTGAACGCCCGCACCAGCTTACGGCCGAAGAGCGCTTTTTGATCAAAGCCAGCATCGACCATGCGGAGGCCGAGGAAAAGCTTCGTCAGGCTGAACAGGAGCGCAGACTTCATGATGCCGAGGCACTCGCGGAAGCCAACAAAAAGACCGCTCGACGCACAAAGATAGGCTTGTTAATAGCTTCGGTTCTCTTCGTTCTAGCTGGTGGCGCTGGTACTGTTGCTTATGTGAATCAGATCGAGGCTCAAAACCAAGCTCGTCAGGCAGTAGAGGCCAAACAAGCGACTATTAATGAACTTATTTCGATAAGCTGGAAAGCGGGAGCCCTGCTCAACGAAGACACACCTGACCGTTCTGGCCATTCGTGGCTTCCAGGCTCGCGCAAGCTCTATAATCAGATGAGTGTAGTAATGGATTTCTCGAAACTCAAATCCTTATCGCCGGTTCCTATCTTCCTGAACGATGTGCATGGCGATGTTATCAATCTGGAATCGGCCGATTTTGGTAGGTACAATCCAAAATTCCTGACCTGGGCAAACGAGAAACTAATACCAGCAGCAGGCAACGCGCTTCTCAGGGAAGCAACCCAGCCGGTGTATAACAAGTTCCTCAAACCTATGGTGCGTACCTATTACATTGCTTACGGACACCTCGAAGATCATCCTGGCATCCTCGAGAAAGCCATCGCCACCTACGAGATGGAGCTGGAATCCTACAAAAAAAATACCAAAGTATACGAAAAGGGATGTTTTAGTTGCGGTCCTGGTGCTCCCCTCCAAGCAGTTTTTCATGGCTATGCTGACGACCAGGCAGAAAAATATCAATGGACCGGCGATCTGGGATTATATAACTTTTCGGTCGCTCCAGCCTATTGGGTCCGACGGCATATCGACGGCACCTCTTGGCAGTTTTTTAAGTTGTTGAAAAAGCTGATCCAGACTTATGATCCTGAGTTCTTGAACACCCCTGAAGCCCTAGCCGTGCAGGGCACAGCGCCGCAATAATAGTCGACATTAGATCTGGGCAGGACAAGTATTTAAGACAATAATCTTAAATCCCAATAAAGAGGTTTGGTCCGATTCTGGGGCGCAAGCCGGGAATTACTTTACGTGCTACTCCAAGCGAAGAAGACCAGTGCGCCTAAAAAAGAAAGGTGGATGACATGGTGAAAAAAGACATGAACGCGCATCGTTCGAACCATAGCCGGAGCGAATGCTTGCTCTTGACTGCCATCTGGCCCTGTTTAAAGGGCTCTGATCTCTTAACGCTGATCCCTTAAAACTCACAGGAGACACGGATGACAACCAACAAGCGTTAATCAGCGGCGAGCACTGAGCCCGGTGAAGTCAGCAGGCAGCTTCGCT
Organism: Zhongshania sp.; assembly: GCF_047636175.1. Lineage (GTDB taxonomy): Bacteria > Pseudomonadota > Gammaproteobacteria > Pseudomonadales > Spongiibacteraceae > Spongiibacter. The sequence continues at coordinate 57,276 of NZ_JBLIKC010000019.1, read as the reverse complement.
GTTACCGGCGTTGGCAACCAGACCGATTATTCGACTGCGCGTGTGCTGAATTTGGATAAAACCTACCAGCAGCTTATTCGTCCGGCCTTTGACCAGGTTGATGTAAACTGTTTTAGGGCGATTGACGCGAATCTTACTGGCAGTATCGATTCAATTACGTGTCGCTGGATTTACGAGGCGGATATCGTCATTGCGGATCTGTCGACCTTAAACGCCAATGTGTTCTACGAGCTTGGCGTGTGCCATGCCCAGCGACCAAATACCACTATTATCATCGCCGAATCGGTGCTGATGCAGAGCATTCCCTTTGATTTGAGTTCATTCGTCAATACGAGCATGGTGGCGAGGAGATTGTGACTGACGAGCAGAGGCGCTTCGTCTGGCATCTGTCCGCCGTATTAAAAAACATCATAGAGGTCGAGCAGCGCCAGCGAAAGGTGGCTGTGAATGTCAGTCCCGAGTCCGACCGTCCGGTATTTAAGTTTCTTAGCGGCATGACGCCGCCGACCTACGACGCTCAGAGCTATGTGGAGCCGCCAGCTTATATTCCCCCTTCGCAGCGCCAAGAAAATAAGGTAGCGGTAGGTGAATCTCTGGCCAGTGTGATCGACGCCGCAAAAGACCTGCGCCTTAGTTAGGTATTAACAACAAGGCGCACCATCAATTAAACCATTATCAAACGGCAAAGCGACGCCACAACCCTCAAAAATACCGTAGTGACGGCTAAAGTTTCCAATGAATTCAAAATGCGGAGCCAGTCGGGTGTCATGCAACATCCGCCAGGTATTGCCACATACCGGAAATACTTTACCGGCCTGAATATCATGATGTTTGTCGAGTACAAAGCTATCAGGGCTATCGGCAATACTGCCGCGATAAATTACCGCCTGACCATAATCTTCGCAGTCACTTTCCAAATCATCTAGATTAAACAGCCGATAAGTAGCCGAGAAGAATTTGATGTTTCCGCAGCGCGCCGCCAATACTGGATCGGTAATTTCTAAGGGCCGGTCCTCCACTAAGCGTGAATCTGTAAAGCCATGGCGCTTGGCTAGCTGAATAAAATCATTCCAGTAAAGCGCGCCACCCAGACATTCTCCGTACAGTACCGGATCATTTTTTACTGCTTCGGGCACTCGACGATCTGCATATACATCCGAGAAGTAGAACTCCCCACCGGGTTTTAGTAAGCGCTTAATACTTTTAATAACCGCGTCTTTATCGGGCGATAAATTGATCACACAATTCGATACCACGACATCAAAACTGGCGGGCTCTAAATCTAGCTCATCGAGCTTTTCTATATAGCCCTTTAAAAACCGCACATTATCAAAACCGAATTTTTCGCTATGGTAGTTTTGATACTCTATGGCAATCGCCAATTGCTCGTCGGTCATATCAACGCCGACCACCTCACCATTCGGGCCCACCAACTGTGCCAAGGCATAGACGTCGCGGCCACTACCGCTGCCTAGATCTAGCACTCGACAGTCTTCAAGCAAGGGCGGGCACACCAATCCGCAACCGTAGTAGCGTGATAGTACCTCTGCGTGGATATTTGCCAATACCGGCTTTAACCATTCTGGCATGGCTGTAAAATCGCAGCAGGCAGTGGTTTTTAGATCTGCCGAACTTTGCAGCTGCTTACCATAGTAATCTTGAACTACGTCGTGCATAACATTTCCTAAATAAGTGTGGGAGTCGCCATTCACTTTAGGCAAAAAATTCAAAAGGTGGCAATACTCGCTAACAGAGTGATTGCAAATAAAAACATTAAGGCAAGTACATCGACGGCCTTAATGCTGTAGCCAGTTTTAGACGAATCTAATGCCGCAACGCGAAGCTCTCTAGCTGCCATAAACAAAGGAAAGGCAACACTAATGGCAATGAAAATCCCCGCAATCACATACACATATAAATACTTCACGCCCAGGCGTCGACCTTCAACAAACATCCATACATTGCAGACAAAAGCTAGAAACAAAATATCTACGGTTAAAAATCTTCCGGCCGGATTGGCATTAAAAAGAGCATCTTTCCAAAATTGAACATTTGCATCAACAATACCATGACCAAAATAAGCCGGCAGATGCATCCAAGCCATAACCAGCGCAAGTAGCGCGGTTACGCAATACAGTGATACTAGGACTCTTGTTTTCAGCTCCATTAACTATTCCTAACATCTTTTTGATGACAATTAATTATTATTGATAGCCCGCTAGTACAATCAGTTACAGCGCACCGCCACAGCTACTGCCCTGACCCGCAGTACAAGCAAAACAATGATCAGCAATAGCAATAGCATTACCATCAATATCTGCTTTTAATAAATCGCGCAGATGACGGATGCCTTTTGCGGGCACGGGTAGCTCCAACAACTGATTAAAATCGCAGTCGTACAAATTACCTAGCCAATCCACACTGACCATATTTCGACACATAAGGGACTCTATATTCGCTTCGCTAAAATTATCTTTAAGCAAATCCATATAAGGTTTGAACTGTCCTTTGGACACTAAAGTAGAACCAAATCGCTTGATCGGCATATTTGCCAAGGCAAACAAATTATTAAATTCAATATCAAATTTGGCGCGCAGCTCACGACGATAATCTGCTTCTAAGGCTTGTTGATTTGGCGGCAATGAGGGGCCCTGAGGATTGAAGACTAAATTCAAAACTAAATCTGAACCCGGCATGCCATAGCCTAAAGAGTTCAATAATTGCAGGCCCGCAATGCTTTTATCGAACACGCCTTCGCCACGCTGGGCATCGACATTTTCTAGTGAATAGCACGGGAGCGACGCCACTATTTCTACTTTATTAGCGGCCAGAAATTCCGCCAAGCCTTCTTGGTCTGGTTCAAACAAAATCGTCAGATTACAGCGATCGATTACCTTTACCCCGATTTTTACCGCGGCGCTGACAAGTTCACGAAAATGCTCATGTATTTCTGGCGCGCCGCCGGTCAGGTCGAGTTTCTGAATATTTCTAGCCAGCAAGACCTCGGGAATAAGTGCGATCATCTCCGCCGACATCATTTCGGTCCGCTCTGGGCTTGCATTTACATGACAATGCAAGCACCGCTGATTACATTTATAACCGAGATTTACCTGCAAGATATCCAGCGACTTACGGGATATAGCTGGGAAGTCGGTGACTTCCAGTAGCACCATAGTATCGTGCATTTTCGCCCCTATTTTATCCTAATGTTTAAGACTGACTCACAAGCCGCCGCGTTGTTACATACCGTGTTACCCGCCGTGCTCACCGAACCACCACGGCAGAGCGCTGCTAACAGACCACAAACCAAGATCGACAGGCATTGAAAACCCATTATTAAGCAAAAATAATACCTCGTCGGCACTTACCGTCATCAGTATATTTCTCTCACAATTACAATACCTTACCCGACACATTAAATCTTTAAGAAGCGAAAATGACGCACCCATATTAGATGTTTTGAGGAGATTTATACTGAGATTCCGCCTAAACCAAAGAATTACCGTATAATACGCCGCTTTCACGCGAAGAGAGCAAAGCAATGACCGCAAAAGTTGCCCTGATCATGGGCTCAAAAAGTGACTGGGAAACAATGCGCCCAGCCACCGAGATCATGATCGAGCTTGGCGTAGAGCACCACGTAGAAGTGGTCTCGGCCCACCGCACTCCGGACAAGTTAATGGAATTTGCCAGCCAGGCCATCGGCCGTGGCTTTGAGGTAATTATTGCGGGCGCCGGCGGCGCGGCGCACTTACCCGGCATGGTCGCAGCAAAAACCCGTCTACCCGTTCTAGGTGTGCCAGTGCAAAGCAAGGCATTAAACGGTGTCGACAGCTTACTCTCTATCGCGCAGATGCCTAAGGGCATCGCCGTTGGCACCCTGGCCATTGGCAGCGCCGGCGCGTTCAATGCCGGCTTAATGGCCTGCCAAATTTTGGCCCTTAGCGATACCGACTTAGCGGCTCGCCTAGAAGCCTTTCGCGCCAAACAAACCCAAGATGTTTTAGACAATCCGGACCCGAGGAACACCTAATGCCAACCGTATGGGTTCTCGGCGCCGGACAATTAGGCGCCATGCTCAAGCAAGCAGCCTACCCCTTAGCCCTTAGGGTTGAGCCGGTTGAACCTGACAGTGAGCAGTTGCCAAACATAAAGGATGACGACATTGTTACTGTTGAACGCGAACAGTGGCCAGACACGCCAGTAACGCGCTACATGAGCCAGCAAGCCAGTTTCATGAATGCCGATATTTTCGGCAAAATAGCCGACCGCTTTCACCAAAAAACCATGCTCGATACCCTTGAGATCAATACCGCACCTTGGTGCTCTGTCGAAGTGCATACCAAGGCGACAGCCCTGCACGCCGAGTTAGGCTGCGATGTGCTGCTCAAGCGTCGCGAAGGTGGCTATGACGGCAAGGGCCAGCATTGGCTATACCAAGATCAGGGCGGCGACGTTCCTGCCGACTGGCGTGGCACCGGTATTGCCGAAAAGAAAATACCGTTTGATGAGGAATTGTCACTAATTGGCGCGCGAGACCAAGACGGTAAAAAAGTGTTCTACCCCTTAACGCTGAATTTACACCGCAATGGTATTTTGATGGCGTCGATCGCCCCGCTCTCCCGGGTGGCGCATTTACAAGCCACCGCCGAAGCGATGCTGGGTAAAATCATGGACTCGGCGAACTACGTTGGCGTGATGGCTATGGAGTGCTTTCGTGTTGGCGAGCAACTCATCGTCAATGAACTTGCACCGCGGGTTCACAATAGTGGTCACTGGACTCAGGCCGGCGCCTGCGTCAGCCAATTTGAAATGCATTTGCGGGCGGTAAGTAGCTTACCTATTAAGGCCCCCGAAGTTCGCGGCCACAGCGTGATGATTAATATCATTGGCGTGGAGCGTGAACTCGATTGGATGAAAATTCCGTCTACCCAGTGCTATTGGTATGGCAAAGACGTTAGACCGGGTCGCAAGCTTGGTCACATCAACCTTAATCACCCAGAAAAAAGTGCCCTGCAAACAGCTTTGAACGAATTGCGCGAGCTACTGCCCGAGCGTTATCAAGATGTGTTTAATTGGGTAGAAACAGAATTGGCACGGGCTTAGTCGAATCTTATATTGGGGCTTAGCTTTTAATTTCAGACCTACAACAGCCCCACTCCGTGCAAAACAAACATGATCAGACTGGTGCTGAATAGCGACCCCACCGTGGTCATAACAATGATATTGGCTGCCAGCGCCGCATTACCCGCCATCGCCCTTACCATAATATAACTGGCCGCCGCCGTTGGCGCGGAGGACATTAGCGCCAGCACACCTAAGTCCATCCCCCGAAAACCCAAGACAATACCGCCGCTAATAAGCAGTATAGGTACCACCATCAGTTTACAGATGGCGCTGACCAAGGCGCTATTTAGATCGGCGCGCAAAGCCTTAAAATTCAAACTCGCCCCCGTACACAGCAAGGCAAGTGGCAGTGTCATTTGGGCAAAATACTCGCCACTGCGCAGCAGTAAAGTCGGCAGAGGCCAGGCCATTGCGGCAAAGGGCAGAGCCGCAACAATACTGAGAATAATAGGGTTACGGGCAATATCCTTCAAGGTTTTAGCCACGCCGCCTGCTCGATTCATACTGCGATTAAGAGTGATGACCGCTAAAATATTGTAAAGAATGGTAACCAGCGCCAAGTACAAAGATGCCGCTACCAAACCGGGACCACCATAAGCGTTAACACAATACGCTAGACCAATAATGCCCATATTGGATCGAAAGCCACCCTGCACTACCACACCGCGATCTTCACGCCGGGGAATCAGCCATTGCGCCACAAGCTCTAACATCAGGTAGACAGCAAATGTCGCTACCAGGCCAAAAAGCACTAATTTAAGATTGGCCGACTCGGCAATACTGGTTTGACTAATACTAATAAACAGCAGAGCTGGCAGAGTAATATTGAACACTAGCTTACTGCCAATTTCGATAAAATTATCGTTAATGATTTGTGCGCGGTTTAAATATACCCCGAGTGCCAGCACCACAAAAATGGGGCCAGTGATTAAAAAGGAATACGATAGTGATTGTAAAAATGTCTGCATGAAAAACGCTCTTAGATATCAGTCAAGTATCACATATCTAAAGAGTGTCATCGACAAAGGCCATAAAAAAGAAGAAGCAACGCTAACACGCCACTTCTTCAATGCCCCTTTCCACGGAGAATTTCAAAGTCACATCAGTGGCTAATCATCCAGGGTCGCTGAGAGGGGAAAACCTTACTGCCGTCAGGCAAGTAAATAGCCTGTTGGCGCAAGCTACTGCGATCGGGATGGGCATTATCACTGCAGCCACAGCCTTTTTTTGCTGCAGCATGGGCACGCCGTTGGGCTAGGTCTTCCCTGGAATCCACTGACGATATAATTGGTTGATGAACCGCTTTCTCATTTTTGGCTATTGCCTGACGCCGCGCCGGCGACATCGCCAAAACGTCAGGCGGTATCATTATTACTCGCGCGCTAAGCTTGCCACACTGCGGACAAGCACAGGGTAGGGCCGCCTCATTCATGCTCGCCAAGTCATGAAATAGACCATGATCATTACATTTGTAGTCGTATACCGGCATCGTTTGCCTCCAAGTCCAACACGTTATATTACTCGCCCGTTTCACCACCAGTAAAAACTGTGGATACGGGCAAGCCTAGCCTCTATGACGTAGCCTTAATTTAAGGCTTAAGGTCCGGCGACAGAGGCACATCCACCGTGCTATCTACCATCTTAGTTGGCCCCTCGGCGTTCGGCTGCATATCAAAGTCAAAGATATCGGTGGGTAGCCATAACGTGGCGCAGGCATTGGGTATATCTACCACCCCGCTGATATGACCCTGCACCGGCGCGACCCCGAGAATGGTATAAGCCTGTGCACGGCTATAGCCAAATTTGGTCATATACTCAATGGCATTTAAACACGCTTGGCGATAAGCAATATGAACATCGAGATAATGCTGCTTGCCCGCTTCATCTACTGAAATACCTTCAAAAATAAGATAGTCGTCATACTTAGGGGTAATCGGGCTTGGTTTGAAAATTGGGTTTTTAATACCGTACTTTTTAATACCGTCTTTAATCAAACTCACCCGGATATGAATCCAGCCCGCCATTTCGATAGCACCACAGAAAGTGATTTCACCATCACCCTGACTAAAGTGAAGATCACCCACACTCAGGCCAGCGTCTTTAACATAAACAGGGAAGTACACCTTGGCTCCACGCGACAGATCTTTAATGTCACAGTTACCGCCGTGCTCACGCGGGGGAACGGTACGCGCGCCCTCAGCGGCCGCCGCTTTTGCTGCGTCGCCTTTCATCCGCCCCATGTGCGCTGTATCTGCGTAGGGCAATGTTGCTAATTCTGGCACCCGCTGCGGGTCGGTATCAACCAGCGCTTTCTCACGGGTATTCCATTCATCCAGCATCTCACGCGACGGTAAGCAGCCAATCAAACCGGGATGGATTAAACCAGCAAATTCAACATTGGGCACATGGCGAGATTTGGTAAACATACCGTTAAAATCCCAGATCGATTTTTGCGCTTCAGGAAAGTGCTCTGTTAAAAACCCGCCGCCATTTTGTTTAGAGAAAAAACCATTAAACCCCCACTGGCTTTCTTCAAAAGTACCAATATCTAAAATATCGACTACTAATAAATCGCCTGGCTCGGCGCCTTCAACTCCTACCGGCCCAGACAGAAAATGCACCTTACTTAAATCAACATCACGCACATCGTCAGCAGAATCATTATTGTTAATCTGACCGCCAGTCCAATCCACACATTCAATTTTAAAATCATCACCGGGTTTTACCATCTGCACCATAGGAATATCAGGATGCCAACGGTTATGAATCATGTCGTTGTCGTACGCCGATTTACTCAAGTCAACTTTGATGATTGTTTCTGCCATCGTTCTTCTCCGGATCAGTCATAGGAAATTCTGAATAGCGCCACGACCTGTTTATTGTTATATCTTGCCCAAGGCCTGATACCCGAAAACACTGTCGTCGCCATGGGCTTACTATCGGTAATCAATAGCAACACCGGTATTAGTCAATTGCCTATAAAGCTACGTTAAATGACGTAGGAGACTATTAGCGAGTCTCACGACAAAGCAAAAAAGAAGGGGGGATACTGCAATTAAGTAAGATTCTTAGCACGACCATCTAGCTTTATATGAATAACTGAGATCGCTGGCGGTGAAGAGTAAAAATGAGAATCGCTATACGAGTAACATGTAAAATGTATCAGTGCATAATTTTACTGAGAAACGTCGCGTTTACTTATTAATCACAGCCACGCATGTGACTGTGATTAATATATCGTATGCAGAAACTATTTCGTACTCCGACCCAATACCAAAAATACGCCCGCTACCATCAACACCAAGCCGGCTAAACGACGCAGGCTAATAGGATACTGCGGGGCGCCGATAAGACCATAGTGATCAATGAGTGTCATCGCTAGCAACTGCCCCAATAGAACAAAGGAAACGGTGTTAGATATACCAAAGCGCGGCGCTATCGAGGTTATCGCTAAATTGTAGAATGTAACTACAACGCCGCCAGTGTAGAAATACCAGGGGATTGAGGTGTCATAAAAACGCGTTGGCACGCCTTCGGTAACTAGCAAATAAATTACGCTGAGTAGCAAGCCCACCAATAGCAGAAGCGTGGAGGCCAATGCTGGATTACCTAATTTGGCTCCCAGACCACCATTCAGGGCGGCCATGACCGGAATACCAAAACCAGCAACAAGCATTATAGAGGAGTAAAAGTAGCTGCTATTCATGAGTATCTCTGACTAAGTCAATTGAAGCGTAGGCATTGCCGGCCAAGGTGAACGCATTACAGCGCCACTGAAAATATTGCCCGCGCAAAAAAAGAAATTCAAATCCAATATTATTATTAGCGTCCGTTTAATTCCCTTAAGCGGGCCTGGAATTCAGTCACTTTTTGTTGATTTAAAGTATTAACAGGTAACTCCCGAAAGCCATCCCGCAGCATGCTCTGGGCGTCTGCCAATAACTCATTCCCAGCCAAGGTGATGCTTGCGAGGCTTTGCCTAGCATCACGCTCGCTGCGCTCGGTAGCGACATAGCCAAGCCTCTCAAGCGGCTTGAGCGCCCTGGTGACAGCAGAGGCTGTAAGACCGACCGAGCTTGCCAATTCAATCCTTGGTAAGCCGCCTACATTGGCCTCGGCAAGTGCCTTCAACAAGCGATATTCGCTAAAACTAATGCCTTTAGTATTCGCTAACACACGATCTAATCGACGCTCCAAGGCTGCAGCAGTCTCTAGGAATTGAAGCACGGTGGCTTCGGTATGCACTGCTATATCGCCCATAAGTATACCTGCATAATACGTGATCGCTCACGTATTATGCAGGTATACTGAGGAAGGATCAAGCCATCTCATAAAAAATAGCTTATCGAAAGAATCGAAGTACTGCATAGCTAGCCGGGGAATGTGGCAAAAAAAGGACTGCCAATTCAAAGCCTGCGTATATCACCGCAGCACCTTAAGGTCTTACTAAGCCGTCGACCCACCATTGATATTGGACCTTGGCTCTTAAGTTTATAATGTCATCATTACGCAACCATCAAGCGACCAATTATTAGACCGACAGATAGGCTCTAATTTTTGCGGTATCGACATCTGCCCGCAGGTCTTCATGAATAAAGTTACCCTTGTCGATCACAATAATACGATCCGCAACTGTCAAAGTGAAACTCAAGACCTGCTCAGAAACAATAATAGTAATGTCGCGTAATTTCTTAATCTCGTTCAATACGTTGGCAATATCTTTAATAATTGAGGGTTGAATACCTTCGGTGGGTTCGTCCAACAACAGCACCTTAGGGTTTGTCACCAGTGCTCTGGCGATAGCTAGCTGCTGCTGTTGGCCACCAGAGAGGTTGCCGCCTTTGCGTTTTCGCATCTCTGCCAATACTGGGAACAATGCGTAAATATCGTCGGGAATCTTTTTAAGCTTAGAAACTTCCATGCCGGTTTCAATATTTTCCTGCACTGTTAACGAAGGAAAGATCATCCTACCCTGTGGCACATAGGCAATACCACTAGCTACTCGCTGAAAACTTTCCTTATTGGTGATGTCGACACCATCAATACTAACAGTGCCCTCTGAGGTCGGTAGAATACCAATGAGAGACTTGAATAAGGTCGTCTTACCCATACCATTGCGACCCATAATTGCCAGTGTTTCATTTTTCGGCACGGTGAAATTTAATCCGTGAATAACTTCACTTTGACCGTAGCAAACCTTCAAATTAGAAACATTTAACATACAATTTTTAACCTCACCCTAGGCTCTTGTTTGGGATCTTGCGCAATGAACACATAGTGGCTTAGATATAACGCCAACTAGTGTCCCAAATACACTTCTATCACTTTTGGGTCTTTCTGCACGTCTTCCATATCACCCGCAGCAAGAATTTTCCCCTGATGTAATACCGTCACTTTCTGAGCAATACGCGCCACGAAGTCCATATCGTGTTCAATAACCAACACCGAACGTCCCTGGCTAATCTCTTTTAGTAACTCGGCGGTTTGCTCTCGCTCTTTTACACTCATCCCGGCCACAGGTTCATCCAGCATCAGCAGCTGCGGATCTTGAATTAGCAGCATACCTATCTCCAGCCACTGCTTTTGGCCATGGCTTAATAAGCCAGCTTCAGTATCTAGGGAGTCTTCGAGCATAATTTGTTTAGCGACTTCCATGATCTTGTCGCTCACCTCCTGGTCGTGTTTGAACATAAGTGAACCAAACACACCCCGACCACGTGGATAGGAGATCTCTAAGTTCTCCATCACACTTAAATTTTCGTAAATGGACGGAGTTTGAAATTTACGGCCCACACCAGCTCTAACAATCTGATGTTCGGAAAGATTGGTAAGTTCGGTATTGAGGAATTTAATACTGCCGGAAGTCGATTTAGTTTTACCGCAAATCAAATCAAGCACGGTCGTTTTGCCTGCACCGTTTGGGCCAATAACAACATGAAGCTCGTTCTTCTCCAAGTAGAAATTCAAATTATCTACCGCTTTAAAGCCGTCGAACGAAACGGTTAGATCTTCAATCGCAAGCGTAAAATTAGTGTTCGTACTCATGACTTTGTTCCTTCCAACCCGACATTATCTGTATCAGATTTGTTTTTTTCGAATAAGCCTTTTATAAACTCAAAGCGCTTAGTTATGTGGTGACCGTAGTCGTCCCACAGACCTGCTAAGCCGTTTGGAAAGAACATCACCACGGCAATGAATAATCCGCCCATCAAAAACAACCAAAGCTCAGGAAAGGATTCCGAGAAAACGGTTTTCCCAAAGTTAATTAATAATGTGCCATAGACCGCGCCAATAAGTGACATACGACCGCCCACCGCTGCGAAGATGACCATTTCGATTGAGGGCACAATGCCAACAAACGAAGGCGACATAAATCCAACCTGCAAGGTGAACATGGCCCCACCAATCGCCGAGATCATGGCTGCAAAGCAGAATACAAATATTTTAAAGTTGGCAACGTCGTAACCTGAAAAGCGAACTCGATCTTCTTTATCCCGCATGGCCAATAATAAGCGACCGAACTTGCTGGTAAGTACAAAGCGAGATGCGATAATAACTGCTAATAAAAGAAAGCAATTAATAAAGTAAAACAGATTTTTCGCACTATCTGAGGTGATGTCCCAGCCATTGAGAGTGCGGAGATCGGTAATACCGTTGATGCCGCCAGTTAAGCCCTGCTGACCAACAATCAATACCGTCAAGATAACCGAGATAACCTGAGTAATTATCGCGAAGTACACACCACCGACTCGGCGTTTAAACATGGCCGCACCAATGATATAGGCAAAGAAAGTAGGGACGACTAAGATGGCAATTAAGGTAAATGTGAAGCTGTGAAATGGCATCCAGAACGCCGGAAGTTCCGTTATCTGGTTCCAATCCATAAAGTCAGGAATACCCGGTGTCGATTGGATGGCTGTGTTCTCTGGCGACGAGGCCTCTAGCTTTAAGAACATCGCCATGGCGTAACCTCCAAGCCCAAAAAAGATACCCTGCCCCAAGCTTAAAGTACCACCGTAGCCCCACAGCAAGACTAAGCTTACCGCCGCAAAGGCATAGGTCAGGTATTTACCGACTAGGTTCAATCGAAATGAATCGAGAAACAGTGGAAAGACAATAAGGATAAGCGTCGCTAGGATGCAAAATCCTATTAGGCCTTTTTTATCACCAAACAATTTTTCGTAAACAAAGCTCATCATTAACTCCTAATAATTTAGAACCAGGCATGCCATATCTGAACTAGGTTCGTCTCAGCGACGAACCTTGCTGGCGAATAGGCCTTCTGGTTTGAACATCAAAATTATTACCAAGGTGAGCAAGGTAAAGACTTTGGCCATTGATCCGCTGATAAAGAATTCGAGGATTGATTGCGCCTGAGCGATGGAGAATGCTGAAGCGATTGTACCGAACAAGCTGGCAGCGCCGCCGAAGACCACAACCATAAACGTATCGACGATATACAGCGTTCCCGTGGTTGGTCCCGTAGAGGCAATAGTGGTGAATGCCGCGCCGGCCATACCCGCAATACCGCAACCGAGGGCAAAAGTGTAGCGGTCAACTTTTTTGGTATTGATGCCCACGGCGCCACTCATTACCCGGTTTTGAGTAGTGGCACGCACTCGCAAACCCCAGCTGGATTTAAACATGAGATAAAACACCGCTAAGGTAGTGAATATCGTCAAACCGAGTACAAACATTCCGTTGATTGGAATATCGATCATGTCTGTCGGCTGAACTGACCCCATCAGCCAATCTGGTAACGTAGGACTGACTTCTCTCGCGCCAAATATAGAGCGATAGGATTGCTGCATTATTAAGCTCAAACCCCAGGTCGCTAACAGCGTATCTAGAGGGCGCTTATAAAGATGCCTTATTAATATAAATTCTGCGAGATAGCCCAACACCCCTGCAACCAGAAACGCGGCCGCTATCGAAAATACGAAATAGTAGGGCATGAATGCCGGAATATACGTTTCAGTTAAAGAAGAAATCAAATAGGTGGTATATGCACCCGCGGCCATAAATTCGCCGTGGGCCATGTTAATAACGCCCATTTGTCCAAAAATAATTGCGAGCCCCAAGGCCATCAGCAACAGTACGCTAAACAAGCTGATGCCGGCGAAGCCTTGCATTGCGAATATCGCGCCTAACTCATCGTAGCTATAACCGCCCATTACTTAGCCTCCGCTAATAAATACGTCAACATTCTTTGCACACTTAATTACTTGAAAAGGATTGGCGAACATCCATGTTCGCCGGTATTTCTGATATTTTCAGTACAAGCCGAGGGCCTATTGGTAACCTTCTGGAAATGGATCTGGCTCGAGCAGTTCAGAGGTATACACAACTTCAGCTTGGCCATCTTTCTTCCACTTGCCTACGCGCGCCTTGCTCCAAAGATGATGATTGGGGTGAAGTTTCACATAGCCTTCTGGCGCGTTGGCCAACTCGATATCGCCTTCTTCAGATGCCGCCACTACGGCGTCAACGTCAAAAGTACCGGCTTTCTCAACGGCGGCTTTCCATAACCAAGGCCCCAGGTAAGCGGCTTGAGTTACATCGCCAATTACGCTGTCATCGCCCCACATTTCCTTAAACGCTTTCACAAAGGCCACGTTGTTGGGGTTATCCTGACTCTGGAAGTACTTCATGATGGAGTAGAAGCCTTCGAGGTTTTCACCACCAATGCCCAGCACCTCATCTTCCGTTACCGAGATAGTCAGTAGCGTTTGTTTCTCAGAGGTTATACCGGCTGCTTTAAGCTGTTTAAACCATGCGACGTTACTACCACCTACTACCGCGGCATAAATAACATCAGGTTTTTTCAAACGGATTTTATTGATAACCGTACCGAACTGGGTATCGCCCAGCGGCTTGTACTCTTCACCCACAACCTTGCCACCCAATACGGTTTCAATGTGTTTACGGGCAATTTTCATGGAAGTACGTGGCCAAATGTAATCAGAACCTATCAGGTAAAAGGTCTTTGCATCCTTCTCTTTAGCTACCCAATTCAAACCATCTAGAATCTGCTGAGTCGCTTCCTGACCGGTGTAAATTACGTTTTTAGACTGCTCCAATCCTTCATAGAAAGTCGGGTAGTAAAGCAAACCATTTTCTTTTTCAAACACTGGAAGCGCGGCTTTGCGCGATGCCGATGTCCAGCAGCCGAATACCGCTGCGACATTGTCATTCACCAACAACTTGCGACTTTTTTCTGCAAAAGTCGGCCAATCACTGGCGCCATCTTCTTGAATGATTTTGATTTGACGACCCAAAATACCGCCAGATTCATTTATTTGCTTTATCGCAAGTTTTTCAGCTTCTTGCGCACCGGTCTCACTAATCGCCATGGTGCCTGTTAGTGAATGTAATATACCCACTGTGACGGTATCATCGGTTACCGCTTGGCCAGTGGTTGTGGCAGGCGCTGCCCAGCTCAACTGCGACGCCAGGAGGATTCCCAGTGGCAGAGCGCCTATTGCTCGGACCACCTTGCGGCGACCCCAAAAACGCCGGTTATCGGATTTGTCACTCATCGTTACTGCTCCTACGCTACGGTTACTTAATTCGACACCGAGCAGTTTCCGCAGAAGTGCCTTGGCTCACCATGAGGTGAATGCTCCCCCCTACTATGTTAAATGACGTATACCGCCAACAAAGCGGGCGAGATAGTTTCCAATCTCAGTGACTTAAAATAGGAATGGGAACTAAAGCGCTCAACATTAATATTTAAGCAATATCAAGCACGCATCTTTTGTTGCGCAAACGTCGCCGCAGAATAAATGAGATTTTGTGCTGGCACCTTTCCTGCAGGTTATCAGTTAGCCTCTAGCCAGAATTGGGCCGAACTGTAGATTCCCAACTGATATCTTCAGGCTATTCGTCTGTATTCCCAGACTATGCGCTGTTGTTAGAGCCACACGATACTAGCTATGCAAATGAGTTTATCGCTATGAATCCCCAGCAACGAGTCTTCCGCGTTCGCCGCAAATATAATCGGTGGGTCGCGAACGAAACCCTGGAAGACTACGCACTTCGGTTTACCGCCAAAAGTGCCCGCCGCTGGACTGTCGCACGGGTATCAAACACAGCGCTAGGTGCTATTTCGTTTCTCGCTCTTGAAGCGATAGGTGGTGCTATTACTCTTAGCTACGGCTTCAGTAACACCGTAGCTGCGGTTGTTGCGGTTGCAATTATTATTTTTCTGACCGGCCTACCCATTTGTTATCACGCCGCACGCCAGGGAGTTGATATCGATCTACTCACCCGCGGAGCGGGTTTCGGCTATATTGGTTCTACCATTACCTCGCTAATTTATGCCTCATTCACATTTATATTCTTCGCATTAGAAGCCGCCATTATGGCGCTCGCCTTAGAGTTAACTCTGGATATACCCCTGAGATTCGGCTATCTCATTAGCGCGGTGGTGGTTATCCCCCTGGTAACGCACGGCATTACTTTTATCAGCCGGTTTCAGCTGTGGACGCAACCGCTTTGGGTAATACTGCAACTCTTACCGCTGGCGTGTATCGTCGTTCAATCTGACGACGCCTTTGATAATTGGATCGCTTTTAAAGCACCCGACAGCGATCCTAATTTAAATATTCTCGCCTTTGGCGCCGCCTCTGCGGTTATTTTTTCCTTAATCGCACAGATAGGTGAGCAGGTCGACTTCCTGCGCTTTTTACCCCACCAAGAAAAACCCAATAAACGCTGGTGGCTGGCCTTAATTGCCGCCGGGCCCGGTTGGATTATTATCGGCTCAATCAAAATTCTAATCGGCTCATTCTTGGCGGTTTTAGCACTCAGCCACGGTATTCCATTTAGTGAGGCCTCCGACCCTAATCGAATGTATTTAGTCGCCTTTAGTTATTTAACTAACTCGCCGCAATTGACGCTCTTTTTAGTGGGCAGTTTTGTTATTTTGTCGCAGCTCAAAATTAATGTGACCAATGCCTACGCCGGCTCTATTGCGTGGTCAAACTTCTTCTCCCGCCTCACCCACAATCACCCTGGTCGAGTAGTGTGGCTGGTGTTCAATGTAACGATTGCACTGCTACTGATGGAACTTGGTATCTACCGAGTACTTGAAGAGATTCTCACCGCTTATTCGATTATTGCCCTCGCGTGGGTAGGATCGCTGGTTGCGGACTTGGTCATAAATCGTCCACTTGGCCTGCGCCCAGCAACCATGGAGTTCAGGCGCGCCCACCTTTACGATATTAATCCAGTGGGCGTTGGCTCTATGCTGATTGCATCGGTACTGGGTTTTCTTGCCCACTTCGGTCAGCTCGGTGAAACCGCGCAGGCACTGGCATCATATATCGCGCTAGGCAGTACATTTATTTTTGCCCCATTGATTTGCTGGCTAAGCAAAGGCAGATTCTATATTGCTAGAGAACCGATGTTAGCCAGCAGCCACGCTTCGCTGCGCTGCTGTCTTTGCTATCATCAATTTGAAGGTGAAGACATGAGCCACTGCCCCGCTTATTCCGGGCCAATATGTTCGCTATGCTGCTCACTGGATAGTCGTTGTCACGATATGTGTAAAACTAACTCGCGTATGGCAGAGCAACTGACTAGCGCACTTAGCTTTATCTTGCCACTCACATGGATTCGTTCACTCAATACCCGAACCGGCCACTTCATCGGATTATTTGCGCTAATAAGCTTTATGATCGCCGGCGTATTAGCGCTAGTTTATGTACAAATCACCATTGATGAAGCTATGGAGCGCAACCTCGCTGCTAGCGCGCTCAGTAATGTCTTTTTTATTCTGCTTATTGTGTCCGGTATTCTTGCATGGATGTTTGCATTGGTGCATGAAAGTCGCCGCGTAGCGCAGGAAGAGTCGCAACGTCAAACTGAATTACTGATGACGGAAATTGAGGCACACAAACAAACCGATATGCAATTGCAGCAAGCCAAAGAGGTTGCTGAATCCGCCAACCAAGCCAAAACCCGCTATCTTACTGGGATCAGCCACGAGCTGCGTTCACCGCTTAATGCCATACTAGGCTACGCACAACTTCTAGAAAAAGACCCCAGTATTCCAGCAAGCAGACTTGATGCTCTCAAAGTGATTCGCCGCAGCAGCGAACACTTGGCCGACCTAATAGAGGGGCTATTGGATATTTCCCGCATTGAAGCGGGTCGACTTGAGCTCTCTACCTCGGATGTCAATATTGGCAATTTGCTGGATCAAATAATCAGCATGTTTCAGGTTCAAGCGCAGGCAAAAGGTATTGGCTTTAGCTATGACCGGCTGACGCCATTACCCGAGACGGTGAAAACCGACGAGAAACGCCTGCGTCAGATCCTCATCAATCTTATTTCTAATGCCATTAAATACACTCCCGAAGGTCGGGTAAATTTTACTGTTAGCTACCGCAATCAAGTCGCGGAATTTATTATTAATGACTCCGGTATCGGCATTGCCGCTGACGATATAGAGCGGGTATTTCAACCCTTTGAGCGCGTTCGCAAGCCGGGCTCACCGTATATCACGGGTACGGGTTTAGGTCTGACAATCACCCGCTTGCTCACCGATATTATGGGTGGTGATATCGCCATTCATAGCCAGGTCGGTGTCGGCAGCGAAGTAAAATTATCATTGATGTTGAGTAGTACCGACCGCCTAGCAGTGTCTTCACCATTGGAACAGAAAATTATTGGCTACAAGGGCGGCGAGAAAACCCTATTTGTAGTCGATGATGAACCCACTCATCGCAGCTTGTTAAACGATTTTCTTAAGCCACTTGGGTTCAATGTGATATCTGCCCCGGATGGCAACACCTGCTTGGATATGCTGCGTTACTGCGATCCGCAGCCACACATTTTCTTATTAGACATTTCAATGCCAGGAATGAGCGGCTGGGAGCTTGCGGCCACTATTCGCGAACGCATTCACAATGCGACTATTATTATGATCTCGGCTAATGCCGCCGAAGTGACACCAGAAAGCAGCGATGCTCCGCCCCACGATGCCTACCTTTTTAAACCCATTCGCCTGTCACAACTGCTCAGCTATTTAGCTAAGCACGCCGCTATAGTCTGGCAGTATGAATCTGAAGAACACCGCGTAGCGTCTATTTCCGCCGCCACCACGCCCGTAAATTTGGGCGCGCCCCTTAGCCATGATAATCGCCGCGAACTTATCCAACTTGCAAAAATAGGTTACGCAAAGGGAATCAAGCGCTGCTTGGACAAAATTTCTAAAGAAGGTAATGCCGACCCTTCGACAGTGAGCACCTTACAAGAACTTACCGCTGGATTTCAGTTTGGCGCACTCATTAACGCTTTGGAAGACCCCCCGTCATGAACTCTTACCGTGGTAAAAAAGACGTTGTTCTGATTGTCGATGACTCCCCCGACACACTTAGCATGCTGAACGATACCTTGGATCAGGCGGGCATTACCGTACTTGTTGCCTTAGAAGGTGCGCAAGCCCTGACTATTGCCGCCAACATTACCCCGGACGTGATTTTAATGGACGCACTGATGCCAAACATGGATGGCTTTGAAACGTGTCGCAAACTCAAGGAAAATCGGGATCTGGCGCATATTCCAGTCATATTTATGACCGGGCTTAGCGACACCGAAAGCATTGTTAAAGGCTTTACAGCCGGTGGTGTCGACTATATTACTAAACCGATAAAAGGCGACGAATTAATCGCCAGAATGCTAGCGCATCTAAGTAATGCGCGCCTAACATTAAGCGCTAGAGTAGCACTGGATAGTGCGGGGCAATTTCTATTTTCCGCCGCAGCTGATGGCAATCTCTTATGGGCCACGCCGCAGGCTTATCACTTACTTGAAGAAGCAGGACTCGATAGTCAGTGGCTGAGCGAAAATTTTCCTACGCAGCTACGCCAACTGCTTGCGCCACATTTTAATAAGGAAAAAGGTTTATTAATTAAAGCTGCCGAAAAGGCCTTGGAAATCCGCTACATCAGCCAAACCGGTACCGACGAATACTTACTACAGTTAATCGACATGGAACGGCCTTCTGACGTCGATCGGCTGCGCTCCGCTCTGCCGATAACCGAACGTGAGTCTGAGGTGTTGCTGTGGATTGCTCACGGCAAAACTAATCGGGAAATCGGCACCATATTGAGCATGAGTCCGCGCACTGCAAATAAGCATTTGGAACAGATTTTTCGAAAACTCAACGTCGAAAACCGCACTGCCGCAGCAGTAATTGCACTTAAACACTTACAAAATTAAATTTTCTTACTCGGTAAATGTTCTGACTGACTTAGACGCTAGTCAATTCGTCAGCGCTGATAAGCAATATCTAGAGAATCACGGGCAAGAGGAGAATCTGCATTTAGTCATGCATTATTACTATTGCCGCGTTTAATGTAAGCGCTCTGCGATCTCACAAACTGTGACCGCAGGCACCCAATATCATTATTAGAGCTTACGCACCAATATGGATCTGGTCGCAGTGCGCCCGCCCCAAGATATCGCGCCGCTGCGAATGGCTATGTCGTTTTGGTAAATAGTAAATCCCAAACGCCGTGACCCAGACGCTCGCCACGCTTTTCAAACTTGGTGATCGGCCGATAATCTGGTCGCGGCGAATATTGGCTGACACCGGCCACATTGCTATAGCCTTCGGCATCGCTCATTACCGCCATCATATGCTCCGCATAATGCTGCCAGTCGGTGGCCAAGTGCAAAACACCGCCGACTTTAAGCTTGCTCCGCAAAACCTGCACAAATGGACCTTGAATCAGGCGACGCTTATGGTGGCGCAGTTTGTGCCAAGGGTCTGGAAAGTAAATTTGAATGCGACTTAAACTGTCATTGGGAATGCAATGCGCCAGCACTTCTACCGCATCGTCTTCGTAGGTGCGAACATTTGTCAGACCGGTGTCCTGCACCAAGTACATCAAACGACCAACACCCGGGGTGTGGACTTCGACGCCAATAAAGTCATTCTCTAGGGCACTCCCCGCCATTTCTGCAAGAGAGTCGCCCATACCAAAACCAATTTCCAATACGACCGGTGCGACGCGCCCAAAGGTGGCTTCAAAATTTTGCATACCGTTGCTGCGCCGCAAACCCAGCTCAGTCCAATTAATCTCGTAGGCCCGTCGTTGCCCATCGGTCATGCGCCCAGTGCGAAGTACAAAGCTTTTAATGCGACGACGAATAGGTGCAGCATTATCAGTCATTACATTACTTTCCATGCAGAGTAGGCCAGACACGCCCAGGCCACTAAAAACATTAAGCCGCCGATAGGGGTAATCGCTCCCAACCACCGCGCTCCCGTGAATGCCATGGCATATAAGCTACCGCTGAATACCAGTACACCCACAAAAAATAGCACGGCAGATACTCGCAGCGACATATGCTCAATGCCGCTATGCATAAGCAAGCCGACGATGAGTAACGCGAAGCAATGATAGAAATGGTACTGAACCGCGGTTTGATAAACCGCCATCATGTCCGCCGATAAAGTCGCTTTTAAACCGTGTGCGCCAAAGGCACCTAAGCCCACTGCAAGAAAACCAAGAATTGCCGCTATAAAAAGCGTTAAGGATGCCATGGGTCCGCCCAGATGGTAGATAATCGCTTATTGTACGGATGTCAGCGGGCTTACAAAAGACAGCGGCCTAGGGGAATGGCAATTTAAGTACTAAAAATGCAAAAGCCTCGCATTGCGAGGCTTTTGTTAGAATATAAAGACATGAACCGAGGGTGTAACTAAGCTTCCATCGCCACACGCAGCTTTTTCATGGCCGCTTGCTCGAGCTGGCGAATACGCTCTGCTGAAATACCATAGCGATCAGCGAGGTCATGCAAGGTTGCTTTGGTATCACTTAACCAGCGGCTTTGCAGAATGTCGCGGCTACGCTCATCTAGATCAGACAGGGCCAGCGACAGACTTTGGTGGTTATTCTCTTCTAGATTGTCCGATTCCAACAACAAGGCCGGATCAGTACTGTGATCTTGAAGATAGTGTACTGGAGCAACAGGGCCGCGCTCATCGTCAGTATCGGCATCGAAACCAACATCTACCGAGCTTAGACGCCCTTCCATGCGGCGTACTTCAGCGACATCCACACCTAAATCAGCAGCAACCGCATGCACTTCATCGTTGCTCAGCCAAGATAGCTGCTTTTTAGCACTGCGCAGATTGAAAAACAATTTACGCTGCGCCTTGGTGGTGGCTATTTTAACAATACGCCAGTTACGTAGGACGTATTCGTGAATCTCTGCCTTAATCCAGTGAACGGCAAATGATACCAAGCGCACGCCTTTTTCAGGATCAAAGCGCTTAACAGCTTTCATTAAGCCAACATTTCCTTCCTGGATTAGATCAGCTTGCGCCAAGCCATACCCTTTATAGCTTTTAGCAATATGCACCACAAAACGCAGATGCGACATGACCAGCTGGCGAGCCGCCTCTACATTGCCGTGATAAAAAAGGCTCTCGGCCAGCTCGCGCTCGCGCTCTGCGCTAAGCACCGGAATACTGCCGACCGATTGAATGTATGCAGAGAGATCACCACCCGGTACAAGCTGCTGTATCGGCTGTAAATGACTACTCATCGCACATCCTCCTAAAATTCGTTGATGAAACTACGTTTTATACCGCTGCTTATTAGAGTCCCAAACGCAGTAAAGTTCAAGTACTCGGACCAAAAATCAACTATTTTGGGGACTGACGCTGCTTATCGCGGCTCAATCGCCCTGAGTTCGCGGCCGACTACCAACCACGCGCCCAATAGACCCAAGGCCGCAGCAAAAAGCAATAATACTATAGTCTCAAGAAAGCCTAGACCCAATAGGTGGAAGCCACTCTGGTAAGAAAGAGATAAATCTGCGATCGGGCCACGCAGCCACCACAAGCCACCCTGCACGAGTAACCAAGCCATCAAGCCACCCCCAAGACCGTACCATAAACCGGTATATAAAAAAGGCCTGCGTACAAACGCATTGGTGCCACCGACCAATTTGACGACAAGAATCTCGTCACGCCGCCCCTCGATCGCCAATTTAATTGTGTTGCCAATAATAAGCAGCACTCCCACCCCGAGCATTGCCGCTAAGGCTAGGGTTAAACGCCGCCCCAACTCGGTAATACGATTAAGACGTTGCAGCCACTCCATATCTAATTTGGCAAGCTCTACCTGCGGCAGCTTCCCCAACTCGGCCTGCAAGGCAGTCACTGCGCTGGCTGACACATTGGCCTCGCGGGGCGTCACTACAATCAAGCCAGGCAGGGGATTGGCGTCAAGCTGGTCTAGCACGTCGCCAAAACCAGAACTAGCGCGAAACTCCATCAGCGCAGTATCGGGGGAGATATATTCCGCCACGAGCACACCGTCGCGCTCCGCAATATTGCGGCGTAAGGTCTCTGCCTGTGGAGCGCTTACATTTGGCTTTAGAAACAAGGAGATACGCGCGGCGCCTTCCCAGCCATCGCTGACCGCATCAATATTATTCAAACCGATATACAGGCCAGCGGGTAATGCCAGCGCAATAGCGATCACCAAGATGGTCATTAATGAGGTGGCGGGGCGAATAACTAAACGCTTCAAGCTGTCGACGGCCACTTGCTGGTGATGACTGCGATAGCCCGCAAGGCGATCACGAAAGCTGGTTTTATGCTTGCGCGCGCCCTTCACGTCTTTTTTAGCTGCTGGCGTCTGCAGTTTCTCCAAACGCCGCTTGTTCATTTTATTCTGCTTATTAAGACGCATCGGCATCCCCACCGGGCTTAACAAGCTGGCCTTTACGCAAGGTCAGTAGACGATAGGGCATGCGCGCAATTAAACCTAAATCATGGGTCGCAATTAGTACCGTGACGCCAACCTGCTTAAACTGCTCAAACAAGTGCATAATTTCAGCAGATAATTGCGGGTCTAAGTTGCCGGTGGGTTCGTCGGCCAGTAATAAGGCCGGTTTGTTAACCACCGCGCGGGCAATACCTACCCGCTGCTGTTCACCGCCGGACAGCGTGACCGGATTTTTTCGCTCTTTATCCAGTAGACCAACTTTATCTAAGGCGGCCCGAACTCGGCGACCAACATCTCGATGGCCATAGCCGGCAATAATAAGTGGCAATGCCACATTGTCGTATACGGTGCGATCAAACAATAATTGATGATTCTGAAATACCACACCCACTTCGCGGCGCACTTCTGGAATATGGCGCGCCGGCAAACGCGATAAATTTCGGCCACCAACAATAACCTGGCCTGAACTAGCGCGCTCCATCACCATAATTAGCTTTAGCAATGTACTTTTACCGGCGCCGCTATGACCGGTTAAAAACCGCATTTCGCCACGAGGAATATGAAAGCTCAGGTTAGTAAGCGCTTCGTAACCACCGTCGTAACGTTTGCCGACCTGATCAAACTCAATCATTGCTTCTGCTGCCACCCAAATAAGGCACCGACAAATTCATTGGCGCGGAAGGGTCGTAAATCCAAAATCCCCTCGCCCACACCAATGAAGCGAATGGGGATACCTAGCTGCTTGCTGATTGCAAAGACAATACCGCCCTTCGCCGTACCGTCGAGCTTCGTTATGGTTAGTCCGGTAACACCAACCGCCTTCTGGAAATGCTGAACCTGCGACAAGGCGTTTTGGCCGGTTCCGGCATCCAGCACTAACATCACCTCATGCGGCGCCTCGGGATCGAGCTTTTTAAGCACCCGAACGACCTTTTTCAATTCTTCCATTAAGTTATCTTTGTTATGCAGACGACCAGCCGTGTCTGCAATCAAAACATCAACATGGCGCGCCTGCGCCGCCTGAAGGGCATCAAACAACACCGAGGCGCAATCGGCACCGGTATGCTGCGCAATAACTGGCACGTCGTTACGCTCACCCCACACCTGCAACTGCTCTACCGCCGCAGCACGGAAGGTATCGCCAGCTGCCAGCATCACTGAGCGGCCACCAACCTGAAGCTGCTTCGCCAGTTTGCCTATTGTGGTGGTTTTCCCTACCCCGTTTACGCCAACCATTAAAATCACATAGGGTTTGTCACTAACTGGGATTATCAATTCTTCTTCCGCCGCCGCAAGCATGGTACTCAGCTCTTCCTGCAGTGCGACATACAAGGCTTCGGGATCGTTTAGCTCTTTGCGCGACACTCTACTGGTGAGATTACTAATGATCTCTTGGGTCGCATCCACCCCCACATCCGCCATCAAGAGATGAGTCTCAATCTCTTCGAGCAATTCATCATCAATCTCTTTGCGGCCGAGGAATAAATTGGCCATACCCTCACCCAGCTGGGCGCCGGTCTTACTCAGACCCTCACGGAAGCGAACGAGCAGAGACGCCTGCTCCTCTGGTGACAATTCCAGATGCTGCCATGGGGCAATTTCTGCATCATCAATAAAGCCTTCAGCCGCGGCCAATGCCGCCAGATCCTCCTCCGAGCCAATAAAAGACTCTTTAAACCGGGCGAATAATCCCTTCTTTTTAACTTCCGACTCTGGTTCCGGTGGTGTGGCGTTATCTGTCATGCGGGTATATAAATTCCGAGGTGAGGTTTACAGCAAAAATAAAAGCCTTATCCTACCATTTCTCTGAGTAACTGGCACCGGAATCCCATGCGCAAACCGCAAGGTCAACACAGCAAAGAAACACTGGGCACGCTAAGGATCATCGGCGGCCAATGGCGCAGCAGAAAATTATCCTTTAAAGCCGCAGAAGGACTGCGACCAACCAGCGACCGGATTCGCGAAACCCTGTTTAACTGGCTTAGCCCCCATATCCACGACGCGAGCTGCCTAGACCTATTCAGTGGATCTGGCGCCCTGGGGCTAGAGGCATTATCGCGCTATGCGAAACACTGTGACTTTATCGAGGCAGATACCCAAACCTGTCGGCAAATACGTGAGCACCTGAGCACGCTCAAATGCAATAGCGCGGCGGTGCACTGCCAAACCGCTGAGACATATCTTGCAAGCACAGCCGTAACGCAGCAGATTGTTTTTATCGATCCACCGTTTCACCAAGATCTGCTGGCGCCGACCATCACAGCCCTGGCAAAGCAGCCCCTAGCCAATGGCACTCTCATTTATGTTGAAACAGCAACAAATGAGTCACTGCCCGCACTCCCCGAGCACTGGCATATCGATAAAGACAAGAGAGCCGGAAACGTTAGTTACCGTCTAATTTCCGTTCATGCTTAATTTAATGAATGGCGCATATAAAGGATGGGGTTAAAACGGAAATGGGAGAAACTTCAGTGTTTTCTCAATCGTCGAAAACCCTTATGTCTGGTGGATTTCATAACACTCAGCACAGGGACCCAATGGACAAGCACTAGCCCGAACTGATTATTCAAATGACGCAGCCGCCCGCCAATACTAGAGCGCTAGATATAAGCTCAATATAATAACAACGGTAATCATTATGACTGACACTTTAGCCAGCGACGGCGCCGCAGATTGCTTTTCTCCGGCATCAATCAATGGTCTTGAGCTCAAGAATCGTTTCATTAAAGCTGGCACCTTTGAGAATATGACGCCCGGCGGCATGCCCAGCGAGCATCTCAATATATTCCACGGCGCATTTGCCGATGGTGGTATCGCTATGACCACGCTTGGCTATTGCGCAGTCGAAATGGACGGCCGTCTGAATGAAAACATGATGTATATGCACGAAGGCATACGCCCCCAGCTCAAGGAGCTCATTGCGGACCTTCATGGACGCGGTACCAAGGTGTCGGGGCAAATGGGCCACTGCGGAGGATTTTCCAAAAACATTGAGCTAAGCCGCAAACGCCCATTGGGCCCGAGCTTCGGTTTGAATGGTCTTGGCCTGTCTCGCGGGATGCTGTTCTGCGACGCCATGACCGTCGGTGATATCGACGCGCTAGTGGCCAACTATCGCAAAGCGGCTGTCTTTATGAAGTCTGTCGGTTTTGACGCACTGGAAATTCATCTTGGTCACGGTTATGGCCTCTGCCAGTTTATGAGCCCCAAAACTAATAAGCGCAAAGATAGCTACGGCGGCAGTTTAGAAAATCGCATGCGACTTCCACTGCAAGTATTGGCTGCGGTGCGTGATGCCGTCGGCAAGGATTTCCCACTGCTGGCCAAGATCAGCATGACCGAGGGGGTGCGTGGGGGTCTTCATTATGATGACGCGGTAGTAATCAGTAAATTATTAGATAACGCGGGCATTGACGGGATTATTACCAGCGGCGGGACCAGCACCATGAATCCAATGATCATGTTTCGCGGCGGCAATATTTTACCCAGCATGCTGAAGACCGAAAAAAGCCTGATCATGCGACTGATTCTGCGCTTGGCAGGCAAGTCTATGTTTAAAGATTACCCCTATCATGAACTGTATTTTTTAGAGCAGGCTAAACGAATTCGTGACGCGGTGTCATGCAAAATGATCTATGTGGGCGGCGCCAGTAGCAATGCAAGTTTCGCCACACTAATGGAGCAGGGCTTCGATTTCATTCAACTAGGCCGGACTCTGCTGAGCGATCCCGACCTAGTCAACAGCGCAGAATTAAACACTGACTTTGTTAGCCGCTGCACCCACTGTAATGACTGCGTTAGCACTATTGAAAGCCCGCTGGGTATTCACTGTACACAGTTTTCAAGCACTAAATAATGGCAACCGGTTTATCTGGCTTTGCTGCCAAAAAGATTAAGGGCAAAAATTGGGAAAGAAATAATAGGCAGTGTGCCGGGTATATAAAAACCATATACCACTAGGGCTTCTAAGTTCGTTTCGGGTGCAATCAAGCGCTTACCGATAAATAAGGCATTGATGATTGGCCCAATGATGTTGGCATAACAACCCAGTATCAAGAAAATCCGCGCCAAAGTAATACCTTTGCCATCCACATTCATGCGCTGCCACACGCCCGCCACCGCCAATACCACCAAGCCATTAATGAGACCTTGCATATGGGCAAATCGCCACGCACCGTAGGCCGGACTGGTGATCTCCTGGGTCGCCGCGGCGATAGAAAAGCCGATCCCCGCGAGCAGCCCCAAGAATAAAATAATGACGCCGTGAAATGCTAAGTTGTGCTGCTGTTCAACCACGTTATTTACATTGGACATCTAGATCCCCTTTTATTATTAGTTAAGTTCAGTTACTGAGGCTGGCATATGAAAACCGGAATATCGCGGTCAGTACGGGCTTGGTACTGATCAAAGCTAGGGTAGAGATTTAATAAGTGCGGCCATAATTCGCGTTTTTGATCATCACTGGCTTGACCGGCGAGATACACATTTTTGTCACCGCGAACCATGATGTCGATCTCGGGGTGGGCGGCAATATTGAAGTACCACTGAGGGTGTTTTTCCATACCACCTTGAGAGGCAACCAATAATTTTTTATCACCCCAAGGCAAGTGTATCAAGGCAATCTCACGCCGCTCGCCGCTCTTACGCCCGGTCATACCCACGATACATATTGGGTAGCCGCCGGGGAAATTCTTTAACAGGCGACCGCCACTTTTCTTATACACCCACACATTGAAACGGGTGTAATGTTTCATTATTCGCTGGATTCGCTTTTGCCATTTCAAAGGGATTTCGCCGACGTCTTGTCGCCGCGTTTTCACATAATCTAGCTTACTGGGCATGATTTTTTGATTCTCTTAATGATCAACACTCTTATTTTACGGGAATTGACTGTCCTCACGCGTCGTCCATCTGGAGTGCAAAAAAAAGCCCGCTAACGCTTAATATTTCAAGCGCTAGCAGGCTGTATTTAGCAAGCGAGATTAACCAATCCAGTTAGGCTTGCGACGCAGATCCAGAGTATGAGGATACTCGCCCGGCGACTCTTCTGGTGGCGGCGCCATCGGCCGCGGTGGCTCGGTGAAAAATTCACGCACCGCGTTCAGATCAGGCCGTGGCGTGTAAGGTCCAGGGGTATGGGCTACCGCACTAAAGCGGTTACCACGCCGCGACTCAGCCTCAAACGCATTTACAGGAAAGGTTTCATAAGTTCTGCCACCGGGATGCGACACATGGTAGCTGCAGCCACCTAATGAGCGTCCCGTCCAAGTATCGATCAAGTCAAACACCAAGGGAGTATGCACTCCGATAGTAGGATGTAAGGCCGATGGTGGTGCCCACGCACGGTAGCGAACGCCCGCAACGTATTCGCCATGACGGCCGGTGTTCGCCAGCGGCACTCTGCGGCCATTACAGGCAAGCACAAAACGACTATCCGTTAGCCCAGTGAGTTTTACTTGCAGGCGTTCAACCGAAGAATCGACATACCTTGCGGTACCAAAACTACCGATCTCTTCGCCAAGCACATTCCAAGGTTCAACCGCCCAGCGCAGTTCAATTTCAATTTCATCGAGTTTGACGCGACCATAATGAGGGAAGCGAAATTCCTCAAACGGCAACAACCAGTCAGCTTTAAAGGGGTAATCTGCACGTTCTAAATCGGCTATCACGTCCTTCATGTCCTGCCATAAATAATGCGGCAACATAAATTTATCGTGCAGCGCTGTTCCCCAGCGAACTAAGGGTTTCTTGTAGGGTTCATTCCAAAAGCGCGCCACCAAGGTTCGAATCAGTAAGGCCTGAACCAAGGACATACGGCTGTGCGGCGGCATTTCAAAGCCCCTAAATTCTAACAGTCCTAAGCGGCCTGTCGCACTACCCGGCGCGTACAGCTTGTCGATACAAAATTCGGCGCGATGCGTATTGCCAGTAATATCAATGAGCAGATTACGCATTAATCTATCGACTAACCAGGGCTGATCTGCAAGCCCATCCGGCATTTGTTGAAAGGCAATTTCCATCTCATACAATATTTCGTCACGGCCTTCATCAGCCCGTGGCGCCTGACTGGTTGGACCGATAAATGCGCTCGAAAAGATATACGACAAACTTGGATGATGCTGCCAAAACGTGACCAGGCTACGCAGTAAATCCGGCCGACGCAGAATAGGGCTATCACTCGGTGTAACACCACCCAAAGTAATGTGATTGCCACCACCGGTGCCCGTATGTCGGCCATCGAGCATAAACTTTTCAGCCGCAAGGCGTGATTCCCTAGCCACCGAATATAGTACGGTAGTATTCGCCACTAACTCCTTCCAACTAGAGGTGGGGTGAACATTCACCTCGATAACACCAGGGTCAGGCGTCACCAGCAGCTTTTGTATCCGTGGGTCACGAGGAGGCTCATAGCCCTCTAAAATGACTGGCACACTCTGTTCTTTGGCAGTTTCTTCTATAGCTGCGACCAGCTCTACATAGTGCTCAAGACTATGCAGCGGTGGCATGAAAATATGAATTTTTCCGCCTCGAGCCTCAATACACATCGCAGTGCGAATTAAGGGCTGAGCGTGCGTTAGCTTATCGGCGACAGCTTGCGATGCGCTTCGCAGACGCTGTGGTGTTGGCGCCCTAGCTTCGACAGGAAAATGAATATCCTGACGGGCCTGTAAGGCATCTCGTTCTTCGAAGGGGTCGCGATCTGGCTGAATCTCTGGCTCTTCTAGCTCAGGTAAATCACCAAGTGGCAAACGCAGGCCCATTGGAGAATCACCGGGCGTCAAAATAAGACGCTCGCGTTTTACATTCCAAATACTACTGTTCCATTCGCCAGCCACAGACTCCCACGCCAATGGCACAATATAGCCGGTGGGATTTTTAAATCCTTGCTCAAGCAAGCGAGCCAAACGCCGGCGGCCTAGATCATCACTAATCTTAGAGGCAAGAATGTCGATATTCTTGGGTATTTTTTGTTCCTGCAATAGGTAGTGCAAGGCATCTTCATAGGCAGGCTGAGCATAATCCTTAGCCAAGCTTAATTTCTCAATCAAGCCTAATGCGAATTGCTCTGATGTCGCCACACTGTGACCATAGTCCTTGTCTATTCGGGCCAACAGATCTGGGGAAGTCCACAGGGGTTCTTTGTCCTTACGCCAAAATAAGCCCAGCGCCCAGCGCGGCACTTCCTCTCCCGGATACCACTTACCTTGCCCATAATGCAGCAGACCTTGCGGTGCGAAATGGTCGCGCAGTTTTAGTAGTAAGGTTTTCGCCAGGCTTAATTTATCAGCGCCGAGTGCTCCGGTATTCCACTGTGTTGACTCCATGTCATCTACTGACACAAAGGTAGGCTCTCCCCCCATGGTCAGACGAACATCATTCTTTACTAAATCCGCATCAACCTGCTCACCGAGCATCAAAATATCTGCCCACTGATCGTCGCTATACGGTTTTGTTACCCGAGGGTCCTCGTGAACACGCTCGACCACATTTGAATAATCGAACTCTACTTCACACTCGTCGGTAAAACCTTCTATTGGTGCTGCTGACACTGGATCAGGGGTGCAGGCCAAGGGTATATGCCCTTCGCTCGCAAACAGGCCAGACGTGGGATCAAGACCGATCCAACCGGCGCCGGGAATAAATACCTCACACCAGGCGTGCAAGTCAGTAAAGTCTTCTTCTGGACCACTTGGGCCATCCAATGATTTTTCGTCTGAGGTTAATTGCACCAAGTAGCCAGACGCAAATCTTGCGGCAATACCCAAATGCCGAAATAATTGCACGGCCAGCCATGCAGAATCTCGGCATGAACCTTTGCTCAGCTGCAGGGTTTCCTCAGGGTCTTGCACGCCGGGCTCAAAACGCAGGCAGTATTCAATCTTCTGCTCAAGCGCCTGATTTACTTCAACTAAAAAGTCGTTCACGGGGCGCTTTATTAACGAAATAGATTTTAAGAATTTATTAAATAACTTGCCCTGCTTTTCCTTGGCAAGATAGGGTGCAAGCTCTTTTTTAAGCTGCTTTTTATAGTAAAACGGGAATTTTTCAGCATACTCTTCTACAAAAAAGTCAAAGGGATTGATAACGGTCATATCCGCAATCACTTCAACCTCTATTGAAAATTTTTCGGTCTTTTCTGGAAAGACCAAGCGGGCAAGATAGTTACCAAAGGCGTCTTGTTGCCAGTTTAGAAAGTGGTTCTCGGGCACCACCTTCATGCTATAGCTATGAATTGGCGTTCTACTATGAGGCGCAGGCCGTAAGCGTATTACGTGCGGTGAAAGTTCTACCAAACGGTCAAAGCTGTAGTATGTCTTGTGATGAATAGCCACGCGAATTGTCATTACTTCTCCTGCGATAACCGCATTTACGTCAACATTCGTCTAAAAATTCAAAATACAATGCCGAATAACAAACCCACTCTTCTCGGCCCACAAACTATAATAGTCTTGAGAAATCCGGTAGTGGCCAAGTATAGGCAATTTGCTTTAGAAGCTCACTAAATAAGCAGCTCGGGCAGAATAAAACCGAAAGCTACACTGACTCAAACCAAGAAATGGGCGGTCATTGCTGCATGGCTTGTTCAAGCATACATCAGGCCAACTAATAGGCTAGATGGAAAAGACCAGCATGATGCCCCGAGATAGCACTGCACCAGTAGGCCGATCGACACAAGAGCGATCGCGAGGATTATTCGGAGAAATAAACATCTAACTTTATGGTAAAACTGGCTTCAGCATTCCAACCATCTATCTTTGGAAAAAATACCTCCGGCCCAGCAGTGAAAAAGATCCAATCTTCGTACAGCTTGTAGCTATAACTCGTACCAGCAAAATAGGCTGTCATTTGCGTGCTGAACTCCGTGGAAAATACGGAGCCCACTCGATACTCTAGCGCCGACTTTTTAGATAGATTTTGGCTCAATGAGAGTACATGGACATTTTCAAAAAAATCATTCTGATCCTCGAACTCTAGCACGGTGAAATAACGCAGACCAAATTTTGACCCCAGGCGCCGGTGCATTTCAAACTCACTAGTTTCGCCCCAGCCCCGATCACTGAAATACCATACTTCCTGGGTGAACTCAGGCTCCCATTCACCCCATTTATCCATTGGCCGCCGCAACCGGTAACGTCCAAATGTGACTAGGGGAACCCGCAATTTAATACCGACCCGGACCGAACGCTTCCATTTATTCCACTCGTCGTTGGGAGTGATTTCCAAGCCCGATACAGATTCCCTGCGCCGAAATCTTTCTCCAGTCGAATTATTCCTCACTCTCTCCTCTAGTGAGTTTTCGGTATACTCGTCGCTGCTAAAAAACAACTTGGCCCTGCGTTGAGTATTTGGCAAATCAAACTTAGCCTTAACCCTTAAATCGTTTTGAATCTGTCCGCGCTCTTCCCAAGTCTGGCGCATCTGAAGTTTAACGTAGCTTTCGTTTTTGTAATCAGGTGGGGAATTCTCGCTGGTGAAGTAGTAATCAACACCTTCTGCAAAGTCGATCCAGCGGCCAGACCAGTCATCGCGGGTGGATTCGGCACTATTTATGGTGCGACTCAAGAATCCGACTTCCGGGGTATCTGAATCTAGCGATTCATCGGCTAGAACAGGTATTGCCAGCATTAGCGAACTTGCTATATGCAGTAATATCTTCAGGTAAGGCTTCGTGTCCTGCATACAAACTATTGCTCTGGTCGATTTACGATCAGTAGTAAAACTATAGGAAGTGGAAACAAATACGTCCATTAATTAGACACAAAAAAGGCACCCGAAGGTGCCTTAATTGAATGATGCCTCATGCTTATCAGCCATCTTTCAGAGCTTCTTGACGCTGAATTTCTTTATTCATGAAATTCATCCACTGCTTGGCGTACCCAGCAGACTTCTCACTTTTAGCAGCCTCTTTGAATGCCTTACGCGCACCTTCATATTCCTGAAGGTTAAAGCGAGCCATACCAAGCACAAGATAAGCATTGTCTGGACGCTTAATGTCGCCCTTTTTAAATGCGTTCTCAATGGCCTCTGCCGCCTTATCAAACTGGTCATTATCAAGATAGATATTACCCAAGCGCGACCACAATTCACCCTTGTCGGATTTAGATGCAGCTTTCTCCATTTCTGGGATTGCCTTCTTCAACTCTTGAGCTTGACGCCATGCATTGCCAAGTAACTCAAGGTTTTTTGACGTCGCGGGGATATCGCCTTTCTTGATGCCTCTATCAAGGACCTTCGCCGCTTTATATGGCACTTCCTGAGACAGGAAGAGATACGCCATATTAATCAGCTCTTTGTCGTTATCCAGAACACCTTCGGTGTAAGCAGTCTCCATTGCGGCAGTCGCTTTTTCGTCCATTTTTAGCTCGTTGTACATTGCTGACAACTGCAGCCAATAGGCCTTTTTCTGGTAATGCTTGAGAGTTTCTTCAAGAATCGCTGTTACGCGCTTGATATCATTCTTCTCATAGTACAAATAACGCTGTAAGCCCCACCACTGCTCTTTAGGGACTTTGCCACGGCTAGTGTAGTCATTAATAGCCACTTCAATATACTTTAGTGAGCGATCAAGGTCTTTAAGCTGATAATAGCCTTGAGATAACAAAGAATAGGCACCGGCACTAGGCTGCTCACCTAAGGCTTGCTTAGCTTTAAACCATTCTAAAAGGGTGCGAACACCGCCTTCATAATCCTCTTTCACGAAATAAAGCTGGGCAATGGTGTATTTAGTATTTAACTCCATTGCTTCCGGAATATCCGGCTGCTCTACCACATTACGATAAGCGTCTAACGCTAACTCATACTTTTCCTGAGTAAAGTAAATAAACGCATACATATTATAGAGGTTGGCAAGTTCATAACTATTCAGCGAGCTCCGCCCTTCTTTATCGCGGAGTTCGTCAAGTAGCCGTATGGCCTCACCGTATTTCTTCTCGTCCCCGGCCATCTGCGCTGCGTTTAATTTTTCATAAACTTTAGCGCGGATCGCCGGCGTCCTGCGTGTGCTCCGCTTGGGCTTTTCTTTCTTCTCAGCCGCGTGGGCAATACCCACGCCTTGCTCACCAAGTATCGGCTGTAAGGATGAACTTACAATCGGCATGGCAAACACTGTAGCTAGACCAAGAGCGATAGAACAACCCAGCTTGACCAACACCGGACGCCACGATTTAGTGCTCGAGTGATAATCAGACATCATTTTTCCAACTCATAAGTGAACCGGTTTTGTATGCCCGGCACTTCGATAGCCTCGCCGTCAGACACACGCGGTTTGTACTTAAACTTCTCAGCCGCTTTAACTGAAGCCCGTTCGAAATAACCTGAAGGCTCACAATCTACCGCAACGATATCGCGAGTAGTACCCGCCTTGGTCACTGTGTACTCAACTGTACAGTAACCAGTTACACCACGACTTTGCGCGCGACGCGGATAAATAGGCGCAACTTTAACGATTGGCAAGTACTCGCCGTCTGAGGCGGAAAGCCCGCCGGCGGTATTTGTCAAATCAACACTCTGAGTTGGCGACATATTGATAGCATCCAGGCTCGGATTAATGTCTTCCATCTCAGGCTGCTCCATATCCGGTGGCGGCTCATCTGGCTGCTTCGGCTTATCGGGCTTGCTGTCTTTCATTGTTTCAATTTTGGTGTCTGGCATTTGTATATCGGCTAGCTTCGTACGCGGCTTTTCGTCCAGCGTTTTATCCGCCATCTCGATAAGGTAGGGCATTATGATGAACAGCGCAGCTGTCACCACAAATGCCAACACAGCACCAATTAATAGTCGAAGAATATTCATATTAATCAGCTGTCTTCAGTTGCCAATGAAACGTCATAGACGCCCGCCGACCGGCTGGCGTCAATAACCGCAGTAACCGTCTCGGTAGTCGAGGCTTTATCAGCCTGAATTACCACGGCACCTTTAGGATTTTCAGCATGCATACGCTCTACAATAGAGCGAACCGCACGCTTATCTACCCGGCGCTTATCAATCCATATTTCATTAGTTGCTGTCACAGCAATCAGGATATTAGCATTCTCTTTTTTACTAGATGTTGACGC
The DNA here is from genome assembly GCF_047636175.1 of Zhongshania sp. Lineage (GTDB taxonomy): Bacteria > Pseudomonadota > Gammaproteobacteria > Pseudomonadales > Spongiibacteraceae > Spongiibacter. The sequence goes on along the minus strand of NZ_JBLIKC010000019.1, from coordinate 22,337 downwards.
ATCAGGGCGATTCACCTCGACACCAGCTTCCTTAATAAAAGACGCTGTTACAATAAAGAAGATCAACATGATAAACACAACGTCGAGCATCGGCGTCAAGTCTATTTCAGAGGAATTATCCTCTGTTCCGGCTCTTTTATTCCTTCTCATGTTCGCTCTCTTAGTGATCTGTTGTCAGATGGTCTTCCAAAAGCTCGCTTTCACGCTCTGCAATACTTTTTACATAAGTATTGATAAAGACGCCTGACAGAGCCGCAACCATACCCGCCATTGTCGGGATTGTTGCCTTGGAAACACCGCCAGCCATCGATTTCGCATCGCCGCCACCTGTCACCGCCATGATGTTAAACACTTCAATCATACCGGTAACCGTGCCCAACAATCCCAATAGTGGACACAGTGCCACCATTGTTTGGATCATTGGCAAACTCGCATTTATTTTAAGTGATACCTGAGATATCAACTTTTCGCGAATTTGCTTGGCATTCCAAGATTTGCGCTCTGTGCGCTTTTCCCAGCTACCAATGGCTCCATCGACGTCTTTCGACAGCTCAAATTTGTAGTACCAAAGTCGTTCTAGAGCGAGCGTCCACATCAGGAACGTCAGACCGGCAATGGCCCAAAGTACGTTGCCGCCTGACTCCATGAATCTTCGGATAATCTCGATCCATTCATTCAGTAGGTACATCGCCTATTTCCCCGCGTGACCTTCCGTGTGTTCGGCAATGATGCCCGTAGTTTGCTGGTCAAGAACATGAATAATCTTCTTGGCACGACCACTTACAAAGGTGTGCAGCAGAACAGTAGGGATCGCAACCACCAGACCAAGTACGGTCGTTACCAGTGCGCCAGAGATACCACCAGCCATTGCTTTCGGATCACCTGCACCGAAGATGGTTATAGCCTGGAAGGTTATAATCATACCGGTTACGGTACCGAGCAGGCCCAACAGAGGCGCTACTGCAGCAATAATTTTCAGCAGATTCAGTGAGTTCTCCAAGCGTGGAGTTTCCTTGAGAATTGCTTCTGAAAGCTTCAACTCAAGTGTCTCTGGATCCATTGTTGGGTTATCTTCATGCACTTTCAACACACGGCCAAGACTGTTATTGGTATTTGCTTTCTTGCTTTTCAGCTGGCTGTTTACTTTCATGTCTTCCATACTGAGGACAACCAGGCGCCAAAAGGCAATTAACAAGGCAAGCGCACCGACGGCGGTGATGACATAGCCAACGACGCCCCCTTGATGCCAGCGCTCATTAAGAGTCGGGCTATCAATCAAGGCTGCAAGGTAAGAGCCACCTGTTGGACCGGTAGGGTCAACGCCGAAAGGGCTCATACCAGAAGTGCTTTGAGCGAGCTCTTCAGCCCAGCCAGTAAAAGGACCTGCTGGCTGACGCGATAACACCGCAAGCGCACCGGTTTCAGAAATATACTGTAGGTACTCACCTTTGCTGCTTACCATATTGAAAGTACCAACACGCACAACTTCCTGCTCGCCACTTTCGCCGCCAGCACTAGTCACTGAAGTGTTAAACTTAACAATACGACCAGATTCAGTCATTTCACGCTGCAGCTCAAACCAAACGCGCTCAATTTCTACAATGCTCGGCAGCTCTTCGGCGCCAGCCATTTTAGCAATCAAGTCATCGACGAACTGTTCACGATCAGGGAACTGAACACTGATGATAGACGTCATGAAGTTAGAACGCAGGTCACCAGCAGTAGATGTTAGGTGGCCAAACAATTCTGTCAGGGTACCCAAACGCTCTTTTAACTGGCGCTGCCTCTCAACAATGACTGTTTCGTTTTCTTCGAACGCTTTCTCAAGATCAGATGAACGCTTTTCTTCAGCGGCCAAGGTACGCTTAGATTCGTTAAGCGTATTTTGCTGATCAGCACGCGCAGAGGCAAAGCGCTGTTCACGCTGCTTATTCTCGCGAATATCAGATACACGTCCCTGCTGAACCATCTTCAACAGTTCGTCCAGCGACTTTGCGTCTTCGGCCATCGCTGGCATAGCTGCAACGGCAATCGCACCGCTGAAAGCCAAGATAGCAGCCTTTAATAGATTACGTTTCATTATTTAGCAGCCTCCGGCGCCGGAATCGGGAGTTTCATAATATCGATAGAAGCTTGCTTCCGTGCGATACGCAGACCTTTCTGAACAGCACCACGGTAGTCGCCAGAATCTAGCTCAACCCATTGACGCTTGTCCTGGTCCCAAGCACCTGACTGCTCGCCGTCCATTGACTGGTACATCAGACCAATACGACCAATACGCAGGAAATTAACTTCACGCTCAGAACCGCCAACGCTAGCGACACCTTTGTAGCTATCGATTTTACGGCCATACTCGTTTTCGATTTTGTAGGCTTCAAGAACCTGACGGAATTTTTCTGCGATAGTGATATCCGAGCGATCAATATTGGCACGCAAGAATTCAACTCGCTCCGTGCGCTCTTCAATATGAAAAGGCACGTCCAAAGCAACAAACTGCTCTAGACCGTCAATCATACGAATCAGCAGGGGAGTGATTTGGCGCTGAATAACAGTCGCGTCATCAACAGATTTGCCCAAGCTAGCAATACGGCGCAGTTGGTTTGCAATCTGTTTTTCAAGACGGGCGTTGTAGACACGAAGACCGTCTACCTGCTTCATCACTATTTTGTAGTCTTGCAGCAAATCACCCGTGTCAGCGGCCAAGCGATCGACTTTCAACTGCGATCGCTTCGCTTCTACGGTTCTCTTGACGCCAACATCAAGGACTTTGCTAACTGGAATTAATGGTTTGGCTGGCGCTGCGGCCGGATCTTGTCCAGCAGTGGTATCAGCTGAGTAGGCCGGCGATCCCGCCAGCATACCAACAGCCACACTGACCGCCAGCGCGATTGTTTTCAATCGTTGCGTTTTCATGGGAATTGCTTTTCCTATTTCGGACGTTTAGTGAAAGCAGAGCTTATTATATTCTTAAGTAGCCGTACGGCCAGTCGTAAGACCATGCTTTCATACAGCGGAGCATATTTTAATCATGTGCAAACCTAAGAATCAACGACAAAATAAACTTTTCGTAATATAAAATTTCTTGCTAACTTTGTGTGGCAAAGAGTTACATTTTCGTGAACACTGGTAACACTGATCGCAATGCAAGTAACGCACAAAGTGTTAATATTGTAGTCTAGTCGAAATTGCGTAAAAAACAACGGTCGCCCAAAAGTCAAGTTAGTCGGTCATATCCTCTGCAAAGTTACAAGGCAGTAACCTAGCGTTTCATCTAGCGTTACCGGGTAACACTCGCGCGAGACCTCCTGCCAGTCCTCTAAGGCAATTTCGGGAAACCAAGCATCGCCATCGGGCTCGATATCGACCTCGGTTATATACATTTTGTCGACTTCGGTCAGCGCCTGCCTGTAGATGGTTTCACCACCGATAATAAACACCTCATCAAGCCGAGCAGACGCGGCTTCGCGGCGAGCAAGCACTAGGGCTCCGGCCAAGTCACCAACCACCACCGCGCCCTCGGCGACATAGCCTTGCTGACGGCTAATCACGATATTAAAACGTCCCGGTAATGGACGACCAATCGACTCCCACGTCTTGCGCCCCATTACAATCGGCTTAGCCATGGTGGTTGCTTTAAAGTGTTTTAAGTCTGCAGGCAAACGCCATGGCAATTGATTGTTCGCGCCAATAACGCGGTTTTTCGCCATAGCAACAATAAGTGAAACAGTAACCACAAGTTTTCCTCGCTTTTAAATTGCTATCGGGGCTTTTATGCCCGGATACGGATCGTAACCCTCAAACTCGAAATCGTCAGCCGTGTAATCAAAAATTGATGCCGGACGCCGCTTGATGACTAGCTTCGGCAGCGCCCGAGGCTGTCGACGCAACTGTGTTTCAACGATCTCCTCAGTCAGATGATTTTGATAAAGGTGGCAATCACCAAAGGTGTGAACAAAGTCCCCCACCTCTAAATCGCACTGCTGGGCAATCATATGCGTCAGCAATGCATAACTGGCGATGTTAAAAGGCACGCCCAAAAACAGATCGGCGCTGCGCTGATAGAGCTGACAAGACAGGCGACCTTCAGCAACATAAAACTGAAAAAGAGTGTGACACGGTGGCAACGCTGCCTTGCCACGCCGCGCGTTCTCTTGCGGGCTCAGTGACTCGTCGGGCAAATCTGCCGGGTTCCATGCATTCACTAGCAGGCGACGAGAGTCAGGTTTACGACGTATCATATCTACCACGTCACTTATCTGATCAATAGTCGAGCCATCGGGGCAAGCCCAGCTACGCCACTGTTTTCCATATATCGGTCCGAGATCGCCATTCTCCAAAGCCCACTCATTCCAAATTGTGACACCGCGTTCGAGCAGCCAATTATTGTCACAGCTGCCTTCTAGGAACCAAATCAGCTCGTTAATAATACTGCGCAAATGCACTTTCTTGGTCGTCAGCAGCGGGAATCCGCTGCGCAAATCAAACCGCAGTTGGCGACCAAACACCGAGCGCGTGCCAACCCCGGTACGATCTCCTTTATCAGTGCCGTTATCTCGCACATCGCGCAACAAATCTAAATACTGCTGCATATTATTTCCCACCCTTAGCGACTGAGCGCGAGTAAGTCCAAATCAACAAACCACCACCAATCAAAATCATCGGTAGTGACAACTCCTGTCCACGGGTCATCCAACCCAGCGAATCAATGCCAATATGAGAATCCGGTTCACGAACAAATTCCACTAAAAAGCGAAAGCATCCATAACACAATAAAAACAAAGAACCCGCGGCGTAGCTAGGTCGCTGCTTACGGGTAAACCAAAATATAATAATAAATAACACCACACCTTCAAGCGCAAACTGGTAAAGCTGCGATGGATGTCTAGGCAATTGCAGTGCGTCTCTGGGAAACAACATACCCCAAGGCTGATCGGTAGGTCGGCCCCACAACTCCTGACCAATAAAATTACCAATACGCCCCAGGCCCAAACCAATCGGCGCCAGCGGCGCAATAAAATCCCATAAAGCAGAGACTGGCACTTTAATGCGACGTGCATATAAAGCCACCGCAACTACGACGCCCAGCAAGCCTCCGTGGAAGGCCATACCGCCTTCCCAGACCCGAAACAACCACAGCGGATCTTGTAAAAACTGAGGAAAATTATAAAAAAGAACGTAACCAAAGCGACCGCCAACAATGACACCCACAGCGCTATAAAAAATCAAATCCTCAACTTGGGCCTCATTTAAGGGACTCCAAGGCTGCTTAGTTCGGCTTTTAGCAATAAACCATGCCGCCGTAAAGCCAGCCAAATACATTAGGCCATACCAATGTATTGCCAGCGGCCCAATTTGCACTGCCACTGGATCAAAATCCGGATGTATCAACATGCCTTAAAGCGCTCCCCAAATAAACTGACAACCCACCGCCAGTAAGAACATCGCAAAACATTGCTTCAAACGCGTCGCTGAAAGCCGCTGCGCCCAATGCGCCCCCAACTTTGCACACGGCACGCTCAACAGCGCGATGCCAACAAATGCAGGTAAATACACAAAACCAAAACTGTATGCAGGTAAATCTTGATGCCCAAAACCGGCGACCATATTACTCGCTGACCCAACGACTGCAATAGGCAAACCACAAGCCGCCGACGTCGCCACCGCTGCTTGCATGCGCACATTACACCACGTCAAATACGGCACTGTTAAGGAACCGCCACCAATACCGAACATCGCCGAAAAATAACCAATAACGATGCCCACCGACCTTAAGCCAAGCTTTTTCGGTAGCTGCCGCGAGGCAGTAGGCACAGCACCGAACGCCATATAGGCAGCAATAATTAAACTAAACACACCAAACGCCAGTTTCAACACCTGCCCGGACAGCAATGTCGCGGTCGCAACGCCGCAGACAACCCCCACAGCAATACCTGGCGCCAATATCCGCCAACACAACCAATCAATATTGTTAAGCTGGTGGTGGGCGCGCACCGAACTCAGCGAGGTCACAACAATGGTTGCCAGCGAGGTACCTACCGCCAGCTGCATTGCCACTTCTGGCGCCACAGCCAAAAAGCCAAAGCAGGCGATCAATGCCGGCACGATGACCAGCCCGCCACCCACTCCAAACAAACCTGCTGACAAACCTGCAAATGCGCCAACGGCTAAATAAACCAATAGAATCATGGCGCTGAAGTCTCTAGCAAAGCTGCTATTATGACGGCCAAACTCTCCAAACAACAGAGAATGGACTCATGTGCCTGATATTATTAAGCTGGCAGATAGACCCCGACTACCCCTTAACAATCGCCGCTAATCGCGACGAGTTTTTTCAGCGCCCCACCCTCGCGGCAGACTTTTGGCCAGAACACCCGGATATTTTGGCAGGCCGAGACTTAGAGTTTGGTGGCAGCTGGCTGGGTATCAGCCACAAGGGACGGTTTGCCGCGGTTACCAATCTACGTGAGGTCGCATCGACCGGCGACCGCAGTCGCGGCAATTTAGTTAAAGACTTCCTACTTAGCTCGCAGACAAGCCGTCAATTTGCCGACCAACTAGAGTCTCAAAAAACCGAATTCCGCCCGTTTAATTTTATTGCCAGTGATGGCGATACGCTTTTTTATACCAATAATATCCAAGCCGGATGGCAAGCGCTGAGCCCAGGAAATCATGCCATCGGCAATATTCCACTGAGCGACGAAAACGCTAAGACTAAAAAAGGCGGCGCCGATATGGATAGCGCCATGGCGGAGAATGTTAGCCATGAAGAATTATTGAATATGCTCCGTGATGAGGCCCCGACAATAGACACCGACAACGAAATAAATATGGCGCTTTCTTGCAGGTTTATCAGCTTGGAAGGCTATGGCACACGTTCAAGCAGTATTGTGCGCGCCAATAAAAATGGCCAATGGGACTTCTGGGAAAAGCACTATGCCAGCAGCGAATCTCAAAAAGAAGGACTGCAACACTTTAGCTTTAGGGTGTCGTCAGGCGCCTGAATTTAGGCGCCAATTGGCTGCAGCAGTCGCTCCATACCAATATCAATCATCACCTTGCGCAGCAGCGCCTTAACTTCATCCGCGGTATCGACCTGCATTGTGCTATCTAACAAGCCCTGTAGTTCATCAAATCTACAGCTGCGAATAACCGCCTTAACCCTGAGCAGACTGTTGTCATTCATAGACAGCATGTCATAACCCATCGCCATCAACAGCAAAACGGCAGCCGGGTCACCCGCAAGCTCACCGCAAATTCCCACCGGCTTACCCTCGGCGTGGGCCGCATCTACCACCTGCAGCAAACTGTTCAGCACCGCTGGATGATAAGCATGATACAAATCTGCAACCCGGGTATTATTACGATCGACCGCCAGTAAATACTGGGTTAAATCGTTTGAGCCCACTGACAGAAAATCAACCCGCCGCGCCAATTGGCGCGCCTGATAAACCGCCGCCGGCACCTCAACCATTACCCCAATAGGCGGCAGCGTGATATCCCAGCCGTCTTCAACTAACTCATCGTAGGCGCGTCGCACCAAATCAAGCGCCTCATCAACTTCCTGCACATTACTTATCATTGGCAGCATAATGCGCAGATTATCCAAACCTTCACTGGCCTTAAGCATTGCCCTGACCTGGACCAGAAATATTTCTGGATGGTCAAGAGTCACCCGAATTCCGCGCCAGCCTAAAAAGGGGTTTTCCTCTTCAATCGGAAAATAAGGCAGGGCCTTGTCACCACCGATGTCCAAGGTGCGCATCGTCACCGGCAGAGGCGCAAAGGCAATCAATTGCTCGCGATAAATAGCCCGTTGCTCCTCTTCACTGGGGAAGCGTTCGCGCAGCAAAAACGGAATTTCGGTGCGGTATAAGCCAACACCCTCGGCGCCGCGATCCAGAGACCGAGCCACATCCGCCATTAATCCGGTGTTTACCCACAGCGGCATGCGATGACCATCTAGAGTTTCACTCGGCAGATCGCGCAAGGCCTCAAGGCCTTGGGTAAGGACCTCGTCCTCCTCCGACACTGAACGGAAATGCTCGTAAAGTTCGGCAGAGGGGTTGTAATGCACATAGCCCGAGTAGCCATCGACAATCAGGTTGGCGTGTTCAATTTGGGTATACGGTAAATCACTGGCCCCCATCACGGTGGGAATGCCCATTGCCCGCGCCAAAATAGCGACGTGGGAGTTACTCGAGCCCTTGACCGAAACCATACCCACTAATTTTTCACGCGGCACTTCTCCAAGCATAGAGGCGGTCAATTCTTGGCCAACCAATATCGTTCTTTCGGGATATTCTGCGGGCTCCACGTCGGTAGTTTGCAAATATGCCAACACTCGCCGACCCAAATCTTTTATATCTGTCGCGCGCTCTTTGAAATAGGCATCTTCCATCATTTCAAAGGTGCGAATATGACTAGACATGACCTGACTCAAGGCGCCCTGAGCCCACTCACCCTCATCAATTTTACTCACCACTTCAGCCGCCCAGGTGCCGTCGTCAATAATGCGCAAATACACATCAAACAGAGCGTGCTCTTCGGCAGGTAGCAGGGTGACTAATTTTTCACTCAGGGCAAGAATATCAGCGCGCACCGCGTCTAAGGCGGCGTGAAACGACTTCAACTCGAGCGTGGGATCATCGCTCTGCCGACGCGGCACAGAATGCAATTCGGCAACCGGTGCAATAATCACCGCACGGCCAATCGCCACCCCTGTCGCGCCGGCAATACCTTTAAATGACGCCGTAGCGCCAACCGCGTTCTCCGCAGCAGAAATGGAACCGGTAGCGCGCGCATGGGCGATAACACCAGCCAACTGCGCCGACATTGTGACCAAGAAGGCCTCTTCGTCCTCATCAAAACGCCGGCTGTCTTTTTGCTGCACCACCAAGACACCCATCACCGCACGCTGATGAATTATCGGCGCGCCCAAGAATGAGTGGTATTGCTCCTCACCAATTCCAGGCAAATATAAGAAATTAGGGTGTTTTTCGGCGTGATCAAGGTTGACCGGCTCTTCGCGACGCGCAACCTGCCCAACCAAACCCTCGTCGGGACCAAGGCTGACCTTGCCAATAAGATCAGGATTCAAACCCTGATTCGCCATAAAGGTAAGACGACCAGAATCTGGGTCACGTAAATAGACTGTGCACACCTCTGTGGCCATTACCTCAGCGATGCGGCTAACAATAATATCCAGCGCCGCTTGCAGGTTGTCTGCCGCGTTAACCGCCTGAACAATACTCCGCAGTGCTTCTAGCATCATTGCAACTCACCACTCACAGCGTCTTTCACCAAACGAGCATGACGAGGCGCCAGCTCTTTCATGGCCCGGCGATAGACCTCACGTTTAAAAGCGACGACTTGGCCGAGCGGGTACCAGTAACTCACCCACTGCCAGTGATCAAACTCTGCCTTATCACCACAATTAAAACTGATTTTTTGGTCAGCGGCCTTCATTTGCAGCAAAAACCATTTTTGCTTCTGACCAATACACAGAGGTTTATTATCGCGCCGAATCAAGCGCTGCGGCAGACGATAGCGCAGCCAACCACGGGTGCAGGCAAGCAGACTAACGTCATCTTCACGCAGACCCACTTCTTCGTACAACTCGCGATACAAGGCCGCTTCCGGAGATTCGCCCTCGTGAATACCGCCCTGGGGGAACTGCCAAGCACTTTGACCAACACGGCGCGCCCACAACACCTGTCCTTGCTCATTCGCAAGTACGATGCCAACGTTGGGACGAAATCCATCCGAGTCAATCACTGCATCACCTATTGTTTTGATTTTATTTCCATTTTCTATTGTTCCACAAATTCCTCACCCAGGGAATTCACTCTAGGGTTAACGCAGCAGAAAGATGAAAAAGCGATCATCAAACGCTATGCTATGCCGCCTTAGCACCCCCGCTTTTGGAGAATTACATGGCACTCGCAATTTTCGACCTCGACAATACCCTATTGGCCGGCGATAGCGATCACGCATGGGGAGAATTCTTAGTTGCCAAAGGCATTGTCGACAGCGACGAATTTAAAGCCAAGAACGACGAGTTCTATCGCCAATACCAGCAGGGCGGCCTAGATATTAACGCCTATTTACACTTTGCCTTAAGCCCGTTGAGCAAATACAGCCGCCGCGAGCTAGAGGCAATGCACGCCACATTTATGACTGAATACATTACACCACTGCGACTGCCAAAGGCAGACGCCCTGCTGCAGCAGCACCGCGATGCCGGCGACTTTTTGATGATCATAACAGCCACCAATAGCTTTGTGACTGGCCCTATTGCAGACGCGCTAGGGGTAAAAACCCTGCTGGCCAGTGAAGGCGAGATTATCGACGGCCGCTACACCGGCAGGCCCAGCGGCATCCCCTGCTTCAAAAGCGGCAAAGTAAGCCGCCTCCAACATTGGCTGACAGAAACCGAACACTCACTGGACGGCAGCTATTTTTACAGTGATTCTCACAATGATTTACCACTACTTGAGGCCGTAGATCATGCTGTCGCGGTAGATCCTGACGACACTTTAAAGGCCGCTGCTGTAGCGGCCGGCTGGCCAGTTATCAGCCTGCGCTGATTAACTTCAAACCGCCGGACATAAAAAAGCCCGGTCAATGCCGGGCTTTTTTCGAAGCAAAGCGACGCTTTATTACTCGTCACATTGCTCGTCGTAAGCCTCTGCATCAAGCAAATTATCCAGCTCAGTCGGATCAGAAGGCTGCATACGAAAAAACCAGCCATCGCTATAAGGATATTCATTCACTGTTTCAGGACTTTCATCCAAGGCATCATTTACTTCAATGATCTCACCTGAGACCGGCGCATAAATATCAGAAGCCGCTTTTACAGACTCCACCACCGCCGTCTCATCACCCTGAGAATACTCTGCACCGACCTCGGGTAATTCAATAAACACTACATCACCAAGTGCATTCTGGGCGTGATGACTAATACCTACGGTAACGGTGCCGTCTGATTCAAGGCGCGCCCACTCGTGGCTGCTGGCGTATTTTAGTTCGCTGGGGGTATTGCTCATTCAAGGCCGTCCTCTAATGACGATATGTTAGTTAGGCGCATTTTACCGCCGCTAACAATAAATACAAAGAGTTCAATGACTACTGCGGCGGATACTGATGATGACTGGCAGCAATCCCGCCGCTACTAAAGCCAGTGCAGGCAGTGCTGCGAGCTGCCAATACCCCTCCGCGGTCATCTCGTAAATTCGCACCGCTAGGGTGTCCCAGCCATAAGGACGGAGCAATAAGGTCGCCGGCATTTCTTTCATTACGTCGACAAAAACCAAAACCATCGCAGTCAGTAAACCCGGCCGCAGCATGGGCAAATAAATACGCCACACCAATTCACTGCCATTTGCACCTAGGGTGCGCGCCGCTTCAGGCAGACTTGGCCGAATCCGCTCTAATGAAGACTCCAGTGGCCCACTAGCCACCGCCAGAAACCGAATCCAATAGGCCGCTAATAAGGTCAAAATTGAACCCACTAGCAGCGGCACCGGCGACATCCCCAATAGGCGCTGCGCAGGAATCAATAACTGGTTATCGATAAAAGTAAACGATAGCATAATACCTACCGCCAATACCGAACCGGGTAAGGCATAACCAAGCTGGGCCATACTAAAAAATCCGCCGCGCTTAGTTTGCCGACGATTAAACGCCAGCACCAAGGCCAAGAACACCGTAATCGCCGCCGCAAGACCAGCCAGCACAACGGTGTGCTTTAGTAACTCAAAAAAACGCGTATCTAGTTGTACAGCGCCCTCTTCAACCGCCCAGAAAATGAGCTGTGTAACCGGCAGCACAAACGCGATAGCGAGCACCAAGGTACATATCGCTGTCATCGTCCAGGCCTTAAGTGGCGACACTGTTAAGCGATAGCGGTGCTGCAACCGCCCGCCTTGCACAAACCGACGACTACCGCGTGAGCGGCGCTCGGCAAACACGGTTAAAGCCACAAATAAAAGCAGTATAGATGCCAGCTGCGCCGCCGCTTGAATATTAAAAAAGCCAAACCAGGACTTATAAATCGCGGTTGTAAAGGTATCGTAATTAAAGACCGCCACGGTGCCAAAATCAGCCAAGGTTTCCATCATCGCCAGGCTCACACCCGCCACAATAGCCGGGCGCGCCATAGGCAGAGCCACTCGGTAAAATGCCTGCCATGGATTGCACCCAAGCACCCGCGCGGCCTCAGTGGTATCACTGCTTTGAGAAAGAAAAGCCGTGCGCGCCAACATATACACGTAGGGATATAAAACCAGAGAAAAAACAATAATGACGGTGGCCGCGTTGCGAACATCCATGCTGCCGTATTGCTGACCAAACTGCAGCCGCAAAAAACTCTGCAGCGGACCACCAAAATCAAACACGCCCAAAATCACAAAAGCCATCACATAGGCGGGTACCGCCATAGGCAGCATCAACAACCACTCAAACCACGCCCGGCCGGGAAAGTCGCACATCACCGTGAACCACGCCAAGCCAATACCCAGCACGCTCACTAGCAGTCCTACGCCCACCAATAACAGCAAAGTGTTAAATAGTAGACTACCTAACTGGGTGGCAATTAAATGCTGCCAGACTTCCGTCTGCGCAGAACTCCAGCTCATCACCACCACCAAAATGGGGGCCATTACCCCCAGCACTGCTGCAATCCCTATCAGACGCAAAAGCCACCAGCCCGCTGCTGCCCTGCGCGACGCAGCAGGATTCAGCGAAGGCGAGACGACTGGCGAAGGGTTAGCTGGCACTCAGCGATATCCCGCTCTGTCCATCAATCTGATGGCATCACCCTGCAGGCGCCCAACTTCACTGAGGGGCATGCTATCGCCGCGGAAGCTACCCCACTGCTCAATAAGCTCAGCAGGCGCGGTTTTATCATTCACAGGATATTCCTGATTCAAATTCGCAAAATCATATTGCGCTGCGGGACCAGACAGCCACTCTAGTAAACGCTGGGCATTTTCTTTGTGCTTACTCGCTTTAGTAATACCCGCTCCCGAAATATTTACATGCACACCGCGGCCAGCCGCGCCCTCGCCATTCTGATTCGCCCAGAACAAACCTATCGGTAAGTCCGGCTTATCGAGTAGCATTCTGGCAAGATAATAGGTGTTTACCAAGCCGACATCACACTGACCAGCGTCTATGGCCTCAACCACTTTATTGTCATTGGCAAAGGGCGCGACCGCTAAGTTACTGACCCAGCCATTAACCACTTGCTCGGCTTTTTTTGCGCCCAAGGCAACGATCATGCTAGCCACAAGCGACTGGTTATAGACTTTCTTAGACGTGCGCAAACACAGCCGGCCACTCCACTCAGGACTGGCGAGATCTTCATAGCCGGCCAAATCGTCGGGACTTACGCGGTCAGTGGCATAGACGATGGTGCGGGCGCGAATTGATACGCCATACCAACGGCCTTGCTCGTCGCGGAGCGCTGGGGGAATATTTTGGGAGAGTACCTCCGACTGTATCGGCTGCAAAACCCCCATTTCTGCGGCGTGCCAGAGGTTGCCGGCGTCAACCGTAATCAACATATCGGCAGGGGAGTTTTCACCTTCTGCTTTTAAGCGCGCCAATAATGGCCCCGCCTCGTCGGTGACGTAACGAATGACAATACCGGTTTCCTTGGTAAAATCATCAAAGATAGGTTTAATCAGCTGCTCTATCCGCGAGCTGTAAATCACCAGTTCCGGGCTCTTTGCCGCAGGTGGCTCACTGTTACCACATCCAAGCAGCACCAAGGTTGCCAAAAATACCAGGGTGATTTTTTGCATCATCGACGCCTCTTACAAGAAATTCGGGCGTAGATGATAATTATTATCATTAAAATTCTCAATCAATTCCGTACTTTATTCTGTACAAGTTTTGCCCATCATCGCCAATAGCTAGGCCAGCGGCCGGTTTTATGTTGAAGGGTTACTAGGGCTTATCAGACAACCCCATCGCCTTGGCGATAATCTGTCTTTTTAAGGGCAGCGCCGAATCCAACCAACGCATTCCGGTATTGCGCAACAAGCGCAAAGGCATAGCCGGCGTTTCGAATAAATGCTGAAAGCCTTCCATCATTGCCATCATCGCTAAATTTCCGCCTTTGCGGCGACGCTGGTATCGATTTAATACGCCAGTATCGCTCAGCGACAATCCCCGCTCACAGGCGCGGCGGCACTCGTCTGCCAGCGCCATTGCATCCTGAAAACCCAAATTAATACCCTGACCTGCCAAGGGGTGGATGGTGTGCGCTGCATCCCCCAGCAACACCACGCCATCACAAACATAATCTGCTGCGTGACGCTGCCTGAGCGGAAAACTAAAGCGGCGACTACACGCCACCACCGAGCCCAGCCGATGCTCAAACTTAGCGGCCAGCTCGCGGCAAAAATCATCGTCGTCTAAAGACATCAAACCTTGGGCAATATCTGGCTTTATCGACCACACAATAGAACAGTAACGCTGCTCACCGGCCGCGTCTGGCAGCGGTAAAAAAGCCAGCGGGCCTTCAGGTAAAAATCGCTGCCATGCGGTATTTTTATGGTGGTTCTCAGTTTCTACCGTCGCCACAATAGCGTGGTGGTGATAATCCCACTCGCGGGTAACAAATCCAGCCCAATCGCGAATCTTTGAATTTGCGCCGTCGGCCGCAACCACCAGCGGACTGCGAACTAGCTTGCCGCCGGCAAGCTTTAAGCTAATCAAACCTTGCTGCCTGTCCATGGTCTCAACCGGCATTCCAAAGAAACATTTAACCCGCGCATTTTCCCGCAGACTATTGATCAAAGAGGCGTTAATTAAGCGGTTCTCTACGATATGACCCAGTGCGGCTCTCTTGACCTCACTGGCGGCAAAATGAATGCGACCGGTGCCCTCGCCATCCCACACTTCCATATCGGTATATGCACAGGCCCGACGACTAACAATACCGGACCATGCACCTAGCCCATCCAAAAAGCCACGGGAAGACTCGGTAAGCGCGCTCACTCTGGCATCGTAATCAAACACGCTATCGTCAATGGCCGGCCAGCCCTCGCGAACGGCCTGCGCCTCAATCAAGGCTACCTTTATCGGCAAGTCCGCCAGCGCCAAGGCCAGGGCCGCGCCGGCCATACCCGCGCCAACAATCACTAGGTCAAAATCAGCAATATTCTCAGCCGACATTTGTATTACTCCGCTGCTGCACCGGGCAAAATACCCGCCGCCCTGGCTACAAACCGTGATTTTGCCGACGGGCTTACATCCAGCATAGATAAACCAAGATTTCTGAAAAGACTTAATATCGGTTTGCGATTACTAAAAATTCCGCTGAGCTGGTCCGAAAAGGTGGTGGTAACCAACTGATCGCCACGCTGACTGTTTATGTAGCGCTGCAGTAATTTTAAGTCGCCCAAATTTTCACCCGCGGCGTGCGCTGCGGCCACCAAACGACTCAAACACTCAAGGTCGCGCAGCGCCAAATTAAAGCCCTGCCCCGCAACCGGGTGCAGCGAGTGCGCCGCATTGCCCAACACCACGACCTGGCCGCGCACCTGCTCATCGGCCTGCATCAATCGCAGTGGAAACGCATTGCGCTGCCCCACTTTGCTAAGCCGACCCAAGCGATAACCAAAATTGCGCTGTAACTCGGCCAAAAACGCCTCGTCAGACCAGCTGGCCACTTCCTCAGCCATGCCTTCGGGAAAGGTCCACACCAGAGCGGAACGCGACATACCCGTCTCATCTACAGATAACGGCAACAAGGCCAAGGGACCCCTTTGGGTAAAGCGCTCATAGGCGCAGCCACCATGATGTTTGTCAGTGCCCACATTGGCTATCACCGCAACTTGGTGATAATCGTTAACGCTGGCACTAATGCCCAGCTGGGTACGCAGACCAGAATCAGCACCGTCGGCAATAGCGACTAGCTGGGTGGTCACGTCTCGCAGCGTATCACCATCGCGCAAACTCAATGTTGCATAGCCCTGTGAGACCACCACCGCCTCGACCGAGGCCGGTGACAAAAATTCAACGTTAGTATGCCGGCGCAGTTGATTCAACAGCACATTACCCAGCCACGCGTTCTCGACAACATAGCCCAACGCTGGCCAGCCCTGGCTAGCCGCACTCATTAAGGCACTGCCAAAATGACCGCGATCAGACACATGAACCTGAGAGATGGTGGCAATATGCTCAGCGAGCAGCGGCCATACCGCTAATTCTTGATAAATTTGTGCACTGCCGAATGACAGCGCCGTTGAGCGGGCATCAAAACTCGGTCGGTAGGCAGGCTTGCCTTCGCCCGCAGGCGGGAGGGAAAAGCTTTCAACAACCAGCACCCGCAGACCTGCGTGGCTGAAGCAATCTAGGCACAAGGCCAAGCTGGCACCAACCATGCCGCCGCCAGCGATAACCACATCGTAATCAGTGTGCGGCAAGGCGCGCCTCCGCCATCAGGGCTTCAATTTCATCAGCTTCTTTGGGCACCGCGGCAGTCAGCACTTCATACGCAGTTTTAGTAACTGCCACATCATCTTCAATACGAATACCAATACCGCGCCACTTGGCGTCAACATCGGTGTTGTCCGGCGCCACATAAATGCCAGGCTCAACGGTCAGTACCATGCCCTCTTCGAGCACCCGCCACTCACCACCGACCTTATAGTCGCCGACATCGTGTACATCCATGCCCAGCCAGTGGCCGGCTCGGTGCATATAAAACGGACGGTAAGCTTCATCGGCAATCAGTGTCGCGACATCGCCACTCAGCAGGCCTAGAGCGACTAAGCCCTCGGTGATGACCCTGACGGTTTCATCATGGGGTTGGTTCCAGTGATTACCGGGTTTGACCGCAGCTATCGCCGCTTTTTGGGCGTCCAGAACCACTTCATACAAGGCGCGCTGCTCCACGCTAAACCGGCCGTTAACCGGGAATGTGCGGGTGATGTCAGCCGCGTAGTAATACAGCTCACAACCGGCGTCAATCAGTACCAAATCGCCATCATGGGTTTCGCAGCTGTTCTCAACATAGTGCAAAATACAGCCGTTCTTACCGGCACCTACAATCGTGCTATACGCGGGGAAACGTGCGCCATTGCTGGCAAATTCATGCAGAATTTCGGCCTCAAGCTGGTATTCATACACGCCAGGGCGACACCGGCGCATTGCGCGAACATGGGCGTGGGCAGAAATCTCGCCGGCACGGCGCATCACTTTTAGCTCAGCCGCCGATTTATACAAACGCAGATCGTGGAGATGGTGATTTAAATCTAAAAATTCGCCTGGAGGCTGGGCGCCGGTGCGAACCTTAGAGCGGATCACGTTAACCCACTGCATCACCTGCTGATCAAATTCGGTGTGGCGGCCCATGGCGTAATACACACGCTGGCGCCCCTCTAGCAAACCCGGCAGGATATCGTCGATATCACTAATCGGAAATGCATCGTCGGCGCCATAAGTTGAAACCGCGCCCTCTGGGCCTGCGCGATAGCCATTCCACAATTCCATAGCAGGGTCGCGCTCTCGGCAAAACAGCACGCACTCACCCGTCGCACGGCTTGGCAACAGCACCAGCACCGCATCGGGCTCATCAAAGCCTGTCAGGTAATAAAAATCGCTGTCTTGACGAAAGGCGTACTCGGAATCCCGATTGCGGGTGACCATTTTGGCAGAAGGAACCACCGCAATACTGTCTGGCTCCATCAGGGCCATTAAATTTTTGCGGCGGCGGACATATTCCTGCTTACTAATCGTCATGCTGTTTTCACTACCTTATGTGGACTGGCGCGTTCGCCAAGCTTGCTACGAAATCTTATCACAGCCACGTCTAGACTGAGCTGTCACTCCACCTTGTCTTAGGGTCTCCATGCAATAATGGATCAACGCAACAAGGTATATGACCTAAATCAATGCAGGCGCGGCGTCTCAGCATCATCGGCAGCCACTTCGCCATCATTACACTCAACAAAAATGGTCATTGCCGCAACCCGCACATACTCACACACCGCAAAGTAGTCTTGTTCACCCTCTTCATCGGTTTGCTCATCTGCTGAGACTTGGGCGATGGCGGCGATATCGCTAATCGCTTCGGTCAAATCTGGCGAATAGGTTTTATGCTGTTCAACGCTCTGCTGCTTGCCAGCCATGGCAAAACCCGTCAAATAGCCTTGGCACCACTGCCCCAGACTCGATATCCGCTGATCTAAGTCAAACTCATCATCTGGCAGGAGTAAATCTAAACTCATTTCGCCAGATTCCATGTTATCTAGCGCGGAGGTGTAAACCGTGTATAAGGCCTGACTTTGATCTGGATCAGGGGTCTCGCAATCGAGTAAGTCGATACAGTGCTTTAGCCAGCCATCCGCCGTGATACGGCCACCCACCGAGACGAACCCCGCCGCGTAACCATGCAACTCAGCAGGCGGCTGCAAAGCCCCTAAACTCAAAAATAAATTGGCGAGATCGTCGTGCTCTAAACTGACTGTCATGTATACAAATCCATAAATACGTCGTTGGCCGGCAATGGTAGCGCCGAAGCCCGATAAAATCGAATCTCAATGCATTAACGAAACTCGTCGCATTTAATTACATTGACCCACCCGTAAGGCCCGCTCTACTATTATCAAATATACTTCTACAAACGGACGCAATCTCAAGATGGATCAGCGACAGTTGCAACTTTTGGAAAACAAAGTAGACGAAATTGTCCAGTTGTGTGAGCAATTAGACAAGGAAAATCGCGCCTTAAAAGCCAACGCCCTCCACTGGCGTACTGAGCGCGAACAGCTGATTGAAAAAACAGATACTGCCCGCGCCAAAGTTGAGTCTATGATTCAGCGCCTGCGCGCGCTGGAGAAAGAGTCGTGAGCACAAACACCATCAGCCTCAAAATATTGGATAAAGAGTATCAGGTGGCATGCCCGCCGGAAGAGCAAGCGGCCTTAATGCAGGCAGGGCAATTCCTTGATCAAAAGATGCGTGGTATTCGCACCTCTGGCAAAGTTATTGGCCTCGAACGTATTGCCGTCATGGCGGCTTTAAATATCAGCTATGAATTGCTGCAAGCTAAACAAAACGTTACGCCGACAGAAGCGGAAACCCAAACTGTAAAACGTATTGGCGACAAAGTTGAGCAGACCTTGCAGCGTTGTAAACAGTTGGACATTAGTTAATTCCCTTATAGAATCGCCCTGTTATTAGACAGGGGCAGGCGGTATACTCGGTCGCACCCTGGGATATTAGCTAGGCTGCTTAGACCCCTGAGCCGATGCTTTTTACCCCGGAGTACTCTAGCCGAGATTGGTGTGCATGTCCGCTTGTCGGAAAGCCTAATAATCTCGCGGAGAACTCCACCTTGAACCGCTGGGTTCAAGGGCCACGTAGCCGGCGGTATCTTGGGGCCTTTTCAAATTTCCGCGCAGTCATACTCCGTATTAAGCCATCACAATTTTACCAAGCCAACGCTATACTGCCAGTATGAACTCTGCCATTAAGTCAAAACTCCGCCTCGATCTTCGCGCTAGACGTAAAAGTCTAAGTCGGCAACAACAGACCGTTGCGGCATCGCAGCTAATGCGGCGACTCATTCAGCTGCCTGCATTTCGCAGCGCTCGTCACCTTGCAGCTTATATCGCCAGCGACGGCGAAATATCCCCAGCCCCTTTATTACGCTATGCGGGACTCATCAAAAAACACTGCTACCTACCCAGAATATCTAAAGCCGCGGCGACCAATAGCATGGGATTTTATTGCTATCGCCACCGTCAACCACTGCGTCAAAATCAATATGGTATTGGTGAGCCGAGTGGCCTTCAGCGTCAAGCTCAAGCCGCCAACAAGCTAGATATTGTGCTGTTACCGTTAACGGGATTTGACAAGACCGGACGACGCCTAGGCATGGGCGGCGGATATTACGATAGGGCTTTTGCGTTTAAGCGAGATATTACCGGCCGCAAACCCATCATGGTTGGCATTGCCCACCACTGCCAAGAAGTGAACTCCCTGCCCCGTGATCACTGGGATATTCCCCTAGACTATATTGTGACAGATCGGCAAATTATAAAAGTGAAAAGGCGATGAGCCGTCATACCCGACTCCGATCGGCTGTTCACGTGAGTAAAGAGAATGCCTCAGCCTCTACTCCCCCGCGATTTATACGTTTTTAAGCCGCTGCCCAAAAACGCGACTTTAGTGTCCAACTTCCTTAACTTGCTATATTTATTTATGGCTGCCATCACACATTGGTTGCGACGCTGTGCTTTTACAGCCACAAAAGAAAACTTTTTTAGATTCTTTGGCCTCATACTTTACTGGAGTAAAATCTGTACCTTTGTGAGAGCCATCGCAAAACGGCTGTGAATTACTTTCACCACATGCGCACCAGAAATATGATTTCCCTGTTTCTACTTCGACGGCATAAGGTGTATCAGATGCTCTTTTTGGAATGCTCATTTCTATACCTCCTTAGATGATTTTTAAATATAAGAGAAGTAGCACGGGCGCAAACTGGAAAGCGAGGAGCAAACATAGCAGTTTTACGTCAAGTGCCCGTGCTTGTTAGCCAAGTACTACTTGATAATGCCGCAAGAAACACGCGCACCGCCGCCGCCCAATGCCGCTGGGTGATCTGAATGATTATCACCGCCAGCGTGAACTATAATTGCACGGCCCTGCAGATCGTTGAGCTTCAAGCGAGGCGCCAAAACAGCTTGATTAGCTGAACCATTCGCCTCTGCATAAAGCGGCGGAAGATCACCAAGATGTCCGTCACCCCAAGGTGCACCATGTGAATTTGCAGACGCTGGATCGTAGTGCCCCCCCGCCGAACCTGCCGCAACCATTTTCCCTTTTTTCTCTATTGGCTCACAGCTCGCGTTTTGGTGCAGGTGAAAGCCATGCACACCTGGTGATAAACCTTGCAGAGACGGCGTGAATATAAGGCCATATTTTGATTCAGAGACAGTAATCTGCCCTGCACTAGCACCAGCACCGCTCTCATTCACAAGCTTCATTGGAATAACAACATCTGCAAATGCACTTGGCGCTGAAAATAAAATTAAAAATAACGCAAAATTTTTCATAATTTTCTCCGTAGTGGGTTTTACATTGTATTGGGCTCATGCTTTGCTTTGGGGTTTATGAAAAGCAGTGTAGCCGGTACCCGAAGCGGTAGCTGCGACAACCTCAAATTGTTATATTTCATTTTTATACGCTGCAATTCTGTTTTTAGCACCGTTTGAGATTGCTCAACTATTGCACGATGCACAAACTAAAATTGACTAATCTGACCTGACCTGACTTATCTTGACCAAACATGGAGGACTCCATATCAATATCAAGATTGAATAGCTCGTTGTGCTCATCTTCTTTTAGGTTTACGTAAAGTTCCAGCTGACCGATTACCTCACAGACGCCCAAGTGACATGAATCTCGTTTTTCTTTATTCGTTTTTGGGAAGAAATTAGTGGCCGAATAAAAACTGCCAACGCAGCAACCACGAGGGAGAGTAAGGCTAAAAATTCATCTACGTTTTCCACAGCAACCTCGATGAAATATAACAGTTTATTATAAGCACTCAAGCTGTATATTGCGCTGGCCCACTTATCAGGAAAAGGGCTTCACCTTTGATTAAAAAAATACTGGAGATTCAATGAGATAGCTGCATCGCCATGGGCAAGTGTCGATCAAACGAAGACGAATTCCCTTTATTTCCGCCAAAATTCTCCTCCCTGATCATATCGCGTATTTTATAAATTTCAATACCTTGAGGAACTCGCCAAGGTGTTAATGAGAAGCACTCTCTTATTCACATATGTCTACGGCTCGACGGCAATGCATAAACCCACAAAATCTCGTAGCTTTAAGCATAGTTTCGCCACCCACTTCTCGAATCTGAGCATGATTTGTATATAGTCCAAGAGTTACCGGAGCATTCAAATATAAGTGCACCATAAACACACCCACACGATAAATCGCGGAGGAAAAGGCGTTTCAAGTCCGACTGATAGCCTTTTTACTTAACAGCTTAGGTCGATATTTAGAGTTTCAGCAACTGACCGCTTATGTAACACAGTCATCTTCGTTATTACGCCATAAAAAAAATGGCTCTCACTTGGAGAGCCATTTTAATTAACACCAGCAAGGGCTTAAATAAACCATTAGCTGCGAACAACTTCCTAAACCAGACTCGCTCTAGCTCAAGAAAAGCTTATACGCTGGGTTATCAGTTTCTTCGTGGAAGGGGTAGGCCAAGTTATTAAGAAAGGACTTTATTTCAGCCCGCTCTTTTTTATCCGCCTGCAAACCGACCAAGACCCGACCATAGGCAGCGCCGTGATTGC
>NZ_JBLIKC010000018.1:0-92204 GCF_047636175.1 Zhongshania sp. | reverse complement strand
ATTTTATTTCTGATTATGTACGGCATGTTTTAGGGTTCATTGGCATTACGGATATCACCTTTATTGACAGTAGCAGTGTTGGCCTAGATGAGTCTAAAGTATTAGCTCATGCTCATGAACATATTGCGCGTATTTAAATAAAATTATTGAACATCGACAATGAAAAATGAGAAGAGATAATAACTAAATGGATAAATAGGCCTCCCCAATTAATGTGCATAAGCATTAACATGCACACCTTTATTTTGATCAAGAAACCATAGATTTTGCTACTGAGTTATGTCAAAGATCGGGTGACTTATTCATGTTACAAGTAGGTAGAGTTCATCAAAAACAAATAGGCCCACACCCACAGTGGAGTTGCCAAATAAAATTTTTATCAGATGATTTTGAGGCATTTATTCCGTGGCTTGAAGCACAACGTCAAGGGCTAAGTGTATTAGTGCATGGATTAACAGGCGATAACCTGAAAGATCACACTGAGCATGCCTATTGGCTAGGGGATGAAGTTGAACTAAATTTAGAACTATTCCGTGCATAACAGGCATATTTATCAAACTACCCATAATAATATATTGATTTATTAGAGTCATGCCAAAAAATTATGTGAATGACCTCTGCAACACCAATGGGGTCAGGTCTGTGATTTATGATTTAGGCAGTGTAGTGGCATAGTGAATTTGGTCATGTGATTAAAGGTGAGATGATCGCCTCTACAACAACACAGACGCTTAATAACTATGGGCGTGGAGGCTTTATAAAAATCAATAATCTTCAGCGTATTAGGTGTTTTTTACCGTTCGCTTATTACCAAACTAAGATATACGGCATAAAGAGCTAGTACGAAAAGCTCCACCCACAATAGCGGTCAGTCGCAGCCTCCACTTCGTCAGGGCACGTGAACAAGAGAACACTTCTCATTAACACATTGGGAAGTTGCTTAGCTTGTGGAAATTTATAAAATAAGCGCTATGATCAAGGGAAAGGAATATTTGGCAGAAATAAAGGGAATTAGTCTTCGTTTGACCGGCACTCGCTAATAGTGAAGTCGCCATCTCATTGAATCCCCTGATATTTTTTAATCCATACTGAAGCCCCAACTTTGATAAGAGGGCCAAAGTGATAGAGGGGCGCGAGTCTCTATAACTAACTGTTATGTGGATTGCGAAGCAATAGGAGAAGTATGATGATGACTACAGCCTTGCCCATCCAGGGTGGTTGCGCTTGCGGGAACATACGCTATACATGCACGCAGCTGCCGCTCCTAATGTTTCAGTGCCATTGTCGAGATTGCCAACGAGCAGTAGGTGGCCTTTTTGCTGCTAATGTTTGGTTCGTAACGGACAAAATTATGTTTGATACTGAACCAAAGAGTTACGTTGTAAAAAGTGATATTGGTAATACGATACATCATGAATTTTGTGCAGATTGTGGTTCACCCATAGGCATGTGGATTGAAGAAGATCGGACTGGGAGAGCTCTGCGCGCATCTACACTAGACGACCCAGCATGGCTTAAGCCGGATGCCGATATATTTGTAAAGAATGCATACCCGTGGGAAGTATTCGACCCTAATCGGCCCAAATACCAAAATGGACCACCAGAAGAATTGGTAGCGCGACTTGCAGCCAGAATATTCACATAACAAGCGCATTATGTCGCCACTTCGTGGCTGGGGCTGCTTACACTTCGCTCGTTCCTCGCTACGTTTCAGTCGCTCTATATGCGGGCGTTATGCGTAGGTAGCTATAAAAAACTTGAATAATATAGATTGATTTATCTAATTTTTCAGACTCAATAAAAACCGAAAGAAGAAGAGTAAATATGCGATACCATATCAAACAAAAAACTGCATATACAATATTTATGCTTATGTTGCTTGTACTATCAGGTTGCGCCCAAGTAAAGCTGATTGCTGACTATGATAAAGATGTACTGGCAGATACCTTTGATTTAGCTAAGCGAGTGGACCTGTTCTGGGCTAACTATATTGAGGCCACAGGCGAAGATCGAAAGTACGATACCGTCAAGCAGGAAATTATTGGCATTGAAGTTGACATAAACAGCTTACTGTTGAAGAACGAGGCTCGCGATGAAAATAAGCAAACTATTGCGCAGGTAGAGAATGTAAAAGATGTCTGGGGCAGGACTGCTGGTTTAATTAAGTCTCAAGGAAGTATATCGAATACATCAGCAAAGGCCACTCGCTTGCAAATGTCTGACGCAATCAAATACATCATAATAGGCGACAAAGCTAAAAATATTTCGAGCAACACTACCAATGAAGGAGATGCACAATGAGTTTTGATTTCGAGGCTACATTTGAGTCGATGGTAAATGCCGCACAAACAGAGTTGCTCGAAGACACCGAGCAAATTAGAAACCAAATGAAGCAGATTCTTGAGGATGAAAAAGACCGTCTAAAGCTAATTGCTGCCATTAAACTTGATCCAACGGCAACTGAGGCAGAGTTCGATTTAGCCCTCGAAAATGAAAAAGATGTACTTAAAAACGCCGCACTTGCCTTAGAAATACAAATACGAGCTACTGCTCAACAGGCTATCAATGCTGCCATTAATGTATTAAACGCCGCGCTTAATACGGCTATTCAAGCAATCTAAATAGACATATATGAGGTGTATAAACGGCTGAACACCAATGGGGTCAGGTCTTTGTTTTATGATTTAGGCAGTGTAGTGGCATAGTGAATTTGGTCATGTGATTAAAGGTGAGATGCTCGCCTCTACAACAACACAGACGCTTAATAACTATGGGCGTAGAGGCTGTATAAAAATCAATAATCTTCAGCGTATTAGGTGTATTTGAATGTTCGCTTTTTACCAGAAGGTGACGGCCACCTCGTTCATCGCACGCGGTCTTTCCAGATTTGTGGGGAGCTATGAAATGGCACTGCAATGCTTTACGCCTCTCATTGCAGTGAGATTTCAAGGGTTTAATATCAGTTCCCCCACTTTAGATTAATGCCTTGATGTTATTGCGGGCTTTTTATGTGTGAGCGGAAAAGCTGCTTGGGAACAAGTATTGAGCAGACCTTTAACTGCTGTCACCTTTAAATCAACAGTCAATAAATGCAGCAAAGTGAAGGCCGTATTTAGCGGTTAGCGAGCGCGCTGGCCATCAAGGCTTTATCTTCTTATTTCTATTCACTTGCATATACCGTATTAAAATAAAGCGCACCGCGCTTGAGGTGAATTTCGGTACTTGTTGCAGGAACGCAGTTTCTTAAGCTTGAAATAATGTATTTACCATCCGCAGTTTTAATGGTGGCATGTGACATTCCTTCCATCTTAGTGCCGCCAAGGGTGTCACATTTCTGAACTTCACCCGCTATCACTTCTAACACCTCACCACGTTTACTTATGCAAAGTGTTGTATAGAAACCAAGAATTAACAAAAAACCAACAATAATCCAGCGCATTTATAATTTATTACATCCGTTTTGATAGTTGTAAGGTATAAGGACCGCAGCGGCGGTGGTGTACAGCGACTAGCCAGGATGAAGCTTGGAATAGGTGGCTGTAGATAGCCTTATGCTTAGCTGTATTTGAGTTAAAACCCGACTCTATATAGTTTACTCGCTTAAAGCGGTTTAGCGCTGCAGCCAATGTAATGCTTTTTCTGCCGGTATGAAATCCTCTGCGTCTTTACTTTGTAGCATTGATAAGGTGGCCAGTAGTCCTGCTTCTACGCAGCTGGCTGTTACAACGTTCACTGAGTGGTGGGCGTCCATGACTGGCCATCCGGTCATTGGATTAAGCACATATGGGTAGCGTAGGCCGTCTCTAAGTAAAAACCGCCGGGCATCGCGGCTGGTTGCTAGACCGTCGCGCCGTCACTGAATGGTGGCGGATTGCAAGCCGCTGATATTCTCGACAGCCACTAGCCAATGTTCTTGGTAACTTGGTGGTGCATTTGCAAATAGATCGCGACCAAAATTCAATAGTACCTGCGCATCGCTAAGGCTGCTCACCAGCGCGGCGGCTTTATTGACGGCGTATTCTTTGCCGATGCCGCCGCCGAAATATGCTGAGTAACGTGGCGTCGATTGCTAATTTCCTTGCAGAGCATCGCAATTTCCGGGTTTAGGTAAGCCAGGTAGTGCTGACTCACAGTCGGGTTTTTGGTGACAATTTTATTGCAGACGCAGTAATAGCATAACCACCGGCAAAACGGCATGTGAACATAGAGAGGCAAGGGCGCGTCACTTTTCTGGGTTTTGCGTAATAGTTTTCGATATTCGATTTCGGTGACATCAGTGTTGAATTACAAGGCGTTAGGGTATGACATGTAGCGCTGGTTTGTGCCGCTATATTTAGCACTCAAGGCCTTGTCTATGCTGGTTAAAAAAGCTGGGCTAGCCTCTGGCGCAGGATGGTCGCTGGCATTGATCAGATTCATATTAGTGTAGTCCCGTGCCGGTAAAAACATGCTTATTGGTTATAGATTCACAGCGCAGGATGTAGTCCTCGTCAATTGACGGTGAATCCCGGTACTTGAATTGGCTAGCCACTTTGGCATTCACCTCATCCCCGTCGACGTCGCTAAAGAGCTTGCCAATTAGCAAGAAAATACTATGTTCAGCATGGATATGCGATATTTGTTCCTCGTGATACTGGCGTGCGAGTCTCATAGCTTGCGGCGATGGCACCGTATTCGCGGCTTGGTTCTCATCGAATACATACGCTATTTGGGCACTGAGGGCTTCTAGTCTAGGGTGGGCATGTAGCAGTTCTTCAACGTCAAGATGGTTAACACTAGCTTTGGTGAGTAATTGCTTGAAAATGATATCTTCCACTGGGTGGTGCCAAGCCTCAGGGTAGCTCTGGATATAATCGAGTATCTCCAAGACTTGGTCATCATTGTGGTTACCCGTCTTAAGCCCGACAAATTTGTCGAGTTCTCTGTTCAGTAAGTACATAAGTCGCAGTATACGGCGATGATCATTTTCGAGTTGATCCGGTAAATGATTTATATTGGTTTCAGGCATTTTCAGTGAGGTTTGCCAGAATCTACCATAGCAAAAGTCTGCGATTAGACTTTTGCTATGGACAGTAGGGCGGGCGAAAACTGGCTCGGTCGGAGCTTGGTTGTCGCATTTTCTGCAGGTGTGCGCTTATCTTGCCTTGACTGAAATGCCGACTATATTGATGAGTCTCGGGGCTGAGCGCTGGATAATGTGTGTCGATTGGCAAACAATGTTCAGAACCTGCTGTCTGTGTTGATAGCTGTCTAAATATTTGGCTTATAAAAGACCTTTTCCTAAGCGTTCAGGAGCATAAATGTCTTCACATCAAACAAAGCTTGAGATGGTTGGGGTTGATTACTGCGTCGAGAAAATTATCGAACGCTTAGGAAAAGACTTGCGGGTTGCCATGCCCCTGGGTTTAGGTAAGCCGGTTGAGCTAATAGACGCCTTGTACCGCCGTGCTAGCAGTGATTCCAGTATTTCATTGACGATTTTGACTGCGCTGAGTTTGGAGCGCCCGCGTGAAAATGACCCAATTCGGGGGCGTTTGCTTAATCCTGTCTTTGATCGACTCTACGCCAAGTACAGTGAACCGCTGTATCTGCAGGCTGAGCGTAAAGGCGAGATGCCAGCAAATATTAAACTTTGCGAGTTTTATTTCAAAGCCGGCAGTCGCCTAGGTCATGCATCGGCGCAGCAACACTATATCAGTTCAAATTATACCCATGCGGCAAGAGATGTGGTGGCACAAGGCTGCAATGTGGTGATCCAGCTACTTTCGCGGGAAGGCGATGCTCTCAGTATGAGTTGCAATCCCGACACCTCGGCTGAAGTGGTGGCGCGATTGAGACAAGCCAAACGCGATTATGTTGCGGTTGGGGTTGTGCATCCCAGCTTGCCATTTATGTACGGCGACGCCGAAATTGACCCAGCACAGTTTGATTTTTTAGCGCTAACAAATAACGAGCAACACGATTTATTTCAAGTGCCGCGCCTGCCCCCTATACCTGATGCTGATTACGCCATCGGGTTGCGCGCTAGTACCTTAATCAGAGACGGCGGCACCTTGCAGCTGGGTATTGGTGCAATGGGCGACGCAATTGTTCAGTCAGTATTACTCCGTCATCAACGCAACGCCGATTACCGCGAACTACTAAAGAAGTTTGATGTTGATTTGAACAACGCGGAATTAGTGGATGCCATTGGCGGGCGCAATATTTTTGAGCATGGATTGTACGGTGCTACTGAAATGTTTGTAGAAGGTTTGCTACATTTATTTGAGGCCGGCGTACTGCGTCGTCGTGTTTATGACTTTTGGGCGCTGCAACAATTAATTAATTTGGGCCAGTGTAATCCCTTAGCTTTGACGCCTGACTGCTTAGCTTTACTGGCAGAATTGGGGGTGCGCGAATTGCGCGGTAAAGATTTTGATACCCTGCAGTACCATGGATTTTTTAATGACGAATGCCGCTATAGCGAAGGCCAGTTATTTTCGCCGCAGGGTGAAAGTTGTCCCGCGAATATGGCCAACCCCGATAGTCAGAAATTTATGGCTACGCACTGTTTAGGTTCGCAATTACGCAATGGCAAGGTGATGCACGGCGGTTTCTTTTTGGGCAGTGGTGAATTCTATCGGGCTTTGCGCGAGATGCCTGAAGCGCAGCGTAAGCAGCTAGCCATGTGTGGGGTGGACAAAATTAACCAGCTAGACAACAACCCGCGCTTATATAAGTCACAGCGGCAAATGGCTCGCTTTATTAATACCGGTTTGAATGTGAGTCTTAATGGCGCGGTTGCATCAGATACCTTGGAGAGCGGTCAAGTGCTGTCGGGTGTGGGAGGGCAGTATAATTTTGTGGCCATGGCGCATCAGTTAGAGGGCGGTCGGTCGGTGCTGATGATTCGCGCCACTCGCTCGCAAGGCGTTCAATCGGTGTCAAATATCGTCAGCCACTATGGTGCATGTACCATTCCACGCCACCTGCGGGATATTATTGTTACTGAATACGGTGTTGCCGATTTGCGCTCTAAAACCGACGAGGAAGTGTGTATCGCATTGATTAATATTGCTGATTCGCGCTTTCAAGCTGGCTTGCTGGCTGAGGCGAAGGCCGCGGGTAAATTGTCTGCTGACCATCGGGTGCCCCAAGTGTTTTCTAATAACTTGCCTCATATTATCAAGGCCAACGTGGCATGGGCGCGGGCAAAGAATATGATGCCAGCTTATCCTTTTGGCTGTGACTTTAGCGAGGGGGAATTAGAAGCTGGGGCAAGCTTAAAGGCGCTCGCGAGTATGACTTTGGGTCAAAAACTAAGCACCTTTGTTCACGGTGGTAGGGAGACAGATACCTCACGTCGGGTGCTAGCAGTATTGGGTTTACAGGGTGCTTTGAATGGAAAAGAGCGTCTGCTAAAACGGCTCCTAGAGGGAGTAAATAATAATAATTAGGGGTTTTTTTCTCTAACGATTTAAATTATTTGCGATGACTGTCACAAATTTAAGGCTTATTTTGTACTGTCAATATGCTATTAAAATCGTGCAACTCATTGTTTATGTTGACTATAAAAGTAGATTTGCGGAATATTTAAGTGCTTATACGCACTGCCAATTGCTTTGGATTTCCACTACTCTAGATGTCAGGATCATTGTTGCTGCCGCCAAGGAGTTGTCTGCAGAAGACAGTTTGAGGGTAAGTTGAGCAGTAACATCGTCAAGCTCAGTAGGTGTATTGTGAATATTAAATTAGCAAGCTATGTTTTGTGCTCATTTTTCAGTGTGTCGGCAATGTCGGCGTTCGCAGAACCAGAGAGTTGTTTAGATTGGGAAGTGCAAACGTTCCCAGCTACCTCGGAACAGTCGAGCTGTTCCTATTTTAATCACAATAAAGTCTCTACGCGCTTTACCGTTCATAATGCTTGCGATACTAAAGTGAGTGGTGTGTTTAGTTACTACAAAGACGATATTGATAAGAAGGTGATAATGAGCGTGCAGTCTTTTGCAGTAAGCGCCGGAAGTAGCCAAGAGATAGCTAACCTATGTGGCATACAAAATAGTTCCGCTTATCAGGTGTCGCAAGTGACGTTTTAAACACAGGCTATGTGACGTGTTAAGCCATAAAAAAAGCCCTGACAATAATGTCGGGGCTTTTTTTATGGCTTAACACTTTGAACCGCTTTTAGTCTCACGCTATAACAGTAATCGTATAGTGTGAGAGCGGCGCAGATGGGCCAAACTTAGCGCGTAGTGAAACGATCCAGTGGCATCGCCATAACGCTGTCAGTGCTGCTATTCATGCAGGCAGCGTGACCTTTAGCGCGCGGCAGTAAGCGCGAGAAGTAAAACTCTGCAGTTTCTAACTTCCCTTCATAGAAGTCTTTATCACTGCTACCTTCTGCTAATTTTGCAGCGGCCACTTCGGCCATCATTGCCCAGTAGTAGGCCATAGAAAGGTAACCGCTATACATCAAAAAGTCGTAAGACGCTGCGCCAACGGCATCGCGATTTTTTGAGGCACGCGCAACCATTTTAACTGTGTGCCAGTTCCAGGACAGCGTATAGCCGATTAATTTAGCTGAGTAACCACGGCGTTTGCCGCTGATTAAATTCTTAAAGCCAAATTTATAAAGCTTTTTACAGAAGCTGCCGTAGAGTTTAAAACTGTCTAGCACTACTTTACGACCGATAAGATCCATGGCTTGAATGCCGGTGGTGCCTTCGTACAAAGTAGCAATACGGGCATCGCGGTAAATCTGTTCCATGCCGTGTTCTTTAATGAAGCCGTGACCACCAAATACCTGCATGGCGTTGCTGGCAGACTCAAGACCGGTTTCGGTTAAGAATGCTTTTAATATAGGTGTTAAGAAGCCCAGCTCGTTTTCTGCTGCATCGCGATCTTCTTGGGAATCTGCGTGTACCATGCGGTCAGAATATTTAGCGGCGTCATAAATCATGGCGCGGCCACCTTCTGCAAAGGCTTTGGCGGTCAGCAGCATACGGCGCACATCGGGATGATGAATAATCGCATCGGCTACTTTTTCTGGGTTTTTAACGCCAGACAAAGAGCGCATAGAGTAGCGATCCAGCGCGTAAGGAAGCGCATTTTGGTAAGCAAGTTCTGAGGCCGCTAAGCCTTGAATTGCTGTACCGATACGTGCGGTGTTCATGAAGGTAAACATCGCATTTAGACCTTCGTTCTCTTTGCCGAGCATATAGCCGGTTGCTGAGTCGAAGTTCATAACGCAGGTAGCGTTACCGTGAATACCCATTTTATGTTCGATACTGCCGCACTTCACACCATTGCGGTCGGTGATGGTGCCGTCTTCGCTAGTATTAAACTTAGGTACAATAAAGAGTGAGATCCCTTTGGTACCTTCGGGCGCGCCTGGGGTGCGGGCAAGTACAATATGAATAATATTTTCTGCGAAGTCGTGTTCACCTGCAGAGATAAAGATTTTGGTGCCATCAATCTTGTAGCTACCGTCATCTTGGGGATCGGCTTTACAGCGCATTTGGCCTAGGTCTGATCCGCAATGAGCTTCGGTCAAACACATGGTGCCAGTCCACGTGCCTTCACATAACTTGGTCAGATACAGTTGCTTTTGCTCTTCAGTGCCGTGCACGTACAGCGTGTTCATTGCGCCTAAGCTGAGACCGGGGTACATACCCCAGGACCAGTTAGCGGTGCCCACTAATTCAGATTTGATAAGACCCATAGACATGGGCAGGCCTTGGCCGCCGTATTCAACAGGGTGTGACAGGCCTTGCCAGCCGCCTTCAATCCACATTTGGTAGGCTTCTTTAAAGCCGTCTGGGGTGGTGACTACACCGTCATCCCACTGACAACCTTGGTCGTCACCGGACTGGTTTAACGGCGCCAGAACTTCTTCGGCAAATTTTGCCGCTTCGGCGGTTATCGCTTCTATCATATCTGGTGTCGCTTCAGCGCCAGAAGGGATAGTTTGGTAGTGGGCGTTGAAGTCCAGTAATTCATTGATGACGAAGTTGATATCGCGCACTGGAGCTTTATATACGGTCATAATATGCCTCTGCTATTCCCGTGTATGGGGGATCAATTACGCAGCGGATGATAGCGGATGCTGCTGTGGGGTAAATTGGCCGCTTTGTGTCTAGAAGATGACGCTTCGGTCAATGGCCTAACAATCGAGGTTATAGGCTATTAAGGTGTGCTATCGCGTAGATGAGCGATAGCGGTCGCAAAGGCTTGAGTGGCTTGGACTCTGGCGCGATACTGGGATGATTCCGAAGGGAGGGTAATAAGAAATGCAAGTTGATTACACTGTGTGTTTTGAAAGACATCATTTGCCCGCAGGTGGCTATTTGGCGCAGCTTACACTCAATGCACCTAGGCGCGTGAACGCCCTGACGCTTGAGACGGTAACGCTGCTCTTTAAATTGCTACTTGAAATTCGTGATGATCCTGAGGCTGTGGCGGTATTTTTGGACGGCGCTGGCGAGCGCGGCTTTTGTGTGGGTGCGGATGCCCGGCGAATCCGTGAATCTGCCCTTGCCAATCCCGGTGGCGCGGCAGTGGAAGCAGATACCTTTTTTACTTATGAATACGCGGCAGCACATTTAATACACCGCTTTCCCAAACCGGTGATTTGCTGGGGAAGTGGCATTGTGATGGGAGCGGGGCTGGGTTTGATGGTTGGCGGCAGTCATCGCATCGTCACCAGCAGCAGCGCTCTGGCAATGCCTGAAATTAGCATTGGGCTATTTCCGAATGTCGGCGCGAGTTGGTTTTTAGCACAAATGCCAGGTGCAACAGGGATATTCACGGCCTTAACCGGCGCGCGTCTGTCTTCGGCAGACGCCTTATACGCGGGCTTGGCAGATTATTGTTTATGCGATGAAAGTAAGGCCGAGGTGCTGCGCAAGATTATCAATATAGAGTGGTGTGATGATCCTCAGTGGAACGCAGAACATTTAACGGAGTGTCTTACCGATATCGAAGTAGAGCAGGGTGTAGTGCTGTCACAAGCGTCATTGAAGGACCATCGCACTTGGATTGATAAGGTCTGCGGACTGGCGACCCCCGCGGCGGTAGAAAAAGAGATTTGTCGCTACCGAGGCAATAGCGAGTGGCTGCAGCGTGCAGCGCAGGGATTGACGCGGGGGGCATCGAGCAGCGCTAAGTTGATTTTTCGACAGTTGGGGCTTAGCCGCAGTTTGAGCCTGGCTGATGTTTTTAAGATGGAGTTGGTGTTGTCATCAAATCGGGTGCGGGACCCAGAATTTGCCGAAGGTGTGCGCGCCCACTTAATTGACCGTGATCGAGATCCACGCTGGTGTTACAAAAGCATCGCAGAGGTGCCAGAGTTAGAAATTGATGCCTTGTTTACGTCGCCGTGGCAGCAAAACCCTCTGGATGAGTTATTTTCGCGTTAGGGTGCAAGTCAGCGCTTTTTATCTTGATAGGCCCAGATACAGACGATGTGGAAGTTAGCCCATAAACGATTTGAGTAGTGCCAGCGCCAGGGATAAACCGACTAAAGGCAGAATCCAGCGACGAATTTTTGACTGCTGTTCGGGTGATGCTTGGGGGGCGAAACGCTCGATCATGGGCACTAATACCATCAGTGCAATAAATAGAATCGCCAATATTGTTAATAGGTCTGCCATGAGGGTGCTCCGCGTAAAAAAGTGGGCCGCCTGATTCACATAAAACGATTGCTGTGAGCGCAGGGGCTGTTGAGTACCAGCCCCTATTCTACCTATTACTGCTAAGGATTACTTCTTGAGGATAACCGAGGAACCGTGGCCGAATAGGCCCTGATTGGCGGTAATACCTACTTTGGCATTGGGCACCTGCCGATCGCCTGCTTGGCCACGTAACTGCCATGTTAATTCGCATATTTGCGCCAATGCCTGTGCGGGTACGGCTTCGCCAAAGCAGGCTAGGCCGCCGGAGCTATTTACCGGCAAGCGGCCGCCGAGTTTGGTGACGCCGTCGCGAACCAGCTGGGCGGCTTCGCCGCGCGGGCATAGCATCAGGTCTTCGTACCAGTCTAATTCCAGCGCCGATGACAGATCGTAAACCTCGGCAAGACTGACATCTTCAGGTCCAATACCGGCTTGTTCATAGGCTTTTTTCGGCAGTGCGGCGCGAAAGCTATGCGCTTCGACACCTGCGGCTGCCGCCGAATCGGTGGCGATGTCTGGCATTTCAACCACTGAGCTGGCGAAAGTGGGGGTGACGGTTGATACCGCGGCGACCCTAACGGCATTGGCTTTGCCGATACGTTTGGCGTAATCCATGCTAGATACAATTATTGCTGCGCCGCCGTCTGAGGTCGCGCAAATATTTAGCAGACGCAAGGGGTCGGCAACCATGGCGGAGTTTTTAATGTCTTCCATGGTGAATTTTTTCTTGTAGCGAGCATTGGGATTAGTAAATCCGTTTTCGCTATTTTTAATTTTCACTAAACCAAAATCGTCTTCTGTATCACCGTAGAGATCCATGCGGCGGCGAGCGTACATGGCGAAGTAAGTTGGATTGGTAATGCCTAAATAGAAGCGTAACCAATCGGGGTCTTCCGGACGATAGCCCTTAGCTGGGGCTAAAAAGCCCTTTGGAGTGGTGTCTGCGCCGACGACTAAGGCAACTTCACATTCGCCAGACAGGATTTTTGCTCTTGCCGCGGCTAAGGCTTGCGAACCGGATGCACAGGCTGCGTACGAGGTATTAACTTGCGCGCCTTGCCAGCCTAATGCCTGAGCAATAGTTGCACCCGCAACATAGCCAGGATAGCCGCAGCGCATGGTTGCCGCGCCAGACACAAATTGCACGTCTTGCCAGGGTATACCGGCGTCTTTAAGTGCTTCGCGAGCGGCATGTACGCCGTATTCGCTAAAGTTGCGACCCCATTTACCCCATGGGTGCATGCCGACGCCCAGTACTGCAATATCTTGACTCATTCTACATTCTCCTTGGGGGGTTTAGCGCTGTGGCTGCCATTTCCAGGTGACTTTGATGGCATCGTCATCTTCATGCAGAGTTTCAAGCACCAACTCTGCGGTTTGCCCCACTTTTAATTGATCAACATCCACGCCTTTTACCACCTGACCAAGAATGATCATTTGCTCTTTTTCCAATTCAACGGCCGCAATGGTGTATGGCACAAAGGGCTCATCGGCAATGAAGGGTTCAGGTGGCTTGTAGCAGGCATTGGTATAAGACCAAATTTTGCCTTGGCGGCTGAGCTCAACCTCACTGAATTCGGTGCTATCGCAGGCCGGATTCTTACAAAAGCTGAGTGTTTTGGGAAAGTAGTATGTGCCGCATTGCTTGCAGCAGGCGCCAATAAGGTGCGGGGTGTCCGTGTTGAGTGTGAACCAGCCTTCTATGGCGGCCTGCACGGGTTTATTACTCATTGTGAATCTCCACCGAATGGACGGGCGACGCGCAGCAAGGTGTTTATTAAGGCTGGGAGTCTGTCTCGTATAACCGGCAAATCATCGCAAGATCAGTGACTTGGCACTATCGTCTGAATGGCTGATAGGTGATCTGCTGCATGCTGACTGCAATTGTCACTGGGGTGAGTGAATTTGCAATTGTTGTCATCCCGCCAAGGCCTATCATTGGTCTCATAAGCATGAACAGTTAGATCCAAGATTTTTAAGCCTAAATTAGGGGACGGCAATGAAAGTTGAGTTTACCGCAGCGCAGGATGCCTTGCGCAAAGAACTGCGGACCTATTTTGAAAACCTGATGACCCCAGACCTGAAAGCGGAATGCGACGAAGCCATGGGCGAGGGCGGTGGCCCGCTATGGCGTGAAGCCCTGAAAAAAATGGGCAAGGACGGATGGATTGGGGTTGGCTGGCCCAAGGAGCTGGGCGGTCGTGGTATGAGTCCCATCGAACAATTTATTTTTGTCGAGGAAGTCATGCGGGCAGGCTATCCCTTCCCGTTTCTTACTACTGAGTCGGTGGGGCCACAGTTGGCCGAGCATGGCAATGAGCGTCAGAAGCGCGAGATTGTGCCAAAAATTCTGGCCGGTGAATGTTTAATCGCCATCGGCTACTCTGAAGCGAGTGCGGGTACTGACCTCGCCAGTCTTAAAACCAGCGCCGTTAAAGATGGCGATGGCTGGCTGATTAACGGCCAGAAGATGTGGACTAGCTTGGCGCATTTTTGCGACTACGTTTGGCTCGCCTGCCGCACAGATCCTGACGCCGCTAAACCCCATAAAGGCATTTCTATGTTTATGGTGCCGACTAGCGATCCCGGTTGGAGTTGCAGCCCGGTTATTACCCTAGGCGAAGTGCGAACGAATGCGACCTTCTATGACAATATTCGGGTTGCCGACGATGACATGGTGGGTGAACTCCACGGCGGTTGGAAGCTCATTACCAGTCAGCTAAACCGTGAGCGTTTAAGCTTGGTCAACTTTGGTCCCACCGCAGAAATGTTTAATAACATCGTTCGCTGGGCGCAGAAGCTGGACACGGCGGATGGCGGAAAGTTAATTGATGAGCCCTGGGTACAAATTAATCTCGCCAAGGTGCGGGCGGGTGTTGAGGCCCTGAAACTGGTTTGTTACAAGCAGGCGTGGGCAATGACCGAGGGCAATTTGGAAATGGCAGATGCTTCTGCGGCCAAAGTCTATGGCTCTGAATTTTTCATAGAAGTGTATCGCCTGCTGGGTGAGGTGATTGGGGAGGCCTCCTTGATTAGTCGTAAAACCGACGGTGCAAATCCTATTGCCGCGCGAGTTGAACGTTTATACCGAACCGCATCAATTATTACCTTCGGCGGCGGCACTAACGAAATACAGCGCGATATTATTTCTGCGGCGGGTTTATGGATGCCGCGCGCATCACGTTAATTTTGCGCACTACGATATAGAGGATTAGATCATGGATTTCGGATTTTCTGAGCAGCAGCGTGACGTGCAGAATTTAGCGCGAGATATTTTGAATGACAATGTCAGCGCGCAATCATTGAGTCAGTATGACGATTACAAGGCTGAACGTTTTGATCGCGACTTGTGGAACAAACTCGCCCAGGCTGGCCTGCTGGGCGTTGCAGTAGATGAAGAATACGGTGGCATGGGTTTTGGTTTTTTTGAGTTGGCCCTATTGCTAGAAGAAGCGGGTCGCACCATTGCGCCATTGCCTTTAATGTCGCACTTGATTTCAGCGGCGCTACCGATCCAAAAATTTGGCAGTGATGCTCAAAAACAACAGTGGTTGCCTGGTGTAGCTAGCGGCGAGTCCTTATTAACCGCCGCCTTAAGCGAAGCCTATAACGATGATCCGGCTCAGCCGTGGCTGACGACCGCCAAGACTGAGGGCGACACCCTAGTGATTAGCGGTGAGAAAACCAATGTGCCGTTTGCACATATCGCCAATAGAATACTACTCGCAGCGAAAACCAGTGACGGTCTTGCTGTTGTGTTGCTCGACCCGAAGGCAAAGGGTGTGACCCTTAGCGCGCAGCAGGTCACTACTTATGAGCCGCAGTTTGTGCTGACTTTGGAGAATGTTCGGGTGGACGCGGCCGACATTTTGGCAGTTGGCGTTGATGGCCAAGCGGCGATGCAATGGATTGCCGAATGTAGCACCGTCGCATTGTGTGCCCATCAGCTTGGCGCCAGCGATAAAGCCATGCGGATGACGGCGTCTTATACCGCCGAGCGCAAGCAATTTGGCGTATTAATCTCAACTTTTCAGGCTGTGGGGCATCGCGCTGCGAACTGTTTTATTGACGTTGAATGTTTGCGTTTGAATACCTATCAGGCGATTAGCCGCTTAGATGGTGGTTTGGACGCCACCAACGAAGTGCAGATCGCTAAGATATGGGCCGGTGATGTGGGCCACCGCGTTAGCTATGCGGCGCAGCATTTGCACGGCGGTGCCGGTATTGATAGAGATTACCCGCTTTGGCGCTATTGTCTTTGGTTGCGTCATAACGAAATTGCTTTGGGTAGCTCGGCAAAAACTTTGGCGAAGCTGGGTAAGCGGATTGCGGCGGGTGAGGCATTCTGTAGTTAGTAGAAGTGAGTGTTGTCATTAATAAGCCGCCTTCGGGCGGCTTTTTTGTGGGTGCTATTGCGTCGCGCATTCAGCAAAGGCTTGTATACTAAGTAATACTCGGCCGGATTTGCTTAACAGCCATAGACAATGGGTGTTAGCATCAGACGATTATCGTAATAGTTGATATTTGACTTTCTGAGTCGAATATAACAATGGGACAATAAGAATGAGTCACTTACGCAGTATTGTTGCATGCCTTTTTGCCAGTGGTTTTATCTGCGCTGCAAGCGCTACCGAAACCGGCAATATTCTAGGCGAGATCGGTTTTGTTGATGAGGAAACCGGC
Source organism: Zhongshania sp. (assembly GCF_047636175.1). Lineage (GTDB taxonomy): Bacteria > Pseudomonadota > Gammaproteobacteria > Pseudomonadales > Spongiibacteraceae > Spongiibacter. Next base: position 75,870 of record NZ_JBLIKC010000018.1, on the reverse strand, counting down.
GTCACCGTTGAGTCGATAGAGCGTGGAGAAATGTCGGGTGAATACCGGGTATTAATATCGATGCCGCGTAAAGGCGACTCCCCGCCAATGGAAATTGAAGAAATATTGGTCACCGCGCCGGCATTAAAATCAAAAGATGTCGCTCCGCCAGCCCGCTATGAGTTTGTAGAAGACTATAGTGAAGATCGCTACGGATTTTATGTGTATATCGGTAAAAGCAGAGAGTGGCCCTTCCGTATTTTTTTTAAAGATCATGACAGCGACCTAATTCATAATCACTAATGTAAACTTGTTCAGCGCATATTGTTGCAGTGTGTATTCACCGAGAGTTCTTGGCGGCGTTGCACCATTAATAATGGCCGACCCCATAGGGTTTTCTGCTATCACAATTTATATCAAATGTAAGGTGTCATGGGCATGGAATGGACACGAGACCGTATTGTAGTAAGTGATGGTATTGAACTGGCATACGAAGACATTGGCGAGCCCGACGCGCCGGTAATTTTGCTCATTATGGGCTACGCCAGTCAGTTAATAGTGTGGCCAGAATCCTTTTGTCATCTGCTTGCAGACGGCGGCTATCGCGTCATTCGCTTCGATAATCGCGACGTTGGTTTGTCTACTAAAGTAGATGACGACAGGCCGCTAAGCATTATTGGCTTGCGGCTGCGTCAACAATTCAAGTTGCCATTAAACGTGGCGTATACCTTAGATGATATGACCGCCGATACGGTTGCACTGCTCGACGCGCTGAATATTTCTAGTGCTCACATTGTGGGCGCATCGATGGGCGGTATGATTGCCCAATTGATGGCGGCTAATTATCCTGAACGAGTTAGTTCGCTGGTGTCGCTGATGTCTAGTTCCAGTTTTGGCGGCATGAAGCCAAAAGTGCTTTGGCATATATTGAATAAAGCGGCTCCCGATCGCGAGGCGCAAATTGCCCACTCCCTAAAAACGTGGCGATTAATATCGAGCCCAGAACTCGGTGATCCAGAGCAACAGCTGCGAGCGCGAATTGAAGCGGCTTATGATCGTGGCCATCACCCAGCTGGTAAGGCGCGTCATATGGCGGCGATAATGGCCAGCGGTAATCGTCAGAAGCTACTTCATAAAATTAAAAGCCCCACCTTAGTGATACACGGTGACAAAGACCCTATGTTGCCGCTTAAAGGCGCGAAAGATACCGCGCGCCGCATCCCCAATGCCCGCCTCGAAATTATTGAAGGGATGGGCCACGACTTACCCGAAGCACTACTAGACGAGTTAGTGAGTTTGATCTTGGTGCATGTCCGAGGCGCTGACGCTGCAGTCTAAGTGCTAATGTTATCTCGCTGAGTTATGGCTTTATGTTTGGTGCATCACGCGATCACACTTAGCGGCTCGCGTCTTAGTTTTTTTTCTTAAGCCAAAAAATAACGGTCAGCTCAGAATCGGGGCTGAATTGCATAAATAGCTCCTATTTACGACTCCTTTTTATCACAAGCAGATTGACGCGCGGAACAGCTCGCGGCCATAATTGCGCATAACTTAATAAATGGACTTGGCAGATGTTGACTATTCAGAGTTTAAAATATTTTCATCATTTAGGGCGTTCCTTGGCAGCGATTGGCGCAGCATTAATGCTGTCTGCCTGCGCGACCGAATCGCATCAGGTAGTGCAATCGCAGACGGTCGCTAGTTATGGCACAGCCTACTCAGGTCGCAAGCAGGTGCTAGTGGTTGGTCAGTTTGATAATCGCTCAAATTATCTGCAGGGTATTTTCAGCTCTGGTTCCGATCAGTTGGGTAATCAGGCAAAGACCATCTTAAAAACCCATCTCCAGCAAACCAATCGCTTTACCGTCGTTGATCGCGAAAATATGGCGCGTATTGCTGAAGAAGCAAAGCTTAGCGGTATAAAACAGAAACTAAGTGGCGCGCGTTTCGCAGTCACTGGTGATGTTACTGAATTTGGTAGAAAGACGACGGGCGATCAACAGTTATTCGGAATACTAGGCTCGGGAAAAACCCAAACTGCCTATGCCAAGGTGTCGATTAATATAGTTGATGTGACCACTTCTGAGATTGTTTACTCCACTCAGGGTGCGGGTGAATATGCGCTGAGTAACCGCGAAGTTGTTGGTTTTGGCGGTACGGCAGGCTATGACGCCACACTAAATGGCAAGGTACTCAATTTCGCCATCACCGAAGCAGTTAATAATATGGTTCGTGATTTGGAAGCTGGAGTTTGGTCGGCCGGTAGTTAACAGGAAAGGACTCCAATGAAAAATATTATTTTAGTCTGCGTGTTAGCGCTGACGTGTGTCGCGTGCGTGCCTGCCCAAAAATCCATGTATTACTGGGGTAGCTATGAGGACCTGATCTATAAGATGTATGTCAAACCCGGCGAGGCACCACCGGACCTGCAAATTCAAAAATTAACGCAAGATATCCAGCGCGCTCAGGATAATGGCCAAGCCGTTCCTCCGGGTGTGTATGGCCATTTAGCTTATATGTATAGCGCCGTGGGTAATCTGCCACAGGCGACGACGGCTTTTCTCCAGGAGAAAGCGCTGTACCCAGAATCTGCAGTGATGATCGATGGGTTTTTATCACGCTTACAGCAGCAAGGAGCGCGATAATGAACAGGTCGATAATCAGTAAAGCAGGTTTTTTTGTGCTGCTGGCTTTTTCGCTTGCCGCTTGCCAGGTCGCACCATATGACTACTCTGCACTTGAAGCGAATAAGCCTCGCTCCATCCTTGTTATTCCGCCACTCAATGAATCAGTGGCCGTAAATGCTCCCTACACCTTTATTTCTACTGTGTCTAAGCCGCTTGCAGAGAAGGGGTATTACGTTTTTCCAGTAGCTGTTATCGATCAATTTTTGAAAGAGAATGGCTTGCCTTCGCCCGGTGAAATGAATGGCGTGCCACTGCAAAAGCTACGTGAGATTATCGGTGCTGATGCGGTTTTATATACCACCATTAATCAATGGGGACAGAAGTTTCAATTGGTTAACTCGGCGACTATTGTGGATTCTGAACTTAAGCTCATTGATGCGAGGTCTGGAGAGTTATTGTGGACGACGCGTGCGTTTGCCCAACAGTCATCCGGCGACGGTGGTGGTGGCTTAGCTGGCGCCATAATTGGCGCAATTGTAGATCAGATTGCCGGTTCCATTGTTGATCGCACACCAGCGCTTTCATCTGCCGCTAATACGGTAGCCATTAATGCCCCGAATCTAGGTTTACTGCCTGGCCCCTATCTTCCTGAAGAGAGCCATTCTGAGTGAAAATGTATTGGTGCTGAGCGGATGTTCTGAACGGAAAAAGCCCTGAGGCATTCGCTAAGGGGCGTTCGTTATTACTACTTAGGTCAATGGACCGCTGCACTGAATAGTATTGATTTCTTGGGGATCCGCTAAGAATTTAGAGTGATATATTTTCGCAGTACTAGAGGTGTTAGTTTGCTAATCTATGATTAGTATTCGATCACTTTGATCTGTCGATTTAACTGAGTTAAAGCAGACCTTTTTCAATTTGTCGCTTAATCCATTTTGCAGAATTTGCAGTCGCATGTGCGCCGGTTTGCTCGGCTACTAAATCGGCAGCCAGTACAAGCTTGGCTAAGTCGATACCAGTATCAAAGCCCATTTGATTTAGCATGAGCACCACGTCTTCGGTGGCGACATTACCCGATGCACCGGGTGCAAAGGGGCAGCCGCCCAAGCCGCCAATCGAAGAATCGAATTTACGTATACCGCATTCTATTGCCGCGAAAACATTGGCGACGCCCATTGCGCGGGTGTCGTGAAAATGGCATGACAGGCGCTGTGCACCAAACTCCGCGACTAGCTTACTCATAAGTGACTTCACCTGCGCTGGTGAGGCCGCACCAATGGTATCGGCTAATACCACTTCGGGGGCGCCGGCGGCGAATAATTCGCTGCATAAGTCGATCACCGTTTTCTCCGGTATCAAACCTTCAAAAGGACACTCCCAGGCGGTAGCAATGCAGGCGAGAGTGCGAAAGTTATCCGCTTGACCTCTGCCCAATACGTCTTTGGCAAAGCTTAAGACTTGGGCATTGTTCATGCGAATATTTTTTTCATTCATGGCGTTACTGGCGGCAATAACAAGGCTAACCGTGTCGATGCCAGAGGCTTTGGCTAATTCATACCCTTTGAGGTTAGGGATGAGCGCAGAGAAGTGAAAATCGCCTTTAGGTAGCGCGACGATGACCTCAGCAGTGCCACGCATTGCTGGCACAGCGGCAGGAGATACAAATGAGCCTACTTCAATATGTGTTACACCGGCTTTGAGCAATGCTTGAATTAAGGCCACGCGCTGTTGTGGTTCAAGTGTTACCGCTTGATTTTGCAAGCCATCGCGGGGACCAACATCGTTAATTATAATTTTTTCAGCCATGGCGTAATTCGTCATCCGGTATTCTTTTGGTGTGTTCTTAGGCAATGATACCCGCGGCTTTTAGTCTCGCGGTATCCGCTGCTGAGTAGTTGCTTAATTCCGCCATCAGTTCATCAGTATTTTGGCCCAGTAGCGGTGCCGCAGAGAAGGATTCTTCATTGCTGCGTGACAGTTTAATGGGGTTGCCTGGACCCTTGGTGCTCGCACCTGAGGGGTGCTTTAGCTCAACGACCATATTGCGATGCTGCACCTGTGGGTCATTTAATGCCTGCTCAAAATTATTAACCGGTGCGACTGGAATCCGTGCGTCATTTAATTTTGTTAGCCAGTTTGCGGTGCTGTCGAGGCGGAAAATATCGGCTAAGGTTTGGTCAATTATTGCTTTGGCTGCCAAGCGTCCTGGCTGGCTGTCGTATTTGGAGCTATCAAGGGCTGGGCAGTTCACCAAGTCTTTTAGCTTGTGCCAGAAGTTATCGGTGAGCACACAAATAACAAGATGGCCGTCGGCGGTTGGATAGCTGTTGTAAGGCACGTGCACAAAATGACTATTGCCGATAGGGTGGGGGTTCTCACCCGACAGGTGATACATGGTGGCCATGTAATTTAGTAATGAAATCTGCACATCGAGCATAGAGATATCAACGTGCTGGCCAACACCGGAAGTATGACGTTCTATCACTGCGCTAAGTATTCCCATAATGCCAAACATACCACCGCCCAAATCGCCGATAGGTATACCTGCTCGCATGGGCTGGCTGGCATCTGTGCCGGTAATGGACATACCGCCACCATAGGCTTGAGCTACTTGGTCGAAGGCAGGTCGATTTGCACCGGGGCCGTCTTCGCCAAATCCGGTAATTGAGCAGCTAATAATGCGTGAATTTATCTTTGCCAAATGTGGGTAATCAATTTTGAGTTTGGCGGGGACGCCAGCGGCAAAATTATTAATCACTATATCGGCGGTTTTAACTAAATCGTAAAAAATATCTAAACCTTCAGCGCTTTTTAAATCGATAGCGATACTGCGTTTATTACGATTTAGAGTGATGAAATACGCACCCATGCCGTCTATGGAATGCCGGGGGTCGTTGGCCAGTAATTTGCGGGTGCCTTCGCCGCTGATCGGTTCCACTTTGACGAGATCAGCGCCGAGGTCAGCTAGTGTCATAGTGCAAAATGGGCCCGACAGCATATGGGTTAAATCCAAAATGCGCAGGCCCTTGAGGGGTTTATTCATAGCTAGCTCAGGTCTTTTGAGTTTATGCTTTATCCGGCGCTGACGACTGATCCGCCGTCAATAACTAGCAGTCCGCCAGTCATATACGACGATGCGCGTGAACATAAATAAATGGCGGTACCCGCAGCGTCTTCCAACTTACCAGTGCGGTTCATGGGAATACTGTTATTCAGGGCTTCTTCGTCTTCCATTAAGAAGGCGGTCATATTACTGGGGAATAAGCCGGGTGCAATGGCATTCACATTGATGTGGTCTTTAATCAAGCTAGCACCTAATTGCTGGGTGAGTTGCAGCACGGCTGCCTTGCTAGCGGAGTAGGAAAAAGTATTCTGATGTGAGTAGCGCAATGCGTAGATGGATGCCAGATTTACAACCCGTGCAGGTTCATCTTTGGTCGCCGCGCTGCGCAGCAAGGGCAGTAATTTTTGGGTGAGAAAGAACACCGATTTTACATTGAGATCCATGACCTTATCCCAGCCGCTTTCCGGAAACTCATCGATAGGAGCGCCCCAGGTTGCGCCTGCGTTGTTAATCAGAATATCCAGTTTACTCTCTCTGCTTATTAGCTCATCAGCTAACTGTTTAATACCATCTAATTGAGATAAGTCTGAGGGAATAGCAATACACTCGCCCAGCTCAGACAGCCGAACGCAGGTCTCGTTAAGTTCTTTGGCCTTGCGTGAGGTGATATAGACCTTGGCACCGGCGCGCACAAAGCCCTCAGCGATCATGGCACCAATACCACGCGAGCCACCGGTGACCAGAGCGGTTTTGCCTGCAATCGAAAATAAGTCCTGCATAAAAACTCCTATTAAGCCTATTTATTAGCGTTGGCGATATTGTTCTTCACCGAAGGAATATGACCACGTTTTCTCGTCTAATTCCATTTTAAAATTTGGCGGCAGCTGATAGACCCAGCCATGAATGACATCCTTGCCTTTTTGTACTGCGGGTCGTTCTTCAATGCGTTTAAACCAGTGGTGCAAACGGGGGAAGTCTTTGTCGAGATGAATATCAATTAAGGACAAGCAGCGCAGCCAAGGCCAGCAGGCAATATCGGCGATAGAGTAGTCGCCAGCCAAATAGTCTTGCTGTTGGAGCTGAGCTTCTAGCACGCGGCATTGACGTAGGCTTTCGTTAACATAGCGTTCCCGGGCGTAATCCTGCGGAACTCGCGCATAGCGAATAAAGTGATGGGCTTGTCCCTGTAAAGGACCAACACTTGATACTTGGAACATCAGCCACTGCAGTTGCTGAAAGCGAGTCGCGGGATCTTGCGCCATCAGTTTGCCGGTTTTCTCGGCGAGATAGAGGAGGATAGCGCCGGTCTCAAAAATCACCATTGGCTCGCTACTGCCTGAAATAGGGTCGTGGTCTACTAGCACCGGTAATTTATTGTTGGGGTTGAGCGCCAGTAATTCCGGCTTAAATTGGTCACCTACGCTGATGTCGTAGGGGATGACATTGTATTCTAGGCCCAGTTCTTCCAGGGCGATTGAAATTTTATGGCCGTTGGGCGTAGGAACGGTATGCAGGTCGATCACAATGCGACTCTCCTTATTTAATTGTCAATTATATTGACATTGTGGGCGGGTCAATGTCCAGTGGAATTTCTTCGATCTGGGCTTTCCTCAAGTGTGGAATAGGGCACTTGACGGCAGCTTGTGGACGCGTTAATAATGTAAACATAGTTGACAATATAAATGTTCAGAGTCGCCCCGTTTTTTGCGACTATCTGAACAAGTCGATGCTCAATGTCGGCGCCAAATAATAATAATAAAGGTAGGGTCATCATGTTAATTGGTTCAAACACGCGCTGGTGGGCGGCGGGAATAGTCGCCTGTGTGGCGCAAGCTGTCATCGCGGCAGATACGTCGTCAGATGCCACGTCAATGCAAAGCACAGATTCGTCTAGTCGCCGCATGTTGGAAGAAGTGGTGGTGAGCGCGCAAAAGGTCAATCAATCATCTCAGGACGTACCAATATCATTAACAGCAGTTAGCGGCGACTTTATGCGCGAGGTGGGCGCAACCGGCTTGCAAGATATTGCCCCTTATATTCCGAATGTGCGTTTTTCTTCGGATACTGACCCTGCTCTGGCGCAAATTAATATCCGTGGTTTTGGTTCTAATCCCCTTAACTCGGCCTTTGATAGTTCAGTCGGCTTTGTGCAAGACGAAATATTCTTCAATCGCCCCTCTTACTATAACGAAGCGATGTTCGATATTGCCCGAGTTGAAGTGCTGCGGGGTCCGCAGGGAACTCTATTTGGCAAGAACACTATTGCTGGGGTGTTCAATGTGACCACTAAAGGTCCGACTGAACAGCTGTCTGCGGATTTGCGGATGAATAAAACCGATCCTGAGGAAGTGAGTTTAGAGGCGGGTATTGGCGGCATGGTTACCGATTGGTTTGGTGTTCGTATCGCCGCACAAGATATTAGCCGGGATGGTCAGCTGCACAATCAGTTTTTGAATCGCCAAGATGATAAGCATGAACAGAATGCCCAACGTATAAAATTATTATTTCTACCCACCGAAAAGGTGTCATTCGAATTGATGGGTGTGGCTTCAGAAACATCGGCAAATTACTGGGGCCTCCAGTTAATGAGCCTAGATGAGGGCAGCAGTGATTTCCTTAAAAACTATGATCCCGATATTGAAGGCGATCCATATAATTTTACCAGTTCGTATGATCAGGATGGTTTCTTAGATAAGACCTCTGACACCCTCGGCTTGAAAACCGACTGGGATATTGCTCCTGTTGGCGCACTAGATAATCTTAATATGGTATTAGTGTTAGCTGATACCGCATTAACTATCGACAGCTTGGTCGACCTGGATACCTCGCCGGCTAACCTTGCGGTGCTAGAGGTGGTCTCAGATTACGAGCAGCAATCAGCCGAGCTACGATTTACCGGCACGGCGGACAGCCTATTTGGGCTCGGCTCGGGGGTTGAATTTGTAATGGGAGCTTATGTCTTTGATTCGCGATTTAGTCAGGGTGTGAAAATAAATACTGGCGATGACTTTGGCGCTTATTTACTCACCGATGACGCCTTGCAACTGGTCTCCGGACAGACCAGTGTTTCAAGTGGAGGCTTGCTAGGTGGGCTTAACCTTGCCGGCATTGGTTTGATCAGTAATTCAACGGGCGCACTCAGTGGCGAAGATTTCTTTCGTTTAGATTACCTTTTGAATGTGGATGCCCAAGCGGTTTTTGCACAAATGAGCTGGGCCTTGACCGATCAGTTTATTGTCACCCCGGGTATTCGTTATAGCCGCGAACAAAAGGTCGCGGATGCGAGTGGAGAAGGTGTTTGTCGCACCGCCGCACTGGGCACGCCTTGTATAATGGAGTCGGCATTAAGCGCAGAAGACTACGATGAGCGAGGCTTAAGTCGCAAGGAAAGCGATGTTTCACCTAAATTAGCGTTTCAATATTATTTAAATCGCGACACTAATGTATTTTTAACCTATGCCCGTGGCTATAAAAGCGGCGGTTTTAATGCCTCGTCTTTTGGCGGCGAAGATCTGTCCTTTGAGCCGGAAGAAGCCGCGACAATAGAGGCGGGATTTAAAGGCGAGTTTTTTGAAAACACCCTGCGCTTGAATGCAGCGGTGTACCAAACCGAGTTTGATAATTTGCAGGTATTGGCATTTAACGGCGCGTTCTTTGATGTGACTAATGCCGCTTCAGCAATATCCCGTGGCTTGGAAATGGACTTTATGTGGTTGACGCCGTTTGAGCCGCTTAGTATTTCCGGATCGCTAGGACTGCTAGATGCCAAATATGACAGCTATCCCAATGCGCCAGCGCCGATTACTCAGGGTGTTCATGCCAAGCAGGATCTCAGCGGTAAGCGTATTGCGTTCGCGCCAGAGCAAAGCGCCAGTATTACTCCGACCTTGACCCTACCGCTATTTGGCCTTGCCATGCGCGCCAGTGTAGATTATTTGTACCAGGGTAATCAGTACACCGACGGGGACTTAGACCCCAATAGCTATCTCAAAGGTTTCTCGCAAGTGTCGGCTAGGATTAGTCTGGGCTCCACTGATCAACGTTGGGCTGTAACCTTGGGCGGTAGTAATTTAACCGAAGAAAAAGTACTGAATCAGGTCTTAGATACCGTATTTTTCCCCGGCTCCTACAACGCCCGTCAAAAGTCTGGCCGCAAGATTTTTGCATCGCTGTCGTTTGCTTGGTAAGGCCCTGTCATTGGATAGCGTGTAGCTGAGACGCTAGCGAATCTGGAAGCGGAACCCCATATAAAAGGTCCGCTCCTGAGCTGGCTCAATACCGTCGGCCCGCACGCGGCTGTAGTAGTCTTGGTTTAACATATTGTTGATGCCGCCGTACAAGCTCCACTGTTCTCTGTATTCATATTCGAGGCTGAAGTCCAGCACCTCATAGCCTGAAATCTTGGCAGCGACTTCATTGGCGCCGCTGCCACGGGCTAGGTTGGAGTCCTGCCAATACTGTTCACCTACGATGGTAGCGGTAAGAGCGGCGTTCCGCTTTTCGCTGTCGAACAGCAAGCAAGTACGCAGCAAATGTTCGGGCGAGAATGCAGTGCTGTTGCCAATCAGGCTGGTGTTCAAGCTATTGCTTATTTCGGCATCCAGCAGAGAGCCGTTGGCGAACAACTTCAGTGAGCGCTAGATGCTCGGTAGCAGGTCGTACTCTACGCTAAACTCCAAACCCTGATGGCGCGAGTCGCCACTATTTATCCTTTCAACGTCGGTGACAGTCACTTGGATCTGCTCGACTTTGTCTTCGAAATCGATGCGAAACAGACTGATATCGAGAACCAGATTATCAATCGCTTGGCTGCGATAACCGATCTCGTAGTTGACCGCGCGCGATACGCTGGGGTTGTTGCTACCCGCTAATTCCGATGCCGGGTTGATCAGATCGTCGAAGCGCTGCGGGCGATAAGATTCTGAGAAGTTGGCGTATATTTCTGACCGCTCACTAGTCTGGTACATCAGGCCCAAGCCGAACAGGGTTTCATTAAAAGTGCGATCTAGGTCGATGGCCTCCCGATTGAGATTCGGATTTTTCACCACTTCCGCTAAATCGTAATTGACCCGCTCGAAGCGCATGGTGGGCACCACGCTAAGTTTGCCGAAGCGGAATAGGTTCTCGACAAAAACAACGTTATAGCTGATGACGCGGTCCTGCTTGAAGGCTATATCCGCTGAGTTCTGTGCGCTGGAGCGAATGTCATTGCTGATATGACGGGTGCGCGGGTTGTCGCCTAGATAAGCGATTGTGCCGGCGGTTAGCACGTTGTCATGTCCCCAAGACAAGGCGTAACGAAGGTCGAAGCCATAGCGGATCGTTTGAAGGCGGTGATAATTTGTGCAGCACCAAAAGCAGCGTCACTAAACAGACACCTTGTCTCAAAGCCCGGTTGATAATTTACCCCTAAGGGTATTAGGGCGTTATTTTGACGTCATTGATATTTCTCTTTGGAGTGGATATAGCGAGCGGCGTGAATTGACGTTTTGACTATGTGTCCGTGCTATTGTTATCGACTTTGAGCCTTCCCTCTTTGACTTGCTTAAATCGTTAAAAATTTATGGCCCTATTCTCCTATATGGCCGCCGGCACAATTGGTCTGCAGCAGGTGATCCTATAACTTGAAAAATCCGCGCTATCTTATCGGACCCGTCTTTAGTATTAGTTTTTTATCGATTGCGCTATGGTTTTTACACCGCGAGTTAGGTGGAATTAGCGGGGCCACAGTGTATTCCCAGCTTGGCGTTATTCCTCTGCCGGCATTGCTGGCCTCAGCCCTGTGCGCGATCTGTGGCTATATTGTTCTTACCGGCTACGACGCTGCGGCCTTTCAATATATTAATAAATCAATACCCTATCGACGTATCGCAATACCCGCATTCACTGCTTTTGCGGTCGGTCATAATGTCGGTTTGGCGACCTTGTCGGGTGGCGCAATCCGCTACCGAGCCTATACCTTGCTGGGTTTGAGCGGAGCCCAAATTGCATCTGTAATTGTATTTGTTGGCCTAACTTTTACCCTTGGTATGTCATTTCTGCTCGGTGTCGCTCTATGGGCTATGCCAGCTGATCAGGTGGCGATTTTGCAGATCTCCGAGTCAGTTGTGCACATTGTTGCTATCTTGCTGCTGGCCGCGCCGCTAGCTTATGGCGCTATTGCTGCGCTAGTTCCCAAGCCGATAACATTTCGCGGCTGGCAGTTTGCAATGCCCACGCCAAGATTGTGTGCGCGCCAGCTTGGGCTATCGATAGCGGATATATTGTTGGCCGCAGCGACACTGTATGTATTGCTTGGCTCGCATCTGAGTATCGGATTTTTGCAATTTCTCGGCATATACTTGCTGGCCATCTCTGCGGGTTTACTTAGTACTATCCCCGGAGGCATTGGGGTTTTTGAGGCGGTTGTTGTTGCGGCGCTTCCGGAAATAGATCGCAATATCTTGCTAAGTACGCTGCTGATCTATCGACTGGTTTATTATTTGGTGCCGTTCTTGATCGCTTTGATCTTGGTGTTAGTGAGTGAACTGAAGGCACACCGAGATAAAATAAAACGTCCCGCAGCCTATATCTTGAGCTGGCTTACAGGACTTGTACCGCAGATTCTTGGTATGACGGTTTTTCTTGCCGGTACCGTATTGCTAATTTCGGGCTCCATGCCCGCTGTTGAATCTAGGTTGCATATTGTTTTAAATATAATTCCATTGCCCGCGCTCGAGTTGTCTCACTTGCTTGGTAGCGCGCTTGGTGCAGGCTTGCTGATTATGGCGCACGGATTGTTCCGCCGCCTCCATAGTGCTTACATCGCAGCTTTAGTTATGCTTTTGATGGGTATTGCCGTGTCATTGGCAAAAGGCTTCGATTACGAAGAAGCCATGATCCTTGCTGTGGTTAGTTTTACTTTGTATCTATGCCGAGAAGCGTTTTATCGTAAAGGCGCCCTAATCGCCCAGCGTTTAAGCATAGATTGGCTACTACCAATAGTTCTGGTTTTTATAGTGACTGCTTGGGTGGGTCTGCTTAGTAATCGCCACATCGTATATTCTAATCAACTGTGGTGGCAGTTTGCGACGAGTGCTGATGCACCACGCATGTTGCGCGCCTCCTTTGTGGTCGCCCTAGCACTAGCAGGTTTTGCTTTTTGGAAGATCTTAAAAGGCGGTGTGACCAATATGCCGTCAAGTTTGGACCTCGATTTCGACAAGCTGGGCGCGGTTCTCAACAATATTACCGACCCAGAGGCTAATGTCGCACTGCTAGGGGATAAACGTATATTTTGGTCGGCGGATCAAAGTGCATTTATCATGTATCAAATTAGTGGCGATAGCTGGATAACGATGGGTGATCCCGTTGGCCCGACGTCTACACATCAAGAATTACTCTGGCAATTCCGCGAGTTGGTAGACCAGAACGGTGGTAGGCCAGTGTTCTATCAGGTATCTGGGGTAAACCTTTCTCACTATATTGATATGGGTATGACGCTGGCTAAAATTGGCGAGAATGCACAAGTTGGCCTTGCTGACTTTTCTCTGCAAGGGAGTCAACGCGCCGATTTGCGCCAAGCTTATAATAAAGGTAAGAAGCTCGGTGCGGTATTTGAGGTGCTTTCAAAAGAGACTGTGCCGAATATTTACCCCGAACTGCTGCGTATTTCTGATGCCTGGTTAACTGAGAAGTCGGCAGCTGAAAAATCATTTTCGATTGGCGCATTTACCGAGGCTTATATTTGTCGATTTGATTGTGCGGTGGTGCGGGTCAATGGCGACATTGTTGTATTTGCAAATCTTTGGCCGGCGTCTGCGAGTAAATCGCTGTCGATTGACCTAATGCGATATTCATCTGCCGCTCCCAAAGGCATCATGGATTACTTATTCGTCGAACTGATGCTTTGGGGCAGCGCGCAGAGATATCAGTGGTTTAGCCTTGGCATGGCTCCATTATCAGGCCTGGAGAAACGTGCGCTGGCGCCAATTTGGCACAAAATTGGGCATCTCATTTTTTCCCATGGCGAGGCATTTTATAATTTTGAGGGCTTGCGTCAGTATAAAGAGAAGTTTGATCCTGAATGGACGCCGCGTTATATCGCATGCCAGGACGGCGTACTTCGGCTGCCCATCGCCCTATTTGACAGTGCTAGGCTCATCTCTGGCGGGGTCATAAAGATTCTCAAAAAGTAGTTATTTCACTTGCTGTTTTATTGAATGAAAATGAAATCTCGCTACTGTTAAGGAAAAATAACAACGGTATAAATTAGGCGAAGTGAACGTCTGGCGGGGGGAGGGAATGACCGTAGGGTTTTGCGTAAACCGGCGGTCAAATAATCAGTTTCTGGTTTTGCGTGGGACTACTATTCAGGTGATGCCAAAGCTTAGGCTTGCTTAAGGCAATAAGTTTATCTGGTGTTTTTATTTATACCGATTTTTTTATGTCACGATAAGCCGTTTACCCAATGGCTGGTGACATAGAAAAATTCAGTTTCATATGCACTCCACACGCACCGGAATATTCGACATGAGTGGTATGCCTGTAATGGGGTCGTAGTTATTTTCCACCGACACTAAGCGGCCGGTGTTACTTCCTATTTCACTGACCTTGTCATCGTCTTCGCCGGGGTTGCCGCCAAAGGCATGTGTCATGGAAATAATCCCCTTTAATAAGGTGCCATCTGGTTCAACAATACCGCGAATAGCACTATGAGGGGAGGACAGTAATACCGTGTCGCCGCTTTGTAAACCAAGGCACTCTAGGTCGTCGGGGTGCATATAAGCTGGGTTATATTGTTTGCCCGATGATTTCTTAAGCTCTCTACCGGCTGAGTTAATTACCGAGTTTAGGCGTCTGCACACCAGTCTGAAGGGGAATTCATTTGCGGCTTCTTGACTTGCAGGTGGTTCTGCAAAGACGTCGGCCAGCTCTTGCATCATCATGGCATTGCCAACACACAGCTTGCCTTCAAATGCGAGGTCCTTAGCCTGAACGACTTCGTTCACTTCGTATATTTTACCACCACGGTGTTTTTTAACTTCTTCCAGTGGGACTCTGGCATTCGCCGTTAAATGTTCATGTAGCTCGTCTGTTGTTGGTTTGTTTTTCATGTCGAGAAAGGCGAAGGCAGGGGAGCTCTCTTGAAACTTGTCCCAACCGGTTTGCGAGGCCACAAATAAGTTCAGTCCCATGCGCTGACCCAAGCCATAGAAAAAGGCCCACTCCTCTACAACATCGGCGCCTTCTGGTGGCTCTACCACCGCGGGGGCATAGCTAGCATAGGGCTCATCAAAACCTAAACCATAACCATAGTGTTTATTACCTTCGCACAACTGCGTTGTAGCCGGGGTTTCAAGTGACAGCTTGGGTGGTATCACATAATGCGCGAGCTCAGCGGTCGCGGTCATGTGGTAATCAAGTACAACCAGCAATTCTAGATTCTTCAGGGCCTTATAGGTTTTATTCTGGTCTGGCCAGGCCATCATTGGATTGCCTGCCAAGCAGATCAATACTTTTACTTGGCCCTCACCCTCTAACAGCATTTCGTCGGCCAATGCCGCTGTCGGCATACCGCTTGCCGTTTTGCTGAGATTGCGAACCCGCATTTTTTCTGGGTAATCCCAGCCCTTATAAGGCGGTCTTGCCTGCGCTTTTGCAATATATGCGGGGGTGAGCACATTGGGTTTGGTCACTTTATCGCCTGCTCTAGACCAGTAACCACATACCGACATCAGGCAATAGCCGAGATATTCACTCAAGCTACCGTGTAGCGACATGTTTGGGCCTGTGCCCAGCGTCACGGCGCCGCCCCGACCACTCTGGCCAACCGCTGAGGCGTATGTTCTAGCGGCAGCTATTAGCTGATCCGAACTTATCTCTGCGCGGCTTGCTACATACTCTGGTATAAACATCGCAACACTTTTTGTAAGTGCTTCAAAGCCTTCTACATCTTCTTCAATAAAAGCGTGGTCATATAACTTTTCATTAATAATAATATTGAGTAGTCCCGCTAAAATAGTGGGGTCTTCGCCGGGCTTCGCCTGCAAGTGAATATGGGCGCGTTTAGCGGTTTCCGTGACTCTAGGGTCTATAACAATGAGCTTGGTGCCGCGCTCCTGGGCGGCTTTTAGGCGCTGAGCTGGGTTATTCCCCGGCGCGCCACTGGCCTTAGATATAACCGGGTTTGCACCAACAATAATCCAGCTATTGGCAGTATTGAAATCCAGTTCACCCGCGGCCCAAAGGCCGTGAGCTGCCATGGCAATGTGTTTGCCCGGCTGGTCAATGGTGCTGGAGGTGAAGTGCATGGGTGAGCCAATGCCCATTAAGAACGAGACGGCTACTGAGGGTGCAACCGGTGTAGATACCTGACCGGTGCCGCCATAAACGGCGACTGAGCGCGGGCCGTGCTTTTCAATAATGGCTGATATTTTCTCGGCGATCTCGTCCATCGCCGATTCGCTGCCAATGTTATTAAAGGTCTTGATAGACGACCTTTTTTTACAATGCAGTAAGCGATTGGGGTTGTTGTGCTGTTCAGGAAGCGCTCGTCCCTTGGGGCAGGTGTAGCCTTTGAAATAGGGATCGTTTTTGTCGCCGGTAACTTTTGTTAATTTTCCAGCGTCTACATGGGCAATGATTTGGCAATAGGCCGGACATACACGGCATATCGCGGAATGTGTATTAGTCAACGTTGTATAACCCCGATATTCAATTTTTATTTTTAATTTAATGCTGTTATCACGATGAACAGTATACTTAATTTTGCCAGCTTACCGCTGCTTTTAGTGCGGTGACTGTGCTTTTATCTCCTTCAATATTGGCGCAGTTCACTAGCTGCGTAAATATTGCGTATAACAAGGCTTGAATAGGCCCAAAGTTCAAATCTGCTTTTGCACACGCTAATAATTTGCTGTGCAAGATTATCAAGGCGAACATCCGCCAAATACTATTTACTCTAATATTTAAGCCTCACCGTATAAGGCTTTGATTGATATATTTGGAGCGGCGGCACCATCAGTTAGCATAGATCCGTATTCTTCCTAGATAGTAGTGCCAAGCTTCAGGAGGGGGTGTGAAAGCAAAGTGTTCGATATGCAGTAGCCGGCTTTACTCCTGCGTTATATTATTTCTTTTGCCTTATTGAGACTGTTAAACCGGAATTTATATCATGGTGAGCGCAGTGATTGCTTCGAATCATCAACAGGCTCATTGAGCCAAGCTACGTTTAAACACATCAATACTGTTAATTCTGCATGCCAGAGTAGCCTTTAAATTGTGGATGATTAGGGTAATTTACTCACCCATACACCCACATCCAAGCTTGAGTCTGGCGCGCCTCTAAACGATCCTTCTATTGGCGGCACGGATTTAGAGAGCCGCGCAACCGCGACTGGAATATGATCTGTGCCGGCCATTTCGCCAATAGTGGGGTCAAAGCCCTTCCAGCCAGCGCCTGGTAAGTAGACCTCTGCCCACGCATGGGTAGCACCGGCGGCGTCACTGCCGGGGGCGTGTAGGTAGCCACTGACAAAGCGCGCTGCTAGGCCCATGCACTTTGTGGCATCCATAAAGAGTTGGGCAAAATCTCGGCAGGAACCCGTGCCACATACCAAGGTGTCCTTGGCGGTTTGCACGCCCGGTTCTTCTCTTAATTTATAGGTTTGGGTTTGATAAATATGACTGGCGATTCGCTGTAGCAAAGTATAGGTCTGAATCTTTTCGTCGCCCTGCCAAAGTGTTTGCGCCCATAGAGAGATCATTTGCTGTGTTTCTTGATCGGGTAGCTGCATATACGGACTCAGCAAAACTTGATCGTCCGGCAAATAACTAAAGGGATAATTGATGGCGTAATCGGCAACCATAAAATTAAGCGGTGACTCATTGTATTGCTGAATGATGAGCTCGCTTTCAAATACCAGTTGCTGGGCGGGGAGATCGAAGGTGGCGGTGGCCACGGAGTTTCCCTCGGCGTCGCGGTGCCATAGCAAATTAGCATTGGGCGAAATTTTTAGGGAGAACGACTCGATGCGAAGCTCATAATCTTCTCTTGGCCGCAGGCGTAAGTGGTGTGGCCCAAGCTGCACTTCTTCGGAAAAGTTGTAGTAGGTTCTGTGGATAATGTTATAGCGCTGCATTGTGTGTCCAGTATTTAGCCGATTTACCGCATTGAATCTCGACTAGTCGATGATGGAGCTTTCATTGATAAGCTCTACGCTAACCACTTGGCTGGAAGGGTAGACCCCTGGTCCAAATTGATTGTAAACAGCGACATCAGCAGCATCGCGGCCGTAACCAATGGCGACATAGCCGCCTTTTAAAGAGGGCTGGGTTGCATCGAAGGTGTACCAGCGGTCGCCCACATAAGCTTCAAACCAAGCATGTAGATCCATCGGTTGCAGGCCATATAAATAGCCTACTACCATTCTTGCCGGAATGCTTAAGCTTCTACATAGCGCAATACCTAGGTGGGCCATATCGCGACACACGCCGTACTTTCGCGCGTTTATTTCAATTGCAGTAACTTGAACGTCGCTGTTGCCCGGAGTGAAAGTAACATTGTTGCGCAGCCAGCTCTCAATGGCAGCGACTTGGTTGTAGCCGAGAAGTTGGCCGGCGGTAATCTCCATCGCCATTTGTCCAAAGCGATCAGATTCGCAATAGCGGCTGGGCAGAAGATAGTTGAGTACCGAGTCCGGCAGTCTTTGAACTTCAACGAACGGCGCGCCGGGTGCTTGGTCTAAAAAATCGGCGGTCTTTGCCTCGGCGCGAGTGTGTATAGAAAAATACCCCGGCTGAGCGACTAAGCGCTGACAGAGATTGCCATAGACATCGGTGAATTCAAATGCAGGAACACTGGGTGCCAGTTTGTACTGTTCGCTGGCAATCCATTGCTGGGCGCCACTGCGTGCTCTAAGCATCAATACAAACGGTGTGGGCACTTCAATATCGAAGGATAAATCGCAACTCGTTTTTAACCACATGCGTCTGCTCCTATTGAATGAAACAAGGTGATATAAGTTTGGCGTTGCCACAGATGTATATCATGAATTCACTGTCATTGTGACAAATGCGAATATTAACTGCCAATAAAGCGAGGGGTCTCTGCTTAGGCTGGTTCAGACCAAAATGTGGCGCCTAAGTTTATATCTAGTTCATCTTTACTGCCTGGGTGGATAAATTTTAGTCGTGAGGCGTGTAGCAGTAAGCGCTCAGCGGCGGCTTTTGCCTTGGGGTGAGCATAAAACTCGCAGCCTAAAATGGGGTGGCCAATACTGGCGGTGTGAACTCTAAGTTGGTGGGAGCGTCCAGTGATCGGTATCAAACGTAATTTGCTGTGGTCTTCGGCCGTTGTGCCGCAATTTTCATAGTGGGTTTGGGCGGATTTGCCGTAGTCGAAATTAAGTTCCTGTCGGGGGCGGTTGGGCCAGTCGCAGGCGAGGGGAAGATCGATAAACCCCTCTACGCTGCTGACCTTGCCGTAAACGACGGCCTGATATTCTTTATAAATTTTGCGGTCTTGAAATAGTCGGCTCAGCGCCCGGTGGCTGTCTGGGTGACAGGCGACAATCATCAGTCCAGAGGTGGACATATCAAGGCGATGAACAATGCTTGCATTGGGGTAATCTTGGTTTATGCGGCTAATAAGGCAGTCTTTATTGTCAGGGTGACGGCCGGGTACAGATAGCAATCCTGCGGGTTTGCTGACAACAAGCAAGTCGTCATCGCGGTGTAGATAGCGAATGGCCTCGGCGCAATGGGGCACAATGAAATCGACGCCGGTCGTTGGCTGCTTTTGGGTATGTGAGCTATCTGACATAAGGGTTTTTGGTCGCAGCCTAGAGTTGACCCAAGTATACCGGATATTGGCGTCTTAATTTTTGCTGCGTAGAGAACTGGGAATCAGTGCAAAGAAGGACTCGAGGTGGTGATTTTCATAGTACCAGCCAAGTTGCTCTGTGCAGTGTTCACAGTGGGCATACTGCCAGCGGTAGCCTTGAAACCAACAATACTGCGACGTGGGTTCGCCGCTGATAATAGTTCCAGGTGCCGAGTGGAAGCAGCACACATCGTAAATAACGCCGCCGGGATTGATAAAGCGGTGGTGATGTTGGTCTTGGATACAGATACGATAACTGGTGGCGGTAATCGCCTGGTGGCAGTTTAGACAAGAGATAAGTTCAGAGGGTTCGCTGCCTTGAACCTGAAATAATGCATCGTGAACGAGTTGCTTTATGGGCAAATTACTCATAGCGTTCTCCGATTGAGTTAGTTGCCATTATGGCGCTCTCCGAAAAACCGTTTTAATCCGGTAATATGCTTACTTTCATGTTTTAACATATAGGGGTTGGGGCTTTGCTACAAGCGCTTTCAGTTAGTGAAGGGAGACAAATTCTTGCGACGTTGTTACAGGATTTTTTACCACAGGCGAAAGTAGTGAATACGCCGCTACCCCTAGTGCCAGAAATCGCCCTGCTGCTGTTAAGCGCAGATTATCCCCAGCATGATCTAAGCCCTGATCAGACCCGACGGATCATGAATTATCCCGCGTATTGGTGTTTTTGCTGGGCCAGTGGCCAGGTCATGGCGCGCTATCTTTTTGATAATCCAGACCTCGTGCGCGGTAAAAAAGTGCTGGATTTTGGCTGTGGTTCGGGGGTGGTAGCCATTGCTGCAAAGCTCGCAGGTGCCAAGGAGGTGATTGCCTGTGACCTCGACGCCGATGCTATTTTGGCGAGTCGTGCCAATGCTGCGTTAAATAAGGCCGAGCTTAGCTACAGTGATGATTTCTTCGCGAGTGACGAGCGCTACGATGTCATTCTGGTCGCCGATGTACTATACGATCGCGCAAATTTACCCTTGTTAGAGGCTTTCTTAAAGCGTGCTCCACAGGTGTTAGTGGCTGATTCAAGGGTGAAAGATTTTCAGGTCGATAGCTATCATTGGTTGGCGTATCAGCGCGCTACCACCGTGCCGGATTTGGCTGAGTCTGAGGAGTTTTCCAAGGTTAATTTATATCTTGGTGCTCGCTAGAGCCTTGGCTTTGATAGTCATTATTAGCGAGTATTTCCTGAATATTCTTTAAACGCGGGTCTAATGCCTTGGTGTTCGGTTTGTCGCCATTAACTTGAGTAAGGCTTTGAGCGCGGGCCTGAATATACTCAATGCGTTGGCTTAAATTCGGGTGGCTGGTAAACAGCGCCCGCCATCTGGCCTGTTGGTGCTGTCCTAAAATTTTTGCGAAGAATTCTTCGCTGCCGACCAAGTGACCATAGTAATTTTCTAAGGTATTCATGGCGGCCGTGTCGGCGGTAACTTCCATTTTTCGACTAAAACTTAGCATGGTTAGTATGCCGGTTTGCTGGGCGGTGCTTTGTAAAGCGCTGGCGTTTTGTCCGCCGGTAACAATGCTTAGAAATAATTGCACCAGCAATCCGCCGCTTAAAGATTGGGCGGGGTGACGGTATTTAATATGGGCAATTTCATGGGCAAGCACCATCGCCAGGGCATTTTCCGAAGACACTTCCTGTAATAAGCCGGTGGTGACAAATATTTGGCCGCCCAAGGTAGCGAAGGCATTGGGTACATTCGGCTGGTCGAGCAGGTGGAACTGGGTGCTGATGCCATCTGCGAGTTCCGATTGTAGTGCTAAGCTTTGCCCAAGCTCTTGTATTGCGGTCTCGGCGTCTTGAAAGGCACTGCTATGCTCAGATTCTGAGCGAGTCCACTGTCCGTATTTGCTCATCAACTGCTGTTCGTAGCGAAACGGAATATAGGGCGCCAAGCTGTGTGTAAATACCAGCAGTAGCCCCAAGGTAGTACCAAAAACAATAAATACCCCGAGCAATAGAATAAAAAATTCCTTGAGGGGATTATCTGCAGAAGTGTTGATGCCCTCTGGAATCTTGGGATTTTGCTTGGCAAAGCTCACCGTTTACTCGCTTTTTATCTGGGCAGCTTGGGGTATTAAAGCCGTCCCATAGGCTAAAACTTCAATCGAGCCAATACCTTTGCTGCTGCCGCCAGATATTCGACTGGTTTCAAACTTGGTATTAATAATGGCTTCGGCGCCGACACTGCGGGCTTGCTCTTGCATGCGCAACAGCGCCTCGCGGCGGGCGCGGTCAAGTAAGGTCTCATAGCTGCGAATGCGGCCACCCACTAAGGCCCGCAATGCGGCAGACACCCGCTTGAAATAATCCACTGAAATCACCACATTGCCACTGACGAGTTCGCCGTGGTGAGCGATAAATTGCGTGGGTGGGAAGCGGTCGGTAGACACCACAATGTGGCGCAGCTCGTCTTCGCGGGCAAAGATATTTTTATAGTGTTTGGCTTCGGCGCGGCGGCCAAAGAAAAAACCTAACCCCAGCAGCAGCGCAAAGACGCCTAATTGAATCAGGCCTTCCATGATTATTTTTCCTCAAGGAAAACAGCAGTGCCATAGGCAAGAATTTCTGAGGCGCCAGCGGTAATAGAGGAGGTGGAATAGCGCACGTTAACAACAGCGTTGGCGCCAATGGCTTTGGCTTGCTCGGTCATGCGATCAGTGGCTTCCTTGCGCGCTTCAGATAGTAGTTCGGTATAGCCGGTCAGTTCGCCACCGAAGATGTTTTTTAGGCCAGCCATAATGTCTTTGCCCGCGTGTTTGGCTCGTACGGTGCTTCCTAGCACTAGGCCTAAGTGTTGAGTTACGCGTTTGCCGGGGATAATTTCTATATTGCTGATTAGGATGTGGGTCATTGAGTGATCCTTGGGTGTTTATGGTCATTGTGCTTATCTTGCCGAGGGTGCGGCTCAATATCTTGGCTAGTAACTATCAAAGCTGGTTTTTAGGTGTGTGTCTAATTAAAAGATTTATGAAGAGCTTTTGCTTACATACAAACCGCTGGTTCCCCTGGCGCTGGGCGACTTACTTTGCTCTTGGATGCACAAAGCTAAATTCGGATTAATGTAGTTATCCATCAAGATTCAATTTTAAAGTTCATTGCTTTGCCTTTGCCTAATGGTTTTGTGCCGCGCAACCGAAGTTGGTTTTCGCTGTGTTAGTGAATGTTTTAGTAGTTTGAGGAGGCTGATGTCGGGATTTGCGTCGCAGCTTAATACTGGGTGACTGTGGGAGGCGAGTACAAATAGGTAATGTCTTGCAAGAACAATATTATCTAATACGCGTCTTTTGGGCATTTGGGTCATGATCGCAAGGTCGTCGAGATTATCTGCCAGACGTTCTGGCCGGCACTGGTGGTTGACAATGCGCAGGCTGATGTTGATAAAACTTGTTGATATAAGGCGGTAGTCGCTGTTCGGCGCTAGAATCTATAGCAAGATTGAGAATGCCCTGTAAACGACCATGAAGTTCACTTAATTCTATTTAAGGTGCACTAAACGTTGTTTGGGTTTCTTGCTTCGGGCGATGTATTCGGTCGTCTGCAGCCGTCAAGAATAGCCGCTTAGCCAAATAATCAAGCAGGGTTTGGCCAGCGACGTCGTGCAGCTTGGGTATTTACGAGCTAATCGCTGCTACTATAAATCTACTTGCTGGATGGATTTAGAGTAGCAGCAGTGCGGTCAAGCGGCCAGCAATGCCTCGGCTTGGCCTAGACTTAGGCGGAGCAAGTAACTGACTACCCTACGTTATTGATCGTTTAATATTAGTTGAGCTCCTGCTATAACTATAAGCAATGATTTATTGATATCACCAATAATATTAATTTTTATGTTTGCAGGGTTTTCGGTACGGTGGCTGCATGTATTTTGCGTGTGTATTAGATTGCGCGGCTCTGAAGTCGGTTTTTAATAGTCATTTGGTTACTGCTAAGGCTAGGTGCGGGGGTAATTCTTCCCCAGAGGGAGTTCAGCTATGTTAAAAAAAATCCTGATCGCTAATCGTGGTGAAATCGCGGTGCGAATAGTACGAGCCTGCGCGGAGATGGGTATTCGGTCAGCGGCTGTTTACACCGAGCCAGATCGATTTTCACTGCATGTTAAGCGCGCGGATGAGTCCTACAACCTCGGTGCTGATCCTTTGGAAGGGTATTTAAATGCCCGAAAGTTAGTGGGTCTGGCGGTAGAGACCGGCTGCGATGGTTTGCATCCCGGTTATGGGTTTTTGTCAGAGAATGCCGAGCTTGCTGAGATTTGTGCGCAGCGCGGGATTAAGTTTATTGGGCCTAGCGCCGAAGTCATACGCTGTATGGGGGATAAAACTGAAGCCCGCCGTGCCATGACTGCAGCGGGTGTGCCGGTAACGCCGGGCACCGATGGCAATTTAGCTGACGTTAACGAGGCGGTAAGTTTTGCTAAAACTATTGGCTATCCCGTTATGTTGAAAGCGACCTCGGGTGGTGGTGGCCGTGGTATTCGGCGCTGCAATAGTGAGGCAGACCTCCTTCAGCAGTTTGATAGGGTGGTGTCTGAGGCCACTAAAGCCTTTGGGCGCGCTGATGTGTTTATGGAAAAGTGCATTGTTAATCCCCGTCATATCGAAGCTCAGATACTGGGTGACAGCCACGGTAATGTGATTCATTTATTTGAGCGCGACTGCTCAATTCAACGCCGCAACCAAAAGCTCATTGAGATTGCGCCATCGCCCCAGTTGACCCCTGAACAGCGGGCTTATATTGGCGACATGTCGGTGCGCGCTGCAGAAGCAGTTGGCTATGAAAACGCGGGCACCGTGGAATTTTTACTTGCTGACAATCAAATCTATTTCATGGAAATGAATACCCGCGTTCAGGTTGAGCACACCATCACCGAGCAAATTACGGGAGTGGATATTGTGCGCGAACAAATTCGCATTGCCTCCGGTTTGCCGCTGGGGTATCGCCAGCAGGATATTTCCTATCGCGGCTTCGCTATGCAGTTTCGGGTTAATGCCGAAGACCCAAAAAATGATTTTTTACCTAGCTTTGGTAAAATCAGTCGCTACTACGCACCCGGTGGTCCGGGTGTGCGGGTCGACACAGCGATTTACACCGGTTACACCATTCCCCCGTATTTCGACTCCATGTGTCTCAAATTGGTTGTCTGGGGTTTAACTTGGGATGAGGTCTTGAATCGGGGCGCGCGCGCTTTAAATGATATGCGCTTGCAGGGTGTGAAAACCACGGCGGCCTATTACCAACAGATTCTTAAGCACCCTGATTTTCGCGCCGGAAACTTCGATACCAGCTTTGTTGAAAGTCACCCTGAACTGACTCAGTACTCGGATAAAAGTCGCCCCGAAGACATCGCGCTGGTGGTGGCTGCGGCCATTGCCGCCCACGCCGGCCTGTAAGATAAAAAGGATATTATAATGAGCCAAGATAAAGCTGTACTGATTACTGATGTTGCACTGCGCGATGGTCATCAGTCCTTGTTGGCAACGCGAATGCGCACCGAAGATATGCTGCCGTTATGCGCCCAGCTGGATGCGATAGGGTTTTGGTCGCTGGAAGTGTGGGGCGGCGCAACCTTTGACGCCTGTGTGCGTTTTTTGAAAGAAGACCCTTGGGAGCGTTTGCGAAAATTGCGCGAGGCGCTGCCAAATACGCAATTGCAAATGTTACTGCGCGGCCAAAACTTGTTGGGCTACCGTCATTACGCCGACGATGTGGTTGAGGCGTTTATTCAAAAATCCGCCGATAATGGCATGGATATTTTCCGTGTATTCGACGCCATGAATGACGTACGCAATTTGCAGACGGCTATTGCCGCGGTAAAAAAATCGGGTAAACATGCACAGGGCACACTTTGCTATACCACCAGCCCGGTTCATAACACCGCAAAATTTGTGCAGCAGGCCAAGGACATGGTGGCGATGGGGGTGGATTCCATTGCGATTAAAGACATGGCGGGTTTGTTAACGCCAATGGCAACGTCTGAACTCGTTAAGGCCTTAAAAGATACGGTTGATGTGCCGCTGGCGCTGCATTCTCATATGACCTCGGGCCTCGCTGGCTTGTGTCAGTTGAAAGCGATTGAAGCGGGTATCGATATTATTGATACCGCCATGTCGGCGTTTGCCAATGGCACCAGTCATCCGGCAACCGAAACCATGGTCGCCGCCTTAAAGGGCACGCCCCGAGATTCTGGTTTGGACCTGCCCGCGCTCCAAGAAATTTCTGTAAAGCTGTGGGAAGTGCGCAAAAAATACCATCAGTTTGAAAGCGAATTCACCCGCGAAGATGTCGGTGTGCAGATTAACCAAGTGCCCGGTGGCATGATGTCAAACCTTGCCAATCAGCTTAAAGAACAGGGCGCATTGAATCGGATTAGAGATGTTTTTGCTGAAATTCCCGCTGTGCGTAAAGATTTGGGTTATCCCCCTCTCGTAACGCCAACTTCACAAATTGTTGGCACTCAGGCGGTGATGAATATTCTGGCTGACAAGCGTTACACAACGATCACTAACGAGGTGAAGCGCTATTTGCAAGGTCATTACGGCGCCGCACCCGCTGAAGTAAATAAGGAGCTGCGCGCTAGGGCGATTGGCGCTGAGGATGTGATTGATGTGCGGCCAGCAGATTTACTGGCACCGGAATTAGTTAAACTGCGCAAGGAGGTTGGCGACTTAGCGAAGTCGGAAGAAGACGTGCTGACTTACGCGATGTTCCCTGATTTGGGCCGTGCATTTTTGACTGAGCGTGAAGCGGGGACGTTGGTTCCCGAAGGTCTTGAGCCTATCGGCCAAGCAACTCGCCCGGTGAGTGAAGGCGGCGTGCCCACCGAGTTTGTCATCGATGTGCATGGCGAGAGCTACCAAGTCGCCATTACCGGTGTGGGCATCAAAGGGTCTGGTAAACGTCATATTTACATGACCTTGGACGGTATGCCTGAAGAGGTTGTATTTGAAGCCCTGAATGAATACAAGGCCGAGGGCAGCAGTGGGCGTAAATCGGCCAGCAAGCCGGGTCACGTTAGTACCAATATGCCGGGTAATATTGTTGAGGTGTTGGTTGTCGTGGGCGATACGGTCACCGCAGGTCAGGCGGTCTTAGTCACCGAAGCCATGAAGATGGAAGCTGAAGTACAAGCGCCGATCAGCGGGACAGTCACTGCGATATTTGTTGCCAAAGGCGACCGGGTAACGCCGGGCGAAGTGCTAGTAGACATAGAGGCGGGAGATTAGTACTGGCAGTATTGGTTTTCTAAAATGATAATTGTTATCAATTTTGCGGGGTAGAGCTTGTTTTCAATGTAATCCTCTGTTTGTGCAGCGCAGTCTTATACTCTTCAATCAGCCACGTATTCAATACTGGGTGTCGGGCTTTTTCTGAGTATAGAAGACTGCGCTTAGTGTTAGCTTAATTGCGGTAGATAGTTTCAATTAAATGATAGCCAAACTGGGTTTTAACAGGGCCGTGAACCTCTAAAATTGCTTCTTTAAATACCACATCGTCAAAGGGCTTAACCATTTGGCCGGGACGGAATTCACCTAGATCACCGCCTTTCTGACCTGATGGGCAGTCAGAGAACTTCTTTGCTAATTCGCCAAAGTCGCTGCCTTTAGCTATTTTGTTTTTTAAATCTTGGGCTTGTTGTTCAGTCTTTACCAGAATATGGCGAGCGCTAGCGACGGTCATGAGTTAATCCCTGTTGTATGATTTTTGGTGATTATAGCAGGGCATGGTCGCTAAATGCCCGCTTACTCCACTATGGAAGGCTGGTTTTTCAAATAACCTCTTGGGAAAAAGCTTCATAGTTAAGAGCAAGTTAAATATTGATTTGGGCTTTTCAGCCGAATATTAACTGACAATTCTGCCGATTCAATTAATAGAATTCAAATAGTTAGTTTCTGTTGTAAGGCAGCGTGGCGCAATTCTGACAGCGATTTACTGCCGGTTAGGAACATGGCCCATCGCAACTGCTCCTGCAGTACCGAAATTTTATCGATAACGGCTTCGGTAGACCTTAAAGCCGGTGCTAAAAAAGGGTAGGCTAAAGCCGTCATTGTTGCACCTAGTCGGATGCAACGGGCAATATCTAAACCATGACGCACACCACCTGAGCCAATCAGTCCTAAAGATGGACAGGCGCTGTGCACTGCAGGCAACAATTCGACAGTATCCATACCCCAGTCAATAAAGGGAGCAGCAATGTCTCGTTCACGCTCAGAACCATTACGCTCTAGTTCAATACTGGCCCAACTAGTGCCACCACGGCCAGCGACTTCAATCCAATTAACACCAACATCCATTAATTTTTTAGCACTAGTAGGCCCTATGCCAGAGCCAACTTCTTTGACAATAATTGGCACGCCAAGCTTAGATACACAGTTTTCGATAGCCTCTAAAACCAGATTCCAATCTCGGTCTCCATTCGGCTGTATTAGCTCTTGCAATGGATTAAGATGAATAATCAATGCATTAGCTTGAACCGACTCTACAGCCTTGCGGGCTAGATCAAGACCACTCTGCTGTAACTGCGTTGCGCCTAAATTACTCAATATAATAGCGGATGGCGCCCAGCGCCGAATGTCTTGCTGCTTATGTTGCTCTAAGGCCGCTCTCTGCGAACCTAGAGCCAGTGGAATTTGACTGGCTTCGGCTGCCTCGGCAAGATGTTGATTGATTAATTCGCCATTCTCACAACCACCGGTCATAGCACCAATCAAAAATGGTGCTGAAACAAGCTGACCTAAGAATTCACTTTGGAGCTCGATATCATTTAAGGCTATCTGGGGGAGAGGATTAGGTTCAAAGCACAGGCGATCAAACCCAGCAGTCTGCTGAGATTGATGCATTGGTTTTAATGCAAGTTCTATGTGATCTGCTTTGCGATTACGAATATCAGTCATAGCAATGCCTCTTTTTTCTGAATTTTTCTGTGGGCATAATCGACTAATAACATATGAGGTAGAGTCAGTGCTGCCAGGCCAATAAATGTTAATTGGATTAGTAAAGTGGCGGCCGAACCCTGTAAATAATAGAAAATAACGCCGACACTAATCCAAGCTGCAATTGTATAAATCGCTGCTTCACTAATACTTCGATTGCGCTCATGTTGTTCAAGACTATTCCATAACCGACGTATGTGTCCTTGGCTATGCCAGAGACAAAAATAGAGTGCAAAACTAATCAAGGGGGGGAGTGTAGCGGCCAAACCAAAAAATATTAGCAAAGTGATTAATGGCTTTCGGTATTGGGGCCTATAGTAAGCGTACCCAAAATAGCCAATAAAGCTAATAATCCAAGGTATAAATAAAATAGTTATCCCAAACATCAATATACTAGCGTTTTCCGCACCAACAAGAACTGCGAAGATTGACTCTACCTGTGAGGGTTGTAAGCACGGAATCGCAATACAAACCAAGCCACCATGTGCTGCCCACGGCAACCAGTGAGAGCCACTATCGGCAATATCACTAGCTCCAAAATGAAATGCTGAGATCAGCAGGAAAACGCTTAAACTTGTTAACGGAAATAACCACCAAAGACCAGCGACTAGTGCTGCCAAGGCAATATAGACCAGATGGAAACCCAGCCAAGGTGCAATTCCTATCGGCCAGCCAATGCGCCGAGCAACCGCACCATCAAGACCCCCATGCGGTACGCCTAGTAATAAAGTGGCGCCGATTGCGACCATATCCCAAGAGTTCATCACTGGAAGATTTGTTTCAGAAAAGGCACTTTAGGCATTGCTATAATGACCTTGGCCCAGTCCATGATGGTAGCGGAGCCCAGCATAAAACGCGCAAATCCATTGGCGTCTAAAGCCTTAGCGGTGCGCATCATCAGCGACACAGCCAGCTCTGGTTGCGCCATTAATACTCGATTAAAGACTTTATCCATACGGATCAGTATGGGTGAAATAGGGGTGGGCACGGTGTACTGGCCGACGCTAATTCTCTTAGCTAATTGAGTGATTTGAGCTTGAATTCCTGTAAAAGCATATCCGGATGACAAGCGCACTGCGCCACTGGCTGCGCCAATACTGGCGATACCATTATCCAGTGGCACTATTGTATGCATGGGTATAACGCCGATTTCTTCACTCAATTTTTCTTCTATTTCAATGCTTTGTTCACGCAGCCAGTCAGAAATAGCTTGTCGATACCAGTCTTTATCTTCTACATGATTAGAGATCATAGTCGATTCGATTAATAATCTATGATCAGAAAAAGGCAAAGCATAGATGAAATGCAGGCCTCTAGATTGATCGACACGAAAGTCCATTAATGTCGCTATATCAGAATCATGAATAGGGTTCTTGGTACGTATTTCCCATCCTAGAAAATGCTGTCTTAAACTATTGTTGGCCATTTTTGGTGGTCGACTATCATATAGCTGGGTTGCCTTATAATACTTTCCAGCAGCGGTAAATGTGCCGCCGTTACCAGCGGCAACCAAATCTTCTGCTGGCGCTCTAACAAGGTCGACACCCGCTGCCAGTTTACCTTCACATTCGCTCATATATTGGGCAGAACTGAGGCTGGTGTAGCGATACTGATCACTGCAATGGCGCACCTCAGTCTGGTGATCAATTAATCGCCACTGTTTCCAGCTACCTTTAGTTGCTGAAGCAAATTTTTTTACCTGATGACTGTTTGCCCACAGCGCCCAGCTGCAGTCGCGCTCAGCTGGAGTATAGGGCTCTACGACGACTGCAGAACAATTGCGGAGCTTAGCTGCGAGTGTGATACCAGCACTGCCACCACCAATAATGGCAATATCAAACTCATTAATTTCATTCGCACTATTGCCTAATTTAGACACCGGCAAGACCCTGCAAGTGTCGGTGCAGTTCTTTTTTATGCGCTGGGACTTTCAATGGTATTAAGTCACCAAGGCTACGCAAACTCAAAAGTGCCTTTTCTGGCTTGGTCACAAAGACTCGTCCTTGCCACCACGGCAGGCTGCGCCGTTTTAATACCCAGCCAATCTGCCGATAGACGCGTAATGCAATAATAATGGAAAGACGCGAGCGTAAAGGCAGGAGCTGAATACCTAACAAGGCGCTCTGATAATAGTCTTCTGCCAGATCTATTAAACGATCAACTGCTATGGCGATTGGATGATGACTGTTAATGTCGGCCTCAGCGATCTCTGTAGCGGGCAAATCGACCCAGTTTGCCGGAATATAGCGACGACCCATTTTTGCGTCTTCCAGCACATCTCTAGAAATATTGGTCAATTGCATCGCAATACCGAGGTCAATGGCAAAGCTCTCGGCGCGCTTATTTTCACATTTCAGCACGCGGCACATCATCAAGCCCACCGTACCTGCGACCGCATGGCAGTAACGAAGTAATTCAGCTTCATCCCTAATAACAGTTGGTTGTTGGTCTTTAAGCATACCATCGAGCAACTCACGAGCGGCTGCCAATGGAATGTCGTTTTCTTTCGCTAGAAGCATAAAGTCCTCTACTTCTGGACCTGCTAGTTGATTGCTACCATTCAAACGGGCGCGAATATCTTCAAGAGACCCTTCACGATTAGGCAAATCACCATCGGCTAAGTCGTCAACAAATCGACAAAATTGGTAGAGGTGTGCAACACGGTCGGCCAGTTTAGAACCTAGGAATAAGCTGGCCCAATAAAATGTTTTACCGTGCCGAGCCAGTATTTGTTTAGGGACCGATTGTGTAAGAGAAGTGGTAGATAAATTTTCCATTACTTATCCGCCTGAGCCGACCTCGACCCCTGTCAGTAATTCCTCGACGACTTTGGCAGAGCTGACGACCCCGGGCAGTCCGGCGCCCGGATGAGT
This sequence comes from Zhongshania sp., assembly GCF_047636175.1. Classification (GTDB taxonomy): domain Bacteria; phylum Pseudomonadota; class Gammaproteobacteria; order Pseudomonadales; family Spongiibacteraceae; genus Spongiibacter. Next base: position 44,526 of record NZ_JBLIKC010000018.1, on the reverse strand, counting down.
GCCGGCGCCAACAAAATATAGATTAGAAATTGAGCGATCACGATTGTGAAAGCGAAACCAAGCAGACTGGGTTAGTCGCGGTTCAATTGAGAAACCTGCTCCATGCATTGAACGATAGTCCTTTGCAAAATCTTCTGGAGTCATCCAAAAAACTTCTTCAATCACTGATGTTAGCTCTGGCAGTATCGTTTCTTCTAGCGCTTCGATAATTCTGTCACGCAAACGTACTCCCTCACTGCTCCAATTTACATTGCCCTGCAGGTTTGGCACCGGACACAACACATAAAAAGATTCACAGCCCTCAGGAGCAAAACTCTTGTCTGTTGCTGTCGGGCGATGCACATAAAGGCTAAAGTCATCACTCATTTTTTTTTCGTTAAAAATTTCAGATAGTAACTCTTTAAATCGAGGCCCCATCCAAATACTGTGGTGAGCGACATCAGGGTAAAGTTTTTTTGTGCCAAAATACAACACATACAATCCCATGCTGTATCGCTTTTTAGCAGAAGGTAGGCTGAATTTTGTTTTAGGCAATAAGTGTTGATAGCAGGTTTCTGGGTCACCACCAAACACAACTAAATCAGCTTGGATGGATTGATTATTATTGAGTCTAATTCCAGTTGCTTTTTTATTGACAACGACTATCTCATCGACATCAGCGTTAAGAACAACATTAACTCCCTGGCGCGCCATAAGAGCGCCTAATTCTTCAACCAGCTTGCCCGTTCCACCCATACAAAAAAATACCCCCCAGCGGCGTTCAAGGTAATGAATCAAGGAGTAAATAGCGGTGGTTTTAAAAGGATTTCCACCGACTAACAAGGGGTGAATAGAAAAAGCTTGGCGAATTAGTGGGTGCTTCAAGTGACTGTTCACCATTTGTGAAACAGTTCTATAACATTTGAGAATAATGAGAGCTGGAATCTGTTTGATCATATCCCATATTCGAGTAAAAGGCCGATGGACAAGTTTTTTAAAGGCAACGTCATAAACCTTTTTGGACTGTTTTAATAACTTAAGGTAGCCATCTGCATCATCATTACTAAAGCGTCGAATCTCAGTCAGGGTATCGTCAATACTAGCGCAATAATCAAACTGACTACCGTCAGCAAAGTGAAATCGATAGAATGGATCCAAAGGTACAAATTCTAGATGATCAGATAATTTCTCATCAAATAATTCAAAAAGCTCATCGAATAAAAAAGGTGCTGTAATAACCGTTGGCCCGGCATCATGACGGTAACCACCGCGCTCAAATACTTGTGCTCTGCCACCCAAATTACCAAGACGCTCAAGCAAAGTTACTTGGTAACCCAGGGCCCTTAATCTTAGTGCTGTGGCCATACCAGCGAAGCCTGCTCCGATTACTACAGCTGTTTTACCTGCTCCGAACTCTTTGGAGGTCAAGCTATCCATCCTTCAATGTTAACGGTTGTTTTTGGTCTAACAGACTCAACTAAACTATAAGCAACTGGTTGGAGTTCCATTGGTAGGTCGCTGATTTGTTCAGCTGCCTGTAGCAACCAAAAATCCACCGTTTGGTAAGCTTTTAAAACTATATCACTGCAAGCAATACGTCGCTGCCAATGAAATAGATGACTATTATCCGCAGCTTGATACCACGTGTTGAATTCAACTTTGCCAATACCTTGTTTAAAGAAAAGGCTAACAACTAAATTCGGTTTTCGGCCCTCCATATCACATGAACGGTGACTCGAAGGAATAATATCTTCAATATCATTAAGACCTTGGTAGGCTAATCCGCATAAACCGACCAGTGTTTCCAGAGTGCCCAAGGGCTCTAAGCTATCCGAATGTTGGCTAAGTCCCGCTGCTAATGCAGCACCTTTAATAGGGGCGAGTAAAAGAGGCGTGGTCTTGCCTTTAACAATGTTCTGCCACTCATCTAATTCAATGCATTGGCGTTGGCTAATGTCAGAAATTTGGCCACGACAGGTATCTTGCATTGCTCGAGCTAAAAGCGCAGCAAGCGCTCCGCCATATTGTTTATTCCTGGTGGCAAGTTCGAAGGCTTTGGCTACCATCCAGTCACCAAGACAGAGAGCCATGTCAGAACCAAAGTGCTCATGAATGCTTTCTTTTCCGCGCCTGTGGGTGCTCGCATCACTAATATCATCATGTATAAGTGATGCATTGTGCAACAGCTCGCAAGCGGCTGCCCAATGTAAATTGTCATACTCATTTAAGCCTAGGGCTTCGCCACTAGACAGCGCGAGTTGCGCTCTAAAAGATTTACCTGGAGTGTTAAAATGATAGCTAGCAGCCTGAGCCAGAATACTGTCCATATCAAATATTTCTCGTTGATACAGTGCGCTCAACGATGTCAATGCTCGCTTTTGACTTAACATGGCTGGGAACATTTTTAGTACCCTTATAAGACGTAAGTTATGTTTTCCCTAATGTTCTGATTTTTATTTTCAATATTAAAAGGGCCAGCAAAGCTGACCCTTTCAAACGAACTAGCTTGTTTTGGATTCTGTATCCGCTACAGCCGCTGCCCAGATAACCAGACCAAAAGCGATCTTGTTCCAGAAGTCAGCTATGTTGTAGATAAGATTCATAGTGCCGCTGTTCGAGCCATCAACGAAGTAACCTAAGAAGTAACCTAGTGGGTAAATTGCCCAACCAAATGTTACTAGCAGAAGCATCGTTTTATAGGCTTTCTGGACGTTAGGATTGTCAAGTCCAGCATTAACTTTACTTGCTTCACCTCGAAAGATTTCCCAGATTATGAATGCCCAAGCTGCCATTGATGGAACGAATGCAATTTTAGCGTCCATTATCCCAGTTTCACCAGCGTAACCGAATCCAAGCATAACAATGGAGCCGATAAGTAAACGCCAAAAAATCCCAGTTGGGACTTTCTTTGGAGATACTGCAGATAGAATCAAGTAAAACTCGATCATCAATAATGGTACTGTTAATAGCCAATCAATGTAACGGAATGCCGTCGGTGATTCGCCGGTAGAGACCCAGACCTCTCGCATATAGAAATAGTGAACTGCCGCAATTAGCGTAACAAGACCTGAAACTGTCAAAGATGTTTTCCATTTGCTTGAGACGCGATCACGCTCAATAAAGAAAAACGCTGTGGCAGCAACGAGAGCCATAGATATTAGCCAAAAAGACATACCTACATAATCGTTTACTGGTAACATTTTAGTCATGTGTATCCCCTAATAGAACTTTTCTCTTATTTAGCATCTGCATCTTTACTGGAGTATAAACACGAGACACACCCATCACAATTACCCTACACATTTACATAGGTAAAGATAATTAGATTCCTTACGCGAACGATGATTTATCAGATCACCGGTTGAACGTATTTAGACATTTGATCTTTAGCTAATATGTTGTTGAGCATTTTCTTATTGGTTTTTGACGCTCCCTATCCCCTGCACTTATAAGGATTGCATGATTTTGATGTTTAAAGCCCGGTTCAATTTCTTTAGTAAATTCGATGACTTTGTCCTGTCTGAGTTTGGCGCGGATATGCAAAGTATAGGAAGCACATAATTGCGACTAGTTGATGTCGAATTTCTAAATCATCCCTAATGCTTAATAGATTATGATCTTACTGTCTAGATGCCGGCAAGTTTAAATATTTCTTTGGAATTTTTCTTAACTGACAGTAAAGACAATTGTCGGGCATAGACACACCCTGCGCCTATTGGTATCAGCTAGTCAAGTCATCGAGGTCTCTCGGTGTTTAGCCAATCCAGCGAGTTCAAGATAGCGCTGTGATTTCTTGCAGAGTATCAGGAAGTGATGGCAGGCCATCCGTCTTCCTAAGATGTGGCGTGACTTTTTAATAACTTGTTGATTTTCATCGTAAATAACCATCTTTACGAAATCCCCTTAATAATTACTGGCTTCAATATCAATAAGGAATCGCTTTGTTAATCGTCCCCTAGTGGGGCCTACTTTTGGTGTGTCTGAGTTATTGCAGCGTGCCACTCACATGATGTTTTGTCTTGAGCATGAACCTTTTGTTCGCCCTTAACCCGCTTTGCCTGTGTGATTAAAATTCGATAGTTACTGTTTTGGGGGCGGAGGCATGCTGACGAACACTTCGTGTGAGTGTGAAAGATTAATCGTTGGTTTGGTCGCCAATGAGGGCGATTTCTGGATGACGTTAAGTATTTGAATATGACATAGCTCATGTCATTGCTATAGAGTGTTTTGAGCTTGTAAGGGATGTTGCCAGCCGATGTCAGCAATAGATATTTCTGCGAAGCAACTGATAGTGACATCTAAGCTTAAGACATCGAGAAAGTATCTTTGAAAAATAGTATTCAGATTTACCCTCAAATGAGTCGGCATTAGCCGAACAAAAATTGCTTATAAAATCTGCGCAATTGACAGCTAAATATGGTGATTCATTCTCATATTAGTCTTCAGGTGTTCATTTAAAAACAAATTCAAGAATCGATTAATAAGATTAGATCATCAATCGCAGCGTCAGATATCTTTTAGTTAGATCCTAGGGCTTGGCTATTAGCTTGTCGTAACTAGATTTTAGTCAAAAAAAAGCACCTCTGAGGCATGCACAGAAATGCTTATTTTTTCTATTTAATAGGGGCACTTAGAATATATGCGGCCCCTTAATTGTCATATGACGTCTAAAGCATGTTTACTTAAGTAAGTCGCGACCAATAATTAATTTCATCACTTCGTTGGTGCCGGCATAAATGCGCTGCACGCGTGAATCTGCAAATGCCCGAGCGACAGGGTATTCCCACATGTAGCCATACCCACCGTGTAGCTGCAGGCATTCGTCTATCACTTTGCACTGTAGGTCGGTTGTCATTAGCTTGGCTTTTGCCGCCATAACAGCATCAAACTTTTCTTCTAAGTGCAGCTCTAAGCAGCGATCAAGGAATACTCTGGCAACACTCACCTCGGTTTCCATTTCCGCCAGTTTAAACTGGGTGTTTTGGAAGGTGGCGACAGTTTTACCAAAGGCTTTGCGCTCTTTTACATATGCAATGGTTTGCTCAAGAATGGCTTCGGCGTTGGCTATTGCAATAATCGCGACGTTCAAACGCTCTTGTGGAAGGTCTTGCATCAAATAGATGAAGCCCATGCCCTCTTCGCCAAGGAGTTGGTCTTTTGAAAGACGCACATCCTGGAAGAATAGTTCTGAGGTGTCTTGGGCCTTTAAGCCGATCTTCTCAAGGTTCTGACCTTTGCTGAAACCGGGTGTGCCTGCTTCCATCAAAAACAAGCTTGTGCCTTTGGCGCCAGCCGATGGGTCAGTTTTGACAACCACAATCACTAGGTCGGCGTGCTGACCATTGGTGATGAAGGTTTTTGAGCCATTAATAATATAATCGTCACCGTCTTTTACTGCGTTGGTTTTAATGCCTTGTAAATCGGAACCGGCACCGGGCTCGGTCATGGCAATTGCCATTACTATTTCACCGGTGACACACTTTTGCAGGTATCTTTGCTTTTGCTCTTCGCTGCCGTAGCGCTCTATATACGGTACCGCGATGTCAGAGTGTAAGCCCCAGCCAATACCGGTAAAGCCTGAGCGGCCGCACTCTTCGTCAACAATGGCGTTATAGCGGAAATCCACGCCCACGCCGCCGTATTCTTCGGTCACGCTGGGTGACAGAAAGCCTTGCTCGCCCGCTTTTATCCACAGAGCGCGATCGACTTGCCCATCTTTTTCCCACTGAGCGTGGTAGGGCGCTGCTTCGACTTCTAAGAATTTTCTTACCGAACTGCGAAATAATTCATGTTCTTCTTCGTACACGGTTCTAGGGATTGCTGACATGGTGATTTCCTTTGGGGATATGAATGCTATTATGGCAGTCATGTTATCAGAGTAAACTTTAATTGCCAGTGGGACTTTTTACCTCGTTAATTAGGCTTTTGGGTCTTATTCGTAGGCGAATTTATAAATCAAATAAGCGGGATTATTAGAAATGACAATTTGGAAACAGACTTACGATATCGTCGAAGCAAATGCTTTTAACAAAAATACGATTGCCGAGCCCCTCGGGCTGCTATTCACTGAGATTGGTGCCGACTATGTGATGGGTACCATGCCGGTTGATAAGCGCACCCACCAGCCTATGGGCATTTTGCATGGAGGCGCCTCGGTAGTATTGGCAGAGAGCTTGGGCAGTTTTGCAGCGCATATGGCCACCGGTGAGAATATGGCCTGTGTGGGTTTAGATATTAATGCTAACCATATTCGCTCGGTACGCTCGGGCTTGGTAACCGGCATTGCGCGGCCCGTACATATTGGCCGTCGCACCCATGTATGGGAAATTCACATCACCGATGAGGCGGATAAATTGGTGTGTCTGTCGCGTTTGACGATGGCGGTAATCGATACGGTTTAAACGCGGTGATGCTTGCCTAGTTGAGGGATATTAATAACCGGAGTAAGAATTATTTGCGCTCTCGGTTCGCTGCAGTAAACTAGGCGGCGTTTTTGTTTATAGAGACTATGCCAATGACAGCCGCACGCTTGCAACGCCTGCGTCAGGTACTTGAGTTCCGCCAGCCAGACCTTACCATTGTGACCGACAATGTTCATAAAAGCCGCAATCTGTCAGCGATTGTGCGTACGGCAGATGCCGCAGGTATCGCGACGATGTATTGCGCCATGGCAGATAAAGATTATAAAGCCTTTAATGGCACTGCCATGGGCTCTCATAGCTGGGTGTCGGTGCAGCGGCGCGCTGATGTTAGCGCTGCTTTAGGACCTTTAAAAGCGCAGGGCTATCAGGTCTTGGCTGCGCATTTGGCCACTGATTCAGTTGATTACCGGGAAGTCGATTACACCCGCCCCACGGTGGTGTTATTAGGTGCCGAAAAATTAGGTGTCAGTGACGCTGGGTGCAAAATGGCTGACATCCATATCACTATTCCCATGCGGGGTATGGTGCAGTCTTACAATGTGTCGGTGGCGGCGGGGATTATCTTGGCAGAGGCTGAGCGTCAGCGGCAAATTGCCGGTTTGTATTCGCAGCGTCGACTTGACGATGAAACTTATAATAGAATTCTATTTGAATGGGCGCAGCCCAAAGTCAGCGAATATTGTCGTGACCACGGCTTGGCCTATCCGCCACTGGCTGAAGACGGCGAATTAGTCGATGGTCTAGTCTGGCAAAACGCGGTGCGCGACGGTAAGGCGCCCAGATTCAACGGTTAAATTTCCCCCTCGATTTTAAGGCCAAACCCGCGTCATCTGTCTGGGTGATGCGTCGATACTGCTGTTAAGTCAGAATACTGACGATAATAATAGGAGTATGACAATGGCAGCAGAAACCCCAAATCCCCTCGTCGACATTGATGCATGGGAGGCGTTTTGCGATGAGCTCAAGGCCGCTGGCCAGCAGATCATCCGTCCAGAAGCGCCCGCTGATGAATTGAACCGCGCCGAGGGTTGGCGCTATCTCACCCGACTAACTCGCATTGCCCTTGATATGTTTATGGAGTGCAGTGACCGCGATTTCCCCAGCTTTTACCGACCCTCTCATGAAACCGCGAAAATTGGTGCCGACAACCCCGACAACTATTATCTGCGCGCCGAGATCAATGGCAGACATGATTATCGCATTAGCGGTACGCGGGGTACCGTTGCCTATCTTGGCTTTATTGCCATTGCCGGTGGCTACGAGGAGGCCGACGGCAATATGCGCTCGGTCAGTGCCATTGATACCCACAGCGGCTTAGAGGTAAACGCCGACGGCAGCATTGATGTGATTCTGTCGCAAACCCCGCAGACCGGTAATTGGCTGAAAATAACCGATGACACCGTGGCGGTGTTAGTGCGTGAAACCTATTTGGATCGATCTACCGAGATCTTCGCCGACCTTACTATTAGCCGTCTCGATATGGGAGATAGTAAACCCGCAGCGCTTGCCGGGCCAAAATTAAAAGCAGATTTAGCCAACACCGCCGCCTTTGTGAAAGGCACCGCAACCTTGTTTGCCGACTGGGCGCAGGGCTTTAAGGAACACCCCAATACCTTGCCAGCGGCGGATCAGGAATACTGTCAAAAGCTTGGTGGCGATCCCAATATTTATTATTACCACGGCTATTTTAACTTGGCAGATGATGAAGCGCTGCTGATTGAAGCTGATGATATACCGCAGTGCGACAACTGGAATTTTCAGTTGAATAATTACTGGATGGAATCGCTTGAATACCGCTACGTGCAGATTCATGTTAACAAGCACACCGCGAAATATCGCGGTGATGGTGGTGTGCGTATTGTGGTGTCTGCTAAAGACCCGGGCTGCGAAAACTGGCTAGACACTACTGGCCATCGCGAGGGCACCATGGCTTTTCGGTGGATTGGTGCAGACCGTATTGTGCACCCCCGCTGCAAAGTGGTGAAACTGGCAGACCTAGCGCAGCTATTGGCCCAATAAAGGAGAGACGATCTTGAGCACAGAACAACAGAGCACAGACTTTGCTATTCCCGAGGTTGATTTAACAGCGACCACCTTATTGGCAGCGGCCATGGATGCCACCGGCCTAACTGATTTTGGTGATGAATCTTTTCGTGAGCCCCTGGACATCTTGATCAAGTCATTAAACGAAGAGGCCAATTTAAATCCCGGCGGCCGTTTTGGTCAGTACCAGCGTATTCTCAATATTCTAATTAATCGTCTGCGAGTAGAGGGGTGGATTGATAAACACCCAGAGATTCTTGACGAAGAAATTACTGCTCCGGTCGTGATTATTGGATTGCAGCGAACGGGTTCGACGTTCTTTCATCGAATACTCGCTGCGGATAAACGCTTTTACGCACCGCTGTGGTATGAAGTGCGCAACCCCGCACCGGAATTAGAGTGGGACTTTAAAGGTAAGGATGCACGCATTACTTCTGCTGAGGCTGAAGTGGCCGCCATGTTAGCGGCAAACCCAGAAATTGCAGCTATTCATCCCATGGACCCGGTGGCTGCTGATGAAGATATACTGCTACTGGAGCACAGTTTTTATAGCACCGTACCCGATGCTTTTTGCAATGTGCCAACCTATGGCAAATGGAACGATGAACACGACAATACACCGGCTTATCAATACCTGAAACGCCTATTACAATTTTTGCAGTGGCAGAAAAAACAAACAAGCCAAGTGGCCGAGCGCTGGCTGTTAAAAACGCCACATCATATCCACCATATCGCGACTTTGTTAAAGATATTTCCAGACGCTAAAATTGTTCAGACTCACCGCGACCCGCTGCAGACCATTCCCTCTGCTGCGAGTATGAATTACAACCTATGGATTATGTGCAGCGATAAGGTAGATGGAAAAGTAGTTGGCGAGCAGTGGGCTGCAAAATATGCGCGCGGCACATTACACACGCTAAAAATTCGTGATCAACAGCCGCAGGCATTTTTGGACGTGTGGTATAAAGACACCGTGGTCGACCCGCTGTCGTCGGTAAAGAAAGTCTATGATTTTATTGGCATGGACCTTACCGATACCGCTCGTGCCGCCATGGAAAAACATCAGGAAGATAACCGCCGTGACAGTCGTCCCGGCCATGAATATACCCTCGAGCAGTTTGGTTTAACCGAAGAAGGCTTAAAGCAACAATTTGCGGAATACCGAAAGCGTTTTGTTGACTAAATTTAGATGCCTGCTGATTCTATATGGCCTAGCACTGGCTAATACCAGCGCTACTCGACATCAGGCTGCTCCGCTTTAGTTTTGTAGCTCTTGTAGATCTTTAAAATACACAAGGGCTTCAGGGTTGGCTAAGGCGTCGGTGTTCTTCACCGCCCGTCCGTGCAGGGTTTCTTTAACGGCAAGCTCGACAGTTTTACCGCTGATGGTGCGGGGTATATCTGGGACTTGCAGGACTTTAGCCGGTACGTGCCTTGGCGTGGCGTTGCTGCGAATAGTGGCTTTTATGGTTTTGATCAGGGCGTCGTTCAAGTTAACACCCTCAGCTAAGACCACGAATAGAATAACTCGCACATCGTTTTGCCAGTCTTGTCCCACCACCACTGAATCGATCACTTGCTCCACTTTGGCAACCTGACGATAAATCTCTGCGGTGCCGATACGGACGCCGCCGGGATTGAGCACGGCGTCACTGCGGCCATGAATAATAACGCCCTTGTTGACTGTGATTTCGGCGTAATCGCTGTGCGCCCAAATGCCGGGGAAAGTAGCAAAATAAGCGTCGTGAAATTTTTCGTCGTCGGCATCATTCCAAAAACCAATGGGGCAGCTAGGGAAGGGCGCAGTGCATACCAGCTCGCCTTTTTCTTGATAAACCGCCTCGCCGTCGTCATTCCAAATTTCTACCGCCATGCCCAAGCCGCGGCACTGAATTTCGCCGCTGTGAACCGGCAGCAGGGGATTGCCCAGCACGAAGCAGGAAACGATATCGGTGCCGCCGCTAATGGAAGACAGACACACATCCTTTTTTATGTCGCGGTATACATAGTTGAAGCTTTCATCGCTTAGCGGTGATCCGGTAGATAAGATGGTTTTTAAACTGCTGAGGGAATGAGACTCGCGCGGTTTAATGTCGGCTTTTTCTAGCGAGGCAATATAGCGGGCGCTGGTGCCGAAAACGGAAATGCCTTCTTGATCAATGGCGTCAAGTAGCAGGGTGTTGCTGCCTGCCAGCGGTGAGCCGTCATATAACACAAGGGTGCATTCGCTTGCTAAACCTGAGACTAGCCAGTTCCACATCATCCAGCCGCAGGTGGTGTAGTAAAACAGCACATCGTCAGTTTTGATGTCGGTATGCAGGGCGTGTTCTTTTAGATGTTGCAGCAATGTGCCGCCGGCGCTGTGAACAATGCACTTGGGTACCCCGGTGGTGCCGGATGAATACAGGATATACAGCGGGTGATCGAAGGGCAGTTGCTCAAACATTAACGGACTTGTCGGGGCATCCGCTAGCAAGTCTGAGTAGTGCGTCGCGTGTTTAATGGCGCTAATATCTGAGCACTCAGAAATGAGGGCGACTACGACTATTCTTTTTAACTCAGGAATACTGTCAGCGACAGACTTCACGATGTCTAGGGAGTGAATCGTTTTACCATTGTAATAATAGCCGTCGCTACAGAAAAGAACCTTAGGTTGGATTTGTGCAAAGCGATCCAAAATGCCTTGGCTGCCAAAATCTGGCGAGCAGGAAGACCAGATTGCACCAATACTCGCCGTCGCTAACATGGCGATTACCGCTTCTGGAATGTTGGGCATAATGCCGGCAACGCGGTCTCCAGAGCTTACGCCTTGAGCGCGCAGCGCCGCTGCCAGCTGTTCTACTTGTTTATATAATTGTGCATAAGAGAGGCTGCGGCGCTGGCCATTTTCCAGCAGTGAGACAAGGGCTGTTTTGTCGTCGCGGCGGCGCAGTAAGTTTTCAGCGTAGTTAAGCTTTGCGCCCTCGAACCAGTCGGTATCTGAAAAAGACTTTCCAGCGCGGATGACTGAGCGGTAGGGCGCTGAACTGCGTACCCCACAAAACTCCCACACCGCAGCCCAAAATAATTCCGAGCAATCTATAGACCAAATATAAAGCGCGTCATAGCTGGCAAAGCTAGTTCCATTTTCAACTTCAATTTTGTGCTGAAATTGAGTGAGCTTGGCGTTGGCTATTCGACTTGGTGGAGCTTGCCATAAACATTGGGCCATTATTTTTTTCCTAGCGCTAAGACCTGATAATGTGTCCAGCGTTACACACTGGTTGTTGTTCCTTTCTTAGCTCTTTAGTGCCTGAGTAATAAATGCACTTGCTTGTAAAAGCTTGGGAAGATTAATGCCGTGGGCAATATTGAGTTCATCCAATAAGCCGATGACTGACTCGGTTGCCACATTACCTGAGGCGCCTTCGGCGTAGGGGCAGCCACCCAATCCGCCTATCGCGCTATCAATCACGGTAATGCCTGACTGCAGTGCCACGCGAATATTTTCTAATGCGCGGCCATTGGTGTCGTGAAAGTGCACCGCAAGTTTGTCGGCTGGGACGTGTTGCAATACCACCTTTAAGATAGCGGTGATTTGCTCTGGGGTACCGCTGCCGATGGTGTCGCCCAGTGAAATTTCGTAGCAGCCCATCTCAATTAATTTAACGGCGAGCTGCGCAACTGCTTCTGGTGGAATATCACCCTCGTATGGGCAGCCCGCAATACAGGAAATATAGCCGCGTACCGGCATTCCCTGTGCTTTGGCTTTTGCAATAATCGGCGTGAACCGTTCAAGGTTTTCTGCGATGGAGCAATTGGTATTTTTCTGGGCAAAGGCCTCAGAGGCGGTGGTGAAAATCGCCACTTCGCTAGCACCGGCAAGAACCGCTTGCTCATAACCGCGCAGATTGGGAGTCAGGGCAATATAGTGAACATCTTGCTTGCGCTCTATACCGGCAAACACTTGGTCGCTACCGGCCATTTGCGGCACCCACTTCGGGCTGACAAAACTGCCTACTTCGATATAGCTAAGACCGGCGTCGGCAAGTTTATTGATGAGCTGCACACGGGTGTCGATATCGATAGGCTGCTTTTCATTTTGGAGGCCATCTCGTGGGCCTACCTCGACGATGCGTGCTCTGTTTGGGAATATCTTTGCCATGATTATTCAGCTCGCTCAAATTGAATTAACTCAGCACCGCCGCTGACTAGCTCGCCGGCCTGAAAATAGAAGGCCTTGACGATGCCATCTGCGGGTGCGCGAATGGTGTGCTCCATTTTCATGGCCTCCATAATCATCAGCGGAGTGCCCTTGACAACGCTGCTGCTGGTCTCTACTAAGTGGCTCACCACGGTGCCGTTCATGGGAGCGACTAATTGATCTTCACCGGCGTCATTGCTGTTGTCACCCAAGTCCGGTCCGTGAATAGCGAAGTGCAGGGTTGGCTCTGCACTGAATAGGCTATAACTGCCGCCATGAGCAGAAATGGTGGCGGTGAGTTTGCGGCCATTTATATCTGCTTTCATTACTCGGCCGGCTAGCTCGCCACTTGCGGTGTAGGCGGTGTCATTGCAGTGAATCAAAAAGGCAGAATCCATGGCGCTCGACTGGGCGGTCACTGCTACCGTATGCAGATCGTCGCCACTTTTGAGTGTAAAGCGATGTTCTGCGGCTTGGTTGGGGCGCCAGTTGTGGGGATTGTTCCAGGGCGAATTTGCTTCGCCACTGGCTTGCGCAAATTCTTGGATGCGCTGCTTTTGTGCCAGCACTAAATACAAGGCGGCGAGGGCTATGCTACTGGGATTTTGGGGCTGGGCGATGCCGATTAAACTGGCTTCGTGCTTGCCGATAAAACCGGTGTCGAAATCGGCAGCAACAAAGGCCGGATGACGACTGAGGGTGTGCAGAAAATCAATATTATTGATCACGCCGCTGATACGGTATTGTTTAAGTGCGCTACTTAGGCGACGCAGCGCGGCGTCGCGGTCTTCATCCCAGACGATGAGCTTGGCAATCATCGGGTCGTAAAACACACTTACCTCATCGGTTTCACGCACACCGGTATCAATGCGAACGTGGGCGGATTCAGACGGGGTTTCTAAAAAGTGGAGGGTGCCTGTTTGCGGCAAAAACTCATTGTCGGGATCTTCTGCATAGATTCGCGCTTCTATGGCATGACCGCGAATTTGCAGTTCATCTTGCTTCAGTGGCAATACACCGCCCGCGGCAACGCGGAGCTGCCAGTCGACTAGATCGAGGCCAGTGATCATTTCAGTGACCGGGTGCTCAACCTGTAAGCGGGTATTCATTTCCATAAAATAGAAACTACCGTCGCTATCTAATAAAAATTCAACGGTGCCGGCGCCAACGTAGTCTATGGCTTGCGCGGCGCATACCGCGGCATTACCCATTTCACTACGCAGTGCCGAACTTAAGCCCGGCGCGGGCGCTTCTTCAATGACCTTTTGATGGCGGCGCTGAATAGAGCAGTCGCGCTCAAACAGATAAACAGCGTTGCCGTGGCTGTCGCAGAAAACTTGAATTTCGATGTGGCGTGGCTGGGTAAGATACTTTTCTACCAACATCGTATCGTCGCCGAAGCCATTAAGGGCTTCGCGCTTTGCGGCCTGCAGGGCGCTGTCGAACTCTTCGGCGCTCCACACTTGTCGCATACCCTTACCGCCGCCCCCGGCGGTGGCTTTTAGCAATACCGGGTAGCCCATATCATTAGCCGCCTGGCGAATGATTTCTGGATTCTGGTCGGCGCCATGATAACCGGGAACCAGGGGTACGCCGGCTTTTCCCATAATGTCTTTGGCGGCAGATTTCGATCCCATCGCCACTATTGCGCTGGTTGGCGGACCAATAAAAACGATATTCTCGGCTGCGCAGCGGCGACAAAACTCGGCGTTTTCAGATAGGAAACCGTAACCGGGATGAATAGCTTGGGCGCCGCTTATTTTTGCTGCGTCGATAATTTTATTAACATCTAAATAGGATTCTCTAGCCGGCGACGCGCCAATATAGACGGCTTCGTCAGCCATACTGACGTGCAGCGCACTGCGGTCGGCGTCACTGTAAACAGCAACGGTTAGAATATCCAGTTCACGCGCCGTCTTAATAACTCGGCAGGCAATTTCACCACGGTTTGCGATTAAAATTTTGTCGAACATTATTTTATTTCCTGGATATTATTACCCGCGTTTGGCGTAGCGATCACGGCGGCATTTAGTGTATTAATTAGGGCTTGGCTTACATTCTAAAGACACCAAATTTAGTGTCTGCTATGGGCTTGTTCAAACTGGCTGACAGGCTTAAGCCCAGCACCATGCGCGTATCGGCAGGATCGATAACACCGTCGTCCCACAGTCTGGCTGATGCAAAGTAGGGGTGACCCTGTTCCTCGTAGGTGTCGAGAATAGGTTGCTTAAAGGCCTGCTCTTCGTCACTTGGCCAATCTTTATTTTCGCGCTCATACTGGTCGCGTTTGATTTGCGCCATCACGCCAGCGGCTTGCTCGCCACCCATAACCGAGATGCGGGCATTAGGCCACATAAACATAAAGCGCGGGTCGTAAGCGCGGCCGCACATCCCGTAGTTCCCTGCGCCGAACGAGCCACCAATCAATACTGTGAGTTTAGGTACTTGTGCGCAGGCAACGGCAGTCACCATTTTGGCGCCGTGCTTGGCAATGCCGCCAGATTCGTATTGCTGGCCAACCATAAACCCGGTGATATTTTGTAAAAAGATCAGCGGAATTTTGCGTTGCGCACACAGCTCAATAAAGTGCGCGCCTTTTTGTGCCGACTCTGAAAACAGAATACCGTTGTTGGCCACAATGCCCACCGGATAGCCAAAGATGCGGGCAAAGCCACATACCAAGCTCGTGCCAAATAGGGCTTTGAATTCGTCGAAGTCGGAGCCATCGACAATCCGCGCAATCACTTCTCTCACATCGTAGGGTTTGCGGCTGTCTTTGGGAACCACGCCGTAAATTTCTTGGGGTGAAAAAGCCGGCTCGACGCTGGGGCTAATATCCATAGATATCGGTTTGCAACGATTCAAGCGTTTTACCGCATTGCGCGCTATTTGCAAAGCATGATGATCATTTTGGGCGTAGTGGTCGGCAACGCCAGACACTTTGCAATGCACATCTGCACCGCCCAGGGCTTCCGCGCTAACCACTTCACCGGTGGCGGCCTTAACCAATGGCGGGCCGGCCAGAAAAATCGTGCCTTGCTCTTTGACAATAATAGATTCGTCCGCCATAGCCGGGACGTAAGCGCCGCCTGCGGTGCAGCTACCCATGACCACTGCGATTTGCGGAATACCCATTGCAGACATATTTGCCTGATTGAAGAATATTCGACCAAAGTGCTCGCGATCTGGAAACACTTCGTCTTGACGGGGCAGATTGGCGCCGCCGGAATCGACTAAGTAAATACAGGGCAAATGATTTTCTTGGGCGATATTTTGCGCGCGTAAATGTTTCTTTACCGTTAGCGGAAAGTAACTTCCGCCTTTCACCGTGGCGTCATTAACAATGATCATGCACTCTTGACCGCAGACCCGTCCGATGCCGGTGATTAAGCCCGCAGCGGCGATTTCTTCGTCATAGACTTTATAGGCGGCCAGTTGCGATAGCTCTAAAAAGGGGGCACCCACATCTACTAGCGCGCTGATTCGCTCGCGGGGCAGTAGCTTGCCCTTGTCTTGATGACGCCGCTGTGACTTTTCGCCACCGCCTTGATTAATGTTAGCGACTAGCTGCTTTAAGTCGTCGACTTGCGCTTGCATGTGTTCGGCGTTTTCAATAAAGCTTGGGTCGCGTGGATTAATAGTCGATGTCAGTACAGTCATTGTCGCGGTGCCTATGGTATTTCTTAGGATTAATTTTTATAAGCGAGTGTGTTACATCGTTTCTTTAAAGAGCTCACGACCAATCAACATGCGTCTAATTTCTGAGGTGCCAGCGCCGATCTCATAAAGCTTGGCGTCGCGCAGTAAGCGGCCCGTTGGATATTCATTGGTGTAGCCATTACCGCCCAGAGCTTGAATCGCTTGTAGTGCCATTTGGGTGGCGCGCTCGGCAGTATACAAAATGACAGCGGCCGCATCTTTACGACTGGCCTCACCGCGATCACAGGCTTTGGCGACGGTATAAAGATAGGCGCGACTGGCATTCAATTCGGTGTACATGTCTGCCAATTTGCCTTGCATCAATTGAAACTCGCCAATGCTCTGTCCGAATTGTTTGCGGTCGTGAAGATAGGGGATCACCACGTCGAGGCAGGCTTGCATAATGCCTGTTGGCCCGCCAGATAGCACCGTGCGTTCAAAATCTAAGCCGCTCATTAATACATTTACGCCGCCGCCTTCCGCGCCCAAAATATTTGCCGCTGGCACTTTACAGTTTTCAAACACCAGCTCGCAGGTGTTGGAGCCACGCATGCCGAGCTTGTCTAATTTAGGTGAGCGGCTAAAGCCGGGGTAGTCGCGTTCGACAATAAATGCGGTAATGCCGCGTGAGCCGCCGTGGATATCAGTTTTTGCGTAGATGATATAGGTGTGGGCATCGGGGCCATTGGTGATCCACATTTTATTGCCGTTAAGCACATAGTGGTCACCGTCTTTTTCGGCTTTAAGTTTCATGCTGACAACATCCGAGCCGGCATTGGGTTCTGACATGGCCAGTGCGCCAATATGTTCGCCTGAACAGAGTTTGGGCAGATATTTTTCGCGCTGGGCGTCAGTGCCATTCTTGAAGAGTTGGTTTACGCACAAATTGGAGTGAGCGCCGTAAGAAAGGCCCACCGACGCGGAAGCGCGGCTGATTTCTTCCATGGCAATAACATGGGCCAGATAGCCCATATTGCTGCCGCCATACTCTTCTGAGACAGTGATGCCGAGCAAGCCCATGTCGCCCATTTTGCGCCAGAGGTCCATGGGAAACTCATTGTCTTTGTCGATGCTCTCCGCGCGGGGGGCAATTTCTTTCTGGGCAAATTGCTGGGCGGCATCGCGCAACATCTCAACTTCTTCACCGAGGCCAAAGTTCAAAGTAGGGTAGGAAGTGCTCATAGTATTTTCCTCTGGATAATCCGTGATTACTATATTTAGTGGTTCGTTTTATTTATTTCATTCAAGGCGTCTTGGCAGCGATTTTCGGCTTGGTCTAATTCATAGATCATATCTTGCAAGTCTTGTAGCTGCTGCTTGAGTTGTTCTTTTAATAGTCGGCGGCGCTCACGTATCTTGTCGATAAGTTTAATAAGCTGTGGGCTGTTGTCGTGCTCGGGATGATACATCTCAATGATGCTTTTACTATCTTCCAGGGATAAGCCCAAGCGTTTACCGCGCAAAATTAATTTAAGTTTAATGCGATCGGCGGCGCTGTAAATTCGAGTTTGCCCGTCGCGCAGGGGATTAAGCAGGCCCTTTTCCTCATAAAAACGGATCGTGCGCGTGGTGACGTCAAATTCCGATGCCAGATCTGAAATACCGTAAGTTCTGTCGGCCATAGCTCACTGCCAATGGTTAGATTGCTGAGTAGCGCCATACTTTATCCGCAGTTGACGTTAACGTCAACATGATTGAGGCGTGTGTTGATTAGACTGAGTGGGCCGAGTTTAAGCTAGGTGTGGGTATTAAGCTGATGCCTGAGGGCAGGCGCTGTATTGAAAATGGGAATAGACGTAGATTAGAGTCAGAGCTCTACACCAGTAAATTAATGAATTTACTGGTGTAGAGGCAGGACTATTTTCTGGCGGTCAGGGTGACTGGCAAGCCATCAGTCGGGAAGGAAATAGGCACGGCGTTATACTTCATTTCGTAGCCGGGCTTAACGCTAATGGTGTAGCTGCGCAGTAAATGGAACATAAATAATTTCACCTGCATTTCAGCAAAGTTAAGACCGATACACTTGTGGCCGCCGCCACCGAAGGGAATCCACTGATAAAGGTGGCGCTTGTGTTCGGCACGCTCAGCAGAAAAACGCTCGGGGTCAAACTTCTTGGGCTCAGTCCACCACTCTTCCATATAGTGGGTGAAGAGCGGTGAAATACCGACGCCAGTGTTTGCCGGTAGGGTATAACCCATAATCTCTGTTTCTTTAATTAAGCGACGCGGAATAGCGGGGACTGGGGGGTACATCCGCAAAGCTTCCTTCATTACCAGCGCGGCTTTTTCTAGTTTTGGCAGGTCGTCGTACCCTAGATTGTCGCCTTCAATTTGCTGGCATTCTTGGTACAGAATATCTTGCCACTCTGGGTTTTTAGCTAGTGCGTAAATGATCGAGCACAGCGTGCTAGTGGTGGTGTCATGAGCGGCAAACAGCAAGAAAATAGTGTGGTCGCGCACGGCCTCATTGCTAAGGGTGTTGCCATCTTCGTCTTTGGCGTGACAAAACTGTGAGAAGAAATCACTGCTCTCGGTGGCGCGTTTTGCTTCGATATGTTTTTCAATAAAGTTTTTGAGCGTTTTGCGACCATTCAAACCCTTCTGCCATGTAGTGCCCGGTATCGGCAGTTTCACGACCGCCATTGATGCTTCCATCGCATGCAAAAAGCCTTTGTTAATGGCATCGGCGTCGCTGCCCATTTTTACGCCCATAAACACTTGCGCGGCGACGTCTAGCAATACTGATTTAATGCTGTCTTTAAATCCGAACTCGACTTGCTTAGGGAAGGCGGCAACGCCTTCACGCATGCGCGGGTTCATCTCGTCGAGATAGCCCTGCAGTGCATCCTTTTTAAATGCCGCTTGCAGAATGCGGCGATGGAAGCGGTGTTCATCAAAATCGCGCAGCATCAGACCGTCAGGGAATAATCTATCCAGAATAGGGTCCCAAGCTTTTTTGCTGGAAAAAATTTTGCCGCTATCTTTAAGGACCAGTTCATTCGCCTCTGGCCCTAGCAAAGCAACCGAGCGCTGCAGTAGCGCGTTGTTGCGGAAGATCGGTCCATAAAGCTTGTGCTTGCGTGTTACTAAGCCTAAATAATCAGTCAAGAATTCGACTGTATCCCCGAGGATTGGCAGTGCGCCTTTGTCACCCGGCACGTGCATAATATCGTCGGTCGACTTGCGGGGTAAGGCTAAGTAATCAGTTGGTGTTTTCATTTGGGGGCTCCGTTTTATTATCTGCGCCAGCCGTGAAACAGCAGGTCTATAGATTGTTGAATATGGGTTTCTATAAATTCAGGGGCTAACTCTGGTTTGTCGGTGAGTCTTTGATAAAAGGGTAGCTGCACAACGGGGGCCGTCGCGGACTGAACCATGAAGAATAGAGTCACAATGGGGATGTCCTTAATAAGGCCCAAGTCTTCTACCTTGGCGACCATATCGCTGATGAGCTGCCACGCAGGTTCAAAATAGTGTGTGTGAAGGTAGCTCAGGCGCGGCCCTTCACGCAGGGATTCTTGCTGACAGATATGGTAGAGCGCGGGGTACTCAAAGGCGCTGCGAATATATACGGCAATACCTTCTTTAAGTGCATCTAACTCGTTCTGGCCTTCATCAATGTTTTGCAGGGCTTCTAAAATCTTGGCGGTGGTGTGGCCGCAGAGCCGGTCTACAATAGCCTGCCACAGCTGCTCTTTAGAGCTGAAGTAGTGGTGGAAAAAGGTGTAGCTGACGTTTAGTTCATCTTGCAGTTTGCGCAGGGAAACACCGTCATAGCCGTCGCGGGCGAAGATATCCGCTGAGGCTTCGAGTAATTGCTCGATAGACCGGGCGGGCGCTTCGCTCTTCTTTGGTCGGCCCCGGCGTCTGGGTGCTGTACTGGGATTCACTGCAAAGCTCACTCAATATTAAACAGGTGTTTAATATTGAGTGAGCTTTGGTGTTTCGTCAAGTTAATTTCATTCAGATGATGTCGATTAGTTCTCGAAATGGCGTTTCTTAGATTCGCTATTGAGAGTGAGATATATGAACTAAGTGTCGGCGATGTGTGCGACAGGGGATTGTTTTGTAAGTCTAGGTAACGTGAGCTGTGAGGATATGGCTATGTATGCTGATCTTTCGGCGTTTCTCGAACATCTCTAATTTTTACGGCCTCGGTGGTTTCTATAGGTTCTCTAATATTTCTAGTTTCAGTGGCTTTGGGCATGTCTTCGGGGATAGGCTCGGGCTGTCTAAAAATATAAATGCTTATTACGGTGGCGACCGAAATCATCATCACGCTCAGCCAGTGTATTTTCACAATGAGCAGTGCGCTGGTAAGAATGGTAATCCACAGCATGACAATAATTAAGATTTTGATGCGCCGTGGTATGCCTTCGCCGTTTAAATAGTAGCGAATATATTTTCCCCACCAGCGGTGCTCTGTCAGCCAAATATAGAAACGTGGCGAGCTGCGTAAAAAGCAGGCGGCGCTAAGGAGTAAGAAAGGGGTTGTCGGGAGTACCGGCAATAGTATGCCGATAATGCCCAAAACGAAGGAGATCCACCCAATAGTAAATAATATGTAGCGTATGACTGGATTGCGATGCTGGTAGGGTGCTTTCATTATTACTCGTTCTAAAGAGACGTTGCTGTCGACATCTTCGCGGTGTCTATTGTGGCTTGACGGCAATAATACCGCAGTCTAGGGCGATTGAATATTTGACGGTCATGGCTATTCTGGGTGACGATACAGCATAAACAATAAATTTTGTGTATCAGTGTCTGCCTCCGAGATTGCTTCATAGCTCGCTAATTCCCTATTTGCAGTGGTAATAATATGAAAAAACCCCTTATTCTTGGTGCCATTATGGCCGTAACAGTTACTGCCTGTGGCGGAAGCAGCAGTTCCAGTGTTTCTGGCCCGGGTAGTGCCACTTATGTGACCGAGACCTTTACTACCGACTCCGCCACGGACTTAGCCAGCTATAATATTGCCGGACCTCAGGATGTTAATCCCGGCTGCATTCCCGATACCGACTCAAATCTGCCATTACCAGAAGGCATATTGGTTTATAAAGAAGGTGAGGCGCCTACCCGGCTGGTGGTATTTGCCCATGGCATAGGCAATAACGTCCGCGACAGTTGGCTGCCCCATATGACCCGCGAAATCCGTTTAGCAAAGTCATTTGAGAACCAGCCCAGCGACGTGGCATTTGTGAGCACCGACTACCGGGACAACCTCGGTTTCCCCACCCTGCGCGGCGCCCATGACACGATTACAGCAACACGTTATGCCATGGAGAAATTCCCCAGCATCGCTACTGTCTATATGTTCGGCGTATCTATGGGTGGCGCTGTCTCGGGTACCGCGATTATAGAATCTACTGCTGTTACCGAAGACGGCTCTTCGCTGTATGACTATTGGCTCGATGTAGAGGGTGTCAGTCAGTTAGCTGAAACCTACGCAGAGGCGACCGCTGCTGCATCAATATCGGAAACCGCGGCACAAGCCCAGGCCGGTATTGAGCGCGACACCGGTGGCAATCCGGTTACCTGTCCGCTGGCGTTTGCGCGACGCTCGCCCGCTTATCATGCCGCCGAAATGAAACTCGCCGGTGTGCGTGCAGCCACGGTAATACATGCAGTAAATGATGGTTTGGTTCCCCACAATCAGGCCCGAGTAATGGCATCTACCTTAACCACCTCTGGTATACCCACGCAGTTCTTCACCATTGTTGGTATTCCTGCCGAGCAGGATCCCGGTACAACGGGGACCGGCACAGCGGGTGCGGGTGATGCTGACCCCTACCTTAATCTGGCCGGCCACGCCTCAGAAGCGCAGGCCTACCATCCGGTTATGCGGGTCGCGTTTGAAAATATGCGCAAAATGCTCGATGGCAGCTACAACGAAACCGTACCTTATTTTGAGTGTATCGTTGATCCCAATATCCCCGCAGATAGTTGCCCGGTAGATCAGATTCAGCCTTAACATTGTTAAGTCTTAAGTAGGCGGCGGTGTGTATGCTTGTGGTATGCGTTCTCAGCGTGACCCGCCGGCGCTAAGTCATGGATGAGTATGCTTTATCACTAGCGCAATGGCTCTCTTGAGTGATTGCGCACCGACCGTATTTACCTTGCCCTCGCGGCTCACTATTTACATCATCCCATCGTTACTTCAGTTCATAACAGACCTGTCTCCTTCATCGCTTAATACCGACAGTACTTGATCGTTTTTGTCATGTACTTGATCAGCTGCGACATTGTCTGATTTCGGGGCCACAGAGATACTTCGCATCAGGCTGGTTGGCGACACACCTAAGTGCAGCGCTGACCGATTTTAAATACGAAGGAGAGACCTAATGTCGTCATCGGCTGAAACTCTTAGCCAAGCCTTTACGCTGGGCTATACCTATACACGGTCCACTGGACCTATTGTGGGTCAGTTTTTGACCTCCTTGCGCGCACGCAAAATGGTTGGCATTAAAGCCAGCGATGGCAAAGTGCTAATGCCGCCGGTGGAATTTGATCCGGTGAGCGCTGCCGCATTAACCGAATTTGTCGATGTTGCTGACAGCGGTGTGGTCAAGACTTGGTGCTGGGTTAAAGAGCCCCGCAAAGCCCATCCCAGTGATAAGCCATTCGCCTGGGCAATGATTTTGCTGGACGGCGCCGATACCCCAATGCTGCATTGGCTAGACGCAGGTGACGAAGCGGCGGTGACTACTGGTATGCGTGTCAAAGCGCGTTGGGCCGCAGAGACTAAGGGCGTCATGGATGATCTTAACGGCTTTGTTCCCGAGTCCGTTGCGCTCCTGACTGAGCTGAAACCGGCGGCTTCTGATGAGCCTATTATCGGTGTCGAATCGCCAAGCTACCTAACCTATAACTTCACCGCAGGTAAAGCGACCTCACTCTATTTGCGTTCAATGAAAGAAGGCAAATTGGTCGGTCAGCGCTGTCCAAAATGCCGCAATGTTTATATCCCACCCCGTGGTTCGTGCGCGGCGTGTGGCGTACCGACCGAAGAGCAAGTGACCTTAGGCAACAAGGCCACAGTTGAGTCCTTTACTATTGTTTACATTCCCATTCCAGGTAACCCGATCAAGCCGCCCTACGTTATTGCCAATTTGGTTTTAGACGGCGCGAACTTGAGTTTCTTGCATTTGCTTAGCGAATGTAAAAACGAAGACGTGCGGATTGGTATGCGAGTAGAAGCGCTTTGGCGCCCTGAGGAAGAGTGGGGCTTTGCCATGGAAAACATCCAGTACTTTAAGCCAATAGACGAGCCGGATATGGCGGTGGATCTGATTGGTAAATTAATTGATGAGGGCCGATAAAATGCGTGATGTTGCAATAGTTGCCTTTGCGCAATCGAATTGCCAGCGAGATGCCGGCGCGCAAAACGAAGTAGAACTGATCATGCCAGTGCTCAGTGAAGTATTTAAGCAAGCGGGAATTAGCAGCGCGCAAGACGTCGACTTCACTTGCTCTGGTAGCTGTGATTATCAGCAGGGCGCAGCCTTTGCCTTTGTTGCCGGTGTTGACGCCTTGGGCGCAGTGCCACCGATTAAAGAATCACATGTGGAAATGGATGCAGCGTGGGCGCTTTATGAAGCTTGGCTGAAAATCCAGATGGGGCAAGCTGAGTCAGCGTTATTATACGGCTTTGGCAAATCTTCTCCGGGTGAACTCCCCATCGTGCTGTCTCAACAACTCGATCCGTATTACCTCGCACCGCTGTGGGTAGACAGTATTGCCTTTGCTGCTATGCAGGCGAGAACGATGTTGGACTCAGGCGAAATTACCGAGACCGATATGGCTGAGGTCGTGGCGCGCTCAAGAAATAACGCCTTGGCGAATAATCCCTACGCGCAGTTAAAAGGCGATCAGACCGCTGCTGACTTATTGAAAGAAGCGACCTATGTTTCGCCACTGCGTCGTCATGATTGCTGCCCAATTTCAGATGGCGCCTGCGCCATGATTATCTGCACCATCGAGAAAGCAAAGGAATGGGGCAAGCCCTATGCAGTGATAAAGGGCATTGATCACCGTATTGAAACCCACCACATTGGCTCGCGTGATCTAAGCCGGTCGGTATCAACAGAAATCGCCGCGAAGGCAGCGGGGGTGGCAAATGGTCCGGTTGATGTTGCCGAGCTGTATGCGCCCTTTAGTCATCAAGAAATTATTCTTAAAAAGGCCTTGGGCTTGGATGACAACACCGTGATTAATCCATCCGGTGGTGTGTTGGCGGGTAACGTGATGATGGCATCAGGTTTGTCGCGTATTGGTGAAGTTGCCATGCGCATTATTCGTGGCGAAGCAAAACGCGGTGTTGCCCACGCGACATCAGGTCCGTGCTTGCAACAAAACCTGATTACCGTACTGGAGGCAAAATAATGGCTCAGTTAGCTGCTGTTGTTGGCGTAGGCCAAACAAAATATAAAACCAAACGCAAAGATGTTTCCATTGCTGGCATGGTGCGCGAAGCCGCGGTTAATGCCCTTGAAGACGCCGGTTTAAGTTGGGATGACATCGACGCGGTCATTATTGGCAAGGCGCCGGATATGTTTGAAGGCGTGATTATGCCTGAATTGTATTTAACCGACGCGCTGGGCTGTAATGGCAAGCCGATGTTGCGCGTACACACCGCGGGTTCGGTGGGTGGTTCTACCGCCATCGTTGCCGCATCGTATGTGCAAAGCGGGGTGTTTAAACGTATTTTGACTGTGTCTTATGAGAAACAGTCAGAGTCGAATGCCATGTGGGCGCTATCTAATCCCCAGCCTTTCTCACCGCATTTAAATGCCGGTGCGGGCGGTTATTTCGCGCCGATTATTCGCGAGTATATGCGTCGGTCAGATGCACCCTACGACGCGGGTATCAAGGTGGCAGTTAAGGATCGTTTGCACGGTTCTAGAAACCCATTGGCGCATTTGCAGCTGCCAAATATTACCCTCAAGGAAGTTGAAGACAGCCCAATGCTGTGGGAGCCCCTGAGATTCTTAGAAGCCTGTCCCTCGTCTGATGGTGCCTGTGCCATGGTTATCGCCAACGAAGAGCTGGCGGCTAAGTCACCTCGTAAACCGGCGTGGATTCGCGGCGCGGCAATGCGCTCAGAACCCACGATGTATGCAGGTCGTAATCAAGTAAATCCGCAGGCAGGTATCGATTGCGCCAAAGATGTTTACGCGCAGGCTGGCATTCATAATCCACGTAAAGATTTTGACTGTGCTGAAGTCTATGTGCCGTTTTCTTGGTACGAGCCAATGTGGCTTGAAAACCTTGGCTTTGCCGATCCCGGTAAGGGCTGGGAATTGACCATGGCGGGTGCGACCTCCTTGATCGACGGCGGCGACATTCCCTGGAATTGCTCCGGTGGCGTGCTATGTTCTAACCCCATTGGCGCATCAGGTATGATTCGCTTTGCGGAAGCCGCGCAGCAGGTCCGTGGCGAAGCCGGTGGTCATCAGGTAGACGGCGCCAAAACAGCGCTAGGACATGCCTATGGCGGTGGCGCGCAGTTCTTCTCAATGTGGGTAGTGAGTTCAGAGAAGCCGTAATTCGCTAAGCCGCCATCTAGCGCTCTTCTCCTAGGCTCGTCTCTTGGGGGGATGGTGGTGCTAGGTGGCGGTTGTTATATTTGTGAATACTTTGTACTGCGCTGAACAATACAAGCGTTGCGAGCGGTGTGGAATTTTTACAGAATAGTTTACGAATATCGCACAGAAAATAATAAGGGATTGAGAATATGACTATGCAATTTAACCTCGCAGATTTATTTGAAGCTGTTGCTGACAAAGTGCCAGAGCGCGAGGCGCTAGTTTGCGGAGCGAGCCGTTGTAGCTTTGCGGAATTAGATGCCGGCGCCAATCAAATGGCCCATTACCTGGTGTCTAAGGGTGTTAATGCTGGCGATCACGTCGGCCTGTATATGTATAACTGCAATGAGTATCTGGAAGCGATGCTCGCCTGTTTTAAAATTCGGGCTGTGCCAATCAACGTCAACTATCGCTATGTAAAAGACGAGTTGTTATATATTTTTGATAATGCGGACATGGTTGCCTGTATCCATCACCGCGAATTTATTCCGGCCATCGCTGAGGTTCGCAGCGCCGCCAAGACCCTGAAATTATGTGTTGCCGTTGCCGACCATAGTGAAGAGCCGCTGGCGACGATTGATGCAGTGGATTACCACACCGTGCGAGAAGCCCAATCTAAAGAGCGCAACTTCGGTGAGCGCTCAGGGGATGATTATTTCATTCTCTACACCGGTGGCACCACTGGCATGCCCAAAGGCGTGATGTGGCCACAGAAGAATGTATTTTTTGCAGCCATGGGCGGCGGTGGACACTTTTCACCCCTAGGCGCCTGTGAGAAGCCTGAAGACATGGCCAGCCGCGTTACTGAACACGCCTTGCGCGGTATTGCGCTGGCGCCACTGATGCACGGCGCGTCATGGTGGTATGCCTGTATTCAGCTATTGGCGGGCAATGCCTTAATCCTTAATCATCAGCGCTCTTTTAATGGCGAAGCGATTTGGCAGGTTGTTCAAGACGAGAAAGTGAACGCGGTGCAAATTGTTGGCGACGCCATGGCTATTCCGCTGCTGGATGCCCTAGACGCGAATATTGATCGCTGGGATTTAAGCGCGGTATTTAATGTTGGTTCCGGCGGTGCGATCTTCTCTGAAGCTAAGCAAGAAGCCTTTAAAATGCATTTCCCCAATGTCTTTATCACCAACAGCTTCGGCTCGTCCGAAGGTGGTCAAATGGGTATGGATAATGGCAGTAAAAAGACCGCATCTGGCCTTGGTAATGTCAGCCGCACAGATTTTATGGATGTGCTTATAAACCTTGAGGGCGACACGTGGCGTCATGCAGAGCTAGGCGAAACCGGTATCTTTGCTCGCGCTGGGTATATCCCCAATGGTTATTACAACGACCCTGTAAAAACCGCAAAAACCTTTATTCAAGTTGAAGATAAAACGTGGCTACTAACCGGTGATGCCGCCAAGCTCGAAGATGACGGCTCAATCACCGTTTTTGGACGGGGTTCTAATTGCATCAATAGTGGCGGCGAAAAAATCTTCCCAGAAGAAGTAGAAGACGCACTCAAAGCCCACAAGGGAATATTTGATGCCCTCGTTGTCGGCGTTGATGATGAGCGCTGGGGCAGTCGAGTGAGCGCTGTTATTCAGGCCCGCGAGGGAACCCAATTAAGCCTAGAAAATATTCAAGAGCACTGCCGCAAGCATATTGCTGGCTACAAAGTGCCTAGAGAAATTCACTTGATAGACGAGCTGCCCCGTGCGCCAAGTGGTAAACCAGATTATAAAACCGCCAAGGCATACGCCGACAGTGGTAAAGGCGCTGCGGCCTAAAGACATTATGGTAGCGGGGCAGGGCATCATGGCAACCGAGCTGTGTGCCGCGTCGCTACCCTTATTGCTACGCAGTAATAATACATTTTACGGAGCCCAAAAATGCCCACTGAATTAGCCATCAGTACTAAAACCTGCCTTATCGAACAGGAAGGCAATGTTTTAATTGTCACCCTAAATCGACCCGAGGCTAAGAATGCATTTAATCCAGAAATGCTGCTGGGTTTGTATAAAGCGTGGCGTCTATTAGACGAAGATGACAGTTTATATTGCGCCATCCTTACCGCCAATGGCGATACGTTTTGCGTCGGGATGGACTTAAAAGTCGGCCCCGATGGCGACCAAGGCAGCACCCAAGAATTTATGGATTTAATGGCCACCGTCCCCAATATCCATTGGCAGGCACTACTGCGGGAAAACCGTCCCTGCAAGCCTTTACTGCTTGCTGTAGAGGGCTATGCACTTGCCGGTGGCACCGAGATGCTGCAGGGCACCGATATTCGTGTTGCTGCCGAAGATGCTATTTTCGGTGTAACCGAAGTGGCGCGCGGCTTGTACCCAATGTCGGGTTCGACCATTCGCTTGCGCAAGCAAATTCCCTACTGTTTGGCCGCTGAAATTTTGCTGTTAGGCGAACATATCACCGCCCAACAGGCCCTAGATTTTGGCTTGATTAACCGTATTGTTCCCAAGGGCGAAACCTTGAACGAAGCGAAGAAGCTGGCAGAAAAAATATGTGCCAATGGTCCGCTGGCGATTAAAGCGGTGGTGCGTTCACTGCGTGAGCACACCGAACATTTAGCTGAAGACGACGCCATGCAGAAATCTGATGAATTAGCTGGTCCGGTCTTTGGCTCTAAAGACGCCAAAGAAGGTATGCGCGCCTTTAAAGAAAAACGTCCTGCAGTCTTTACCGGCAGCTAAGCTTTTTTACAGTGCGGCGACGATTCCATGTCTTGAATTGCCGCTGCGCTGTGTGCTGTTCCCTTCCAGTTACACCCTTTTACATAGCGAGAAAATGAATGTCCGGGCCACTCACAGGTTTTCGTATTATTGAAATGGCTGGCATAGGTCCTGCGCCGTATGCCTGTATGTTGTTGTCAGACCTTGGTGCAGAAGTCATTCGCATAGATCGCACTTCTGGCGGCGGCTTGGGCGCGCATCCCGGCGACATTACTGCGCGCGGCCGAAAGTCGATTGCGGTAGATCTTAAAAATCCCGCCGGTGTTGAGGTGGTTCTACAGCTAGTAGAAACCGCCGATGTATTAATAGAATGCTTCCGGCCCGGCGTGATGGAAAAGCTAGGACTGGGGCCAGAGGACTGCGCCAAACGTAATACGGCATTAATTTATGGTCGCATGACCGGGTGGGGACAGCATGGGCCACTGGCAAAGCGGGCAGGGCATGATCTCAACTACATCGCAATTACCGGTTTATTAGACGGTTTTGGCAGCGCTGGCGAGGCGCCACCGACACCGTTAAACGTGATAGGTGATCTTGGTGGGGGCTCCATGTTCTTATTGCTGGGCGTGCTGTCGGCATTATTAGAAAGAAAACAATCGGGTGTTGGTCAGGTTATTGATGCCGCAATCTGCGATGGCACGGTATCGCTGTTGAGCACCATTCACGGCCTCAGGGGTATTCAATTCTGGGAGTTGGAGCGCGAGCAAAATATGCTAGATGGCGGCGCGCCATTTTACCGAAGCTATTTGTGTAAAGATGGCCGCTCCATGTCGGTGGGCGCCATAGAGCCCCAGTTCTATACTCAAATGCTGGCTATTCTCGAATTAGATTTTGGCGGCAGTGATTATTTTTCGCAAATGGATAAGGCTGCATGGCCGGCCCGTAGAGCGCAAATGGCTGCGAGGTTTTTAGAGAAAACCCGTGACGAGTGGACAGTCTTATTTGACGGTAGCGATGCCTGCGTTGCGCCGATACTGGACTTGGAAGAAGCTGAGACTTTCCCGCATAATGTGGCAAGGCAAAATCTTATTCGTCGCGACAATGTCTTACAATCGGCGCCCGCACCACGTTTTTCGCGTACGCCAGGTGAAATCCAACATGCTCCCGTCGCTGAAGGCGCAAATTCCGCGTCAATCTTGGCGTCTCTGGGGTTAGAGCAAAATCACATAGATCAGCTCTTAGCTGGGGGTGTGATTAAACAAGCGGATTAATATAATGACTGATGTTTTAAAGGTCTTTACCGACTTAGTGACTGAACGGCGTTCGGTGCGGGCTTTCTTGCCAGAAGCCGTCGCGCAGTCTGAGTTAGAGTCTATTTTTGGGCTTGCTCAGCGGGCACCATCAAACTGCAATACCCAACCTTGGCAGGTGGCGGTGGCCAGCGGTCAAAGTATTGAAAGTCTGCGCAGTAAAATTCTGCCGGCATTCAGCGCCGGCGAGTGGACAATGGATTTCCCCTACGATGGTAAATATCAGGGCGCATACAAAGATCGTCAATATAAGGCAGCGGCAGATTTATACGATGCCCTGGGTATTACCCGTGAAAATAAAGTGGCGCGCAATGAACAGTTTATGAAGAACTACGAGTTCTTTGGTGCGCCGCATGTGGCTTTTTTGTTCTTACCTGAGCCCTTTGGTCTTCGCGAAGCGGCAGATTTAGGTATGTATGCGCAAACTCTAATGCTAAGTATTGCTGCACATGGTTTGGCTAGCTGCCCGCAGACGGCACTGAGCTTTAACTGTGATTTGGTTAGGCAGGAACTCAATATAGACCCCGCTAATAAATTACTTTTCGGGCTGTCTTTTGGTTTTGAAGACACTAAACATGCAGCAAATACCTGCCGCACCGACAGAGCCGAACTGTCAGACACAGTCAGATTTTGCAGTTAAGTAGAGCGAACCAGCTCTCCCTAAATTAAATAATAAAGAGAAAATTATGAGCGACACGCTATTACAGCAGCTAGATGATGACGGTGTATTACTACTAACCCTAAATCGCCCGCGCAAAAAGAATGCCTTTAATAATGAGCAGTGGCTGGCTTTCAGAGATGCTCTTACAGCAGCAAATACTGATCCCCGTGTCGCCTGTGTGGTAATCACCGGTGCCGGGTCAGATTTTTCGTCTGGCGTTGACCTTAATGATTTTGCAGATGCCGACGGTGAGCATCCCTTTGAGTCATCAGCCAAGGCCCTGGTAGATTTTGATAAGCCAGTTGTCAGCGCCGCCCGCGGTGTGGCGGTGGGCGGTGGTGCAACCCTATTGCTGCATACTGATGTGGTTTATGTGGGTAGCAGTTTACGTTTGCGCTTTCCGTTTACCGCACTGGGTCTTGTGCCTGAATGGGGTAGTAGCTACCAGCTGCAGGCGATTATTGGCGCCCGTAAGGCCGCAGAACTTATGTATACCTCTGAGTGGATTAACGCTGATAAAGCAGTTGAAGTGGGTATTGCCACCGCATGTTTTGATGATGACGAACTCTTAGAAAAAGCCATGGCTAAGGCCCGTGAAATTGCACATTGGTCGATTTCGTCCTTGGTGGAAACTAAAAAATTAATGCGCAATGTCCACCGCGCCGCTATTCATTCTGCAATGGGTGGCGAAGCCGAAGGCATGTCACGGCTAGCGGGTACACCGGAAAATATTGAAGGGGTAGTGGCTATTATGGAAAAGCGTCCTGCCAATTTTAAACAATTTAGAAAGTAGCTTTTTAATGCTGGAATAAAAACATGCCGACAAGAGTCGTCATGTTATCAATTAGTGCTATTCAATTTACAAGTTCTTAAGACCGCAGCCTAAAAGTGTTTTTCTGCTGTGACCCGCCGCTGTTAGCCAGAGATACCGTCGCTGCGATCCATGTGTATATTTCTCTCTTCCTATCTGGGCCAAGGGGTCTATGCGCCACAGTATTGAACTTAGATAATCTATCTTTATGGGATCAGGCTCGCCTACTTTTAGCCTTTCAGCCCTAGGTTTACGTGATGCCGTGGATTTAACTTCCGCGTTTTTTACGCATTATGCCTTCTTGGGCGCTGCTCGCTACTAGCCGTCCTGCACGGTCATAAATTTTTCCGCGCACAAAGCCTCGGCCGTTAGAAGCGCTAGGGCTGTCTATGTCGTATAGCAGCCAATCATTAAAATCGAAGGGGCGATGAAACCACATGCTGTGGTCGATAGTTGCCATGCGCAAGTCTTCGGTTAATAACGACACTTCATGAGGTTGACTGGCGGTGGCTAAAAAGAAAAAGTCTGAAGCGTAGGCAAGCACGTAATTGTGGATACGGGGGTCGTTTGGTAAGTGACCATTGGGGCGCATCCACGTTTGTTTTGTGGGCGGACTTTTGTGAGGCTGCGTCAGGTCTTCGTAGTTAACGGTACGGAAATCAATGGCGCGCACACCGTTAAATCTGTGTGGCCGCTCTCGTGGGGCAAAGCGCAGATCTTCTTCACGCAGTTCTAATTTATGGGGTAAATCATCTGGCGGTGGTACTGCTGGCATTTCACTCTGGTGGTCAAAACTGTCGATGTTGAGCTGAAAGGAACTGGTCATGAAAAAGATAGTTTGCCCGCGCTGCACGGCCTTTACTCTGCGGTTAGAGATGGTGCCGGCGTCTAGATTACTTTCCACCTCAAAGATGATGGGGTAGTCAGGGTTTCCGGGTCTCAAAAAGTAGCTATGGAATGAATGAATATGGCGGTCGGGCGCAACCTGCTGGGCTGCGGCTGACAGTGCTTGGGCGATTACCTGACCACCGTAGACCCGGCCCCAGTCAGTGGCTTCGGATTGGCCGCGATAGATATTCTCGTCAATTTTTTCAAGTGTTAGCAGGTCAAGTAAGTTCTTGAGTCCGTCTGACATGGTTACTCCAATTTGCTTGTGACACTCAGATTTAGTTTCTTGCGAGTAGCTATTCGCAGATGAGAGCGGCTAGTACCGATCTGACTTTATCCGGAATTCTGACTGGCTTATTGGTGTTGCGATCAACGTATACGTGAACAAAGTTGCCGACCGCTGATGCGCTGTCTTCGTCATTGCGAAAGATCGCGGTTTGGTAGCGAACGCTGCTGTTGCCAAGGTGTTCCACTTTTATACCAACCACGATCAAGTCAGGAAAGCTTACCGCGGAAAAGTACCGGCATTGGGTTTCAATCACTAAGCCAATGGCTGGGCTGTTGGCAATGTCGAGTGCGCGGCTATTAATTAAATGCTGATTTACGGCGGTGTCAAAAAAGGAATAATACACCACGTTATTAACGTGTTGATAGACGTCGTTGTCATGCCAGCGAGTTTGCATTTCTGAGAAATGTGAAAAATCTGCGCGGCTGGGAATCGTTGCTTTATCGCTCACAGTGACTCCTTATAAAGTGCGGTAGCATCCGCTAAATGGATCTCGCGGGGGTTGTTGATCAGTAGGCGGCTCTGTTTCATGGCGTCTTCTGCAAGCTGGGGGATATCGTCTTCACTGATGCCAACTTCTCGCAGTGATTTAGCAATGCCGAGTTCACCGGCCAAGTCTTTTAGGTAGTTAAGTAGTGACAGCGCACGGATCTGCGGCGCGCCGGCGGCGGCGGGAAATACCACGTCGGCTAACTCTGCATAAAGATGTTCGGCATCGCGTAAATTAAAGCGCAGCACGGCATTTAGCATTAATGAGTTAGACAGGCCGTGGGGTACATGAAAGCGTGCACCGACGGGATAGGCTAGGGCATGTACGCCGCCCACCGGGGCATTGGCAAAGGCCATGCCGGCTAAGCAGGAGCCGAGCAGCATATTTTCACGGGCTTGAATATTATCTCCGTGCTGGCAGGCGGTATGAATATTGGCAGACAGCAGGCGCAGCGCATCTTTCGCGAGGCTATCTGAAATAGGGTTCTTGAGGCGCTTGCTGGTGAAGGCCTCTATGGCGTGTACCATCGCATCTATACCGGTGGCGGCGGTCACGTGACTGGGGAGGCCTATTGTTAGCTCGGCATCGAGCAAGGCAATATCGGGTAGCAATAGTGGCGACACCACGCCCTTTTTCTCGTTTTCACCGGTGGTCACAATGGCGATGGCGGTGACTTCTGATCCGGTGCCGGCGGTTGTGGGTATTAACACCAGCGGCAGTCGCTGGCCTTTTGCGGCATTCACGCCGTAGACCTCGGCCAGCTTTTGT
This sequence comes from Zhongshania sp., assembly GCF_047636175.1. GTDB lineage: Bacteria > Pseudomonadota > Gammaproteobacteria > Pseudomonadales > Spongiibacteraceae > Spongiibacter. The sequence continues at coordinate 10,718 of NZ_JBLIKC010000018.1, read as the reverse complement.
TCGTTGTTGGCTAGCAGGGCTATCAGCTTAGCGACATCCATAGAGCTGCCGCCGCCAAAGCCGATAATACAATCTGCACCCTGCCGTTGGGCGGCCTCGATGCCACTTAGAATAATCGCTTCAGGTGGGTCTGCCACCACATCGGCAAACACCGAGACGTGAATATTTAAGTTTTTGAAATTAGCCAGGGTGGCCTCTAGCAGTCCTGCCTTTACAACGCCGGGATCACTGACAATCATGACTGACTGGCAGGCCATGTCGCGGATGCGATCGGCTAGCTGTGCGGCGGCGCCGCGTTCAACAATAATGGATTTTGTGGTGTGAAACTCAAAGGCCTTCATATCCTCGTGTCCCTTTCTCGTTGTCATCTTGTAAAACACATGTGCAAATTTAAGGCGCGCTTAGCGCGCGCAATGTTAGCATGCCAAACATGATAGCGGAGTATAATGCTTGCTCGATACCCACGGTGGCGTCCGGCAGGATTGGATAGGTGCTTAGCTCGGGCTTTTGGGCCGCTTGGTACTCAAGTTCGCGGTATAATCTGGCTAAATTAGATTCTTGTGCTCAGAAGCTCATATTCTGGTCCTTAAATAGAACGCTTACACTCAGGCATTGAAGGCTATTTAGAATACGAATGTCGCTTACGAATGATGCATTAAACAAGTTAGCTCCTGTGCCGCGCTTAAGCGCGGAGGTGAAGCGATCTTGGTCGGTGAATAGTTCTGCCTTGAATACGCTTTTTCAAGCCGCAAAGATCTTGGGTGCAGACATTGATCAGCTTATTAACGAAGTGGGCGTTCAGCCTGCGGAGGTTGATAGTGATCAGCGAGTTCCGGTCGCGGACTTATTTAACTTATATGAGTGTGTGGCGCGCGCCACCAATAACTCCGACATTGGTCTGTATGTTGGGCGTATCGACTACATCAATCTTCTGAATTTGCAGCTGTATGCCTGTTCGGGTTGTCGCACCTTTAAAGAATATTTAAACGTGATGCCCAGTGTACTGCGTATTGTCGGTGATATTGGTGAAGTAAAAGTGCGGCGCCAGGAGCAGTTTATCCGCTTGGATTGGCAGCCCTTGGAAGAAGCAACTTACTCGCAGCGTTATTTGTCAGACTCCTCCTTGGGTGTAGCCGCCGCCATTGTCAATTCGGTATGTGTTCAGCCGATTCCGGTGCGCGCGGCGCATTTTACTTATGCGCGGCCACAGGATTTGACTTTGTTGCGGCAGCAGTTTGGCGACAATTTAAAATTTGATCAGCCGGTAAGCAGTCTGTATCTAGATATCGCCTGTTTAGGTTATCCCCTCATCGGTTTAAATGCCGGCTGGGGTCAGGTTTTAGCGCAGCCAATTCGGCACTTATTTGAAGAAAATAGTACAAGCAGCGATTTTATTATCGCCTTGCGCAAAACCTTATTGCGGTTATTGCCGAGTGGCGATATGGGCGTGGATAAGGTCGCGGCGGCACTCAATATCTCCAGGCGTACCTTGCAGCGGCGTCTAGCTGAGCAGGGCACCCAGTTCCTACAAATACTGCAGGAGTTACGCGCAGAGCTTGCCCAACAGTATTTGGCCGATGAGCGTCTGAGTATTACTGATATTGCCTTTTTGCTAGGGTATATGGATCAAAGTTCTTTCTCGGCGGCCTTTCGCGGCTGGTATGGCCTCTCCCCCAGAGATTTCCGCAAGAAATAATCCCCCGTCGCTGGCACCAATTCCCGATTTCGCTGGCACCAATTCCCAAGCCATTATCGTCCATATGTATAAACTATGCCGACAGCTTTATCATAATAAGGAAGATCAATGTCTCTCAGTTTTGATAGCGCAAGGATGTTTAATCCGTATTTGCGACCCGAGCACGAAGAGTGGCGCACACAGCTTCGCAAATGGCTGGAAAAAGAAGTGGTGCCATTTCTGGATGACTGGGAAGAGGCCGGTAAAATACCTGACGAGCTGTGGCGCAAAGCTGCAGAAATTGGTGTTATGCAAATGGGCTACCCTGAGGTTTACGGCGGTATCTCCGAAGGCATTGATCAGTGGCATATTAATATCTGCAATGAAGAGTTTACCCGGGCTGGATCTGCTGGGGGCTTAATCAGTAATCTGCTTATTCACGGCATTGGCCTGCCGCCGGTGATCAATTACGGCAGTGACGCGATTAAAGAGATGGTTGCACCCAAGGTATTAGCTGGAGAAAAGCGTATCTCACTTGGGATTACCGAGCCCTCTGGTGGTTCCGACGTGGCTAATCTCACCACTACCGCCGTGCGCGATGGTGATCATTATATTGTTAACGGTAGTAAGACCTTTATTTCTGGCGTGATGAATGCCGACTGGGTGTCTACTGCCGTGCGAACCGGTGGTGAGGGTGGCCGTGGCGTTTCCATGCTATTGATTCCCACTGATTTACCGGGTGTGGCGAGAACGCCGCTGGACCGCAAACAGGGTTGGTGGTGCGCAGATACCGGCACGATTTACTTCGATAATGTACGGGTGCCGGTCGAGAATTTGTTAGGCGAAGAGGGCAAGGGCTTTTGGGTTATTATGACCAACTTTAACCCCGAGCGGCTCAGTTTGGCGGTGACCATGGAGGCGGCGGCGCGGGCTTGCCTAGAAGACGCAGTCGTATGGGCGCAGCAGCGTAAAACCTTTGGCAAGCGGCTGGCGGATCATCAAGTAATTCGTCACAAAATTGCGACCATGAAGCAAAAGCTCAATGCTACTCAAACCTATCTTCAGTATCTAACCCAAGCTTATATCGACGGGCGCTGTGACCCCGGCGACTTGGCAATGGCCAAGGTGCAGGCCAGTGAAACCATGGAATACTGCGCTCGCGAGGCCAGTCAAATATTGGGTGGTGCTAGTTATTTGCGTGGCAATCGAGTCGAACGTTTTTATCGCGAAGTTCGTGTTAATGCGATTGGCGGCGGTTCAGAAGAAATAATGCGCGACCTTGCGGCGCGTCAATACCAGTTATAACAGGACTTGATATGACACCGACTAAGCTACCTAAACTTTGGCATTGCTATACCGCTCGCTCATTGCGGGCCTTGTGGGCTCTGGAAGAAATGGGCATAGACTATGACCTTGAGGTATTAGCGTTTCCGCCGCGTATGTTTCAGCGCGAATTTTTAGAAGTGAACTCGCTGGGGACGGTACCGTATTTTGTCGATGGCGAGACTCATATGACCGAGTCCTCAGCCATTGGCCTATATCTGGTTGAGCGTTATCAGCGCTATGACTTTGGTTTAAAAGCGGATCACCCTGAGTACGGTGACTACCTGAACTGGTTATTCCACAGCGATGCCACCTTAACGTTCCCGCAAACGCTGGTGCTGCGTTATTCGCAATTAGAGCCTATGGATCGCCGCCAACCGCAGGTAGTGAAAGACTATTATAAGTGGTTTCTAGCGCGTCTTAAGCGTCTAAACACCCATATGGCCGATCGCGAATTTCTATGTGACGGCCGTTTTACCGTGGCTGATATTGCCATTGTGTACGCGCTGTATCTTGGTCATGGACTGGGGCTATCACAGTTTTATGAGCCACAGGTGCTCGATTATATGCAGCGCATGATGGCTCGCCCGGCCTTTCAAAAGGTCGAACCAATGGGTAAAGATAAGTCGCTATTTTCACCAGCTCCCTATCCCTTTGAGAACATCCCAGATCTGTTTGCTTAAGACATATATCTTTAATACACATTATTGCGGAGTAAAAAATGATATTGACAGAAGAGCACGAGGCGATTCGCCAAACCATAGCAAAATTCATTGATACCGAGATTAATCCCCATGCTGACCAGTGGGAAGCGGACGGCATATTTCCGGCCCATGAACTGTTCAAAAAGATGGGTGATCTCGGTCTGTTGGGTATCTGTAAGCCCATTGAACATGGTGGTATGGGGCTAGACTATAGCTACCAGATTGTATTTTCTGAAGAGTTGGGTCGTATCGCAACCGGTGGTGTGGCGATGGCGATTGGTGTGCAGACCGACATGGCAACACCGGCACTGGCGCGTTTTGGTAGCGATGCTTTGTGCAAAGAGTTTTTGGCGCCAGCGATCGCTGGTGACGCGGTATTTTCTATTGCTGTCAGTGAACCGCACGCCGGCTCAGATGTTTCGGCCATTAAAACCACCGCCAAAAAAGATGGCGATGACTACGTTATCAATGGTTCTAAAATGTGGATCACCAATTCCACTCAGGCAGATTATTTGTGTCTGCTGGCCAATACCAGTGATGACAAGCCTCATCTAAATAAGTCACTTATCGTGGTGCCCACTAATACACCGGGTATCTCATTCTCTGAAAAATTAAATAAATTGGGTATGCGCTCATCCGATACCGCACAGGTATTCTTTGACGATGTACGAGTGCCGCAGAAAAATCTTATCGGCGAAGAAGGTCATGGCTTTATCTACCAAATGCTACAGTTTCAAGAAGAGCGTTTGTTTGCAGCTGCCGGCAGTTTAAAAGCGATGGAAGATTGTATTAATAAAACCATCGACTACACCCGCGAGCGTCAAATATTTGGCCAGTCGGTGCTAGATAATCAAGTGGTACATTTTCGCTTGGCCGAATTACAAACCGAAGTCGAAGCGCTGCGCGCACTAACATTTAATGCCGTAGAGGAATACCTCAATGGTACAGATGTCACCCGTAAAGCGTCTATGGCAAAGCTAAAGGCAGGTCGACTGCTGCGTGAAGTCACCGATAGCTGCATACAATATTGGGGCGGTATGGGCTATATGTGGGATAACCCAATAGCACGCGCCTTTCGAGATACCCGCTTAACCTCGATTGGCGGTGGTGCCGACGAGGTGATGCTGAGCATTATTTGTAAAACCATGGGCACTTTGCCGAAGCGCAAAAAGTAGGCTGTTTTAAGGTCTCAGGACTGGCTCATAAAATGAGTCAGTCTGCTGAATTATTATAATTGAGCGACTCTGATCCCTTTATCCTCTTGATCGGAAATTAAATTAGTACTGACCTCCAACTTTTGATATCGCTGCAATCCAGTTACGCGGTTTAAAGTTTTTCTCGGCCATGAGCGATATTAAAGTCTTGCTCAGGCCCCAAGGGGATAATACCCGTGGGGTTGATCATCAGGTGGCTGGCGTAATAGTGGGTTTTAATGTGTTCAAAATTGACGGTTTGCGCTATGCCCGGGACTTGATATAGCTCGCGGACATAGCCACTAATAGCGGGGTAGTCGGCCAGTAATTGGCGGTTAGTTTTGAAATGGCCAAAGTACACGGCGTCAAAGCGAATCAAGGTGGTGAATAAACGCCAGTCCGCTTCTGTCACTTTAATACCTGCCGTATAACGCTGTTGCGACAATAGGTCTTCAAGCCAATCTAGCGATTTAAACAACTGATGAAAAGCGGCTTCATAGGCTTCTTGGGTGGTCGCAAAACCCGCTCGGTAGACGCCGTTGTTAATAGTGTTATAAATGCGGTCGTTCAAAGTATTGATGCTTGCCTGTAACGCCTCGGGGTAATAATCAGTGGTGTTGCCGCTTAAATGATTAAACGCGCTGTTAAACATGCGAATAATCTCTGAGGATTCATTGCTAACAATGGTCTTGGTTTGTTTGTCCCACAGGACTGGCACCGTGACTCGGCCCTCATACTGGCCATCGGCTTTCAAATACAATTGGTAGAGAAACTCAAAGCCATAAAGTGGATCTGTCATTTCCCAGCCGTTTTCAAGCATGACTGGCTCGACTACGGTGACATCAATATAGTCTTGCAGTTGCTTTAGTTCGCGAAAAATCAATGTGCGATGAGCCCAGGGACAGGCCAGTGACACATAGAGGTGGTAGCGACCTTTCTCTGCCGTGAAGCCCTGTTGACCCTCAGGGCCAGCTTCTCCGTTTGGCGTTAACCAGTGCCTGAAGCCGCTGTCTTGACGGCGAAATTCACCGCCGCTATTATCTGTTTCATACCATTGATCAACCCATTTTCCCTGCTGTAATAAGCCCATTTTATTGCTCCTGAAAAGTGCGTTGCCCGAAAAACCGACCGAGCTGTACTTCTCGCTCGGTAATATGGCCGGCCTAAGGATTCACTCCTGCCCCGTTATTGATGACTAATATGTTCTTATTAATATTGCTTGGACGATGATTTTCAGCGAATCGTCTACTTTGTCAGTTGAATATTAATTAGGCGATCTACACTAAGGCTGCCGCCGCCCCTGAATACTAATCCAACACTGATGGCGAGCAAAGCTAAGGCAAATTCGTAGCCGTTATTAGCCATAAAGAAGCCGTTATCTAAGTGAACAGTAACCAGAGCAACGACCATAGTGAAGGTAAGTGCCAACGCCGCTGGGCGTGTGAGTAGGCCGGCAATTAGTAAAAGACCGCCAAAGAACTCGGCGCTACCAGCCAAGATTGCCATTAGCATTCCGGGCTCAATTCCAATGGATGCCATCCAGCCTGCGGTGGCTTCTAGGCCATAACCATTGAACCAGCCGAATAGTTTTTGAGCGCCATGGGCCGCAAAAATTGCGCCGGCAGCTATCCGAGGAGCTAACGTGTCCAGACCGCTGTTTGTTGAAGTTATGTTGTTTATAATTGCTTTCATTTTGTTTACCCAAGTGTTTTTTATGCGGTTTACTTAATTGGTGTGTTCATTATAATGATTTTAGAGCTGGTTATAAGGTCTGTTAATTGTTTAGAATGTTCTAATTATTAGAACTATTTTCGGATATTGAAATGGCGAGAAATCCAATAACAATTGAGGCATTGGAAACACTGGATACTATCGACCGGCGGGGTAGCTTTGCAAAAGCGGCTGAAGAGATGAATAGAGCAACGTCGGCGGTTTCTTACGCCGTACAAAAGTTAGAGGAACAGTTAGATATCACTTTGTTTCAGCGGCAGGGACGGCGCTCAGTATTAACGCCAGCAGGCCGACTAATACTTAGCGAGGGCCGGGATATATTGCAAGCCACGACGCATCTGGCAAACAAGGCAAAGGAGCTCGCCACGGGCTGGGAGCCCCATATCAATATTGCAGTTGAGTCATTGCAATCCTATTCCAGTTTTTTTGCGGTGCTGTCCGAGTTTCTCCGAGAGCATCCAACTATCGAAATCGATGTGCGTGAATCGGTTTTAAATGGTGGGTGGGAGGCGCTCGAGCAGGGGCGGGTTGATTTGATTGTGGGTTCGCCAGGGCCGGTTCCGCTCCAAAAAGGCTACCGCGCGGTACCTATGAAAAGGGTTGATTTGCTGCCGGTGATAGCGTCTTGTCATGAGCTGGCCGATATGGCGGCGAGGCCCGAGACCTTAGAAGTATTACTTTTAAAGGTCAGGCGGATCATTACCCACGACACCTCGATGACGAGCGTGACTCGCAGCGCAGGCTTAAGCAGCGATGGCAAAATGTTCTATGTGCAAAACATTGATCAAAAAGTGGCGGCGATACGGGCCGGCATTGGTATAGGCCACCTGCCACGCCAGCGTATTCAAGCGCAACTTGATAGCGGTGAATTGCTACCGCTAGGATTGGCTACAGTATCTGTCCTTGAAAATTTTCTCGCTTGGAAAATAAGTAATAAAGGCCGGGGCTTGCAGGCACTGACGCAACGATTGGCGACCACATTGGGCTAAAGATGTTGAGATCTTATCGCTAAGCAGGGCGAGCCGACGTGATTATCGCTTGCTGATAAACTTCAATGTTAATACACAATGTCAGCGCCGGGATATTTTGTGTAATATTTAAAATTCGTGAAGTTAAGGCACTACAGACCGACGGTGATAAGCTCGCTCGCTGGATACAAAGGCCTTTTTACGTGTTTGCTAGGCCATAAAAAATAACTGGAGATCTATTCGTGAAGATTAAGTACGCGTTCTTAATTCTTGTGTCCCACGGGCTTGCTGTCGCAATTGGCTTTGCTGGAGGGATTTATGCCCTACCTATTCTTATTGCTCCGCCACCGCCATCGCTTGATGATATATCTGCGGTTGCCGAGGGTGCCATGTACTCGGCAGAGTTTCATCGCGACCTTGAGGGCAGTGACGCTTTTCACTGGGGAGACGGCAAGGTATCAATAGGGCGTGACTCAATTTCGCTAATGGGCAGTCTAGCGCCGGGGCCGGACTACAAGCTCTACCTCTCACCCGAGTTTGTCGAGACCGAAGCCGAGTTCAATCGTCTGAAGTCGCGTATGACGCTTGTTGGCGACATTAAGACCTTCGCCAACTTCTTGCTTAACGTTCCTGCAGGCGTCGACCCGTCGCGTTACACAAGCGTTATTGTTTGGTGTGAGACTTTTGGCGAGTTTATTACTTCGGCTAAATACAAGTGACCGCTGCTGCGATTTTAATATGTGACTTCTATCTGGGCTTGAGCAGCAGTAAATCTAATATGCAATGGCAGGCGTGCAGGGAGATGCACGCTAACGGCGAGCATAATCATGGCGGTGATTTTAAAGGGATGGGAATATTTCCCAGCCGGTATCTTATACATTTAAAACAATCAATTTAGGGGCAGGAGATGAATTTCGGTGGCGCGTTAAGTGTAGTGTTTTTGGCTATCTGGTCGGTGGTAATGTTTGCTGCGAATGAAACATTGGTTTCCATGTTGTTGGTGAACGCAGCTGTGCAGATGGTGCTCTTTATCTTGGTCGCATGCATTCCATTTCTGATAACCGGCCGTATGTCATATGTTGATATCGCCTGGCCGTTTGGTGTCGCCCTTATTGGTGTTCTGATTCTATTGATGGGCGATGGCAATGCCATCCGTAAGTTTGTGGTTGGCGGTGTCTATCTGCTCATTGGCTTGCGCATGGGCCTAGGTGCACTGATTATGGCTAAGGCCACGGGTGTAATTTTTAAAATCGAATTCCCTCGTTACGTCTATCGTCGCATGATTTTGGAGGATTCCGACGGAGCGCGGGTTAAATTTCATTCTCTGGCCGAAATTATGGTTCAGGGCTTTGCGAATATATCGGTTTTGGCCTTGCCTGGTTTTATGCTGGCTGTTAACGGTAGCGATGTATTTTCGGTATGGGAAATTGCGGGCGTAGGTATTTGGCTCTTAGCGTATATCCTGGAATCGATAGCGGATGCGCAGAAGATGCAGTTTATCTCTAAAAACAAGCGGGGAGTCTGTGATATTGGTCTGTGGCGCTACAGCCGTCACCCCAACTATTTTTCTGAATGGCTGGTGTGGACCAGCTTGATGATAGCCTCAGTGCCTTCGTGGTTGGCATTGCAAGAGTTTGAAATACAGGGTATTTGGATCGTATTGGGGGTAGGCGCGCTTGGCGCGTCGGTGATGTTATACATCACCCTCAACTATCTTACTGGTGCCATTCCTTCGGAATACTATTCAGTGCAAAAACGCACGGGATATAAAAGATATCAAGAAACAACAAACAGGTTTTTTCCTTGGTTTCCAAAAAATCCAGGATCTTAATTATTTGATGAGGTTCTGCTGCGACCTGCTATCTGCACACATTGTATTATCTGATAGGACTTCAGCCCTCGCGGATATTGGCCTATCTTGTCGTAGCTGGGTGTACGTTCGCAATATGTGTTTAAATTTTGGCGGCGCTTCCCTAGCAGTCACGGGTACGTCTGCCGCCTTAGTTTTCTCAATTTAAGTACCTTCTTTGCGCTATCTAGCGAGAATTAAGTTATGAGTCGTACTGTGTTTAAAGCCTGCCTTATATTGGTGGCACTACTACTCACAATCACCTTTTGTGTTTTGATGATTCCGGCACTGATTGAAAATTTCGATATTATCGCGGCGTTTGGCGCAGGTTCTGTAAACCTATTTGCAGCCGGATATTCCACCGAGCTGCTTTTTTGCTGGATTGTGTTGGCCGTCTGGGTTTGGTTTGAAGCTTCTAATGACGGAATAAGGCACGGTTGAGTGTGCCTAGTTTTGGGTGTCGGTCCGGGCGTGGCAGTGGGTTTTGCGCTTTGCTTACTTGACCGTTATTCTCAGTTTAGTGCCTGGAGCACTGAAACACGGTAATAAAAGAGCCTCTGGTCAGCCAGCTACTAGAATTGGACTTACTGGCTGGCGATAGATTCGCGCAGGGCATCCATCTTAATTCTAATATCTTCTGCTTCACTAGTGATGCTGGAGTAAGATCGTATATCGCCATTGCGCTGGGCATACATCGCTTCTTCTAGTTTCTGTAAATAGAGCTTGTTTAACTTTTTAATCGGGTCTTTCTTGAGAAATGAAAACATAGCAAACACCTTAAATTCGTTTAATAGTTTTGTGTACGCGGCCCAGTCAGTTCTGGTTTAAATTCTAGCATTAAAAGTCTATTAATCGTTGTTAAGGCAATCTCAAGCGCTGCTTCTTTGGAACGCCATTGCTCTCAGCTCCTCAGCGGGCATGTAGGCAGCGTTTAGGCTAGGCGACTGATGCACTGGGCCACGAGCCACCAAATGATCTGGGTAGTGGGTTTGTGAATATATGTATACATAAGTGTACTAACTCTCCCTCAAGCTAGGTATATTGCAAGCTGTATATTTACTGAACAGCGCTTTGCTCCCGGAAAACCCAAGCTAGCGTTAGAAAATGACCACCGAGAGGACCTATGGAAACTGGAAAAAGTCTGCACGGCGCGGCCCGCTTAGCCTTTGATGCAGTAGAAAATATCACTGATATTGTCGAGGGCATGTATCGTAATATTGCGGCTGTGCCGCTGCCCCTAGGTAAAGAGCCTCAGGGTCGAGCGCGGGGTATTGC
>NZ_JBLIKC010000017.1:0-92908 GCF_047636175.1 Zhongshania sp. | reverse complement strand
GCCTGCCAATTGGGCTGCAGCGTGGCTGGCGCCGATGATAATACAATGTTCACTCATAGCTATATTCCAAGAATCCTATATTCAGTTTCATATTATTTTGCGGGCTGTCATACGACCGGTGGCTTATTTACTACCCATGCTGTGCCACAACAGTTGTCTAATCGGTAATGGAAGCGTGAGCGCTATTGTCGGCGATTTCCCTTGTAATTACATAGGCTTCAGGCAGCAAATCTGATCAGAATATCCTGCGCGAATTTATCTGGGGTCTTTGCTGCCTGAGCCTGCTTAGCGACGAGTGCATGGCGCCACGCCACTGTAGCTCTTATTGGCCGGTAAATTTAGCCGCCCGTTTTTCAACAAATGCCGCAACACCTTCATCAAAATCGGCGGTTTGGCCGGCAATTTTTTGCAGCTCACGTTCTGTCTGTAATGTGGACTCCCAGTTCGAATCTACGGCTGCCCATACGGCTTTACGAATTAGGCTTAGGGCAGTGGTTGGCCCGTTGGCGAGGGTGAGAGCGATTTTAAAGGCTTCGTCTTGCAATACTTCATCGGCGACAACGCGGTTAATGAGTGCCCAGTCCAGCGCTTTTTCGGCGCTGAGACGGTCTCCCATTAGCATTAATTCCATGGTGCGAGCTCGGCCAACGGTTCGGCTGAGGAGGTGGGTTGCGCCGCCATCGGGGATAAGGCCAATTTTGGAAAAGATTTGTATGAAAGTGGCGTTGTCACTGGCAATGATCATGTCTCCGGCGAGGGCGAGGGAGGCGCCAAAGCCTGCGGCGCTGCCGCGAACAGCGGTAATCCAGGGAATCGGCAGGTTTTTTAGTTTGATCATAATGGGATTTAGGTATTTTTCTAGAATTAAACCGATATCGCGCTGGCTGCGATTGGGCTCTATGGGCGTCAGCGGATTGCTGGGGCTGAGCGATGCACCTGAGCAAAAGCCGCGTCCTGCGCCGGTAATGATCATGGCACGAGCATTTTCAGCGAGGTAATCAATCGCGTCACTGACTTCTTTCACCATGAGGGGTGTCAGTGCATTGAGTGTGGCCGGTGCATTAAGTGTGAGGATGCCGACCGATTCACGAATTTCAACGGTAATTTCTTGGAAATTCATCTTTTATTATCCTTATGCAATGGTATTTAGATTAGCGGTGCACAGCGCTTCAGGCGTTTAGATCACGGTGCACAGCAGTAAAGTCGCCCGTATTTTGCATGTCTTAGCGGCTGTATGCCATGTTCAATACCTTAGAATGAGCTAAAAGCAGATATTATTAGTGAAAATCGGTACTGAAAATAAGTCGAACTGGACGCGCATCGTTCCCACTCGTCTTGATTTTCGGTGGCTCATAGCTATTCAAAGAGCTCGATACTGTTAGCGGTGGGTAATTCGGAAAAATTTACCAAACCTTGTTATCCTTCTGCGCCAATTGTCTTGGAATAAATCAAATTACTTTTGTCATGACCTACTCATATTGCTCACCATGCTGACGGAAGAACAGCTGTTAGTCACTCGCCACATTCGCGGTCATGCTCGTGTGACCGCCGTTGCGGGTGCAGGCAAAACCACAACGATGGTGCGCTATGTGCTAGAGCGTTTGCGATCTGGCATAGACCCGCGTCTAGTGCGGGTTGTGATGTTTAACAAGGCCGCACAGGAAGATTTTAGCCGCAAGTTACAACATGCTGTTGGTGGGGCATTCGGGCTGCCGCCGGTGCGAACGTTTCATGCAATGGGTCGTAATCTAGCGATTTCTTTGGCAAAGGAAGGATATTTACCGCCTTTTGATCCTACTCCTCTTGGGGATACTCAGGTTGGAATAGAGATGCTGCGTGCGCTGCAAGCCTCAGCTGGGACATCGTCACAGCGGGCCGCTATTCGCGATGAGCAGCAACAGTGGTTAGATGCTTTTGTGGGTTTTGTTGATTTGGCTAAGTCCAGTTTGCAATCACCCGAATCCAGTTTTTTTGCCGGTGCTTATCCAGAGCAGTATGAATTATTTATAGAAGCGTTTGCGCGTTTTGAGCAATGGCGTAAGGCCGCTGCCAGAGTGACATTTTCAGACTACCTTTACGACCCCTGTTGCGCCATTGCAGCCAACCCCGACTTGGCGCAATTTCTCGCTAACCGGGTAGAGCTATTTGTTGTTGATGAATTCCAAGACATTAATGATATACAGTTTTTTCTGCTTAAAACCCTAGCGGGTGAGCGCGCTCATTTACAAGTTGTGGGCGACACTGATCAGTGCATCTATGAATTTCGCGGCGCGCGTCCAGAATATATGCTCACCTATTTTGGTGAAAACTATCCCCATAGCAGCTATCAAATGTCGCGTACTTTCCGTTACGGGCATCGTCTGGCGCTCGCAGCCGCACATCTGATCGCGCATAACCAACGCAGGGAACCGGTGCTATGTATTAGTGCTGACAACGCGCCTGCCACCAAACTTGAGCTTCGCCTGCAAACGGCGGACGGTTTTTCATTGGCCGATCTGTGTTTGGCGGAACACGCCAGTGGCAGGCCTTTCCGAGATATGGTGTTTTTATGTAGAACTTGGGCCCAGGCGGCGCCGGTTGAACTAGTGCTGTTGCAGCGCGGTATACCAAACCGAATTACGGGTGGCAGTCGGGTGCTGGACCGCCAAGAGATTAAAGTCTTATTGGTGTTGTTACGCGTTATGTCAGGACGTTTTAACGAGCAGAGTCCGGCGGATTGTCAGCAGCAAGTTTTTGATCTTCTGCGATTTTGTGAGTTAAAAATCAAACATGAAGTGTTGCGTCGCTATGCGCAAAGAGTCCTTAGTGACGGACATGGATTTGCCGCCTTAAAGCTGTCTGATGACGGCTTGTCTATGTATCAGGAACAGCGTTTGCAGCGGCTTGCAGTCGCACTCGACGGTATCGAAAAATCGGCGTTTGCGGGGCGTGGTTTAGAGACATTTCTAACAGATTTAGATTTACTTAAGGCTATTCGCGACAATGCGCTGAGTAGTGAGGATGGCGAAAATAGAGCCGCGACTATCGGCTCGTTTGTAGGCTTTGTTGCAATGCAAGACGATCAGAGTCCAGCTGCCGTCGTGGCTATGATTGAGGGCCTTCGCGTTGCTGACGCGGATCCTAAACAAGGCGCGTCGGTGACTGATGCCGTGACCATCACCACTATGCATCGCAGCAAGGGGCTTGAATGGCCTGTGGTTATTTTGCCTGGTTTGAGTGCGCATTACATGCCATATCAAGCGGGTAGACGGCGACGAGCTGATGAGGATCAACAAGAATCTGAGCGCCGCCTAATGTACGTCGCCATGACCCGCGCGATAGATGCTTTATATTTATTTACGCCTAGCCTCGATTGCCATAACGGTTGGGACGGTGGCTTCAGACCTGAGCTAAATATATTGCCCAGCCCATTTTTACGCGAGATGAATATTCCCTTGGCCGCTGAGCTGGGTGCCGTGCTAGAAAATGGCACGCAGAGCAGCAGAGCTGATGCCGGCCTTGCGCTAACGAACACGGCTACACGCTATCTAGCGGCATTGGCGTTAGACGGAGAATTTTCGAGTGCCTTTCCGTGGATCGATACATTCGAATTTGGCGTTGCGGTACGTCATGATTTGCACGGTGACGGACGCATTGTAGCGGTTGATGAGCATGGTATAACGGTGAAATTTTCCGTTAAGCAGGTGTATTTCTCAGCGCTATTAGTCGATAAGGTTCTGAAGCTTATCGACTCGCCGCTTGAGGACCTGGCCACAAGGGAATTACACGGCGAATTTGTTAGCGGTGAGGTGTTGGCGCATAGTAAGTATGGACGAGGTATTGTTGCCGATGTTGATGCGCGTTTTATTCATGTCAGTTTTCGTGAGGGCAGCAAGAGCTTTCGCAAGGACCTGTTCCGCGCCACCCGTATCACGACGAAAAAATAGATCTTATTGATCGTATTAGCGAGCACGAACCTTATGACGGTAGAAATGTCTGACGTTGAGGCGACGTTGATGCCGCTCTCATTCCCCAGAGGTGGATATGAATAGAACAATAATCAAGCTCAATATGCTGATATTGTTGGGTTTCTCTCTGCTGGCCTGCACTGCGGTCATAGACGACGCCATGGGCTTAGACGAACGTTTGGCTGAATATGGCTATCGTCCTGGTCAAAACGTCGTTCAAATAGAGTCTTATCAGATCACTGATTGGACGTATTTGGATAGTAGACACCTGATGTTTAGTAATGGCCTTACTGAGCATTATCTTATTAGTTTACAACGCCCCTGTGCCGCCTTGCGGGGCTCTGAGGTTCTGTTGTTTAAAACCCGCACAAATTCCCTTAGCAAATTCGATGAGCTTGTTGTGCCTGAGGATGGCGTGGCTAAGCCCTGTAGTATTGAATCGATGTCGAGACTGATCCGCGCAGAGTAACAGTAGCTGGTGTGAATGCCGGATTAACTTAATCTGGTATTTGAATATCTGCGAAGCTATTAACGCTCTGGTGTTGAGCATGAGTGCTAAGTACTGCCGGAGCGCGCTGAACCCACACGGTATGCATACCGGCTTCAGCGGCGGCATTAAGTTCTTCCACAATATCTGATAGAAACAAAATTTCCTTGGCGGCAATGCCGATGGCTTCTTGGATCAATCGATAAGACTCTGCCTCGCATTTAGGGCCCGTCGTAGTGTCAAAGTGGTCCTTAAATAAATATTGTAAATCGCCACCTTCATTAAAACCGAAAAATAGCTTTTGGGCGTGGATAGAACCAGATGAATACACGTAGAGATCAATGTCTTGCTGGTGCCACGCAATAAGCTTGTTGAGCGCGTCTGGGTAGATATGTGCTTGATAGTCGCCATGGCGATAGCCCTGGTCCCACACCAGACCTTGCAGCGCTTTTAATGCCGTTACTTTTTTATCTTCCGCGATCCATTGCAGCAATTGCGCTGCTAATTTTTCGGTGTCTTTGATATCTAGACTCGCTTGGTCTGCGACATCATTTAAGGCGACTTCAACCGCCCTGTCGCCGCGATGTTGACGAATAAAGTCGGGAAGCATTGTTGCGGCGTAGGGAAACAGCACCTCATGCACAAATTGAATGGAGCTCGTTGTGCCCTCTATATCGGTAACAATAGCTTTAATCACGAAATATTCCTTTTGGCCGGATTCAAGCGTCGAGCCGCGAGTAGCGGTTGGCGATATCGTTAGCGGTATAGTTGGCAACCCAGCCCTCGGGATTGTTAAAAAAACGAATCGCGACTAGATCAGGTTGCGGGCCTAAATCAAACCAGTGGCTGGTGTTAGCCGGCACGCTTAATAGATCGCCCTTTTTACAGATTATTTCAAACACCTTGTCGCCAATGTGCAGTGCAAATAATCCTTGGCCTTGCACAAAAAAGCGTACTTCGTCTTCGCTGTGCGTGTGCTCATCTAAAAACTTTAGCCGCAATGCGTCTTTCTGAGGGTGGTCGCTGGCAATACTAATCACATCGACACATTGGTAACCCTGCTCGGCAATGAGGCGTTTAACGTCGCCATTGTAAGCGTGTAAGACGGCGTCCTGGCTATCGCCAGCGGCAATATCATCTCTAGTTTGCCACTGTTCAAAGCGAACGCCGACGGTGTTCAGTTGCCCGCAAATCTCTTTGGCGTCATGAGTGCTAAGCAGTGCTTGGCTGCTGTCGGTATCAGAAAAAACAGTTAGTTGACTCATTGGAATTCCTCGCGGTTCTTAATGGCTAAGGTGCATTAGCGCTAGCTCGCAGTGCAACAGACAATCCAAGGCTTCGAGATTGCGCATACTACTCTCCAAATCTTTACCCCAGCAGTACACACCGTGGCCGCGTATTAAATAGCCGGGGCAGTGCGGCTGCTCTGCCAAATAGGCATCTACTTCATCGGCGAGGGCGCTTATGTCTTGGGTATTGTCAAAAATCGGAATATCAATACTGGTATCGTGGGTATCTATACCGTCGAAGGCTTTTAATAATTCATAGTCATTGAGCGTAATTGTTCTCGCGTTTTTCAGTGCTTTAGAGATGACCGTCGCCGAGGGTGAATGACAGTGTAACACCGCGCCAATATCTACAAAACGCGCATAAAGACGCGTATGTAGCTCAGTTTCGGCCGAGGGTTTGCCATCGCTAATGGGTTTGGCTTGCAAGTCTACGGCGATAAAGTCAGTGGGGCTAAGGCGACCTTTGTGCTTACCCGAGGCGGTAACAATAGCTGATGTCGCATCTAGGCGGACAGAGAAATTGCCACTCGTGGCGGGCACCCAACCGCGTTGATATAGATCTTCGCCGGCAGCGGCTAGTGCGATAGCCTGTTGATAAAAGTATTTACTATCAATCATGTTTTCACCTGTTATTTCTTTTGCCTTCGGCAAGATGCGCTAGCACCTTGATGCGATCAGGTTGATGAATGATACCGTGCTCGGTGACGATAGCATCTATTAACTGCGCGGGTGTGACATCGAAAGCAGGATTGCTAATAACCATGTTTTCTGGCGCCACGCGCTTGCCAAAGCTGTGGGTTATTTCTTCTGCGGGGCGCTGTTCTATCGGTATTTGAGGCCCGTCTATGAGGGCGTCAAAGGTGCTTGTTGGCGCCGCGAACATGACTTTGGCGCCGTGATGCTTGGCAATAATAGCAAGATTATAGGTGCCAATTTTATTCGCAGCGTCGCCGTTGGCGGCAATGCGGTCGGCGCCAACGATGATCCAGCTCGGTTTATGTTCGCGCATTAAGTGGGCCGCTGCACCTTCAATAGCCAAGGTGACGGGAATGCCATCTTGCATCAGCTCCCAGCTTGTTAGTCGGGCGCCTTGGAGCCAGGGGCGCGTTTCGCCGGCAAACACGCCGCGAATTTTGCCGTCGCGGTGGGCCGAACGAATAACCCCTAGCGCAGTGCCATAACCACCGGTTGCCAGCGCACCGGCGTTGCAATGGGTGTAAACAATACTGTCGGCGGGGATTAGGCTGGCGCCAAAATCACCAATGCGTTGATTGAGCTGGATGTCTTCGGCGTGAATGTGTATCGCCAGATCGGTGAGCGCTTGCAATACTTTGCCGTCATTACCTCGCTCTTCTATTACGCGGTCGCAGCGCTCCAGTGCCCAGAATAAATTAACGGCAGTGGGGCGTGAGTTAGCCAGTGCTTCACGCGCAGGCCGCAGAGCTAAGTGCCAAGCGGCCGTACTGGCAGGGGACGACTTAATAAGTTGTTGGGCCGCTAAAACCATTCCGTAGGCGGCAGTAATACCAATTGCCGGTGCTCCACGCACTACCATCGCGCGGATAGCGTCAGCGACTATATAGGGGTCGTCGTAATGGAGGTATTCACATTGAACTGGCAAAATACGCTGATCGAGTAATTGCAGTTGATTGTTTGACCAGATGATAGCGCTGGGAGTTGCCACGAATTAGCTCCACTTTTTGGGGACGCAATTATAAGGCAGTGCGGGCTTTGCTCCTAGGGTAGCGCTGATTAATTACCTCACTCGGTATTTTTCGGTGTGGGTCTTATTCGGAATCCGTATTGACTCGGTGTAGACTCCTACTCTTATTCTTGCTCCGCGATGGCTAAACTACTTCCGCTCATAATATTAATGATAGGCTCCCTAATGTGTTAATTAGCGATTCTCGCCGCGAGTATAATAGTGCTTGTTCACTTTAGTTCGATGAGTGACGGTCTAATTGAATTTGAATACAGGGGTATTGAATGACAGATTATATGGTATGGCTCATTCCAGCTCTGCTTATTATTGCGGGCTTGGTGGTCGTTGCGGGGCGCTTGCTTTGGCGTTTGCGAGGGCAGACACAGGTCGAGCGAGGCGCTTTGCAACAAGCACAACAAGAATCTGCTGCCGAACAGGCGGAAGCTCAGAATGGAATTGATATTCTGGCGCGTTGCTATTTGGCTGGTCAGCTTGCGGCCAGTGAATTTGCGCTTCGGGTTGCGGTATTGGCAGAGACTGCCGCTTTAGACTCCAAGTATATGAAAGACACCGCCATATTTACGGAAATGGCCGCCGCGTTGGCGCATATTCCAATACATCAGGCATGGAAGGATTTGACGCCCGATCAGCGCGCTACTTACGGTACTGAGATGGCCTTGCTGGAAGGCAAGTACAGTGATCAATTGCGGGCAGCGACTGCCGCTTTGCTCAAGTAAGCGAGGCTTCAGTGAACGCTTACTTCTTGAGTGTGGATCGCTGTGCCAAGCTACTTAAACCATCGACCATATCTTGTTGGAATTGCAATTGCGCTTCTAGCTGCTCTGGCAGCAACGGGTCTACGCCAAATATCGATTTATGCAAGGGTGCTAGCGTCACATAGCCTAGAATCATGCAGTGGAATGCCATTGCAGTGGGCACGTTGATCCATTCTTTATCGGGATTGCTGGCGGGATCGCTGATGGCGGAAAAAAACTTTCGATACCAGCGATCACTTAACAGATCCAGAGTTTCGTCTCGGGCTAGAGTGGCGTGCTGAACGATTCTGGCGGTATTCGGTTTGTTGGCCAGTAGCGACATGACTTGGTGAATTTGCTTACGTGTTTCGGTGAAGTCGGCGTCCGTAGCCAGACCGCGGGTAGCGTCCGCCAAGGGGGCAAATAGACGTTCGCAAACCTGCTCGTAGATCGCAAATTTATTGTTGAAATGCTTGTAAATACCTGGGCTACTAATGCCTACCTGCACTGCAATTTCGCTCACTGACGTCGCGCCAAAACCTTGCTGAGCAAAGAGGTCTTCGGCGATATCGAGGATACGTTCTTTGGTATTGCGGCGGGTAGCCATAGTCTTGTCCTTGTTGTTCTAATTTTTAATGGCGGGTCTGTTTTTGTACTATTGCGGCATTATCATCCAAACCAAGGCGGTGGCGCTGACAATACTGACAAGTAATAAGCCAAAAGCCTGCCATCGATAGCGCCGACTTAGGGACTCTGGCTCTGAGCTGGCAATGATATAGGGTTGTCGGCGGCTGGGCGAATAGCTGATGGTGTTTATTGGGGCAAGGGAGGCCGTATTTCCTAGCTGACGCTGTGCTTCTGCCCGCACCAACTCCCATTCTTGTAAATCAATCTCACCATCGCAGTTGCGATCAAAGCGATGAATTAGGCTGTCGTAATCTTGTTTCCAGTTGGCAAGAATCTTGGCCATTTCGCTATCGCGGGCGGCAGTGAGGCTGGCCGGGTGGCGGGTTTCGAATAGACCGATCACATAGACGATGTCTTCGGCGCAGAGCATTTCCTCGGTATAGCGGTAGCGCTTACTGAAAAGACCCCTTGAGCTTATTTTAGCGGGATGGCGTGAACTACCTTCCCAACTCCGCTTGCGCGCAGTGCTGACTTTGGCGCGGTCTGGCATAACATAGCACTCGCCGCTGCCGTCGGTGAGGGTGAATGGCTGGCTGCTGGTTTTACTTTCGATAATTCGCCAGTTGCTGTTTTTACCGGACGACTCATAGTGTTCTATTTTATAGCGATACCACAGACAGGGAGTTTGACTGAGGCCACTTAGTACTAGTGACTCTGGCCCGGTCTTCGCAATGCCAACAAGTTCCACGTAGCCTTGGTGTGCAGAGCGGATTTTTGAGGTCGGGGTATCTTCTATGACTCTCGCAGCTGTTAAACGGTTAATGCTCATGATGGCACTGGCGAGAGATATTGCGGCGCAAATCGCCAGCGCGAAATAGTCGATTTCCATTCTAGCTAAACAGTGATTTTACGTTTACGTCACTTAGTTCTTCTTTTTTGAATTGCAGTAATTCAAAGGCAGTGAAGCGAAACCAGCGGGCGATAATAACGTCGGGGAATTGCTCAATACGCACGTTGTTATTATTCACCGCTTCGTTATAAACCTCACGCCGGTCGGCTATGGCATTTTCGAGCGCCGAAATACGGTGCTGTAAGGTGGTGAAGGTGGTGTCTGCTTTTAGCTCTGGATAGTTTTCAGCCAGCGCAAATAATTGTCCCATGGATACGCGCAGTCCGGTTTCAGCTTGACCTAGGGCTTTCATGTCATGGCTAGATTGGGCGTCTGCGACGTTCTGCCTGGCGGCAATGACCTTGGTCAGGGTCTCTTGCTCATGGTGCATATATTGTTTGCAGGTTTCGATTAGCTTGGGGAGTTCATCGTGGCGCTGTTTAAGTAAGACGTCGATATTAGCTAAGTGCTTAGCCACATTGTGTTTGAGGTTTACCAGGCCGTTGTACAGCATTACTGTATAGGCAATGACAAAGACCAGAAGGCAGAGGATGGCAATAAAACCAATTTCCATATTATTCTCCTTTTCCAGTTACCGCGCGGCGCTGACAATGAGCTTGGCCCTTAGGTATAGGGCTAGAGTATAGGCCCAAAGTATAAAATGAAATTATGGCTATTAGGCGCCGGTATCGAAGCTAATGTGCATATTTTTTATACCGTTAACGAAATATGAGCGAGTATAGGCAACATCGCCCAGTAGACGCGGGTTTCTAAGCCGAGGAATTATCTCTTCAAACATGACTTGTAGTTCCAGTCTTGCCAGATGGGAGCCAATACAAAAGTGCTGACCTATGCCAAAGGAGCGCAGTTGCTGGCCGAGTTTCGGCATGCGCTCACTGCGGCGGACATCGAAGCTCATGGCGTCATCACCAAAAATCGCCTCGGAATGGTTAACAGCATGGTAGTGCAGGATGATTTTATCGCCAGCGCGTATTTGCTGGCCACCGAGTTCGAGATCGTCGGTCGCGGTTCTGCGCATTTGGATAAACGCGGTGTTAAAACGCAAAATCTCGTCGATGGCCGCGGCGATATATTCTGGGTGTTGAACAAGATATTCCAGTTGCTCTGGGTGTTCCATTAGAAGGCGCATGCCATGAGAAATCACGGTGCGGGTGGATTCGTTGCCACCGACCAGAATAAGAATAAACATCCATGCAAAATCTTCTTCTGATATAGGCTCGCCGTCCACGTCGCCATCGAGCAGGGCGCCGGTAATATTTTTCATGGGGTGTTGGCGGTGTTGTGCTGCCAGCTTTAAAGCGTAATTGATGCATTCGCCTGCGGCTATCTGACCATCTTCTATGCTGGTGGACATATCCGGGTCGTCGGCAAACATCATGGTATTGGTCCAATCGAAGAACTGCTTGCGATCTTCAATGGGGACGCCAAGTAATTCTAAAATGGCAATTAGCGGCAGTTCTGCGGCGACTTCTTCAACAAATTCGCACTCGCCGCGGTTTACCACCCTATCGAGAATGCGTTTGGCATGTGCTCGAAACGCCGGTGCGTACGAGTTAACCCCTTTGGGTGTGAAGGCTTCACGAACAATGCGCCGCACTTTTTGGTGGCGAGGTGGGTCCATATTAATGATGGTGTGACAGTGAATGAAATCTACTTCATCTTGTGGGAATTCCATTGGGAAGGCGGTGCGTCTGGCAGAAGAAAACAGCGATGGATTTTTGCTGACGAAATCTAACTCCTGCTGACCGACAACCGCCCAATAGGGAACCCCGGTGAGCGTGTCTGCCATTTTCACAACTGGACCCTGTTGCCGTATCTCCTTAAGGGCCTGATAGGGCATGCCTTGGGCGTAAGTGTCTGGGTTTAGTAGATTGGCAAAGGGACATTGCTGCATGGTGAGTTAAGCTCAGTTGACGAGATATTTGTCGTTTGAAACAGACTGCAATCGCAGCCTGCGCTATGGCTTAGTTTGGTTTAGTTCCTTGTCCAGTGTGGGGCTGGTAAGCCCATATTCTCTAAAAACACAGGATTAAACAATTTACTTTTGTAGCGGTCACCGTAATCACAGAGAATGGTGACAATGGTATGGCCAGGGCCAAGTTTACGGGCTAATTTGACGGCGCCGGCAATATTAATAGCAGATGATCCGCCAAGACACAGGCCTTCATGGCGAAGCATATCAAAAATATAAGGGAGTGCTTCAGCGTCGCTTATTTCAAATGCCTCATCTACTGTTGCCCGGCGTAAGTTGTCGGTAATCAGGCTGATACCTATTCCCTCGGTAATGGAGCGGCCTTCACCGCGCAATTCGCCGTTGGTAAAATAGTTATACAGCGAGGACCCCATCGGGTCTGCAATACCAATAGTGACATCGGGCTTGTGGGCTTTTAATGCCCGGCTGACACCGGCAAGGGTGCCGCCCGTGCCCACTGCGCAAATAAAGCCGTCGATATTGCCACCGGTTTGTTCCCAGATTTCTTGGCCTGTGGTTGATTCATGGATGTCAGAATTTGCGGTATTGTCAAACTGACGAGCCCACACTGCGCCGTGAGGTTCGGTTTCATTTAAACTTTCGGCTAGGCGGCGGGCGGTATGAACATAATGATTGGGGTCGCTGTAATTTGTGGCCGCAACAAGACGTAGGTCGGCGCCGTACAAGTCAAGCAATTCTATTTTTTCGCGGCTTTGGCTGTGTGGCATAACGACTACGCTGCGATAGCCCAAGGCGTTCGCGATCATAGTCAGGCCTATGCCAGTATTACCCGCGGTTCCTTCGACAATGGTGCCCCCAGGTCTCAATGTGCCTTTCTTTTCGGCGTCGCGAATGATGCCCAGCGCCGTGCGATCTTTAACGGAACCGCCTGGGTTGAGGAACTCTGCTTTACCCAGAATGGTGCAGCCGGTCAATTCTGATACTTGCTTAAGATGAAGCAGTGGGGTGTTGCCGATAAGGTCTGGCATCGATTTAGCACTAGGCAAAAACATGGTTCTCTCCGTATTTTCAGGCTTAATGGTATAGCTGGGAGCCGGTAGCAGCAATGCTAATCATTAGTCTAATTTGTGCTAATCTTGCTTATTAGAGTGCAAGTGCATGATTAGTTGAAGCGCTGCGAGCTAAATAACGAGATAATAGAATGCTGGCAGCGAATACCAATAAAACTGTGAGAGGAGTTTTATGCTTAAAGTCGTTATTCGACTCTTGGTGTGCGGGGTGTTTTTTTTTGGTGGTATCGCGCATTTTGTGCACACAGACGACTTTGCTGGTATTGTGCCTCCGTTTTTACCCGGGCCTGTGGCGATTGTTTGGGTAACGGGTATTTTAGAACTTGCTTTGGTATTGGGTATCTTGATACCGAGCTCGCGCTTATTGGCGGGTAAGTTCGCCGCTATTTATTGTTTATTGGTGCTTCCCGCTAATATTTACCAAGCGCTTAATGATGTGCCAATTTTTGGCAGCCCAGTTGCTCCTGAGCTACTGTGGCTTCGTATTCCGCTGCAATTTGTATTAATTGTGGCGATTTTATGGTCGGCCGATAGTAATGGTCGGACATTGATCCAAAAGTCTACAGGCAGCGTACAAGGCCTGAATTAAGGGGTTTTTATGGCAGACAATGCCGCCAAACAAGAACGTAATGGCGAGTTTTGGGCTGATTGCGTGACTCGTATTGCTGAGAATCGCGATAAAGATAGTTTTATGTTGGTGTTCGACCATTTTTCACCCAGAGTTAATGCGTATTTACTGGGTCAAGGAGCGGCGTCATCAATAGCAGAAGATCTCGCACAAGAGGCGCTGCTGGCGTTGTGGAACAAAGCGCATCTTTATCATCGCGATAAAGCGGCCGTCAGTACGTGGTTATTTCGGGTGGCGAGAAATCTGTGGATAGATAAATTACGTAAGCACAGAGGCGTTGCTTACGAGACAGATGACAACTTGGAAGAGACAGTTGATGCCGATGTTCGCCTCAATGCCGACGGCGATCGACTCAAAGCGGTTTTAGATACTTTGCCGGTGAATCAGGCCCAAGTAGTTTATAAGTCCTATTACGAGGGCAAAAGTCACAGTGAAATTGCACAAGAGACTGGGATGCCCCTCGGTAGCGTTAAATCAAGTTTGCGGTTAGCGATAAAGGCTTTCCGCCAACATTTTGGAGAAAGTGGCGTATGAGCCCAATAGAACATCATCCCGAGGACGATACTTTACATAGCTATGCGGCGGGCGCTCTGCCAGCTGCATTGGCTCTTGTTGTGGGATGCCATTTACAATTTTGCCCGCAATGCCGCTCAAAAGTTCGCGCTGGTGAAAGTTTGGGCGGTCTTTTAATGTCCGCCTTATCTCCTCAAGCGCTTTCTGAAAGAGCAAGAGCGAATATTTTGCAGCGATTAGAATTGCAGGAAGTACTTGTGGAGACTCAGGCACTGGCCAATAGCGATGATATCGAGATTGCATCCCCGGTAGTGGATGTCAAAGAGGTTGGCAAACTCGGCTCAATGCCGTTTTTGCTCCAAAAGCTTCTTAAAGAGCATGACTTTGACGCACTGCCATGGAAAAAAACAATAGCTCCGGGCTTAAAGCAAATTGTAGTGGATTGCGGTGAGGGCCGAGCGCAATTGTTACGGATTGCTGCTGGTCGCAAAATGCCAGTACACAGCCACAGTGGGAGCGAGTTAACTCTGATACTCAGCGGTGGCTATAGTGATGCGCTTGGACAGTTTAACGCAGGCGATGTGGCAGATTTAGAGGGTAGTGCAGAGCATCAACCGGTTGCAGACAGTGATAGAGATTGTATTTGTTTGGTGGGGATGGATTCACCAGTAGTATTTAAAGGCCTAGTGGCAAGATTGATTCAGCCCTTGGTAGGTTTGTAAATTTGAGCTAAGTAGTTATCTTTAGTGAAAACATAGACACAAAAAAGGCAGCCTAAGCTGCCTTTTTTGTGTCTGACGTTATTAGTATTGATAAATTAGGTCGATGCCATAAGCTCTTGGATCTCCCCAAATGACTGTCCGGTCACTGTGTGGAAGGTTGTCGATAGCAGTAATTTCAAACTCTTCATCTGCCAGGTTTTTACCCCATAGACCAATATATAGTGTGCCGTATTTACTGACTGGGATTTCACTGAAGCTGATGCGACCGTTAACTAGGCCGTATTCACCTATATATGTGTTTTTCGCATTGGCGGTTCTCACGCCACCGCGGCGTTGGTCCATATAGTTGTAGCTTAAGTTAACCGCAAGCTGCCCCCAGTCATATTGCCCCACCGTGTAGTCGGCTGCTGCAGTATAAGACTGGCCGGGAGACGAGTAGAAGCCGAAGCTATCGGTCAGATCGTTGCCGAACTCGTCTAGGGCTTTAGTCACTTCGGCATCCAAAAATGCATAATTCAGCATTAGCATAAGGTTTTCGGTGGCTAGGAAGGTGATGTCGGTTTCAACACCGCGCATTTCAGCTTCACCAGCGTTGGTGACTTTGGTATCTGCCACGGTGCCGGCAAGTATAAAGTTGAGCTGAATGTCGGTGTATTCGCTATAGAAGATGTTAGCGTTAATACGCAGGCGGCGATCCATCAGCTCGCTTTTTATGCCGGCTTCCAAGGAGGCAACGCGTTCCTCATCAAAGCCATCTGCAAACCCGAAGCCGTAGACATTGCCGTCTGGCGCAGCCACTGCGGTGTCGTCGCCTTTGCCGGGGGTGCCGGGTGCAAAGCCAGTGCTGCCGCGCTGCGGATCACGGGTGTTAAAACCGCCAGACTTATAGGCTTGAATGAATTTGCCGTAGAGGTTTATGTCGTCGGTCAGGTCGAACTCTGTGATGAAGCTAAATGAGGCATCATCAAAATCCTTCTCGCCAGATACATTGTCAAAACTACGGTCCCCGGGAAGTAAAAATCCGGCTTGCTCAAATGCCGGTGACAGCGCGCTAAGGTTTTCGGTGTTGATTGCCTGGCCGAGACTTCTTAACTCAATGTAGGTTTGATCGGTTTGATTCTTCAGTGCCTGACGAGAGTCTTCCGAGTAGCGAGCGCCAAAGGTTAGGTGCAGCCGTTTGTCGAGCAAATCCGGTGTCCATGTGAATTGACCAAAAACAGCTTTGGCTTCATTTTTAATGTCATAGCGTTGAGACAGCATATTCACCAGATGGACGTCGCCAGCCCCGATGAGCGCGCCGCCGAGTATCTCACCTAGTACTGGAACGGGAATAATGCCATCGCTGAGTCTAGAGCTGAATTGATGATGCAGTGGCGAGTTATCTTCAGTGGCTTTTTCTTCAAAGTAATAGGCCCCTATGATGTAATCTACGCTATCACTAAATAGTGAGCCGCTAAGTTGGAACTCATGGGAAAACTGCTCCTGGCTAATGACCGGAATCACCAAGGGTAGACAGTCAGAACCGGTTTCTGCCATCACCGACGGACCACAGTAGGCGTGAGAGTCAACGCGGTACTCTTCTGAGCCCAAGCCGCCACCTAAGTCGGCGTAGGACGCATCGGTGAGTTCGCGGTACGCGCCGATGTATTTAAATTGTACGTTCTCAAAGTCTTTGGTAAGAATGAATGAGTGGCCTTCGATGTCGGTAGTGGAGGTTTCAAAGTTTCTTGCTGTCGCCATGCTGCTGAATCTGTCTTCACTGTGCTTTGATTCGCTTACCGCAAATTCGCGAATAGGCTCGGCTTGGCCTTTGTTTTGTATTGCCGGATTAATAGATTGGTACATATAGTTATAGTATTCAAAGCTTGAGTTATCGTAGGCATAGTCTATCGACATACTGTCAGTGACATCCCATCGGAGATCTACCCGGTAACCATTCACTTCTTTGTCACCGAAGTCACCACCGGGGCCAGTATTTTCTATAAAGCCGTCAGATTGGGTGGTGAGATAGGCCACTTTGGCGGCAAGAGTATCGCCGAGCGGAATGTTTGCGGATGTTTTTGATGTAAACAAGCCACGGTTACCTACGGTAAATTTTTGCTTTAACTCAAAGGCGTCGGTAGTGGGGCGCTTAGTGATTAGATTAATAGCGCCGCCGGTGGTATTGCGACCGTATAGCGTGCCCTGTGGTCCCCGTAGTACCTCTATTCGCTGGAGTTCCGCAACGTCTAGCGCAGTACCGGTCGAGCGAGCAATATAAACACCATCAACGTAAATGCCGACCGGCGGATCTTGCGTCACCTGCACGTCGGCAATACCAATGCCGCGTATAAATATTCGCAGCGTCGCGTTGTTGATAGGGAAGGGTTCGATAGTTAAGCTAGGCACTTTAGAGCCGATGTCGCCGAGATTACTAATACCTTCAATTTCTAAGCGTTCTTCACCGAAGGCCGTTATCGATATCGGGGTGTCTTGTAATGATTCGGCTTTTTTCTGGGCGGTGACAATTACTTCTTCTAGAGCGAAGCTGGATTTTTTTACTTCTGTCTGAGAAAAGACTGGGTTGCTCATTACGACCGTAAATGCACACAGTCCTGATACTATAGGCGTTAATTTTTTCACGTAGGCGCTCCGTTCCAGATCGTTATTGTTATGTAAGGTATTAGTTAGAACATATTAACCATTAAAAGATAACGCAGGCATAATCTGCTTGCAGTAGTTATGCGTTATCGCGCTCACTGCTGCGTGTTTGCCGTGTGTTTAGCTCTTAATGGTATATTATTGGTTTGTAACGTGCGTTATTTTTTAGATTTTGTTTTGCGCATATGTGGGTACTTTGCCACTATTCTTTAATATATGCGCTATTTTATTGATCTTATTTTGTGATGCTATTCTCTAATTCTGGCTTACGACTCCCGCGTTTACACTCTGCGGCCTCGCAAGTATCTCCGCAATGATCCTATAGGCATCGCGGTTCAGAGCAAAGCCGATATGGCTTGAATTGATGGCAATATTATAGGTGTTCTCGGTGGTCAATTTGGCAATTTGGGGAGAGACAATGCCATCAACGGGGCTGTATATAACGGTTGTTGGTACCGTGCGCTTGCCATTATTAGCGATAGACCAGGTGTCGGTGTTGTGCGATTCATCTGCCCTTGTGCCGCGATTGAGACGTTTTAAGATATTCCATGCAGCGGTTCCGCGCGGGTCGCCATAGGGGGTGCCGAGAGTAATTACTTGGCGGATCAAATTTGGGTGGCTTTGAGCAAGTAAGTTGGCGTAATTGCCTCCTAAGCTCCAGCCAACCAAGCTCACTTTTTGCCCAGTTTTATCGCATATTTCGCTAATATTCTGGCTTAGACGAGTAAGAATGCTGGCTTGAAAATCGTTCATTTCTTCTAAGCTAGTGATCCGTGTCGGCGGGATATTGCGGCCTAAGCTCCAGCCGTGGGCTTTGTAATTTCGACTCTTAAGGAAATATCTAAGTGGGGCCATACAGCCATCGGCGCCAGCATAACCAGGGAGTGTCATCACCGAGTGGCCGTCGCCTTTTGGGGTGTTTAGCAGTGAACCAGCGCTAAACGCGAGTTGAGTGATTTCAGCGCTAGCGCGCCACACTTCGCTTAGTGAATGCATAAGTGGTGGTGGTGCTATATTGTCCACAGTTTATGGTTTCCGTGTTTAAGTTTATTATTTTACGCTCTCGACGCCATACGGATTTTGGCTGATGGTAGTTTTGACAACTTACTCTGAACAGATAATACGATTCCGCCCGGTCTGCTTCGCGGAATAAAGCGCCTTGTCTGCACGTTCGAAGAAGGCGCTTTGGTTGGCGTCGCGATGGTGATCAAACTGAGCGATACCAATACTGACTGTTAAATTGATTTGCACGTCATCGCTGACGACGGTGGGCTGAAATTGGATTGCGGAGCGGATGCGCTCAGCGACGCCCCAAGCCTCATTTTGGTCGGTGCTAGGTAGCAGGATCACAAACTCTTCTCCGCCGTAGCGACCCACTTGGTCGTACTCGCGAAGATTGATGTTTAAAATATAAACAATATGCTTAAGGGCAACATCGCCGGCGGAGTGGCCATAGGTATCATTGACCTTTTTGAAATGGTCAATATCCAGCACCATAAGAGAAAAGCTTGTGTGTTTTCGTGTGGCTTCAGCGACGCTGTGAGAGAACAGCTCGTCGAACATGCGTCTATTCCAGCACTGGGTCAGGGCGTCACGCGATGCTAGCTGATTGAGTGTTTGTTCTAAGCGAACGATGCGACTGCCGGCAGCGATCCGTACTTTCAGCACTCGGTGGTCAAAAGGCTTGCTTAGGAAGTCGTCGGCGCCGGCTTCCATCGCCTCGATAATGGCCTCATTACCTTCTTTACCGGTAAGCATTAGGATGTAAAAGAATTGACCATCCTCTCGTTTGCGGATGGTCGTACATAACTCTGGCCCACTCATGCCAGGCATCGACCAGTCTATTATTAGCAAGTGTGGCGTGGTGTCTGTGGCAAGCAGCTGCAGTGCATTCTCAGCATTTTCTGCAACAATGGGTATAAAGCCCCACTCCTCCAGAGCAGCGCAAAGTGCAAGGCGTGTGATCGCATCATCGTCGACAATTAGCACATCCATAGGATGTTTATATACCTGCCATTTCTGTTAGCTCAACAATCAGAGTGTCCAGTTTTACTTTTGCCGTATTCCAGTCAGTGCTCCAGTCGCCCAGAGGAACGACAGGTGATTTATTTTCTGCAGCCGATGATTCGAGATGCGAGAACTCTTGATAGTAGTCGCTGGTCACAAAATTTCCCGATGCACTCTTTAAGCGATGGACTGCGCTTACTAATGCTTTGCGGTCGGCTTGCTGATATGCACTCTCGATATCGCTGATCATATCAGGTAGTTCGTTTATAAACAGTTGTGATATTGACACCAGTAGTTTGCTATTGCCCCGAGTGATATCACTAACTCGGTCTTGGTCTAGAATCATATCACCGCCGTCGCTGTCAGCACGTTTAAATGAACACGCATCGTCTCGGTGGAATTTGCACCGAAATTATCTAATGATAATACACCTTTCGCATAGAGAAACGACTCACGATAGACTTAGCAGGGAAGTTAATGGGCTGATGCGGAGATATGCACTGCTGTTACACATTGCCTGAACAACTGTGCTCGGTTAATTAAACACAAGGTCACCGCGGTAATGCTGAGAGTACTTAGGTGCTTATCGCTGTTGCGCTTAATAACAATGCGACTATGAGCGCGATAGCAGGTAATGGTCCTATGCTGATTTGCGCTGCCGCACCAGAGACGCCAATCAACACGACGTTCGCCGCAACCGGAATGCCGATGTTAATCGCTTTGGAGTTTGCCATTTTTTTACCCCTATTTACTTTAAAAGAGACACTTCTTGTACGTGGCAATCAAATATGTAGATGACTAGACGTAGTATAGGGGAAAAATATCCAGCTTCGATCGGAGCTTATACCTACTATTAGGTGCAATATGCATATATTTACAGTATTCCGCGTAGCGCGGGGGTCAGTGTCATAGTGGATTATTTTGGGATTATGCTAGGTGAAAATCGCGCGTGTTTGAGTTGAATTCGGCTTACGCCATTAGCCCAGCTTTTGCTGCATTATTGGTGCTTGTTGGGCTTGTCGCTGGGGTTATTAATACCTTGGCTGGGGGTGGCTCAAATCTGACATTACCGGCTTTAATGCTGATGGGCCTACCGGCTGATGTTGCCAATGCTACCAATCGACTGGGAGTGCTTATGCAATCCCTCGCTGCCGCCAAAGATTTTGATAGTCGCGGACAGCTAGTGCGTCATGATCTTTGGAATATTTTGAAGCCAACCTTGTTTGGATCTTTGCTGGGCGCGGTTATAGCTGCATTTGCTCCTAGTGAGTGGCTCAAGCCTGCACTTTTAATGGCCATGGTTTCTATGGCGCTACTTATATTGATTCGCCCAAGCATCATTGCTCCGCCACTGGGAACAGAGGCATTGGCAATGGCTGATTCGCCAAATTCGGCTTGGACGCTGTTCTTTGCTGGCGTATATGGAGGCTTCGTGCAGGCCGGCGTGGGCTTCATTCTGATTGCCGCGCTTGCCGGAAGTTTGCGCTACGATTTAGTTAAAACTAATGCCATAAAGATGGTGTGCACTGCGGCGTTAACAATGGCGGCATTAGCTATTTTTATCTGGCAGGGATTGGTGGCCTGGGTACCAGGGATGATACTTGCTGTGGGCACTGTGGCAGGGGCAAAAATTGGGGTGCGCATAGCGATAACGGCAAGCCCCGCGGGTCTTAAATGGTTTTTATTTATTATGACCGTCATGGCCAGTGCCGCGGCATTGTTAAAGCAATAATGGCGACGAACAGTACAATTACGAATGTCTAGTCGAACGTCGAATTAGTTTACTGCAATCATCATACTTGCCTGCGGCGCAGCCGTTACTGAAAGTGGCTGCCAGGCCTTATTGCAATTTAAGTCCGTTAGAATAACAGGGTAAGACTAATTTATGGCTAGCACACTTGCCGTTGATGATTCTCCGTCCGATTTACGCCACGTTTAATGCTCACTACAGAGTCGTCACCTGACATAAAAATGCGAGGTAAAGACGCAGGCGCGACAGGTTGGATCGTGAAGCCGTTTAATGCGGATGCTTTCCTGCGAATTCTCGACCGTACTTTAGAACCGAAAAGGAACTGATATGTCGCTCGATCTTGATACGGCAGAAATTAACGCCATTTTCTTTGAAGAAAGTGCGGAAGGCGTTGACGTAATGGAGTCCGGTTTGCTGAAGCTTAGTCCTGACAATACTTATGTTGAAACAATAAATAATATATTTCGTGCCGCACATTCGATGAAATGCGCCCTGACGTTTTGCCGTTCAAACGCTTATTCAACCAGCGTTTCCATGAAGTTAGTGATGTCTTCATTTAATTGCATAGCGAGACCTTATCAAACTGAGCAATGTAAGGTCGGTAGTTTGAAATTTATTTGAATTTTATGCTACACGATAAAACCGAGGGCGTAGCATATATACTTGCTTGTTGGAGCCTAGCAAGCTCTAAGCAACGGGGCCTTTGGTGTGGCGCGCAATGGTATATCTATCATGAATGGTTTTCTTCATTCGTCGACTCGTCCGCGTAGATTCTTGATCTTCCCCCGCTGAGATTTAGTGTCCATACGGCGTCGCTGTGACCCCTTGGTTGGTTTGGTCGGGCGTCTAGGTGGCAGGATTTTGATGGCGTCGCTAATCAGTTCGCGTAGTCGTGTTAAGGCGTCATCGCGGTTTTTTTCCTGCGTCCTAAATTGCTGGGCTTTTATGATTATGACGCCATCTTTAGTGATTCGCTGATCGCTTCGGTCTAGCAGTCTTTGCTTGTGAAAGTCTGACAGTGACGACGCATTAATATCGAAGCGTAAGTGGATTGCTGACGACACCTTATTGACATTTTGACCGCCAGCGCCCTGAGCTCTAATCGCAGTTAGCTCGATTTCGTCGTCGGAAATTGATACTGACGGCGATATATTAAGCATGGCTAATAATTCCTCTTTTTTGAGATAACAATCTTTTTAACGGCCCTTGTATCTACCGGATCTTCGCGGTGATGGACGATAGAGTTACTGTTCTGCTCGATATTGTAACAGACCGCGAGTGAGGCTTTTAATTCTTGGTGCAAGCGTGTTGATATGCGGGAGCGTTTCCACGCGCGTGGTGCATCGACAACGCCGACTTTGAGTAAGCGGTCTTTAAAGGAAAGGCTGCTCAACTATGTTTAGCTTCAAGTTGCAGATGCCGGCTGTGCTATCTTCAGAATATCACCTAGACGTTTGAGTGCTGCGGCATGTGAAAGCATGGCACAAGAGGGGATATTTCTGTTACTGAGTATATTGGGCCGTGGATTAGTTAGCTGTGCTGTCGCTTTTGTCGTTAAACTGCAAAATAAGTACCCGCTGGTCTGTCATAACAGCCTCAATAAGATGATGTCATTTTTAGCTTTTCGCTTATAAGGAAAGATTGATGAAGCAAAGTATTCGCAGTCGCCTGTTGAATTTTTTACTTAGACTCCTTCGGCGTCCGCTTTGGAATCTGGCGCAACTAACGGCACTCAGGGCGCGGTTTGCAAAGCTGGATAAGCGCGTTGCCGGTAAAGCTGACTTGTTTTGCCGTATAAGTCAGGTCGATTTATCCCACTGTCAGGCAGATGTCTTGCAGCCCCTAGATTTTAGCGACGATCCGCTAAGCGCGAAACACCTACTTTTGTTTCACGGTGGTGCCTATTGCTTGCACTCTCCGAATACCTATCGTGCGATGCTAGCTGGAATATGCAGTAATCTTGGTGCTATCGGGGTATTGCCAGACTATCGTCTGGCGCCAGAGCACCCTCATCCTGCGGCGATCGATGATTGCTTTGAAAGCTATCAAATGTTGTTGGATAAAGGTGTGCCACCCAGCCATATTGCCCTGCTTGGCGATTCCGCTGGCGGTGGCTTGGTGTTGTCAATTTTAGCTAAAATTCGCGGTGCAAAATTACCGATGCCAACGTCGGCAAGCTTATTCTCGCCCGCGGGTGATTGGACTCTATCTGGGCCCTCACTCTATGAAAATGAAGGTCGTGACCCGATGTTTCGCCTCAGCTCGTTTTTGTTTTTTCGCAGCCTTTACTTGGCCGGCTACGACGCCAGTGATCCTGCTGTTTCGCCGTTGTTGGCTTCATTTGATGGCTACCCGCCGATGTATTTCACCGCCAGTAGCACCGAGTTACTGCGTGATGTTGCTGTGGTAGGAGCTGCCAAAGCCCGCGAAGCGGGCGTGCCGGTTGAGATCGATATTTGGCCGGGTCACTGCCATGATATGCAGCTAATGGCAGTGTTGCCGGAGAGTAAAATCGCACTAAATAAGCTTTGCGAATTTATTAGCAAGCACTGGTAATTAACACCTAGGACCTAGGACCTAGGACCTAGCATGGCTCGCACTCATTGCGGCTTTAAGGTGCTGTGGATATGTTGCAGACCTCCTTGCTAAGCTAAGCCTGCGTGGGGATTACCGAACTTTTGCGAAGCAGTTTCGTACTTCCTTGACAAAAAGTTCTGGTTGTTCAAAAGCCGCGAAATGACCGCCCTTGTCCAGTTCGTTCCAGTGGATCAGATTTTGATAGACACGCTCGGCCCATTTGCGGGCGGGCCTGAACAACTCTTTGGGGAAAATTGAAATACCGCAGGGCATCGTCATGACCTCGGCACCGAAGTCGTTGAAGCTTTCCCAGTACAAGCGAGCAGACGACGCGCCGCTGTTGGTAAGCCAATACAGACTGATATCATCTAACATTTGATCAACAGAAAGAGCATCTTCGGGACGTCCGTTATTATCTGTCCAACGATGAAACTTCTCGTATATCCATGCCGCTTGTGCGGCCGGAGAGTCTGCCAAACCATAACCGAGTGACTGTGGGCGAGATTTTTGAATGATCGCATAGCCGGAGTCTGAGTCGAAGTAAAATTGGATGTCTGCCAAGGCTTTTTGATCACGTTCGGTGAGTGATTCCATATCTTCCGCAGACGGTTGTGCTAGCGACATATTTAGGTGGATCGCGGCACACTCTGGCGGGGATAAATAAGCTATTGCGCTAGTGACACCGGCTCCCCAGTCACCGCCTTGGGCGACAAATTTGGGGTATTCTAACCTGGTCATTAGTGTAGTCCAGGCCTTTGCAATACGCTCCAGTCCCCAGCCAGTATTAGTTGGTTTTCCGGAAAATCCATAGCCAGGCAGGGATGGGATCACTAAATGAAAGGCATCACTGGCACTGCCGCCATGCTCGGTGGGGTTGGTTAGTGGGCCGATTACCCTCATAAACTCGAGCACTGAGCCGGGCCAGCCGTGGGTCATAATCATTGGCATGGCATTATCGTGCGGCGAGCGAATATGCAAAAAGTGTATATCAAGACCGTCGATTTCTGTTGTGAATTGTGGGTGCTTGTTTAATTCACGTTCGCAGTGTCGCCAGTCATAGCTGTGTTGCCAGTATTCGCATAGCGATTGCACAGCGTTGAGCGGTGTCCCCTGGCTCCAGTCATCGACCGGCTCGGCGTTGGGCCAGCGAGTGTTGGCGAGCCTTGCTTTAAGGTCATCAAGTTGCGCTTGCGAAATGTCTATTTTAAAAGGCTTGATTGACTGCTTCATGTCTATCACTCGCTTGGGAATGGTTAGTTGAAATAAAATATTACTAAGGATATACGGAGTATTAAAACATAATTTCTTGATCGCAGAATGTGCCTCTTTCTGCTAACTGCCGCTTTGTAGACACGGTGTTTTTTTATGTGGCCTTTAAATGAATTAATGTGCCCTGGAATGTGTCGTAAAGGCAAAATGTGCACGGCCTAGCTGCTTGGTATTTAGCTTGTGAATGGGACTGACTGCCTACCATATATCTCGCTACTAAGCAGCGAAGTCCAAAAGTGTGAACTGCAGCACACTTTTCAATAGGTATAAACCCGTACCATCTCCCCCCAGAGCAAGCGTCAGTCATTTAAGTATGCGAGACGCAATATCATTATAAGAACATTTGATGAGAGCGCGTAAATATGCAAAATAATCTATTTAAGAAAACACTAATGGCAGGATTGATGGCCACTGCGGGCGCTGTGCAAGCGGGCCCTCTGGCAGACGTCATTTCACCTCTCGCTAGTGCTACCGCTGGAACGCCACTAGATGCGCTGGTTGTTCAGCTGGTTCAGATTGATGACCAGCTGGGCGGATTGTCCGACGGCGGTTTACCTGGTTTAGATGCATTGCCTGGCTCAGATTCCTTGCCCGGCTTAGACGCACTGCCAATCCCCGGCGCAGATGGCGGTGGTGGTTCACCTGGTGCAGATGCACTGCCCGGCCTAGACTCACTGCCAATCCCCGGCGCAGGTGACGGCGGCGATAGCGCTGGCATTCCCGGCGTAGAAAAACTATTCCAGCTTACCGCGACTGTTGACACGACCCTTAACGACGCGGCGGGTACTGATGGCGTTACTGATAAAGTAACAGATATTGTTGACGCGCTGCCAGGCGCAGATCAAGAAGAGATTCAATCTGGTTTCTTTCAACTTGGTTTGCAGCTTAGAACGACTGTCGATAATTTGACGTCTAATTTGACGGCATTAGGTGGCGGTGGTGACGGTGGTATGCCAGGTTTAGATTCACTTCCGATT
Source organism: Zhongshania sp. (assembly GCF_047636175.1). Classification (GTDB taxonomy): domain Bacteria; phylum Pseudomonadota; class Gammaproteobacteria; order Pseudomonadales; family Spongiibacteraceae; genus Spongiibacter. Next base: position 67,105 of record NZ_JBLIKC010000017.1, on the reverse strand, counting down.
CCTGGTTTAGATGCCCTTCCTGGCTTGGATGCACTACCTATTCCTGGCGCAGATGGCGGCGGTGACGGTGGTGGTATGCCAGGTTTAGATTCACTTCCGATTCCTGGCTTAGACGCACTTCCTGGTTTGGATGCACTACCTATTCCCGGCGCAGATGGCGGTGGTGAAGGTGGTGAGGGTGGTATGCCAGGTTTAGATTCACTTCCGATTCCTGGCTTAGATGCACTTCCTGGTCTGGATGCACTACCTATTCCTGGCGCAGATGGCGGCGGTGACGGTGGTATGCCAGGTTTAGCTTCACTTCCGATTCCTGGCTTAGATGCACTTCCTGGTTTGGATGCACTACCTATTCCTGGCGCAGATGGCGGCGGTGACGGTGGTATGCCAGGTTTAGATTCACTTCCGATTCCTGGCTTAGACGCACTTCCTGGTTTGGATGCACTACCTATTCCCGGCGCAGATGGCGGCGGTGACGGTGGTATGCCAGGTTTAGATTCACTTCCGATTCCTGGCTTAGATGCACTTCCTGGTCTGGATGCACTACCTATTCCCGGCGCAGATGGCGGCGGTGACGGTGGTGGTATGCCAGGTTTAGATTCACTTCCGATTCCTGGTTTAGATGCCCTTCCTGGTTTGGATGCTCTACCTATTCCTGGTGCAGAAGGCGACGGTGCTAGCAGCGGCGGCATCCCCGGCGTGGAACAGCTTTTTCAGCTGACCTTCACTGTTGACACCGCGCTTAACGACGTTGCCGGTTTCCTTGGTGTGACTGATAAATTGACAGACGTTATTGACGCGCTTCCAAGTGCAGATCCAGACTTGATTCAAGCGAGTGCTTTGTTAGTCGGTGAGCAGCTGCAAGCGACCGGTGAGAATTTGGCCGCTAACTTGATGGCATTCGGCGGCGGCGGCGATACTGATGGCGGTGGTATGCCAGGTTTAGATGCACTTCCAATCCCAGGCTTGGATGCTCTTCCTGAATTGGATTCACTTCCGGTCCCAGGCCTAGATGCGCTACCTGTGCCTATCTAAGCGGGTTTGTGGGGTAACCCACAACAAGCATAGTTGAGAAGGCCAGACCGGCAACGGTCTGGCTTTTTTTGGTTATGCGTTACTTAATTATTCTTTAGTCGCGATTTGATGTATTTTTTAGATCTTGATTTTTGTAGCACTACACAATAATTAGATAGCTCAATTTTCGTGTTCACCATTATTCGCAGATTAGCTGATGATAAATAATATAGTCTGGTACGAGTTTGCATGGGACGTTTAGCTTTGAATAGCGATTGCTGTCTTGCAAATGGGAAGAACTAATCAATAACTGTGTATTTCTAATTAGATATAATGCCTGTGGACGTCGATGGATACTGATCGACAAGTAGGATATAAATGTCGGAGTGACGACATGGAGTTTTACCTGCGATGGGCGCAATGCTATTACTTGTTGGCTGTGAGTCATCAACGATTCCTGATGGCTTCAACGGTTATGTGGGGGCCGAGGATATTTACTTAAGTGCGCTAGAGCCTGGTTGGGTTATAGCTAGCATGGTGAAAGAAGGCGATATCGTAGAAAAAGGCCAAGTATTACTGCAATTAGATAATGAACGCCAACGTTTTGATCTGCATGAACCCAATACCCGTGTTTAACAAGCCGATGTGCAATATCGAGATTTAGCCACTGGTGCCCTTCCTGATGGAATTAATCGCTTAACCGCACAGCGAAAGGTAGCGGTCGCGGCAAGGGCACTGGCTGAGGTAGAAAAGCGGCGCCTGAGTTCGCTGCGCGAAAAGGGCGTCGCCGCGCAGTCTATTGTTGATCAGGCAACCGCGCAGTTCAATACGGCCGATGCCCGTTTCGATCGTATGGATGCAGAAATACGGCAGGCGAAGTTGGCATCTAGACAAAAATGCCATATTTGCGTCACGTGCTGCTTTTGAGTCAGCGCAGACCGGAGGTGAGCGAGCGCAGTGGCGTTTGAGCAACGGACTTTATATGCTCGACGGGCGGGGCGCGTTGAACAAGTCTTTTTTCCGCGAAGGTGAGCAGTTAGCTGCGGGGGTGCTAGCTGCTTGCATTACTTCCCGAAGATGAATCAAAGGTGCGCTGCTTTGCTGCGCAAAGCCAGCTAGCGCTTTTTCCTATCGGGTTTACAGTGGGTGTGCGACAAGATGGCATTGCAGCGCCCATGACCGCCTTGGTGTGGTGTGTAGCAGCCGAACCTGAATATACTCCCCTCCGGTTATCTACAGCGTTGCGTCACGGCAAAAGCTGGTGTTTTTAGTTGAGGGTAAATTGGCGCCAAACACTGGCCTGCATCCGGGGCAGCCGGTGGATGTTCTCTTAGGTGCTGATGGCAATGACTGAGCTTGCGATTGATGTGCGCGGCTTGAGTAAGCATTTTGGTAGTAAAGTAGCGGTAAATAGGGGCGACTTGCAGCTGCCAAAAGGACAGATTTGGGGTCTTCTTGGGCCCAATGGCTCTGGAAAAACCACAACAATAAGCATGTTATGCGGGCTGCTAAAGGTGACGGAAGGCGGGGACCGCTGCCTTGGTTTTGATTTGCGAAGGGACGCTTAGCTCATTCGGCGGTATATCGGTTATATGACGCAGCAACTTTCGTGTGGAATGAGTTAACAGTACGTAAAATTTAGAATTCGTCGCCCGCATATACGAGCTCGAGAATCGCCGCCGTTGCGTTGATGACAATATCGAGTTGCCGGGTTTTGGGTCATCGCCAGCATCAGCTGGCAGAGGCACTGTCAGGCGGTTGGAAGCAGCGTCTGGCGCTTTGGCCTATCTTCAGGCGGATCCTTGACTAGTTGAAGTGGTGATTCACCCCCGGTATAACCCCGAGGGTATTACTCAGTATAATATTGTCCCCGGTTTGCTTGGTGTCATTTTAACCATGACCTTGGTGATGATTACTGGGGTCGCGATGACCCGAGAAACCGAGCGCGGCACAATGGAAAACTTATTGGTAATGCCAAGTTCACCATTCGAGGTGATGATCGGCACAATTATGCCGTTTCTCGGTGTCGGTGCTGTGCAAACACTCATTGTTTTACTTGTTGTGCATTGGCTTTTTGCAGTGCCATTTGTAGGCAGTATCAGTTTGTTGTTGATGAGTGTGGTGCTTTTTATCATTGTAAATTTAGCCCTGGGTTTTACGTTTTCCACCATTGCGAAAGCGCAAATTCAGGCACTGCAGTTAACCGTGTTTTTCTTTTTGCCATCAATGTTGTTGTCTGGCTTTATGTTTCCTTTTCGGGGCATGCGGGCATGGGCGCAGGCCATTGGAGAAGTGCTGCCGCTAACGCATTTCTTGCGGGTGGTGAGGAGAATAATGCTTAAGGGCGCGGGCTTTAAAGATTTGAAAATGGATTTAGCCGCAATTGCAGTCTTTATGCTTGTGGTGGTATTTATTGCGATGCTTCGCTACAAGCGGATGCTAGATTGATCGTCAATTATTTTTGATACCACAGCGCTGTCACGTGTAGAGTAGTCATTAACCTTTACATTGATGACTCTAATCCCAGATCTTATTTGGGACGGGTGTGCAAAGCAGGAGCGAACTATGAATGATGCGCTAAGGATATTGCAACGCGCTGCGCCGGTAATGCCGGTCGCCCATTTCCAATCTTTGGAGCATGCGCAGTCCTGCGCAGAATTATTTGCGGAAGCTAAAGTGCCAACGGTAGAAGTAACTCTTCGACATCCGCAAGCATGGCAGATGGTAAAAATTTTTAAAGACACTATGCCGTTCGCAAAAATTGGTGTCGGCACCGTGGTGAATCGTCGCCAAATGCTGCGCGCTGCCGACGAAGCTGATTTTGTGATTAGTCCCGGGTTTTCTGCCGAGCTATCAATCTTAGCTAGAAAAACCTTAACGCCTTATATTCCCGGTATTGCTACCGCCACAGAATTGATGGCCGCCATGAAAGAGGAGCACAGTGTGTTTAAGTGTTTCCCTGCCGCTGCCGTGGGCGGTGTTGCCTTGTTGAAATCGCTGTCTGCACCCTTTCCCGATGTTACATTTTGTCCGACGGGGGGTATTTCTGTGGCTAATTATCAGGCCTATTTGGCGCTGGAGTCGGTGGCATGTGTGGGTGGGAGCTGGGTTGTACCGAGCGCAGATCAACTTAAAAAAGACCGTGATAGCTTTTTGGCCATGCTCAAAGATTTATACAAGTCCTAGTCATTTTCCTAGAAGAAGGTGGCAGCACCTTCTTCTGCAGTGCTCACGTTAGCTCGTAAACCGGCAAACAAATCGCGGCCATAATTATCACTGGCGGCTACGGGTTGATATCTTGCGGGCTGACGCCGTGTTAATTCATCGGCAGATATTAAGATTTCTAATATTGCTTTGTCGGTGTCGAGAACTAGTATGTCACCGTTTTGAATCTTTGCGATCGGGCCGCCGGCAATAGCCTCTGGATAAAGATGTATTGCGGCTGGTATTTTACCGGAGGCGCCAGACATCCGACCGTCAGTCACCAGTGCCACTTTAAATCCGCGTTCCTGTAAAATACCCAGATATGGCGTCATTTTATGCAGCTCGGGCATGCCGTTCGCTTTCGGCCCCTGAAAGCGCACCACGGCGATAAAGTCACGCTCCAATGCCCCGGAATCGAAGGCTTCTTTTAGCGCTTCTTGAGTATCAAAAATGATAGCCGGCGCTTTCACATATCGGTGCTCGGGCTTGACCGCTGAGACTTTAATAATACTGCGTCCGAGCTGTCCGGTAAGTAATTTCATGCCGCCGTGAGGATCAAAGGGGTCATTGGCAGGCCGTAATACGTCACGGTCAGCGCTCACTGTGGGGCTTTTTTGCCAGTGTAAGCTGCCGCCCGCTAGCGTCGGCCCCTGGGTATAATGGTGTAGACCTTTGCCCCATACGGTATTGACGTCAGCGTGGAGTAAACCGGCTGCGAGTAATTCTGCGATGACAAAACCGGTGCCGCCGGCGGCATGAAAATGATTGATATCGGCGCTGCCATTTGGATAGATTCGGCAGAGCAGGGGGGTCGCCTCGGACAGGTCGGAAAAATCTTGCCAGTCGATAATAATTCCCGCTGCACGCGCAATGGCGACCCAGTGAATACTGTGGTTTGTTGAACCGCCAGTCGCTAGCAAGGTGACAATGGCATTCACTAAACTGCGTTCATCTACTACATCGCATAGCGGCGTGTAATTTGGGGTGAGCGACGTGATTTTGCATACTTGCTGCGCGGCGGTGCGTGTGAGCTGTTCGCGTAAGGCACCGTTCGGTGGCACAAAAGCGGTCCCGGGAACGTGTAAACCCATAGCCTCCATCAGCATTTGATTACTATTGGCGGTGCCGTAAAAAGTACATGTTCCCTCGCCGTGATAGGCGCTGGCTTCGGCATCTAATAGTGCTTCTCGCCCGACTTTGCCCTCGGCATAGAGTTGCCGAATACGTGCTTTTTCATCGTTACTCAGGCCGGTCGACATCGGCCCGGCTGGAATCATAATAAGGGGGAGGTGGCCAAAGCTTAAGGCGCCAATTAATAATCCCGGCACAATTTTGTCGCAGACTCCTAAACATAAAACGGCGTCGAACATATTGTGCGTCAGCGCGATGGCTGTGCTCATCGCAATGGTGTCTCGGCTGAATAAGCTTAATTCCATGCCTTCGGCCCCCTGAGTGACGCCGTCACACATAGCAGGCGTTCCCCCAGCAAATTGGGCAGTGCAACCTAATTCCGACACTGCTTCGCGGATAAGGTCTGGATAGTACTCCAGTGGTTTATGGGCCGACAGCATATCGTTATAGGCGCTGACAATAGCAATGTTGGCGGCTTCTTCTAGGCGAATGACTGCTTTGTCGTCGTCGTTACAGCCGGCAAAACCATGAGCTAAATTACTGCATGAGAGCTGCCCACGCTGAGTACCTTTGCGACGCATACTTTGACATTTTTCTAAATACGCACTGCGGGTGACAATACTGCGATCACGGATCCGTTTAGTCACACTGGCAATAACGGGATGTAACGGTGTTTTAGAACTTAAAGTCATTACGGTGCCCAATAGATGTCGACCGGTACTTGCTGCTGATGCAAGACCATAGAAATAGGATAGTCGGCGTATTTTCCCAAGGCATTTTCCAGCAGCTCGCGCTTGCCTTTGCCGGTAATGTGGATCACAATTTTTTCACTGCTAAACACCGCTTTTGGCGATAGCGTGATTCTTGCGTAAGGCGCAGACCCGGGGTGCACCGCAAAACAATGCTGGGACTGCGCAGCGCATAGAATTGGATATTCAGGGGCGTCATGAAACCAAGATGCAGTATGGCCGTCGTCGCCCATACCAAGATGGACAACATTTAGTGGCCACGCCAGGGTATCGAGTTGTTCTTCAAGCTCGTACTGGCCATCTTCAGGTGCGTCAGCACTATTTTTCAGCGGCAGATATTGGCACGCGGCGGCGGCACCTTTTAGCAATGTGCTCCTAAGCATGGCTTCATTGCTGTTGGCGTGATCTGTGGGTAACCAGCGTTCGTCAACCAATAGTGCGCTTATCGCCGGCCAATCTAGAGAAGCTTGGCCTAGTAGGCTGAGCATTTTCTGAGGCGTCGAGCCGCCAGAGACGGCCATGCATGCAATGCCGTTATTATGCACTGCGGTACGGAGAGCCTTTGCAATATCTTCGCTAAGCAGCTGATCCAGCTCATCGCGATTAGGCAGTAGTATGAGAGTGGGTTTATTATTCATGCCAGCTTCTGCCATGTTTCTCTGGTAAGGCCAGCGAGGCGTTTGGTCCCATGGTGCCGGCGGCATATGCTTTGGGTTTAATGCCGGCGTTCTGCCATGCATCAATAATACTGTCCACCCATGCCCAGCAGGCCTCTACTTCATCGCGACGCATAAATAGGGTCTGGTCGCCTTCGAGCACGTCTAGCAACAGACGTTCGTAGGCTTCATGCGCTTGCAGTTCGTCGTGTAAGTCAGCATCAAGGTTTAACTCGACCTGCTCTAGTTTTAGTTGTCTGCCAAGGCCGGGCTTCTTGTTAACTTTGTAGAGCGTAATGTTTTCCTCTGGCTGTAGCCGTATCACTAATTTATTGGGTAAGTCATTGGGGTCGCCTTCAAATAAGCTGAAGGGATGTTTCTTTAACTCGACAATAATTTCTGAGTAACGTCGAGCTAAGCGTTTACCGGTGCGCAGATAGAATGGCGTGCCTTCCCAGCGCCAATTGTGCACATCTGCTTGTAAGGCGACAAACGTTTCGGTGTACTTGCTGTCTTCAAAACCGGTTTCATCTAAAAATGCGGCTACCGGTGCCGCATTCACCGCACCGGCGGTATATTGGCCGCGCACTGTCTTTGCTTTTACATTGTCAGCGGTGATCGGGCGCAGGGCTTGCAGCACTTTTACTTTTTCATCACGAATAGTGTCTGCGCGTAAATTTGCTGGTGGTTCCATAGCGACTAAACACAGCAATTGTAATATGTGGTTTTGGACCATGTCACGCAGTGCGCCAGTTTTAGCATAGAAGTCGCCGCGGCCCTCGACACCAATATCTTCCGCCACGGTGATCTGAATATTGTCAATATACTGGCTATTCCACAGCGGCCCAAATAAGGCGTTGCCAAAGCGTAACACCAGTAAATTTTGAACAGTTTCTTTCCCCAAGTAGTGATCAATACGGAAAATATTGCGCTCTGGGAACACTTGTAAAACCTCGTGATTGATCTCCGTGCAACTAGCGAGATCGTGCCCCAATGGCTTTTCTAGTACTACCCGCGAATCTGTGTTCACAATACCAATACTATGAAGATTTCGACAAATACTGTTGTACAGGGTGGAAGAGGTGGCCAAGTAAAATGTCACCGCGCTATTGGGATGTTGATGAATGGCGTCGGCGAGGCAGTGATAGTCCTTGAGAGTGTTTACGTCCAGGCTGATGAAATGAAGCTTTGCCGAGAATGCCTGCCAATGCTGCTCATCCCAAAAGTGGGCAGGAAGGAACTCGCGCATTTTTTCTTTTATAAGCTGCCGATACTCTTCATCGCTACTATCGCCGCGACCTAAGGCAATAATGGCACACACATCGTTTAGCAGTCCTTCGCGTTGCAGTTTATACAAAGCTGGTTGCAGTTTTCGTAGCGCGAGGTCGCCTGTGCCACCAAAGATAACAAGTTGTGAGGATTGATTACTGGTCATCGCCACTCTCTTTAATTTGAATGAGGCTGGTAACAAATCTTCCTAGCTGATACTGATGGGCTGCGGCAGTATTTGCGGGGAAATTTGCCTTAGCTGTCTTCGAGCATAGTGGTTTTAGAACACTTTTAATACCACTGTTACACAATTTTAAGCAGTAATTAGCCATTCACTCATGCTATAAAATTCATGTTCACACCGCAAATTGGTAATAGTGTTAATGGGTATACGCAAGGCGATAAGTAAGGACAGCGTGCAGATAGCGCCACTGATATTCTCTTCTGGGCCGGTGACGTTTGACTATATTTTCAGCACTAGACACGGCCCAAAAGTCGTCGATTTTTTGAAAATTGAATTCGCTGATAGCCGAACGATGTTCAGTCATCGCCATCATCACGTCTATGAGCGCGATGGCAATGTCATTGGCGGTATTGGCAGTTTTGACGCGCCCAGCCATAGCGGAACATTTTTGGGGAATGCCCGCGCTATTTTTTGCAACTATGGGCTGCGAGGTATTTTGAAGGGCCTGTTATTTGAGCTTCGCTTAGTGAAGACACCGCGCAAAGGGTGTTTGTATCTCTGTCATATTGCAGTGCGGGAAGATTGTCGAGGTCAGGGTATTGCGGCGCAGATGATTAATTTTATGATGACCCGAGGGCGTGAGGGCGGCTACCGCAGTCTTAGCTTGGATGTTGCTGAGAGAAACGCCACGGCATTACGTTTGTACCAGCAAATGGGCTTTAAGATAGTAAATAGAAACAAGAGTTACAACTGGGTGCTAGATAACCACCTTTATATGGAATTAGACTTAGCGGCAGCGAATGATCATAGCTAGGTAGGTACCGCTTTAATCATTGGCTAGGCTTTTCCCAGCGCTTGCTTTGGGCCTGCAAATTGCGCCGCTCCGCTGGCACTATAGAGCTGGGTTTCTGCGTGTGGAGTGCCAAGTATTTCAAGAGCGCGTTGTTTGTAACGAGATTGCACAGTGATATCTGCGCCGGCCTGATTGTTTAACATTTGACAGCGTGAAAGGATGGCAAGGGTGTCTTGCCAAACTGGATCTCTGTCATGTTGATCGCTATCGCTAGAGTCGTCTATTAGTTGCCGGCGACGCAGGGCAAGTTGATCGAGGGCTTGCACTAGGTCCATTTTCTGGATGGCGACGGCTTCAATGTTTTCAGCGGAGTCCGCGCGCTTCAGATTGCTTGCTTCTTTAAGCAGTAGGGATTCAAGTTCACAGGCATGGCTGTGAATGTGTTGAATTACATCACTAAGTTCAGTCATTTTTATCAGGCGCCTGTCAGTGCTTCCATATTTACCATTGCTTCCGCTACTTTGCTGGCATCGATATTAAACTCGCCATTGCGAATAGCAGTCTTAATGGCATCTACTTTTTGACGGTCAATACCATCACTATTATTTACTTGCGTGCGGGTGCGCTCCATCATTGGCGTCTCCGCAGTAGATGATGTCTTGTTATTAGTTGCCGCAGCGGTGTTCGCGCCGACACCTTCAGATTTACTGCCGCCAGCGCTGCCGCTCTCTAACCTGCGGAGCTGGCCCAGTGATGAGCCATCTAATCGGTCGATCATGTCAGAATCCTCTCGTTTAATATGCCTGTGCCTGTATATCGGCAGCTGGGCAAAAAACTTTAATTAAGTCGTACAACATTTTCTGATTCCACCACTCCCTCTAAGCTCTTGCCAGAGTTGAGGTTTTTTACCAATATTCTCGCCCCTAGGGCGCCACTCTCCATGGCAATACCCATCATGCTCACATTGACTGCTCCGGCCTTGGAATTTAACTGTACGCGCTGTCCCTTGCTAACAATACTACTGGCCTCAACCATATTAGGCGTGAGTACGGCGCCCTGCGCAATACTGCGCCGGCTGCGGTAGCCACCGCGATTACCTAAGGATCGTAAATACCCATATCCTAAGGCAGAGATATCACGTTGACTCCAGCTAATATCGCGCTCGCTAATCTCGGTGTTGGGGGCGATGGGATGGCGAGCCACCATCACTTTTGCAAATGCCTCTACCGTTACCGGCAAGTATATTTTCCAAGGTTTATTGCCGTTGCAACGAATACCCACGGTGGTCCGGCGTTTTACTTTTGCTCCCGCTGATAAAAATGCCTCAAGTTTTATTGGGCATTGCCTGAGCTTGGTTCGAGGGTCTAAAGATTGAACGGTGATTTTGGTCGTCATTTGTTGCCAAGGGTGACGCTCCGCAATATAGGCGCGAGCGGTGTCAGCGATGCGTGTGTGACTTTCTGTTGCGCTAGCAATAAGCGGCTGGCTCGCCGTAGTGAGTAGCATGCCTATTAGCAGTAGTGCGCAGTAATGTCCTTGTTTTTTCATAGCCATTCAAACTGTCAAAGTTTTGTCATTTGCTAAATTGTTGCAATGGCTATGCCAAAGTGACAATTAAGTTAACCAGAAAAGATAGGGGTTTATACGGAGGATGAAGCCTGCCGGAATTTTGCCGTTATTGGAAGATTAGCGCCGTTTTTTTGGCAAGTGATGATTTTATGATATGTAACGTGTTGAAATTAAACAGTTATTTTTTATGGCACGAGCCTTGCCTTGGTCGTTAGTGCGCGGCGACGAAAGCCGGTATGTGTTAAGGCTAATGACTACATCGGCAGTGACCATAGAAACTTTAGAAAGAATGGTATTAAAAATGGCTATTAACTTTGATAAAGCACTAGGGATACACGATCAGGCATTACAAGTACGCCAGCGGCGCAATGAAGTGCTTGCTAGCAATATAGCGAATGCTGATACCCCTGGCTACAAAGCACAAGACATCGATTTTAAAGCGGTCTTGTCACAGTCTGCGGCCGCTGGAAATCAGTCGCAACTAGCGATGCGCACTACGAATAGTGGGCACATACAAGCAGCTTCAGGTGGCAGTGCGGAAACTTTGCCGATGGACCTTAAGTACAGAGTTCCCAGTCAGCCATCGGAAGATGGCAATACCGTTGATATGAATATTGAACAGGCTGAATTTGCCGACAATGCCATGCGCTACCAAGCCACCTTGTCGTTCTTAGGCAGCCGTTTCAGCGGATTAAAATCTATTTTGCAAGGAGGTCGCTAAGTTATGGCTAATCCATTGAGTATCGCCGCATCTGCAATGAATGCGCAAATGCTTAGGCTTAACACCGTCGCCAGTAATATGGCGAACGCCGATACCGTGAGCGGCACAGAAGAGGGCGCCTATCGTTCTCGCCAACCGGTATTTGCGACCATGATGGATCAGCAGCGCGAAGTTATTGGTGTTGCCGTTACCGGTGTTGTTGAAAGTGACGCGCCAGTAACTAAACGTTATGAGCCCGGTCATCCGCAAGCCGATGCGGAGGGGTATATCTATAGCTCGAACGTCAACACGATGGAAGAAATGGCGAATATGATGTCTGCATCACGGGCGTATCAAAATAATGCAGAAGTTTTCTCAACCACTAAAACCCTGATGCTGCGCGCCTTGCAGCTAGGCCAGCAGTAGGAATATAGATTATGGAACTTCGCACTTTAGAAGAGCTGCAATTGCAGACGTCAACGAGTAAGACAAAGAAAGATGCGTCTTCGCTCGATCAGAATGACTTTATGAAACTTATGCTTCAGCAACTTAAGAGCCAGGACCCGCTTAATCCGGCAGACAATACCGAATTCATTAGCCAAATGGCGCAGCTGACCTCGGTGAGTGGTATTAGTGAGATGAACGAAAACTTGGCTGGATTAACCAAGTCATTGTATTCGGCTCAATTGCTAGATGCCTCTTCATTAATTGGCAAGGACGTGTTGTTAGAGACTGAATTTGCAGCGCTGCCATCAGGTGGCAGTGTGCAGGGGCAGGTAAATTTGGCCACCAGTACCACCGCATTAGACATAGAAATTATTGCGCCTAGTGGCGAGGTTATCGGCAAAGTGCCGCTGGGTCCGCAGCGCGCTGGAACAATTCCGTTTGAATGGAATGGTGTCGGTCTCAATGGTGAGCGCATGCCACCCGGTACTTACCAGATTCGTGCCAATTATTTGAATGGCAATACCTTGGAAGCGGCGGCGACTGAAGTTCGTAGCGAAGTCCTGAGCGTGAGTGTGCCGGCTGGCGGTGGCACTCCGCAGGTACAAGTCCAAGGTGTGGGCACTGTGAGCATGTCACAAATTCTTGAAATCAGCTAAGCAGTAATCATGCTGTTTAGTACAAATTAGATGTTTTTAGACTAGGAGTAGACCCTATGAGCTTTCGTATAGCACTGAGTGGATTAAACGCCGCATCAGCTCATCTTGATGTAACCGCAAACAATATCGCCAACGTGAATACGTCAGGCTTTAAAGGGTCGCGGGTGGCATTCGCAGATGTATACGCCACATCCAATAACGATGTCACCAAGACCACGCCGGGCGCGGGTGTACGTTTAAATACGATTGCCCAAGAGTTTTCGCAGGGTAATGTCGACTTTACCGATAACAATTTGGATCTTGCGATTTCGGGTGAAGGTTTTTTTACCATGAAAGGATCCGGCGGTGTGAGTTACACCCGCGCCGGTTCTTTTAGTGTCGATCGCGATGGCTTTGTTGTGAACAATAATCTAGAGCGTCTACAGGTGTTTCCACCCTCCGGGGATGGCAGCTTCTCTACCGGCACTTTAAGTGATTTAGAGTTGCAGATCTCGGAAAATGCGCCGGCTGCCACAAAGCGCGCTGAGATCGGTGTGAACTTGCCCGCCAATGCCCCCGTGCCAACCGCAACGCCATTCGATCCAACACTGGCAACAAGCTATAACCATGCGACGTCGCTGACGGTATACGATTCTTTGGGTACTCAACATACGGCGACCTTGTATTTTGTGAAGGACGCGGCTGCGAATACCTGGAATCAACAGCTGTATGTCGATAATAACGCTGTCGGTGGCTTCAATCCGGTGAGTTTTAGTAATGCTGGCGAATTGCAAACTCCAGCCTCGGGCCTAGTTACCTACCCTTCCTATGACCCAGGTAGTGGGGCTGCGGAAATTGACTTGAGTTTTGACTTTACTGCAACCACGCAATACGGCAAAGAATTCGGTGTTAACAACTTGCAGCAGGATGGTTTCACCACCGGGCGGTTAACGGGTATTGAAGTAGATACCACCGGTATCGTATCTGCTCGGTTTACCAATGGTCAGTCTAACCAACTCGGTAGAGTGGCTATGGCGAGTTTTTCTAATCCCAACGGTTTGCAGCAACAAGGTGATACGTCTTGGGCAGAAACCTTTGCCTCCGGCGGCGCTCGGGTGGGTGAAGCGGGTTCTTCAAATTTTGGTTTGCTGCAGTCGGGCGCGCTGGAAAGCTCCAATGTTGACCTGACCGCCCAGCTGGTTGAAATGATTACTGCGCAGCGTAACTTCCAAGCGAATACTCAGATGATCCAGACCGCTGATGCGGTAACGCAGGCAATTATTAATATCCGATAGTCGCGTTGATCGCGAAGACTGACCGGGAGAGTTTATGGATAAGTTACTTTACATAGGCATGATGGGTGCTAAAAACACCCAGCAAGCGCAGGCCACTAACGCCAATAATTTGGCGAACGTGAGTACGGCGGGCTTTCGTGGTGACTTTCAAAACTTACTGTCGGGTCAGGTTGCCGGTCCCGGCATGGAAACTCGATTTAATTCGGTACTTGATGGCCAGGCAAGTGACTTTTCTACCGGCGTAGTGACTACCACAGGACGTGATTTGGATATTGCTATTCGCGGTGATAAGGGCTGGTTTGCAGTGCAGGCCAATGATGGTAGCGAAGCCTACTCTCGCCGTGGAGATTTTCATATAAGCGCAGACGGGATGTTATTGAATGGCGCAGGCCAACCGGTGATGGGTGACGGTGGCCCAGTCGCTATTCCCGAGCATACCAGTTTGATGATCGGTGATGACGGTACGGTATCAATTGTGCCGCTGGGGCAGGGGCCAGAATCTGTTGCCACGGTTGATCGAATTCGTTTAGTCGATGCCGCGCCAGCAGAACTCACAAAAGGTCAGGACGGCTTGATGCGAATGCGAAATGGTGGTGTTGCAGAAACGTCATCGGAAATTCGAATCATCGCCGGCAGTTTAGAGTCTTCAAATGTAAACACCGTCGACGCCATGGTCACTATGATCGCCTTGGCCAGGCAATTTGAAATGCAGGTCAAGGTCATGAGTGCAGCTGACTCAGTGGCAGAAACAGGCAGCCGTATGCTGCGTTTGGAATAAGAGGAAGTAATTATGAATTCATCACTTTGGGTTGCTAAAACGGGTCTCGATGCCCAGCAAACACGGATGCAAGTGGTCAGCAACAACTTGGCAAACGCCAATACCACCGGCTTTAAGCGCGACCGCGCTTCTTTCGAAGACCTGTTGTATCAAAATATGCGTCAGGTTGGTGGCCAGACTTCACAGCAAACCCGATCTCCCAGCGGGATGCATGTCGGTACTGGTGTCAGGGTCGTCTCGACGGAAAAAATATTCCAACAAGGCACCATGACTCAAACCAGTAACTCGATGGATGTGGCTATTAATGGCCGTGGCTTTTTTCAGGTACAAATGCCAGATGGCACCGCCGCATATACCCGCGATGGTTCTTTCCAGTTAGACGATCAAGGCCAAATTGTGACCAATACCGGCAATATTGTTGACCCGGGCATTACGATTCCGCCGGGCGCATTAAGTGTCACGATAGGTTCCGACGGTGTTGTTAGTGCGATGTTGGCAGGTAGTTCAGCGCCGGTGCAATTAGGCAGTTTTCAGCTCGCCGACTTTGTTAATGCCTCGGGCTTACAAGCTCGCGGTGAGAATTTGTATATGGAATCGGCCTCCAGCGGCTCGCCGCAGACCGGTACACCAGGTCTCACCGGGCTGGGGACTATTCAGCAGGGCGCCCTAGAAGGCTCTAACGTTAATGTGGTGGAAGAGCTGGTAAACATGATTGAAACTCAGCGCGCCTACGAAATGAATTCCAAGGCCATTGCCACCAGCGATCAGATGATGCAGTACGTTAACAATAATTTATAAGTAGCTATTTGCCGCGCTTCGGTTAGCTAGAGCGAATGGAAGGCACTTATTAATGGCACTTATGAATACAAATTGCAGGCGATTAAGATGATTAAAATCACAGCAAGAAACATCCAGTGCATAAACGTTCTGATGGCGGGAGCCGCGGTGATTTTATTGTCTGCTTGTTCCTCAGCGCCTGCGAACGATCAATCTGCAGATTATGAATCTGCGGCGCCGACAGCGATGTCCGACGATAGTCAAAATATGGGTTCGATATACCGTTCCGGCTACGGCATGAGTTTGTTTCTAGATCGTCGCGCTCGGCAAGTGGGCGATATTATTACTGTAACCCTTGAAGAAAAAACCGATGCATCGAAGTCTTCCAGCACGGCAACCGGCAAAGAGAGCAATATTTCGGTTCCCACTGTGACTTTGTTCGGCCGTGGGGTGACCCATAATGGGGTGCCAATTATTTCTTCGGGGGTGTCCTCTGATCAGGATTTCTCCGGCCAGGGTACTAGCAGTCAAAGTAATAGTTTAACCGGTAGCATTACGGTTACGGTATCGGAAGTGCTGCGTAACGGCAGCCTGCGAGTGCGCGGTGAAAAATGGGTAACCATTAACCAGGGTGAAGAGTTTATTCGCATTAAAGGTATTGTGCGCCCTGAAGATATTGGCCCCGACAATGCAGTGCCGTCTTATAAAATTGCAGATGCGCGTATTACCTACAGCGGTAAAGGCGCATTGGCAGATGCTAATTCCATGGGCTGGCTGGCACGAATTTTCCAGTCGGTAATATCGCCCTTTTGAGGTACGCCATTATGTCTGCATTTAAAAACCTAGAGCGAGTCCGCAGTGCAGTGTTTGCGATGGCAGTCATACTTCTCTGCCATATTTCAGCGGCCAATGCAGAGCGTGTAAAGGACCTAGTGAATGTAGCCGGGGTGCGCGAGAACCAATTGGTAGGCTACGGCTTAGTAGTGGGTTTAAGTGGCACCGGCGATCAAACCAGCCAGGCGCCGTTCACTATTCAAAGTATTCGTAATATGTTGACAGGTTTTGGTGTTCGGGTTCCAGATAATGTAAACCCGCAGTTAAAAAACGTCGCAGCGGTGACCGTGCATACTAGTTTGCCGGCCTTTTCCAAGCCGGGCCAGACCATTGACGTGACCGTTTCATCAATCGGTAACGCCGCTAGTTTGCGCGGTGGTAGTTTGTTGATGGCACCAATGATGGGTGCAGATGGTCAGGTTTACGCGGTGGCGCAGGGCAGTCTCTTGGTGGGTGGTTTAGGTGCGTCTGGCGCAGATGGCTCTAGGGTCACTGTAAATATACCCAGCGCAGGCCGCATTCCCAATGGCGCTATTGTCGAGCGCGCAGCGCCAAGTGTTATGTCTGCTAACGGTGAGATTATGTTGAATCTGAAAAAATCAGATTTCACCACCGCTCGACGTTTGGCCGAAGAAATTAACTCTAAATTTGGCGCCGGTACGGCCAGTGCAATGGACTCCGCCACCGTTAAGGTGCAGGGCCCAAGTAATGCTGATCGCAGCGTCACATTTATCTCTATGTTAGAGACCTTAGAGATTACTCCGGCGCAGGCAAGTGCTCGTGTGGTGGTAAATTCACGTACTGGCACCATTGTTATTGGCGGCAATGTTCGGGTTATGCCGGCCGCAGTGAGTCACGGCTCATTAACGGTGTCGATCTCTGAAAACGTCGAAGTATCGCAGCCGGGTGCCTTTGCTCAAGGTGGTCAAACCGTTGCGGCTCAACAATCGGATATTGATGTTCAGGAAACGGGTTCACGCATGTTTTTACTCGATGGGGGCGTGACCTTGGAAGACATTGTTAAGGCAATAAATAATGTTGGCGCGTCTCCAAGCGATTTGGTGGCCATTCTTGAAGCTTTGGATCAGGCCGGTGCCTTGCGCGCCGAGCTACTGGTTATTTAAGCCTTAAATTAACACAAGGTTAAAATGTAATGGACGTTAAGGCAGCAGCTAATTATCACGACTTTTCGGGCTTGGCGGCGCTGCGCAGTGATGCCGAGGCTTCGCCTGAAGAAGCCATTGAGCCGGTTGCTAAACAGTTTGAAGCCTTGTTTCTGCAAATGATGTTAAAGAGTATGCGCGCGGCAGTGCCCGAAGGTGGCTTGTTTAGTGATAGCAGTGTGGCGATGTATGAAGAAATGCTCGACAGCCAGCTGTCGGTAACTTTGTCTGATCAAGGCGGCATTGGCATGGCTGAATCGATAGTAACGCAATTAAAAGGGCCTGCAGAGCAATCGCCGCAAGCCTTAAGCGCCGAGGGTAGCGCGCTGCGCAGTCGGCTGCAGCAGCTTGGTGGTATTGAGCGCAGTATTCAAGATTTTAGCTTGAACGCCGATACATCGGTTAGTAAATAAGGGGTAGTTCATGGGTGATATGTTAGGTAATGCGTTGTCGGGACTGGTGTCTTATCAGCGTGCCTTGGCAACTACTAGTCATAATATTGCCAATGCGGATACCGAGGGCTATAGCCGCCAAAAAGTTGATTTTGCTACTCGTGTGCCGTCGCAATCCGGTAGTTTAACCATTGGCTCTGGGGTTAAAGTGTCGTCGGTCAGTCGTGTGTATGACAGCTTCACCGTCGATCAGTTACGCAATTCTCAGGCTGCATTTTCCCAGGCAGACAGCTATTTCCAACTGGCTAACCAAGTTGATAATGCCTTAGCGGATGCCGACCTTGGTCTCAGTGCGTCCTTGTCTCGATTCTATAATAGTCTGCAAGACGCGGCAGATAACCCCTCGTCTATTCCCGCACGGCAATTGATGTTGGCTGAAGCGGAAAGTTTGGGTGATCGCTTTGCAGACTTATCATCTCAGATGGACAGCTTGGAACGCGAGGTGAGTACCCGCATCAGAGCGTCAGTGAGTGATATCAATGACTTCAGCACCCAAATTGCTGAACTCAATCTTATGATTAGCAAAGCTCAGGGACAGTTTGGTTCAGACGCTAATGACTTGCTTGACCAGAGAGATCAGGCCTTATTGTCTCTTAATGAGCTAATCGGCACCTCTTCGGTTGAGCAGGCTGACGGCAGTGTCAGTGTATTTATCGGCAGCGGTGAGGCGCTGGTTTTAGGTGAACGCTCAATTGCAATACGTGCAGTTACCAATGTGTTCGAGCCCGGCCGGGTAGAAATTGCGATGGAAGTTGGTGGCAATAGCGCGGTAATAAGTGACAGTCTGAGCGGTGGCATCCTGGGTGGTATCTTGAGTTTCAGAGATGGTGTATTAAGCGATACCCGTAATGAGTTAGGGCGACTTACGGTGGCGATTGCCGATACTCTCAATAATATTAATCGCTCAGGTATGGATTTAAAGGGCGTACAGGGTGGCGATATATTCTCGGTCTCAGATCCTGAGGTCTATCGCAGTAGAAACAATACCAGCGGCGCGGAATTTAACGCGCAGGTAAGCGATGTTTCCGCGCTGACAGGTAACAATACGCTTATTCGTTTAGATGGCAGTGGCTGGCGTTTCTTTGATGAAAGTACCGGTGCCGCCGTCGCCGGCGTAACGGGAACGGGTAGTACCGTCGACCCCTTTATTGTGGATGGGGTATCCGTCAGTTTGACTGCCCCGGCGGCGCTGGGCGATCAGTTTTTGCTGCGCTCAACCCAGGGCGCGGCAGACAGCCTCAAGGTGATCATGACTGATCCGGCTGGTATAGCTGCGGCCGCTGCGACACGCAGCACGGCAGATTTGAACAATATTGGCTCTGGGCAAATATCTGAGACCGATGTCATCGACAGTAGTAATCCGAATCTACTTAGCCCTGTGGCCATTCAGTTTTTGTCGGCGACTAGCTATCAGGTCAATGGCGCGGGTAGCTTTAGTTTCACATCGGGCTCAGATATTACGATTAACGGCAGTAAAGTGGCGATTACGGGATCTCCAGAGGCGGGTGATAAATTCACTATCGGCGCAAATACTAATGCTTTGGGCGATAACCGCAACCTATTGAAAATGGCGGCCGCAGAGAGTAGTAAGGTACTTAATGGCGGCAGCGCCAGTATTCAAGATACCGTGAATGGCTTGGTGGGTGATATCGCTGTGGCGACCCGTAGTGCCCAGATAAATTATCAATCACAGGAAAATTTGCTTAATCAGACCCGTACCAACCAGCAATCAATATCCGGCGTGAATCTCGACGAAGAGGCTGCGAATCTATTGAAATTTCAGCAGGCTTATCAGGCTGCAGCGCAGGCAGCGAGCGTAGCGAATGATCTATTTCAAACCCTATTGGGCGCATTTCGTTAAGCCATAAGAATAGTGTTAGAGTTGTCATTGCGGCAGACCGGCATCAGAGACAGTTAGCGTTAGAAATAGAGAGTAGGCTAATGAGAATTTCAACCAGTCAAATGTATACCAACAGCGTGACCAGTATGCTCAACCAGCAATCTAAACTGGCGGCCACGCAGGAACAACTATCGACCGGCAAGCGTGTTCTTAGTCCTTCGGAGGACCCTGTGGGTGCGGTTCGCAGTCTCGAGCTAAGCCGTGCTCAAGATCAAACCACGCAGTATTTACGCAATGCAGATTTACTCGATGGTCGTCTTCGTCTTGAAGAGAGTATTGTCGAAAGCAGTATAAATGTTGTTCAGCGTGTTCGTGAGCTTACTATTCAGGCTAATAATGATTCGCAGAGTAATGAATCGCGTCTGTCTATCGCTTCAGAGATGCGGCAGCAATTAGATAACCTACTTAGCTATGCGAATACCAAGGATAGCAGCGGGCATTTTATCTTCGCGGGCTACCAAGAGAGCAGTACACCATTCTCGAAAACGGCAAGTGGGTATATCTATAATGGCGATGATGGCCAACGCGAATTACAAATCGGCCCATCACGTCGCATGGCCGATGGCGACCCCGGCTCAGATGTCTACATGGGTATCTTTAATGGCAACGGTCAGTTTATTGCAAGCGCCGCCACTACGAATACTGGCACCGGAATTATTGACGCTGGCAGTGTTGCCGATGTCCCTGCCTTTAATCGTGACAACGTGAGTATTCGCTTTAGCAGCGACACCCAGTATGATCTGATCGATGACAGCGGCGCAATTATTGACAGTGGCGATTACCTCGACGGCGGTGATATCCGCGTTGCAGGTATGTCGGTTAATATCGAAGGTCAGCCGGCGGCTGGCGATGAATTTAATTTAGGTCCCTCAAGACGCCAAGATTTATTCTCGATGGTTGAGTCACTAACGGTATCGCTAGAAACGGGGCGAAGAAACCCGGCCGAGCGCGCAGCTCAGCACAATGAAATAAACACCGCACTCAGTGGCTTCGATCAAGCTTTGGATCATCTAATACAAAAGCAATCTAATATTGGCGCTCGAATGGAGTCTCTCCAGCGCCAGGTAGATATCAACGAGGGTGCGACGCTGCAAATTGCCGAAAGCCTGAGCTTGATCAATGATTTAGATTACGCTGAAGCAATTTCACGGTTTAGTCAGCAGCAAGCGGCACTGCAGGCAGCGCAACAGGCCTTTGTTAAGACCCAGGGTTTGTCTTTATTTAATTATTTGTAAGTTGATAGTAAAGCTATAGTTTCAATAACTTTCAACGCTTACAATCGAGTTTAGATTAGACATCGGCACTCCAATACCTTCGTGTGAGTTGAGTTGAGTTGAGGTGATGGGATGGTCACTTTCATTTAAATTCATTTCGGCTAGCCGCAAGTTTGTTTCAACTCAAATTTAGATTGCCGTCTATGAAGGCTAGCTCACTAGCTTTATTCCGCGCCCTTATTTTCCCGCCAGCGAAGGCAGGAACATCTTTATTCAGTGGCTGAGTTTCCGATTCCCTCTTGTAATAATTATAAGCACATAATTTTTAAAGATTTTCATCTCTATCTATGGGTAGGAAAAAACGAAAATTAGCTATGTATACCTACCTTAGCTTTAATAGTTCTACTGTTGTCTCCTGCGATAGCTAGCGCTATCTATAACAATCAGCGGAACAAGCCACGAGTCCCATAGTGCGCTTACTACCGCAGCGTCCACTGCGAAATATTGGGAAGATCACTTCTTGAATACAGCGTATAAACTATCCAAGCCCCTAGGGGCAGCCATTGTATTATGTGTTCTGGTACTTGTAGCTCATGAATTGCTCGGAGCACCGATGGTATTGCCTTCTTTATCTGCTGCCGATTTGCCTGCGGAGGTTATATGGCTTCACCATTTTTCTAGACGCCTTGGGTCCGTTGCAATTATAGCGATGATTGCACTATTTATTCTCATCACTAAAAAAGCGGGAAAACTTATTGATGGCGACGGTTGCTACTACGATGAGTTTTGGCTTCGCATTACTCGGTGTCAGTTTGGCGATAGTCGGTGATAAGGCGCTTTGGAGCACGCCTGCACCTTATGTCTGGTGCATAGTCGGGATTCTTGGAAGCCTTTGGATTTTTAGATCGCGGAGAATGAGAAGAGTAGTAGGGCGCGACTGATTAAAATCATGACGCGTTATATGTAATATTTGAGTTTTGAGTCACTTTAGTTTTCGATTATCGGGTCGATAAAACTAAAGTCCAATGTTTTTTGGACTTGCAGCGGCCAAATAAAGCCGTTTTCGATGTTCAGTACTTACCCAAATCCGTACATCTACTTACTAAATAAACTTAAAGATCTTCCTCGGAAGACCGTTACATGGGGTGAAAGCAAATCACAGTCAATCTGGCTGGTGCTTAATCAAAGACTTTTAGTCTTTATACCGCATAGTTAGTAAGGAGATTTACCATGGCCCTAAGTATTAACACCAATGTTGCGTCACTAAATGCGCAGCGTAATTTGGAAAAGTCGCAAGAGACTTTGAGTACTTCGCTGCAGCGCCTTTCTACTGGCCTGCGTATTAATAGCGCAAAAGATGATGCCGCAGGCTTGGCGATCACTACCCGCTTCACAACTCAAATTAATGGTTTGAATCAAGCCGTTCGCAACGCCAATGACGGTATTTCACTAGCGCAAACTGGTGAAGCGGCCATCGACGAAATCACTAACAACTTGCAGCGTATTCGTGAATTGGCAGTGCAATCTGCTAACTCAACATATTCTGCTTCTGACCGCCAAGCAATGGATTCCGAAGTGCAGCAACGGCTAGCTGAAATTGACCGTATCGGTAGTCAAACCTCCTTTAACAGTACCAAGCTTCTCGACGGTAGCTTCGGTAATGCTAGCTTCCAAGTGGGGGCGAACGTTGGTGAAACTATCGGTGTCAACCTGGCAACCGGCGTAAAATCTAATCAGATTGGCCAAATTGCGAGCACCGATGGTGCGGTAACGTCTGCTGATCTTGCTGGAAGCACACTGAGTATTGCAGTCGGATCCGGTGAAGCGGTTGTTATTGATCCTTCGGTAGCGGGTAACGGTGAGGGTCAAACTGCTGCGAGTGCTTTTGCTAAAGCAGAGGCCATAAACTCGGCTGGTGTGTTTGGCTTGAGTGCTACAGCGGCTAACGAAAGCACCTTGGCATTCACCGATATCGGTGGCTCGGCAACTGACACCTACGCACTGACTATTAATGGTGTGGATGTCTTCGACGCGGGTACTGATGCCTCTGCGGCTATCGATATTGACGCCTTTGTAAACACCGTAAACCAAAATTCGGTTGAAACTGGTGTAACGGCAAGCGTATCGGGTACGGATGTAGTGTTCACTGCGGCTGATGGTCGTGAAATCGCGCTGGATGAGACCACAGTTATTGGTGGTGTTGGTGATGACACAAGCTACGGCACTGTGACCCTATCATCTTCAGATACCATCACGGTGGTCGGTGGCACAACCATTGGGGTAGCTGACGGCACAGTTGCAAAAGATACAACTACCTTGTCCTCGGTGTCGGTATCTTCCGTAGATAACTCAAACGATGCAATTCAACGGATCGACTCAGCATTGAATTCAGTTAGTAACCTGCGGAGCGAGTTCGGTGCGGTACAAAATCGCTTTGAATCAACTATCACTAACTTGCAGACAATTTCTGAAAACCTGACAGCATCACGTGGTCGAATTCTCGATGCTGACTTTGCCGCAGAAACTGCAAACCTGACCAAAGCACAGATCCTGCAGCAGGCTGGTACTGCCATCCTTGCTCAGGCTAATGCGCTTCCACAGGCGGCTTTAAGTCTGCTGCAGTAAGCAGCGTAACCCGATGATGTCCCGCGCTCTTGGAGCGTGGGACTTGTCGGCCCCAAAAGGGAGTTAAAGGAGAGACTTAAGGGCCAATTGGCCCTGTTTGTGTTTTCCGATTAGCTGTTTGAATGGGTGAAAGGTTAGATTATGGACACGAGTTTAAATGTACAAGTAATCGCGACTGGAGTCGCCAACGTGCCGCCCAAGGCCGTGAATACCTTGCCAAATATGGGCCAGGTGTCAGTGTTGGCTAGTCAGTCCCAAGCCGGCAAGGTATTGCCTCAGCAAGAGAATATAGGCGTTAAGTTGCCGCTAGCAGCAGATAAAAAAGACGCTGCAGAGAAACCCTCCTCCATAATGCAAGGCGATCTGATAAGTCTTATGGTTGCTGCCCTTGTCACTGAATTTGGTTCGCCGGGCAATCTTGAGCGCACCGAACAGGCCGTCGCAAAACTTAATGCAATGCTTAAAGATCGGGAGCGCGACCTAGAGTTTTCAGTAGATGAAGACACCGGACGAACTGTTCTGAAAGTGATACACGCGGAATCTGGCGAGGTCATCAGGCAAATTCCTCCTGAAGAGCTGTTGGATTTGGCGCGAGTGTTTATTGAAGGTACCGGTAGTTTGATTGACGACCAGGCATGATTGGCGCGATACCTGCATTACAAACTGGATATGGAGCATTATAAGGAGTGGTTTTACAATTTTTAAAGACATATTCTATACGTTAGTAAGTATATATGTTTATGGCGATAATACAGTATTGATTCACAATGTAATGTTGAAAGAGGCGGGTAGGTAAATAATATGGCAGCTATAACCTCATCCGGCATAGGCTCAGGACTCGACATCAATAACATCGTTAAACAATTAGTTGCGGCGGAACGCGGTCCGGTGGAATCGCGACTAAATTCTAAAGAAGCGCTGATTCAGGCGCGACTATCTGCGTTTGGCTCACTTAAATCTTCTCTTACAAATTTTCAGTCCAGCATTAGTTCTCTAGCAAACCCTGATAGCTTTACCAAGCGTAGCGCCTCCATAGAAGACCCAACGGTCTTCTCAGCGGCGGTCACCGAGCTTGCCGCACCGGGTAGTTATTCGGTTGAAGTAGCGCAGTTAGCCACCAGGCAAAAAATTGCATCTCAAGCGTATACCGATAGCGACACCAGTGTGGGTAGCGGTGATCTGAGCTTTACAGTTAATGGCGAGTCTTTTTCGGTGACCGTAGTGGATGGGGCCGATAGCTTGGCGGATATCCGTGATGCGGTGAATTCTGCTGTCGATAATAGCGGGGTGTCGGCCTCAATTATTAATGATCAAGACGGCGCACATTTGGTGTTCTCAGCGACTAAAACCGGGGTGGAGAATATCGTCAATATTGCCGTTACTAACGGCGCCAGTGGTGATTTGAGCCAGCTGGCCTTCGATACCAGTTTAGGCACTCAGACGAGTTCAATGGTCGAGAAAACGGCGGGTTTGGATTCGATTGTTATCGTTGATGGTTTTACTCAAACCAGTTCGAATACAGAAATACAGGGCATGATCGACGGTGTGACCTTAGATCTTAAGAAAGCGCTGCCGGGTGAAAGTTTTAGCCTTAATATACAAATTGATAGCCGCTCGGTGAAAAGCGCCATTCAGGGCTTTGTCACCAATTATAATAGCTTAACGACCATCTTGAACGATCTCACGGCATATGACCCTGAGACAAAAACAGCCGGCTTACTGCAGGGCGATTCGGCGACACGTAGCGTTACCAATCAGCTTCGCCGGGAAATGAGCACAATCGTTAGTGGTTTGGGAACCGAGCTCGACTCCCTAGCGGAATTGGGAATCACCACCGGCGAGAATAATAAGCTGGTACTAGACGATCAGCAGTTTGCCGCGGTGATGAGTGATGACTTTGATAAGCTCAGCGGTATTTTTTCAAGTGAGTCAGGCTACGCGGTTAGGTTAGACAGCTTAATTGAAAATCTTACCGCTAGCGGCGGCATTTTATCAAGTCGCACCACCGGCCTAAGTAGCCAAGTTGAGCGTATAGGTGAGCAGCGTGAAGCCTTAGAGGCCCGTATCATTGGTATTGAGGCTCGCTATCAGGCCCAATTTAGCGCGTTAGATAGCTTGTTGGGTCAGCTTAACTCCACGGGTGACTTTTTAACGCTGCAGCTGGCCAATCTCCCTGGCGTCGTGTTCAGAAACGGTAAGTAGTGAATTTTTGTAAGTATAAATACCTCGATAAATCGCTAAAGAAAATGACTGAAAAGTCGTCAATGGGGGTAAGCAACGAAGCTTACCAAGAGGAAAAAAAATGAGCTATTCAGCAGGTAGGGCGACTCAAGCATATGCATCAGTAGGGGCTCAGTCGAGGGTGTCGGCAGCAACGCCGCATCGCCTAGTTCAGCTTTTAATGGATGGTGCGCTTGATAGGCTGGCAACCGCTAAGGGCCATATGCAACGTAGAGAAGTGCCTCAAAAAGTCAATGCGGTAAATCGGGCTATGTCGATAGTCGACGGTTTGCGAATGAGTTTAGATCACAGTATTGACGCCGCGATGAGTGATAATTTGGAAAACCTATACGATTATATGAATCGTCGTCTTTTACTTGCCAATATTAACAATGATGTTACGGGTTTAGATGAAGTGTCGGCTTTGTTGCGCGAGTTAAAGGAGGCGTGGGATGCCATACCTCATGGTCTACAAAATGGCGAAGTTCATGAAAGTGTATCCTCATCAACAATGTGATGGTGAAATCGAGTATATTTTTGCTTTGCTTTGCTTTGCTCTGTTCGTGGCGTTCACGCCACGACAGGAGCAGCCTCTAGGGTGAACAATGAACAATATTGAAAGCATACCTACAGCGCTCATTGCCAGACAGCGCAGCTTGCAGGCCCTGATGTCCTTGACTGAATATATTCAAGAGCTTGCAGAGAACAATGACTGGGTTTCAGCGCTCAATGAGCAACGCCGGCGCCGCCTATTAATGGATGAATTCTTTGCAACGCCCTGTACTCCCGCTGAGAGCAGCGACGTAGCCAGTGTTATTGAAAAGATACTTTTGGTTGATAAGCTGGTTAGCGAAATGTTGTATCGCCAGCGCGGCACAATGACCCAAGAGGCCAATCAATCGTGTCAAAATATTCGCAATGTCGATCGCTATTTGAGCAATAGTCCTTTCTAAAATCGCCGCCTTTATGTCTTATATTGTGCCTTCAGCAATGCTGTCGCACCATAACCTAGGACATCCACGTATACACAGCCACCCTATTTATTTTGCATTATAGGGGCACTGGCAATGCATAGTGATCTCACGGCATTGTTTCAAGGGCCTATTTTGCAATGCGATTATCTGTTCTAACGTTTGCTGGGCGCTATATTTATTGAACGAGTGAACCTTCAATGCGTCACAATAATAGATTAATCACTGAAGACTATGATCGGCTTGCCAAAAAAACACTGGAGTCACGCGCGATGCGCGATCTTGATGAGTTAATTTCTCAGGTAGCGACATTCGACACCTTAGTACTCATTCGTGGTGAATCTGGAAGCGGCAAAGAAGTGGTTGCACGCCGTATTCACAATGCATCTCCTCGAGCAACTAAAGCCTTTATTCCGGTTAATTGTGGCGCTATTCCCGCCGACTTATTGGAAAGTGAATTATTTGGCCATGAAAAGGGCGCGTTCACGGGGGCGATAGCTACCCGTCAGGGACGTTTTGAGCTGGCTGAAGGTGGCACTCTATTCCTCGACGAAATTGGTGATATGAGCCTGCCTATGCAGGTTAAGTTGCTGCGGGTGTTGCAAGAGCGCTGCTTTGAGCGTGTTGGCAGCAATGATACCAAAAAGTGTAATGTACGTATCCTAGCGGCTACTCACCGCAATTTAGAAGAGATGGTGGCCGAGGGTACTTTTCGAGAAGATCTATTTTATCGTTTAGATGTTTTTCCTATCGAAGTCCCGGCATTAAGAGATCACACCGACGATATTTCGACCTTGATGTCCATTTTTATGGAAAAGCTCGAAGCTAAAGGTATGCGTACTCCCCGATTCTCTTCTAGTGCCTTGCGCGCCTTAAAAGTATATGGCTGGCCAGGAAATATCCGCGAGCTAGAAAATTTGATGGAACGTTTAGCGATTACCCATGCCGGCAAACTTGTAGGTATGAACGATTTGCCTAAGCGCTTTCGCACTATGGGTATGGTTGACTCTGCTATTGATGAAGAGCGTGAAGATCAAGATGCTTTGATGACATCTCTGCTAGCGCGTCCCTGTAGTGATGATCTCGACGTAGCCGTGTCAGTACAGACTAACAATGGTAAGCCGCCGCTACCCGAAGATGGCATTGATTTAAAATCGTATTTACAAGATATCGAACAGTGGTTTATCTCCGAAGCCCTGCGTAAAGAACAGGGTGTGATTACCCGAGCAGCCCAGCTTCTGGGCCTGCAGCGTACCACTCTAGCTGAGAAAATGAAGAAATTGGGTGTCTTGTAATCTGCTATGATTGCTCCGCCTGCTTATCAGCTAGGCCCTAGAATAATAAGTATCTTGCCGTAATACCTCTCTGTGTTGTTTAAACTCCAATATATTAAAAACTAACGTTAATAATAAGTTGATTTAAGACACAAAATAATTTCATCTTTTACTTCTTTAATATTCTTGTAATTGGCGCCAAAAATAGCTCGCCAAAAAACCGTCACAAACATCCATTTTTAATCTAAGTGCTTGTTTATAATAGATTTTATATAGTGGCATGGCGATTGCTTTATATTTGTAAAGTAACTGGTGTGGGCCTGCAGCGATGACAAAAGATAAATTTGTGAACAATAGTTTCAATGGAAACAAAAAACTTATCGATAGTCGTTGCTTAGATTTCTGTCATCGGGAAATAACGTACGCCACGCAACGTCTACTTGCGGAATTATCGATTGCAAAACGTCTGGCTGCGGACAGCAGCGCGACTTATGGAGGTCGTTAAAAATGGCTGATTTAATTATAGCCGACAAGGCATCAAAATCAGTACAAGAGCTCGCATCTCGCGTTGCTAAGACGGATGCGACCGTATTGATATGTGGTCCGAGTGGCGCTGGCAAAGAAGTTTATGCACGTTTTATTCACAGTCAGTCGCGCCGTTCCGAAGCGCCATTTATCGCTTTGAATTGCGCAGCAATTCCAGAAAATATGCTTGAAGCCATGCTGTTCGGCTATGAAAAAGGCGCGTTTACCGGCGCTATTAGTAGCCATACAGGTAAGTTTGAGCAGGCTCAGGGAGGAACTTTATTACTTGACGAAATTTCTGAGATGGACCTCGGCCTGCAAAGCAAACTATTGCGGGTATTGCAGGAACGTGAGCTAGAGCGTTTAGGTAGCAGAAAAACGCTAAAACTTGATGTGCGGGTTATTGCAACGAGCAATCAAGATGTTCGCGCAGCAGTTCGCGAAGGTGAGTTTCGTGAGGATTTGTTTTATCGCCTAAATGTTTTTCCTTTACTCGTCCCCAGTCTTGCCGAGCGTCGCGGCGATATTTTGCCACTGGCGTATCACTTTTTGGCTCGCGATAGCAGTGTCCGTGATCCGTCTTCCATGTTGAATGAAGAGGTGATTCATAAATTATTGGCCTATGCATGGCCTGGTAATGTTCGCGAACTGGATAACGTGATTCAGCGCGCTTTAATTTTGAGGCAGGAAGACATCATTACCGAAAGAGATATTCAATTTGAAACTGGATTGAGGTTTGTCAGTGATTTTGACGAGCACTTTGATCGTGTTGCTGCCGCGAATACGGTGGGCGAGGTGCAGCCCAGTGATAGCGGCGGGGTACTAGGTGGATACATGCGGGATCAAGAGCGCCGCGTTATAACGGATGCCCTCCAAATGGGGCGATCTAAAAAAGAGGCAGCTGAAATCCTCGGTATTAGCCCACGCACTTTGCGCTACAAGCTCGCACGCTTGCGTGAACAACGTTATATCGCCGGTTAAGGAGTAGAGACATGTCAGATATGCGCGTAGATCAAATTCTCACTCAGATTCGCTCACTTCGCGACCAACCTGGGATCTCTGGACCAGAAGGTGGTGCAAATAGCCTGGGCGCTATAAATGTGGGTGGTACGCCGAAAGTTGATTTTGGCTCGGTACTTAAGCAGTCCATTGATTCCGTAAACGATACCCAGAAAAGCGCAGGTGCACTGCGTAACGCCTTCGAGCGCGGAGACCCAGATGTGAGTTTGACCGAGGTGATGGTTAGCTCGGAGAAGTCTTCGGTTAGTTTTAAAGCTATGGTAGAAGTGCGCAATAAATTTGTAGAGGCTTACCAAGAAGTGATGAGGATGTCGATGTAATGTCAGCTATCAGCGTAATCGTGACGGTGGAGAATCATCATGGCCGAAACTAAAGCAAACCCCCCCGCCAATTTGTTGGCGCAACTGGCAGGTAATGACGTTCTGCGGCAATTACTTATATTGGTGGGAATTGCTGCCAGTGTTGCTGTCGGTGTGGCGGCAGTAATGTGGTCGCAGGGTAGCGATTACCGCACTTTATACGCCAATGTTGAGCCCCAGCGGGCCGCAGGCGTTGTCGATGCACTAACTGCTGCGGGTATCCCTTATAAAATTGAAGATGGTACTGGGTCTATCATGGTGCCAACGAAGCAGCTGCATGACGCGCGTATCAAACTTGCTGGCCAGGGCGTGATGCGCGATGGGTCTGGTATGGCCATGCTAGAGCAGGAACAAGGCTTTGGTGTTAGTGAATTTATGCAGTCTAAGAAATTTCATTACGCCTTAGAGCAGGAGTTGGGTCGAACGATTGAAAGTATGCATCAAGTGCGCAAGGCGCGGGTTCATTTGGCCATTCCCAAGCAATCAGTATTTGTTCGTGACCGCAAAGCGGCTAGTGCGTCAATCATGTTAGATGTGTTCCCCGGCAGCATTATCGACAAGCAAAATGTGGGAGCTATTGTGAATCTGGTAGCGTCAAGTATCACCGGTTTATCACCAGAGCAAGTTACTGTAGTCGACCAGCAGGGGCAGCAACTGTCTTCTCAGGACGACCAGGACGACCTGGGGCTAAGCTCGCGTCAATTTACTTATCGCCAGCGTATTGAAGAGGCCTATCAGAGAAATATTGAAGAGTTATTGGGGCCCTTGGCCGACGCTGGTCAAGTGCGGGTCAAAGTGGCCGCAGATATTGATTTTTCCAGTGCTGAGCAAAGTCGCGAAAGCTGGAGTCCTGAAAGCAAGGTGGTTCGCAGCGAGCAGATAAATGAGCAGATGAGCGGTGATGTGAATGCCAATGCCAGTGGTATTCCTGGGGCTTTAAGTAACCAGCCACCAACTAACGACGCAGGGAATAACGATGCCGCAGCGGATACGGGTAACCGGTCTATTGTACGTAATTACGAAATAGAGCGAATTCTGAATTATTCATCGACACCGACTGGCACGGTTCGTCGTCTGTCGGTTGCCGTGGTGGTGGCAAATCGTCAAGGCACAGATGCAGAAGGTCAAAGTACCTTGGTAGAATTATCACCGGTAGAGCTAGAAAAACTGAATTTGTTGGTGCGTGATGCTATCGGTTTTGACGCGACCCGCGGTGATCGAGTCACCGTAGTTTCTGCCGATTTTATACCTCAAGAAAATATTGAAATGGAAACGGTGGAAACGGCTTTTTGGGAGCAACCGTGGTTTGCAAATCTAATTAAGCAGTCGTTGGTTGGTATAGGCGTATTGTTTATCATTTTCGCCATACTGCGCCCCGGAATGCGGACCTTAATGAGCGCTCAGGTTAACGCCGCGCACGCTGCGCCTCAGGCCTTAACAGATGGCGGAGAGAAGGATGTTAGCGGTGACGTATTGCATCCTGCGGTCGCCGCACTAGCCGCATTAGGTGGACCGGGACGTATGGGCTTTGAAGATAAGATGACTGAGGCGCGCTCGGTGGTGGATGAAAATCCGCAACGGGTTGCTCAAGTAATGAAAAAATGGGTGGCAGAAGAAAATGGCAAATCCTGAGATGGCGACGAATTCCGGCGGTAGCGGCAGCGAGAAGGCAGCTTTATTCTTGCTGATGCTCGGTGAAGAGCAAGCGTCCAAGGTGCTAAAATTTGTAGAACCTCACGAGGTGGAGCGAATCGGCACTGCAATGGCGTCCATTCGCAGTGTAGACAATCGTTTGGCCGAGGCAGTCGTAGATGAATTCCGTAGCGCCTTGCATCAGGAGACGTCCCTAGGTGTGGGTGTGCACGGCTACGTGCGCAAATTATTTACCTCAACCTTAGGTGATCAAAAAGGCAGTACCTTAGCTGATCGGGTTCTCGGCGACGAAGAAACCCAGGAAATGAGTTCCCTGCGCTGGTTGGAGCCAGAGGCATTGCTTCACATGATGCAGGATGAGCACCCGCAGATTATCGCCATTACCATGGCGCATATGGATCAGGCTCAGGCAGTTGCGGTACTCAAACAAATGCCGCCGGCACTACAAGACGATATTGTGATGCGTATTGCCAATATGCAAACCATTCCCCAGTCAGCCATGCGGCAATTACAGACTGTGCTCAAGAAAAAGCTATCTGTTACCGCGACCTTTAAAAACCGTAAAATTGATGGTGCCAAGACCGTTGCAGGCATTATGAATGGCTTAGACCCCGATTCTGAAACTCGCATTCTGGAGGTGGTCGCCAAAGAGAATCAATCCCTCTCTGATCGCATCCAAGACCTGATGTTTGTATTCGGGAATCTCATCAATATTCCTGACAAGGGCATTCAATTACTGTTGCGCGAAGTCGGTTCCGACGTGCTGCCAATGGCACTTAAAGGCGCCGATGAGCAGGTGCGTGAGAAGATCTTAGGAAACATGTCTAAACGTGCTCGCGAGATGTTGCTTGAAGACATGGAGTCACGCGGTCCGGTGAAGCTAAGCGATGTTGAAGCTGCCCAGAAGGATATATTGGCGGTGGCAAGAAAGCTCGCAGATGCTGGTCAAATTGACTTGGGTCGAGGTGGTGGCGATGACTACGTTTAATGGTGTTGTTTGGTGTCGATTAGTCTCGCCGTCACCTTGCGTGTTATAGCGAATTAGGAAGCTAATATGCCAGATATCTTTCAGGTCTTCAGTCCCCGCGTTGTACCCGCGGATGCGCAAGCCCAAGAGCCGCCTGTGAAGAGCACGGTTGATGAGCGAGGGTATCAAACGTGGGTGCCACCGCGGGTTAGCGGTGCGGCAGCCAACACGGCTGCAGCGAAAAAACAATCATCGCCTCATGGCGACATTCCCAACGAAGCGGATCTTGCCCGCGAAGCCGCAAAAAAACAGGGCTTCGAGCAAGGGCTTGCAGAGGGGCACGCCGAGGCTAAGCGCATACTTGCCGAACAAAGCCAGCAACTACAACTGGCAATGGCAGCCTTGCGCGAGCCGCAAAAATGGGTGGACACGGAGCTAGAACGTGAATTATTGGCCATGACCCTAACCTTGTCTCGTCAACTTTTGCGACATGAGTTGAGTGTTCGGCCGGAGTTGATCGAAAACCTGGTACATCAGGCCATCGAGGCCTTACCGCTCACTAGCGGTGATTTAAATATTTATCTTAACCCCGCCGATGTTGATGTATTGCGCGAGCTGGCGGTGGAGCACGGCGAGCCAATCGAATCGTCGTGGATTCTCCTAGAAGACCCTAGCGTGAGTCGCGGCGGATGCCGTATCAGCACTGACTGTTCGCGTATTGACGAGGAGCTTGAAACTCGACTGCAGCGAATCACCGCCGAAATGTTAGGTGAGCAAACGGAATTAACGCCTGCCAATGGCTGAGTACATCCCAGCAATACTATTGCAGAATAAGAGTAAGTGTTTATGACAGTATCAGCTCGCGGCGAACTGACGGCAAAATTCGCTCAGTATCGTCAACGTCTCAGTGGTGCGGACCGGCCGGTGGTCGAAGGCCAGCTTAAACGTGTGGTTGGCACTATGCTGGAGGCAGTGGGTTGCAAGGCGCCAGTGGGTGGTTACTGTCTGGTGGAAGCGGCTGATGGCGAATGGTTAGAAACTGAGGTGGTTGGTTTTGCCACAGACAAAATCTTATTAATGCCTACGGGTGAATTACGCGGGGTAATGCCAAATGCCCGAGTGATACCTATTGAAAAGGGCTCAGATTTCCCCGTTGGGGACGGTCTCTTGGGGCGGGTGCTAGATGGCGCAGCGAGACCCTTAGACGGCAAAGGCCCACTGCAGTGCAGTCAAACACGCTCAATATCAGGGGTACCGATAAACCCCTTGTTACGTCAGCCTATACGCGAGCCGCTGGATGTTGGCGTGCGCTCTATCAACGCCTTACTCACAGTAGGACGCGGACAGCGACTTGGCCTCTTTGCAGGTAGTGGTGTGGGTAAAAGCGTACTGCTAGGCATGATGACTCGATTCACCGAAGCCGATGTGGTGGTAGTGGGTCTTATTGGTGAGCGTGGCAGAGAAGTAAAAGAATTCATTGACAGTATTTTAGGTACAGAAGATATGAAGCGCGCGGTGGTAATTGCCACGCCCGCAGATCACCCGCCACTCATGCGTATGCGAGGTGCTTGGCTAGCAACATCTATCGCCGAACACTTCCGTGATCAGGGCAAGCAGGTGTTACTACTTATGGATTCTCTCACTCGTTTCGCTCAAGCTCAACGTGAGGTTGCGCTGGCAACGGGTGAGCCGCCGGCGACCAAAGGGTATCCGCCATCGGTATTTGCGCGCTTACCAGCCTTGGTCGAACGAGCGGGTAATGGCGCGGCAGGCGGTGGATCAATTACCGCGTTTTATACCGTGCTTGCCGAGGGCGATGATCAGAATGATCCGATTGTCGATTCAGCTAGGGCGATACTAGATGGGCATGTGGTCTTGTCGCGGGCACTTGCCGATGCTGGGCATTTTCCAGCTATAGATATTGAGCGGTCAGTGAGTCGAGCCATGAACGATGTCACCGACAAAAGCCATCAAGATCAGGTTCGCTACTTTCGGCAGATGTATTCGCTCTACCAGCAGAATAAAGATCTGATTACGATCGGAGCATACCAACCGGGCAGTGATGCTCGTCTAGACGAGGCAGTATCGGCATGGCCTCGTATGGTGAAGTTTTTACAGCAGCCCTATGACGAGTCTGAGGGCTTTGATAGTTCACTAGATCAGTTAAGTGTCTTGCTAGATAAATAATCAATTCGTAGGCGCGGCACCCACCGCAACAGCATTTTCGCAGTGACGTAGTAAGAGACCTGAGAATGAAAAAATCCAAACGTATGCAAACCGTCAACAGCATTGCTGAGCGGGACGAGCGGGAACAGGCCGATAAGTTTTCTAAGAGTCAGCGACACTATGAAGCTCAGAAAAATAAATTAGCGGAACTAAAGCAATATTATCAAGAATATGTTGATGCTAGCCGCAATCCGCGTGATGAGTTTTTAGATATAAACCGCTTACAAGAATCCCGCGCGTTTATGGCCAAGTTAGCCACTGCGATTACCCAGCAGCACGAAATAGTGTGTAAGACCGAGCTTGCCATGAATACTGCTCGCAAACATTGGATGGACTGTCGCCGCCGTGCAATGAGTATGCAAAAACTCACTGAACGCTATGTTCATCAAGAGCTATGCGAAGCGGACGCTAATGAACAACGGATAGCAGATGATCTAAGTAGTCAGCGCTTTGTTTGGGCTATGCGCCAAAATAACGCGATGGCATAAATATTGCCTATAAATATATGACTACAAACATTTCGCCACATATATTACGTTAGATTATTTAGTTTGGCGTACATAAATAGAATTTGTAAACCGATTTAGCCATAAGTGAGTTACATTTTCTAGACGTAACAAACAGGTCATACACGATGCAGAATAGTATTAGTCCAGCGCTTCCTAAAGTAGACGGCAGTGCAAAGACAACTGCTCTGAGCAGCACGGGAGTTAGTGATGGTGCTCAGCTAAGTACACCATTTAATCAGTTGCTGAGCACCGCGCAAGGCGCGACCCCAAGTAAAGATATTGCTAGCGCTGAGTCAACCGAAATGACGGTTGATCAGCGGCTTAGTGCTGAGATGGATATATTTTCCGATTCTTTAGCCGATGTAAGCTTTGGCGGTAAATTGATGCCAGAAGGCGGACAGGGTTTGCCGCTTTCTACGCTTGAGTCTAGCGAATTATTAAGCAGTGTTGCACTTCAAGAAGATAGTGATGAGGGCGATGTCCTAGTGACTTTGCAGCAGTCGCAGATTGACTGGTTTAGGCAGTCCGCCTCGATAGTTTCTAATCAAGTACCTACCGGCAGTGATTTAAGCAAACCCACCACGGGTTTTGCCACTGCAATGCAGCTAAGTTCGGCGGCTAGTTCGCTACCAACTGTGAAGGCCACTGTTCAGCCAATAGAATTAAAAGCTGATTTGACCGCGGTCCTTGATCTCTTGTCTGCCGCGCCGACGCGAAGCTCAGACACTAACGCGGCGCGTGCGCCGGTTAATTTAACGGTAACTCAAAATGCTTTGACTGATCCTGCGTGGTCACAGGCGATGGCTGCCAAAATTTCGTGGATGGGGGGGAATGGCGTGCACAGTGCTACCCTGCAACTTCGTCCGGCTGAGCTCGGTAGCATCCATATCCAATTGTCTATACAGGGGGATACAACCTCTGTACAGATCCAAACCCAGCATAAAGATACTTCCGATCTTATGGAAAAGATGATGCCGCGCTTGCATAGCGGTATGGAAAATCAAGGTTTGCGTCTAGAAGACGTTAAAGTCAGTCACAATCCAAATTTAAATGGCAGTGCTCAACAGTTTACAGGACAATCTGCGGGTGATCGTTCTGGTGCGGACAATGACGCTCGCAATGGCATTAACCAACAGAGTCTTGGTGAAAATGGCGTCGGTGGCGATGACGATGGCAGTTCCTCAGGGTTACAGAATGCGACCGTGATACTGCAAAACAGCGGCGTCGATTACTACGCTTAAGCTATGCTTGAGTCCTCTTAATGACGTCATTATTGCTTGTCAATATTTACGTTCTGAAACTAACAAAAACCGAGTTTATTAGGTCTGCCAATACTTATAGGTGCGCCTACCCCGTTATTTACTAGGTCAACTTTTCAGCAGAATTCGCCATGCGATCTGCGTCTCTCGATTTTCCCTCCCTCGCTCAAAAGTTATATGCGCGTATTCAAGCTGTGGTTATTACTAATGGCCTGATTTCTCTGTATTGCTACAGTGGCTCTGTGTTCAGCCGCGAGCGCCAAATTATTGTCGTTCTCCCAAATTATTTTCATAACATATTGTTGTTTAAGCTATTTTTTGGTTGGCATGAGCTTTGCTGTAACCTTATTAGAATGCTGATTTTTGGCAAAAAAAAATTAGGAATAGGTATGAATAAGAA
Source organism: Zhongshania sp. (assembly GCF_047636175.1). GTDB lineage: Bacteria > Pseudomonadota > Gammaproteobacteria > Pseudomonadales > Spongiibacteraceae > Spongiibacter. Next base: position 30,336 of record NZ_JBLIKC010000017.1, on the reverse strand, counting down.
AATTATTATTATTGCGGTAGGGGTCGTGGTGTTGATTGCCGCTGCGGGCGGTACCTGGTTTTTTATGCATGAAGCTGAACCAGTGCCGGTTGCTGTTGGTGCCGACGGTAAGCCTGTTGGCGACGCGGTAATTACAAAGAAAGAGCCAATGTATTTCAGTATGGCGCCATCCTTTGTTGTTAATTTGCAGAATGAACGCGGTATTCGCTTTCTGATGGTGGAAATCGACTTAATGTCTCGTAAAGATGATGTTTTCTCGCGCATTGAGCAATATGAGCCGCGCATTCGCAATGACTTACTGATGTTATTTAGCAAGCTAGACAGAGATGCCATAGCCACTGCCGAGCAGCGTCAGGGACTTCAGAGTGAAGCACTTGTTGCGATTAACAAGGTACTGACGTCAGAGTCAGGAAAAGATGGCGTCGAGGCCGTTTACTTCACCAAGTTTGTGATTCAGTGAGGATAGTAACATGAGCGATATTCTCGATCCCGAAGAGCTAGAAGCGTTAATGGAGGGTGAGGATCAGAATGATCCTGGTCGCGAAAAGTATAACTTAGCTCGCCAAGATTATGCGATCCAGCGATTAATCCCAGCACTATCACTTATCCAATCGCAGTTTGCTACTGCGACTCGGGATCGGATGCGCGAGTTTGTGTCCACGGTGGATGCGGTGCGAGTTGATAAAATTACCGTCATGAAATTTGACGAAATGCTGAATACCTTACCCGCTCCCTGCAGCATTTCTGTGGTGAAAGGTTTGCCAATGAACGCCAATATCTTATTGGCATTTGAATCTGACTTGGTGTTCCAGATGGTAGATCGCTACTTTGGTGGATCCGGCAGTATTCAAAAAGGTCAGCGCGAACTGTTGTCGGTCTCCGAATTTAGTTTTATGGAAATGCTCAGTTCGGCTCTATTGACTGACGTGGCTAGCGCTTGGAAATCGGTCATAAAAACTGAGCCCAGTATTTCTGCACAAGTCAGTGACCCGCGGATGTTGGACAGTATTGGCGAGGCTGATTCCCTAGTGGCAACAAGATTTATTGTTAACGTGGGCGAATTTGCCGGCGGACTTTGGTCGATAGTGCCATGGAGTGCTATTGATGCGGTGCGCGACAGCTTGGGCGATCCGGCTAAATCGACCAGCAAAGCGTCGAACGCAGATTGGCGTGACCGTCTGCTTGAGGGGCTTGAGACCGCGCCTATTGAATTAGTGGCCATTTTGGCTCAAATCCGAATGAGTTTAAAACGTGTTTCCCTGCTTAAAGTGGGGGATGTTATCGATATTCCGTCGGCGGAAGATGTGATTCTTATGATCGACGATACGCCGTTTATGCACGGTCGCTTTGGCAGCAATGAAGACAAGTTAGCTGTTCGCTTGACCGGCAGATCGGAAACCAGTCGAAATCAGCATTGAGGATTGACCATGACGGATCAAACTAATGGCGAGCAAGTAAATGGTGGCGATGCGACTAATCCAAATGCGATGGCCGCAAGCTCGGAGAGCACAACTTTAGGTGACAATAATGCAGCGCAAACTACATCTCCAAAACAAGGAAAAGGACGCATGAGCAAGGATATGAGTCTGGATATGATTATGGACGTCAACGTGAGTGTTGCCGTTGAAGTGGGGCGAACCAAAATGAGTATCAGGGACCTACGTGACTTGAATCAGGGCGCGATTATTGAATTAGATCGAGCGGCGGGCACCCCCCTGGATGTCCTTGTTAATGGGACTTTAGTGGCCCGTGGCGAGATCGTGGTAGTAAAAGACAAGTACGGTATTATGCTGACCGAGGTGGTTGGTCAAGAAGAGCGTGAGCGTCACTAATGGCTAATTTCGCTAGTCATCTAAGGTCCCGCGTGGCAGTGGCGCTGCTAAGTACTGCGACCTTTATGCCGTCACTCACTGTGCTTGCCGAAGACCTTGCGGACAACTCTGCTACGACGCCTATACCGGTGGGCCCATCGTTTGATGTAACCGGTATGGTCGGTAGTTTGCTGTTTGTTATTGTGTGTATTGTTGGCCTAACGTGGCTATTGCGGCGCAGTCGCTTGGTGTCTACAACCGGGCAGGCTGGCGTCACGCTGGTTTCGCAAATACCGCTGAGTATGAAGGAAAAATTGTTGGTAGTGCAGGTTGGCGATGAAAAATTGCTGATAGGCTGCACTGCTACCGCAATCAATACGCTTCACTGCTGGGCTTCGTCACCAGATGATGAAAGCGGTAAGCCACAGGAATCGCCATTTGCCAAATTACTGGCAAAGCGGCAAATACTGGCGCCAGCAAATAAGGCCAATAAAGATCTCTCACCGCGGGGTGAGGCCAAATGAAACTTAGCCGCTTTCTAACATTACTTTGCCTTTGTGGCTTGCCTTTGTTTGCCGATGCAGCACCGCTGGCCTTGCCTGCGTTTACTTCGGTAGCCACCCCAGCGGGTGGTCAAGAATATTCGGTGTCATTGCAATTACTTGCGGTGATGACGGCGCTCACCTTGCTGCCAGCCATACTGCTGGGTATGACGGCATTTACGCGCATAATGATTGTATTGTCGATTCTACGGTTGGCTTTGGGTACTGGCCAAACGCCGTCGAATCAAATTATGTTGAGTCTGGCGCTTTTTCTTACCCTGTTCATCATGCATCCGGTAGCAGAAATAGCGTATACCGATGCCATCAAACCCTATATCGCAGAAGAAATGAGCTTTGACCAAGCTCTTGAAACGGGTTTCCAGCCGTTTCGCGAATTCATGCTCCGCCAAACACGGGAAGAGGATATCGGCCGTTTTGCTGAGATTGCGGGTATCCAACAGCTTGATAAGCCGGAAGACGTGCCTTTCACTATTCTCATGGCCTCGTTTCTAACCAGCGAATTAAAAACCGCGTTTCAGATTGGCTTCCTACTTTTTATTCCCTTTGTGGTTATCGATCTCGTAGTCGCCAGCGTATTGATGTCAATGGGTATGATGATGCTCTCGCCCATGATGATTTCGCTGCCGTTTAAAATTATGTTGTTTGTTTTGGTGGACGGCTGGACTTTGGTGATGGGTTCACTGGCGGCGAGTTTCTATCAATGACGACCCTGACGGCAATGACGAACTTGGCAGCAATGAAGATAGCGTCGGCAATTACTATGACAATAATGTATGAGGTCAGGCAATGAATGCAGACACGGTAATTGAACTCGGCCGCCAGGCTATGAATGTCACCGTACTTTTGGCGGCACCTTTGCTATTGTCCGCGTTAGCCGCTGGTTTAGCGATAGGGATGTTTCAGGCCGCAACCCAGATTCAGGATATGACCCTGAGCTTTATACCTAAGCTAGTTGTGCTGGTTGTGGTTTTGGGGGTTGCGGGCCCGTGGATGTTGGGGCAATTGCTTGATTATACCCGTCAATTATTCACTATGATCCCGAGTTTAGTCGGGTAGTCTGGCGATGATCGCGCCAACGCCAGACGAACTCAGTGTTATGCTCGCATCCGCTTGGCTGCCGTTTGTGCGTGTTAGCGGGGCGATGATTGCGGCCCCCCTATTTAGCGCGGTGTATATACCCACACCTGCGCGTATTTTGGTTTCAATATTTATCACCGCCATTATTTTACCAATGTTGCCTCCAGTGCAGGCGACGAATTTAATCGGCATAGAAGCCATGCTGCTGGCAGTCAATGAATTGTTGATTGGTATCTGTATTGGTTTAATCGTGCAGCTGGTATTTGATGCCATTATTCTTGCCGGGCAAATTATTGCCATGGGTATGGGGCTGGGTTTTGCCATGATGGTAGACCCTCAGCGCGGCGCGCAGGTACCTGTGCTGTCGCAGTTTTTATTGATATTTACCATGCTTATATTTGTTGCCATGAATGGTCATATCGACTTTTTGGCCCTCTTGGCAAGAAGCTTTGAATATTGGCCGGTGGCAGGTGACGGTATTTCCCGTGATCAGTTTAGTGTTGTGTGGATGCGCGGCGCTGAGTTGTTTTCTGGCGCAATACGAGTGGCCATACCCGCCGTTGTCGCTCTGTTGGTTGTGCAGCTTGCCGTTGGTATTGTGAGTCGCGCGGCGCCAACCTTAAACCTGTTTGCGGTGGGTTTTCCTATCGCAATGCTGATTGGATTCTTGGTGGTAGATCGTCTTTTACCCAATTTACTTCCTCTGTTAACGACTATGTTGGGCAGTGCATTTATTGCTGTCGAACTGTTTCTCGGAGGCTGATGTATGGCTGAGAACGAAAGCGGTCAGGAACGCTCAGAAGAGGCAACCCCCAAGAAATTGGCGGATGCCAAAAAAAAAGGGCAAGTAGCGCGGTCCAAAGAATTAACCACAATGATGGTCACCGTAGGCGGCTCCGGAGTATTATTATTTACTGGCGCCGACCTTGCTGAAGCGCTAAAGACAATTCTTGCTAGTAGCCTGTCGCCAGAATTTTTATTAGTCGACAGTGAAACCCTCATTGTCTCTCGTCTATATAAAACCTTGTTAATGGGAATGTTGAGTATTTGGCCAATACTGGCTGTTGCACTGCTAGCGGTGGTGGTTTCGTCGACTATCCTAGGCGGTTGGGTCTTTAGTTTGAGCGTAAAGCCAGAACGGATGGACCCCATCAAGGGATTGGGTAAATTATTTTCTTTGCGCAGCTTAGGTGAGCTGGTTAAATCCATTATGAAAATGGTATTTATCGGTGTTGCGGCAATATGGTTATTATCCGGAATGGCCGATGATATTTTAGGTCTGAGTCTGCAGGCACCTAAGGAAGCCATCGTTAACAGCGGTTCACAGCTGGGGTGGTTTTTCTTCGTGGTGAGTTTGCCTTTAGTGGCGATAGCCGCCATCGATGTGCCCTGGCAGCTATGGAATTTTAATAAAGAGTTAAAGATGACTCGTCAGGAAGTGCGTGATGAGCACAAGGAGTCTGACGGTAGTCCTGAAGGCAAAGCCAGAATGCGTGAAATGCAGCAGGCCGCTGCTAATAATCGCATGATGGAAAAAGTCCCCACTGCCGACGTTATTATCACCAACCCTACTCATTTTTCGGTTGCCTTAAGATACGATGAGGCCCGCATGGGAGCACCTATTTTACTGGCCAAAGGCGCAGACAATATTGCGGCCAAGATTCGGGAATTAGGAACGGAACACAATATTCCCATTGTGGAGTCCGCGCGTTTGGCAAGGGCTATTTTTGCCAGCACTGATCTAGATTCCGAAATCCCCGGGGGTTTGTACTTGGCGGTGGCGCAAATACTCACTTATGTCTACCAGTTACGCAGCTGGGAAACCATGGGTGGCGATTGTCCGGATACCCCGGAACCTGATATTGCTGATGAATACCTAGGCAATCTGCTGTAGCAAATCCAGCATTTGAGTCCCCCAAGTGACCATCCACTGCTGGTCCGTATTTACCCCTACAAATAGTGGCCCCCTTGTTGCAACGGTAGTCTATAACGACGAAATTTTGGCGCAGACTTAAAGCGCATTACGTTATTGTAGAGAGACTGCAGTATGGCAACACAAGCACTTTCAATGCCGGGATGGCTACAAAAGACCGCAGACAGCGGCATTGGCGTTTTGGTACTGCTAATGGCCTGTCTGGGTATGTTAGTTATACCCATGCCGCCGTTTTTACTGGATTTGCTGTTTACCTTTAATATCACCCTGTCGCTGGTCATTATTCTGGCGGTTATCTACGTTGATCGTCCCATCGACTTCTCGGTGTTTCCCACCGTATTACTCTTGGCAACCTTGTTGCGCCTGGCCTTGAATGTCGCCTCGACTCGTGTGGTATTGCTAGAGGGGCATACTGGCCCCGGCGCTGCGGGTAAGGTTATTGAATCCTTTGGTGAATTTGTTATCGGCGGCAATTATGTTGTCGGTATCGTGGTATTTATCATTCTCGTTGTTATTAACTTTGTGGTGGTCACCAAGGGCGCTGGACGGGTGGCCGAGGTCACTGCGCGTTTCACTCTAGATTCTATGCCCGGAAAGCAAATGGCCATAGATTCAGATTTAAACGCCGGCTTGTTAAACCAAGAGCAGGCCAGCATTCGTCGCGAAGAAGTGCGGACGGAGGCCGATTTCTACGGCTCCATGGACGGTGCCAGCAAGTTTGTGCGCGGTGATGCGATTGCCGGCATTATGATTTTGTTCATCAATGTTATTGGTGGTTTGGGCGTGGGGATGACGCAGCATGGTTTGAGTTTTGCGCAAGCCATGCATAACTACACCCTGCTCACCATCGGTGACGGCTTGGTGGCACAGTTGCCATCATTGCTGCTCTCGACTGCGGTCGCGATTATTGTGACGCGTATTTCCCGCTCGCAAAATATGGGTAAGCAGATTGTTGGGCAAATGTTTGCCAATCCCAATGTGCTGTATATGTCAGCTACCTTACTGGGCCTGATCGGTATCATTCCAGGTATGCCGAATTTGGTATTTCTAATGATGGCTGCGGCCTGCGGCGGCAGTGGCTGGTGGATGCAAAATCAGAAGAAAACGGCAGCAGAAATTATTGATGAAGATCAAAATCTCGAAGAGCTGCCGTCTGCTCGTGAACCCAGTGAGCTGAGCTGGGACGAAGTCACTCCAATGGATGTAGTTAGTCTCGAAGTAGGCTACCGCTTAATTCCCCTAGTAGACCGTAATCAAGGTGGCGAGCTGATTGCAAGAATCACCGGCGTTCGCAAGAAGCTCTCCAAGGATTTGGGCTTTCTCATTCAGCCGGTCCATATACGCGACAATCTTGAACTGTCGCCAAGTAGTTACCGAATTCAGTTGTTAGGAGACACTATCGCACAGGGAGATATTCAGGCAGGCAAGGAATTGGCCATTAATCCCGGTGGTGCACAGGGGACATTGCGCGGCTCTCCGACTAAAGATCCGGCTTTCGGTATGGAGGCCGTATGGATTGATTCTAGTCAGCGCGATCAGGCGCAAACTATGGGTTATACCGTGGTTGACCCCTGTACGGTAATCGCGACTCATCTCAGTCAAATTATTAAGAATCATGCCCATGAATTATTGGGTCACGAAGAAGTGCAGCAGCTATTGGATAGGCTCGCTAAAACAGATCCGCGCTTAGTTGAGAATGTGGTGCCCAAACAATTGCCACTGAGCATTGTGGTTAAGGTGTTACAAAATCTGCTGAAAGAAGGCGTGTCTATCCGCAGTATTCGTCTAATCGCCGAAAGTTTGGCGGAGCAAGCGCCGCGTAGCAAAAATCCTGACGAATTATTGGAGGGTGTTCGGGTGGCGTTAGGTCGAATGATTGTTCAAGAAATCAATGGCTTAGAGGAAGACTTACCTGTTTCTGCGCTAGATCCAGATCTGGAACAGTTGTTGCAAGACATGCTTAGAGGTAATGCTGCCGCCGCCGGATTAGAGCCTGGAATTGCAGAGCGTTTACAGAATGACTTGGCAGACTATAGCCATCGCCAGGAGCTGGCAGGGCAGCCGGCGGTAGTTCTTGTGTCACCGTCTATACGTTCTTGGGTGTCGCGCTTTACACGCCGCAGCGTACCGGGATTGGCCGTGTTGTCGTACAACGAAGTACCAGACAGCAAGCAAGTGAGATTACTGTCAACAATCGGTCAGCAAGGGCGCCTAAGTTAAGATGTTTGAAGTTGGCGTTAAGCAAGTAGTAACAAATTTATTAATGACATTTCGCCGTAAATTGAAATGTGCTGGGAGTGGCTTATGCAAGTGAAAAAATATCAAGCAACGGATGCTCAGCAGGCGATGAGATTGGTTCGCGCTGCCCATGGTCCAGATGCCGTTATTCTCGACTGTCGTAGGGTGGCAGGCGGAGTGGAGGTGGTTGTTAGTCTTGAGGGTATGCTCGAAACCTCAATGGCTGCGGCGCCCGCAGCATCATTTTCGGCTCAGCAGCAAACTCGCAGCGCCGACACTGATCGCGAGCCAACCGCACTCGATGCCCTGTTTAACCGCCGTAAAAAAGCCGGGGAAGAAATCAGCCAGCATAGCAGTCCGCCAGCGCCGTCTGTTGATACTAATAGGCCGGCTGCGGTAGAACCGCAAATGGTGTGGTCGCAGAATGAAGAGCTGTTCACCATGAAGCAGGAGATGGCCTCAATGAAGTCTATGCTGATGGACCAACTAAAAGGCCATAATTGGCAGCAAGCTAGTCATCAAGCCCCAGAGCATCAAGGATTAAATGATTTTTTGTCGGCAATGGATATAGATCCAGCCTTGGGTAAACGCCTGTGCGCAGAAATTCCTAGTGATGAATCGACGACCGTGCAGCGTGAAATGCTTAAAATGCTATTGGTCAATAAATTGGCGGTTAAGGCGCCGCCAAGTGCTGGGGCAATTTGCTTAGTCGGTCCTCAAGGCGCCGGTAAAACTACCACTATCGCCAAAATTGCAGCGCAATATGTGCTGACTCACGGGCGCTCAGGCATTGCGATCTTAACTACAGATGCGGCTCGCGTCGGGGCGCAAGAACAATTGCGGGCCTATGGCCGTATTCTGCAAATACCGGTTCACGTCGCCAGCGACCCAGACGAGGCGGTGAAAACCTACCGGCTTTTACGTAAAAAGAATTTGGTGTTAATAGACACGGCGGGCATCTCTTTTCGGGACAAGCAAGGTATCAGTGAGCTCAATCAGCTGATTTCGGGCATGCAGGATGTTCAAGTGTTTTTAACTCTGGCCGCCGACTCAGAGAACTATGTGCAGAGCGAAATTATCGACGCCTACTCGTCATTTAACGTCCAGGGTGCAGTTCTTACCCGCATTGACGAGGCCATGCGCTTAGGCGGCGCCATGTCAAATTTGATCCAGCATCGCCTGCCGTTGGTGTGGTGTGCTAACGGCCCCCGGGTACCACAAAACTTGTCAGCGGCAGATGCCGGTAAACTGGTGAATATGGCGGTGCGGATGACCAAGGTCTTTGAGGTTCGTCGCAATGGCACTCCGGCGCCAATACCGGCACCCGAACAGCAAGAATCTGTGCCCGCTGAGGTGGCTTCAGCCAAGCAAAGTCAGCGCGGACGTGCGCTAAACGTGCGGGTTTAGGCAAGATTTCTATGAAAAGTTAGTGATAGTGCGTAGAGCAATTTTAGGACGACAGACATACCATAGAGCAACGATAGTTTGAGAATCCGCTACCATCTAATTGGGGTGGCTAAAAATGTATCGGGAGAGTGATAAAGATAATGAGTCCTGTAAAAGTCATAGCTGTAAGCAGTGGTAAGGGTGGTGTTGGTAAAACCAATATCTCAGTTAATTTGGCTTGCCAGTTAGCCAGACGCGGTAATCGCGTTTTACTGATGGATGCCGATTTAGGTTTGGCTAACGTCGATATCATGCTGGGGCTAAAGCCGAAATGGAATTTGTCTCATGTACTAGACGGCAAGTGCTCAATCGAAGATGTTCTGCTTACTGGCCCAGAGGGAATTTCGATTATTCCGGCTGCGTCGGGGATCAAAAAAATGGCAGAGCTGGGCAATGACCAGCATGCTGCTATTGTTCGCTCCCTGAGTGCGTTAAGTGGTGATTACGATGTAATGATTGTCGACACCGCCGCCGGCATCTCAGACAGCGTTATTACCTTCAGTCGCGCCAGCCAATATGTATTAGTGGTGGTAACAGACGAATTAACCTCAATGGCCGATGCCTACGCCTTGATTAAGGTTATGAATCGCGATGCTGGCATTAAGCGCTTTAAGGTTCTGCGCAATATGGTTAATAGCCACGATCACGCCCGCGATGGCTTTGAGCGTTTAAACGAAGTTGCCCAACGCTTTCTAGACGTCACACTGGAATACGCCGGATTTATTCCCCGCGATCCGTATTTGATAAAGGCCGATACCCGCCAAAAAGTCGTCAGCGATTTATATCCAGGCGCGGAGTCCTCGCTGGCATTCCGCCGCTTGGCAGAAACAGTCGATAAATGGGCAATGCCCAGCAGCCCAAGCGGCGATATTGAATTCTTTGTTGACCGCATGTTTACACCGGCGGCTGCCGCCGGAGTTGCGATGTGAACGGGCACTCCGCCTACCTCAATGTGCAATACGGCAGCCGCGAAGAGCTGGTAGAGCGTCATGCGCCTTTGGTAAAGCGAATAGCCTATCACTTGGTCAGTCGTTTGCCGGCCAGTGTCGAAGTTGATGACCTTATTCAGGCGGGCATGATTGGTCTGCTGGAAGCGGGCAGTAATTATCAGATGAATAAAGGCGCAAGTTTTGAAACCTTCGCCAGTATCCGTATTCGCGGCGCCATGATCGATCAGATGCGCCACAACGGCTGGGCACCACGCTCTGTAACTCGTCAACTGCGGGAAATGAGCGAAGCGGTTCGCAAGGTTGAAAGCCGCTTAGCCCGCGAGGCAAACGCCAATGAAATTGCCGATGAAATGGGCATATCGCTAGACGAATATCATGACTTATTGCGAGACACCAGTTCGGTGCGCCTGTTTAGCCTGGACCAAATGAGCGAAGGCGAACACGAAGCTATTGAGGTGGGCGGCGGCGATGATCGCTATGCACCGCTGGAAAATGTACTTGAAGACGACTTTCAGGCCGCACTGGTGAGCCAGATAAAGAGCTTGCCAGAGCGGGAAAAATTAGTGATGGCGCTCTACTACGAAAACGGCCTTAACCTTAAAGAAATTGGTGAGGTTATGGAAGTAAGCGAATCAAGAGTATGCCAAATCCACAGTCAAGCGATTGTCAGGCTTAAAAGTCGGCTAAGCGACTGGACTGCGGCCTAGCCAATATGAGCTGCCGCCAAGGTAGTAATCAAGAGCTAAGATGTAAGTACAGGAAGAATTCACAATGACTAAATATGACTATCTAGAATTTCCTATGAAGTTTGTTCAATGGTGCCAAAACTTATCTGAGGCGTCATTGCTCGGCTTAGTTCTGAGCATAGTGGGTGTTGGCTTGCTGATGTTTATGGTTAAAGCCCGCCGCAGCTATACTGTCAAAGAGATTACCCAAACCCAAAATGCCGATGTCGTTGTGGTGGCCTTGGAGCGCAAAATTGAATACCAGAATTCTGCTATGACAATGCTCGGCGAGCGTATATCGGCGTTAGAGGAATACTTGGAGATGCTCGGCGAGCGTCAACAGCGAAATGACGCTGATAAAAAAGACATGCGCTTTTACCAGCAAGTTAGCGTGATGGCAGGGCAGGGCGTTGGCGCGCCTGAATTAGCTCAGCGCTGTGGTATTTCTGCCAGCGAAGCTGATTTGATTACGGCCTTGTCTAAGAAGGCCCATTGAACTAAACACTCAACATTACCTAGCAGCTTGCTTGGCTATATATCGCCGCTAGTATAGTTCTGACAATCGTGGGACTAAACCAATAAAAATGCAGGATTAATAGTTGTCTGTAGTCGCTTGCTGCAAAATGCAGGGCAAGTACTGCTGTCCTTACTGGTAATTTTCTTATCGTTTACGTCTAAAATCTCTCTTCTTAAGCTTTCTCTCAGCTTGTTTCTACTACGCTAAGCCTGCGGTTTGTGGCCGTTTGTTATCGCGTTAAATGTGCTTAAGTTATGGCCAAGGACAAGGATTAAGGACTAAGAACCATAAGGCGCAATTTAGGCTAGCTTAAGTGTTTCATTTATTGATATACCTTAGCTCCAATAATTCCTCATTAGTCAAATTAAGCCTTATATGAAAGGCCCCCCATTCCCCGACGGCCTTTAAATCTGTTATAGTCCTACGTGAAAAACCTAAGGGGTGGCTACGGCCTGAGATGCGGTGGATTTGAATAAATCCACACTGCAAACCCTTGAACCTGATCCGGTTAATACCGGCGTAGGAATAGGTGAGCAGTCAAAAACCCTCTTCTAGCGCGTGCCGGGTCTCTTATTTTTGTTATATATGAGAGAGCCATGAATTATATATTTACCCCAAAACCCATTGCCTTGTCTGTCGGTCTTGCCTGTCTAATGACAGCGGGATTCGTCCATGCTGGCAGCAGTTCTAAAGCCAATAATCTTGAAGAAGTAGTGGTGACTAGTCAGTTTAGGGACAGCAGTTTGCTGGATCTTGCTAGCACCGTCAGTGTGTTTGACGCCGCGACTATTCAAGCACGCGGCGCTAACAATATCGAACAGCTACTCAATTTAGCTCCCAATGTAAATTTCTCCTCTGGTGCGTCGCGCGGTCGTTTCTTTCAGATTCGCGGTATCGGTGAGCGCAGCCAATTTATCGATCCGGTCAGTCCGTCGGTGGGTTTAATTATTGATGGCATTGATTTTAGCGGTCTGGGTTTGGCGGCGAGCACCCTAGATATTGACCAGGTAGAAGTGCTGCGTGGCCCCCAGGGCACAGCATACGGTGCCAATGCCTTGGCAGGCCTGATTAGTATGAGCAGCAAGGCGCCATCGGCAGAACAAATGCTCAAGGTCTCGGCGGAGATGGCTACTTACAATGGTAAAATCATTGGGCTAATTGCCAGTGGCCCGCTAAGCGAGCGCTTCGGTTATCGGCTGGCGGTGCAAAATCAGCAATCCGACGGTTACATTGAGAACACTTTTTTAAACCGAGATGACGTCAATAATATCGATGAGTCGGTGCTGCGTGGCAAGCTGAGTTTTGCTGCCAGCGAGACCTTAGAGATGGACTTTAATCTCTTACATATCGATTCCGACAATGGCTACGACGCCTTCTCTTTTTACAATAATCGTAAAACTCAGTCTGACCAGCCCGGCACTGATGCGCAGGAATCCCTTGCAGGCTCGGTGATTACGCGCTGGTCTGGTAATTCCGCCTTTAGCCTTGAATCGATCTTAAGCGCGGCCAGCTCAGAAACCGAATACGGTTACGATGAGGACTGGAGCTATGTGGGCTTTGATCCCAATGAGTACAGCTCGCAAGACAGCTACCTGCGCGATAAAGATAATATCAGCGCGGAATTGCGGTTTATTTCTAGCGAGCAGTCCAAACTGTTTAATGCCAGTAGCAGCTGGGTAGTCGGTGTCTACTTCCGTGAGGAAGCCGAAGATTTAGAGCGCAATGCCAGTTTTAGCAGCCAGTTCGAAACCGAGAACTACGCCGTGTATGGCCAGTTGATAACGGCCCTCAGTGATAAATTGAACGTGGTGTCTGGTCTGCGCCTTGAAAAACGTAATGCCGATTACAGTGATTCGCTGATGGTGAATTCAGCCAACGACGAGGACCTGTGGGGTGGCAATCTGACTGTGGAATACCGTTACGCCGACAATAAACTGGTATACAGCACTATTTCGCGAGGCTATAAGGCGGGTGGCGTTAACGGCCGTATCATTTCCGCGTCGGCAAGCAACACAGCGATTACGCCCGATGTATTCGAGTTTGATACCGAGCATATGATCAATTACGAAGTGGGCGTTAAGGGTTCGTGGCTGAACAGCCGTTTGCAGGCGCAGCTGGCGGTATTTTACCAAGACCGAAGTGATGTGCAGGCCAAGCAATCGTTTTTTGATCCGAACAATTTCTCTTTCGACGATTTTCTTGCCAATGCAGCCGGGGGTACAACAAGTGGTCTAGAAGTAGAGCTTAATTATTCGGCTAGCGAATCCTTACGATTTTTTGCCGCAGCCGGTGTCTTGAATGCAGAGTTTGATGACTTTGTAAGCCAGTCTCATGTCGATGCCAAAGATGACAATAATGGCGCGGCATTGGCGCCGGTAAACTTGGATGGCCGGGAAGTGGCCCACGCGCCGAAATACCAATTCTTTGTGGGTAGTGAGATATCCCTAATGGCAAACTTGATACTGCGAGTAGAGCTAGAAGGTAAAGACGAGTTCTACTTTTCTAATAGCCACAACGAAAAATCCAGCGACTATGAATTGATCAATGCGCGCCTAACTTACTTTGCCAGCAACTGGGACGTAGCTTTGTGGGGTCGGAATTTGACGGATCAAGACTATCAAACTCGAGGTTTCTACTTTAGTAATGCCTTCGGCAACAACCCCGCCAATGGCTACGCGCCAGAGACTTACTCTCAGTTGGCTGAGCCGAGGGTAGTGGGTGTGTCGGCTAACTATACTTTTTAATCAATGGCTTTGTTGATTTTAGCTGGGGCAGTAAATTGCCCCTTATAGCCGATTAAGTAATAACACGATATTGAAGGACGAGTGCAATGCAACTCTCTGTTGAAATCAGTATGTACCCCTTAAAAGACGAGTTTATTCCCGCGATTCAAGATTTTATTGATCGCTTGAATGCTCACTCAGCCCTTGAGGTGTTGACCAATACCATGAGCACCCAAGTGTTTGGTGACTACGATGTGGTGATGGATGTTCTGAAAAAAGAAATTCGCCTGTCTTATGAAAAATTTGGTCGCGCGATTTTTGTATGCAAGTTTATCGATGGCGATTTAAGCCCGGAGACTCGCGATGCTTAGTGAGCAGGTCGTTACCGCGATGACTGATGCTGTTGCGGCGATGTCCTTCTGGGAGTTGGGCGCGGTGGTATTAGCGCTGGCGTATCTTATTCTGGTCATGAGGGAAAATAGTCTATGCTGGTACGCGGCATTCCTCAGTACGTCTATCTACGTCTTTTTGTTTTGGGATGTGAGCTTGCTGATGGAGTCTGCCCTGCAGATTTTCTATTTAGTGATGGCAGTGTACGGCTGGTGGCAGTGGCGCAATAGAGGCGATGAACAGCAGGATTTGCGTATCCATCGCTGGTCGCTGCGCACCCACTTGCTAATCGCTGCGGTGGTGGGGGTGTTAACACTGGTCTTTGGCTATGTATTGGATACCTCCACTCATGCGGCTTTACCCTATTTAGATTCATTTACCACTTGGGGCGCGGTCATCACCACCTATATGGTGACACGTAAGGTCTTGGAAAACTGGATCTACTGGATTGTAATCGACGGCGCCTCGGTATATTTATATCTTGATCGTGGGCTGTATCTCACTGCCTTGTTGTTTGTGATGTATGTGGTGTTGGTGGTGTTTGGTTTCTTTCAGTGGTACGCCATTTACAAGCGCGAGCAGCTTGCGTCGCAATCATAAGGTCGCTATGACTTCAGCGCTAACAGACATTATTCCGTCAGACTGGGCCCTGTGGAGCAAGTCCAAGCCTGTCCTTATAAGGCCACTATTGGGTGGCTTGACCAACAAAAGCTGGCTGATTTCTGCGGATAACACCGTGATGGTATTGCGCCAAAATTCGTCTATCAGTGCAGCACTGAATTTAGATCGGGTTACCGAGGCGCAGGTTTTAAAATTAGCGGATCGCGCTGGGCTATGTGCTCCGCTGATCCACTACGATGCAGATTATCAGTATATGGTTGGCCATTTTGTCAGCGGCCAGCATTGGCGGGCGGATGCGGCGGGCTTAACATCCTTAGCGTATTTGTTGCGCAGTATTCACGGCCTAGCTGCAGTCGACGGATATTTAGATATTAATGAAAAAGCGGCGAGTTACTGGCGGGCAATAAGCAGCGCCGCTGAGTATGCCGCTGACTTAAAAAATCTAGCGGGGGATGTGGTACCGCATATTGAATATGCCAAGACTCTTAGTGCGGGAAGCTGTCTCTGTCATAACGATTTACTGCTAGAAAATGTAATTGCCGGCGATGATGGCCGTCTCTACGCCATCGATTGGGAATACGCCGCCATGGGTGATGCCTTCTACGAGCTTGCGGTAATTGTTGAGGGGCACGGCTTAAATGAGCAGCAACAGCGCATGTTGCTGGCAGAATATTTGCAGCGACCCCTGCAGCCCGATGACTGGCGTCGTCTGTATCACTGGCGGGTTATTTACGCTTATTTAACGGTGCTCTGGTATGCGGTGCAGTGGTCTAGCGGAGTGATGGCCTCCGCCAAGACGGCCAATGATATTGCCGAGCAGATTTGTGCTTTGCGGACGCTTATGAATATTGAGCAAATATAAAAGCCGCGCTAAATTGCTTCAACGCGGCTTTTTTCTCTATGATCGCGCTTGTGTCATCAGCTAGCTAAATGCTCAGGCCGCTTCAGCTTGGCTCTCGGCGGCTTGCTCCGCTGCATTGAGCACTGCTTGCAGAGAGGCTGAAATCACATCGCGATGTTTGGCTACCCCAATATATCGCTGGTTATTGATGGACAGGTGCACATAGGCAATCGCCTGCGAGTCTGTCCCGCTACCCAGCGCGTGTTCGCGATAGTCTAGAACTTCTATCTTGTCGCCAAATTCCTGCTGCCAGGCGTTGGCCAGCGCGCTGATGGCGCCGTCGCCATGCCCCTGAAGATGGCTGATGCCTCGGCGGTTCTTGTAGCTTATGCTGAGCAAGTCCTGCCCCGCGTTTTCAGTATTGTCTTGGCTAACTGAAAAATTTTGAATGCTAATATTCTGGCTCGTTTGCAGATAATGGGCGTCGAACAAATCCCATATTTGCGCCGAGGTGACTTCGCCAGAAATTTCCTCGGCCCGCGCTTGCACCATGCGACTGGCGTCTATTTGCAGCCAGCGAGGCAGTTCTAAGCCGAAGTCATTTTCTAGTATCCAGCTCACGCCGCCTTTACCTGACTGGCTGTTAATACGAATGACGGCTTCGTAGCTACGACCCAAATCGGCGGGGTCAATCGGCAGGTAGGCAACTTGCCACGGTTCGTCAGCTTGTTGCTTGCTCAGGCATTTACGGATTGCATCCTGATGACTGCCAGAAAAGGCAGTAAAGACCAGCTCGCCGGCATAAGGATGACGGGGATGAAGTGGAATCGCCGTGCAGTGTTCTACCACAGCGATAATCTCGTCCATATCAGCCAAATTTAGACCGGGGTCTACACCCTGGCTGTAGAGGTTCATGGCCATGGTGACAATGTCCATATTACCGGTGCGCTCGCCATTCCCCAGCAGCGTGCCTTCAACCCGATCGGCGCCCGCCATAACAGCCAGCTCGCCAGCGGCAACGCCACAGCCGCGATCATTGTGGGTGTGTACGCTCACGGTAATATCTTTGCGATAGCGCGTGTTGCGGCAGAACCATTCAACTTGGTCGGCAAACACATTGGGGCTGGCGCACTCGACGGTTGCCGGCAAATTGATAATGATGGGATTACCGCTGTCGCGCCATTCTGCAATCACCGCGTCGCTGACCTCAACTGCAAATTCAACTTCCGTGCTGCTAAAACTTTCTGGCGAATATTGGAATGACCAGTTGGTTTCAGGCTGCCGGATAGCGTAGTCCTTAACCCACTTTGCACCCTGTACCGCAATATTGGTAATGCCTTGTTTATCCAGACCGAAAACCCGTTCACGCTGCACCGGACTGGTGGAATTGTAGACGTGGATAATGGCATTCTTGGCACCTTTCAGCGCCTCGTAACTGCGCGCAATCAGTTCTTCGCGGGCTTGCGTCAGTACCTGAACTACGACGTTTTCAGGAATGCGGTCACCGTCGATGAGTGCGCGCACAAAATCGAAATCCGGCTGCGATGCGGCGGGAAAGCCCACTTCAATTTGAGTGAAGCCGAGTTTGACGAGCAGATCCCACATTCGCAGTTTTTGCTGCACGTTCATGGGCTCAACCAATGCCTGGTTACCATCGCGTAAATCGACAGAACACCACTGTGGTGTTGCCGAGATGGTGTTATTGGGCCACTGACGGTCTGCTATGCTGATGACCGGTGTGGACCGATATTTGCGGTGGTTGAACTCGCCCATGATCTGACTTTCCTTTTGCGTTGCGTCGGTGTTCTACGTAAATAGTGTGAGGGTAGGAGCCCGGTGTACCGGGCGTTTTACCGTGTTTCCTTGGCCATCTTTTATAAAGACTGGTGTTTTCGTGCGTGCTGAGCGCAGGGTGTAGCGGTCAGTGCGACGTAGTGTGCGGAGCGGTAACTCCACGTCACCTAGTATAGGGGGATCACTTTGGCAGGGGATTGCGAAGTTGTGTTTAAAATGGCGTAAATGCAATCAATTATTGCTTAAATCATATAAATAATAGAATATTATGCTTATATATTATCATTGGTTGAAATAAAATGAGTTTAGATGGTTATGACCGGCGGATTTTAGAAGCTTTACAAGAGGATGGTCGCCTGAGTAATCAGGATTTGGCTGATCTGATTGGTTTGTCACCCTCGCCGTGTTTGCGACGGGTGAGGCGCTTAGAAGAGGCGGGGCTGATTGCCGCCTACCGCGCCGTGCTAAATGCTCGGGCGCTGGGACTGAATTTAATGGCGTTCATTCAGATTAGTATGGATAGGCATACACCTGAGCGTTTCGAGAATTTTGAACGCCATATCGGAGAGCTACCGGAGGTCTTGGAATGTCATTTGATCACCGGTCAATCGGCGGACTATTTGTTAAAAGTAATAGTTGCCGATATGGATGGCTTTCAGGCTTTGCTGCTCAATAAGATCACTCGAATAGATGGTGTGACCGGCGTACACTCTAGCTTTGTGATGAAGTCTCCGGTAAGTAAAACCTCACTGCCCTTGTTGCCATCACCAGCGGGCTGATATCTTTGAATACAACGATATTTAATGACGAAAACACATAATAAGAGAGGGCTTTATGGAGAAGATTTTTGCAGCAAATCTTGATGATATTGAGGCGGACACCTTGTTAAGCAAAAATGTCAGTGGCAATAAAGTATTGCTGAGTCGAATAAATGGCCAGATTTGCGCGGTAGAAAACCGCTGCCCTCATCTGGGCTTGCCGCTCGCCAAGGGCAAAGTGTGTGACGGCGCGGTAGTGTGTCCCTTCCACGGTTCAAGTTTCGACCTCCTGAATGGCGACAATATTGATTGGACCAATGCATTTATCGGTATGCCCATGCCGGGATGGACCCATAAATTGATTGCCCTAGGGAAATCGCCACGGGCATTGAAAACCTTCAAAGTAGAGTGCGAAGGCGAACAGGTTTTTATTTACGTATAAGAACTCAGTTAAGCAGCGTTTTAAGGAATAAAATGGCAGTTGATTTTGAAGTCGTCACCATTTCCCATGCCATTCAGCAAGCCGTCGCGCCGGTGTTCTTGCTGGCGGGTATTGGTGGTATTTTAAATGTACTAACTAATCGTTTGGCGCGGATTATTGATCGCAGTCGCAACTTACACCACCGCTTAGAAACTGTGAGCGAAGAGCGTCGTCTGGTGATTCTTGACGAGTTGGCAATGCTCACTCGTCGGGCGAGGGTGGTACATCGCGCCATTGGCTTTAGCACTACCAGTGCACTATTGGTGTGTGTGGTGATTGCCATGTTGTTTTTGGGTGCGGTCATGAGCTGGAATAGCAGTGCTGCAGTGGCCTTGCTGTTTGTTTTTGCGATGTGTTTTTTAATAGCGGCCCTAACTGGGTTTTTACGCGAAATTCAGTTAGCTACGCGGATTATGTTAAACGGACCTTAGATCTAAGTATTGAACGAGCATAGGCGATTAGCCAGGGAAGCGTGATGATTACCTTATATGGATTTGGTGAGGCGTTTGGCATGGTAGATGCTAGTCCCTTTGTATTGAAGATCGATGCCTATCTGCGGATGGCGGGCTTAGAGTTTGAGCGCAAGTCGGTCATTTGTAATTTGCGTACCGCGCCCAAGGGCAAGCTGCCGTATATCGTCGACGATGGTAAAACCATTGCGGACTCGGCGTTTATTATCGATTACTTAAACGACAAGCCCGGTGTCACCATGAGTTCTGCTCTGAGTCCTGAGCAGCGCGCACACGCTTATTTGATTGCCAAATCCTTGGATGAAAATTTCTACTGGTGTTTGCTGTATTCCCGTTGGATTAGTGATCAAACCTGGCCACTAACCAAGCAGGCGCTATTTGGCGCTCTGCCTTTTCCCATAAGCCATATAGCGGCGACAGTCGTGCGCAGGAATATCCGCTCTGCTATTTATAAGCAGGGTATGGGCCGGCATTCAGAGTCGGAAATTCAACAGATCTTTATTAATACCCTAGACAGCCTTTCGGTTCTGCTGGGCAGTAAAAGTTACTTTATGAACGATAAGCCCAGCGTACTCGACGCTTGTGTTTTTGGTTTTCTAGGCCAAGTAATTTTAGCGGATGTCGTCAACGATTTTAGCGCTATCGCCATGCGGTATGAAAATTTAGTGGCCTTCTGCAATCAGATTCAAAAGCGTTATTACGCCCAGGCTTAGCAGTCTATTCATAGCGTGTTGATTCACCCTAAGCAGGCCCAACTGTCATGGCGAAGAGGGCATTGGCGCCAGTTTAGATGTGTTACTGAATTATGTGCTTTCCGCCGTTGCGGTGCTGATGTACTGGGTGTATAAGTCTAAGACTCCTGAGCAAGTGATAATCCATTTATGTATTGTTGATGCCCGCACTGGGGCAAAACCAACGACCACTCAATGTGTATTGCGCTAAATTGGCTACTACGTGTCGATGCCCCCCTCCTTGTTGATAGGCATCCTCTGGGTTGCTCGGTATCCTCTGGGTCGCTATAGACCCAAAGAAGCAGGGCTGGCACGACAAAATGGCAGGCACAATGGTGGTTGTGACAACAGTGGAAGATCAAGCCCAGGACGATAACGAGTGGTACAAATTGAGTTAGCGATGTAGAGGTGAGGTGAGTATGAATATTGTTGTTGTTGGCGGTGGGGCAGGAGGTTTACCACTGGTAACAAAATTAGGGAAAACGTTAGGCAAGCGCGGTAAAGCAAAGATCACCTTGGTAGATGCCAGCCCCAGCCATATTTGGAAGCCCCGCTTCCACGAAGTCGCCACTGGCGCGATAGATTCAGATTTAGATGCGGTAGATTATCGAGCCCACGCCCATCAAAATCATTACAACTTTGCTAAAGGCCGTATGAGTGGTCTAGATCGCGATAAAAAAGACATTATTCTTGAGCCGGTCATGACATCGACAGGCCAGGAGATATTGCCGGAACGTCGTATTCCCTATGATTATCTTGTGATTACCGTGGGTAGCCTTGGCAACGATTTTAATACCACTGGGGTCAGAGATCATTGTCTGTTTTTAGACACCCGCGAGCAAGCCGATCGCTTTCATGAACGATTTTTAAATCACTGCTCAAACGCAGATTATTATAACGACACCCTGTCAGTTGCAATTGTCGGCGGCGGCGCCACAGGTGTTGAATTAGCTGCAGAAATTCACCACGCTGTGGGGCTGTTAAAACTCTACGGTCTTAAAGCGCTGGATCGCAGCCGGCTGCAAGTTCACGTCATTGAGGCAGGGCCGCGCCTATTGCCCGCACTAAGTGAGCAGATCGCAAGCGCCGCCCAGGTCGAGCTAGAAAACCTAGGCGTAAAAGTGCATACCGCAACCATGGTCAAAGAAGCCGATGAGCAGGGCTTTATCACTGGTGACGGCGAACGTATTGACGCCGCGCTTTTGGTTTGGGCTGCTGGAATAAAAGCGCCGGATGTAGTGGGCCAGTGGGGCCTGCAAGTTAATCGTATTAACCAGTTGGTCGTTGATCCAAACTTACAAACTGCCGATGCCGCAATCTTTGCGATGGGTGATTGCTGTGCCTGTGAACTTGCAGCGGGCAAGAACGTACCACCGCGCGCCCAATCGGCTCAGCAAATGGCCAAGCACACTGCCAAAAACTTACAGCGCATTATTAATGGACAGCCACTTAAACCGTTTACCTATCGTGATCACGGTTCATTGGTATCGCTGTCTGAATATTCCGCACTGGGGAATTTAATGGGCAGTATGCGCGGCGGCAGCTTTTTCATAGAAGGCTGGCTGGCGCGAATAATGTACATCAGCCTGTATCGACTGCATCAAGCGGCTATCTATGGGTGGTTGCGGACCATTATGTTACTAATGGCGGGGCGTTTTAATCGGCTGGTAAGGCCTAGATTGAAGTTACACTAGCTTAAAAATGAGAGTGATGCGGCAATGACTAGGATGGCTTGCCGCAGTTCGGCAAAGCAGTCCCACATTGAAAGTTGCATCTTATTGCAAGGCATTAAATAAAAGTGGGGATTTATCCGCTAAGTCACATTAGGAGTCCGTCGCTGTTTCTTGTGCGATTGCGCATTGGTCACCTCTTTTCAGATGGCCAAATTCACTACGCCACTACACTATCGCAAAAACAGGCGTCACCTCAAAAGCCGGTGAACCAAGACGTTATGCTAAAAGGAGGTTTAAATGAACCGTCGTAGCTTTCTCAAAACTGGAGCCGTAGGAAGTTTAGGTGTCGCAAGTCAAGCCATTGGAAGTAATGGGAATGTGACCTTAGGCTTGCAAACACCAACAGAAATAGAGGGTCCGTTCTATCCAGTGATTGCGCAGCAAGATAAAGATTTTGACCTTACCAAGGTTAAGGGACGCAAAGCGAAGGCGTTGGGACAGCATATCGTCATCCATGGAGTCGTTATTGATACAGAAGGCAATCCTGTCGAAGGTGCTACCGTCGATCTATGGCAAGCTAACGCGGCTGGAAGATATTCTCACCCACATGACTCAAATCCGGCACCAGTGGACGACAACTTTCAGGGCTGGGCGATAGTGCCGAGTGGACAAAGTGGAGGGTTTCGATTTAGAACTGTGTTGCCAGGTATTTATCCTGTTGGAGGAGGGTGGTCGCGACCGCCACATATTCATTTTAAGGTGACCAAAAAGGGATATATTGAACTGACCACACAATTGTATTTTCCAGGGCAGCCATTAAACCAAGTTGACAGATTGCTTCAGAGGAAGAGTAAACAGGAACAAAAGCTGGTGATTGCGGAAAAATCGTCTGACACCCCTGATACTTTTTATTATCAGATAATCGTTGAAAAAGCATAACCCATTAAGCCCGAAGGACGCGCAAACCTAGCGCGCTTCTGCTTAAGGCTTTCATGCTGTATAAAAACCGACAGACTTCCATTTAATTCGGGATTTTTGGCCGTCCGCTTTTTACTAGGTCAGGGCATAAGTTGTGGAAATCTGATGCAACGGACTCCTACGTCAATAGCCGTCAATAGCCGTCAGTCGTTGATTCCGCGTTATCGAGACAAGTGAACAAGAGAGTGCTTCCCATTAACACATTGGAGAGTTACTTAACCCATTGAAATTAATAAAAAATGCGATATGATCAGGGGAAAGGGATATTTGGCAGAAATAAAGGGAATTAGTCTTCGTTTGACCGGCACTCGCTAATAGCGAGGCCGCCATCTCATTGAATTCCCTGATATTTTTTAATCCATACTGAAGCTCCAACTTTGATAAGGGGGGCGAAAGTTATATATGGCGCCATTGTTCTGAATAAAACTGTTATGCACTTAAAGTGGAAATACAAAATGGATGAAGTAATTGAGGTTAGTCTTGAACGTGTAGAAAAAATCATTGATGGGTTCGGAGCAGATGATTTTTCAACTGTAGCTGTCTTGCGTGAATATTGCGGTGGCTTTTTCAGCAATAAGGAAACGCCTGCTTATTACTCCTTCAATGCGCAATTTGGTAAGTTGCTAAGACGCAATGAAGAGCGTCTTGGTATTGTTCAGGTTGAGTCCGCGGCATCTGAAACTGATGATCGTGTGCCACCAGTCAAAACAACAACGTCCATTTGGCGCCGAAATGCATAATAAGGTCGGCCGAGACACGGAACATATTTGCAATGAAATTGCTGCGAGCCATTAAGATATGAAGGCCCCACTAGTGTTATCCAAACAAAGCTATAACTATGATTTGAAATATTGTCGCTAGGCGGCTCTTATCAGGCCCTACGCTGGTATTTGAATATTCAACTGCTCATAACTGCAGGCTTAAACAAACTCGAGGATTAATCTGCGAGCTTGGCTGTACAGTTACAATAGTGGTCAGTCGCTGTTTCCGCGTTGTCGAGACAAGTGAACAATAGAGTGCTTCCTATTAACACAGTGGAGAGTTACTTAACTTATTGAAATTTCTAAAAAACGAGATACGATCAAAGGAAAGGAATATTTGGCAGAAATAAAGGGAATTAGTCTCCGTTTGACTGGCACTCGCTAATAGCTAGGCCGCCATCTGATTGAATTCCCAATAATTTTTCAATCAACATAAGAACCAGTTCCGTGATAAGGGGGCCAAAGTGATATATGGCCTGAGTCGTTATAATAAACTGTTAGGCGAAAATAGAAGTACGTCATGAATCAAGAATATAAAAAAGAACTGATACAAAGAGGCATCGATAACGGGAATTTCCCTAAGCTGCTATATAAGTACAGGACATTAAATCAAGTAAAACAAATATTAGATAATTTCTCATTTTGGTTTGCTACTCCAGACACATTTAATGACCCATTTGACTGTGGTCTTTCAGAGAATCCAGCTCCGACTTTGGATGACGCACGAAATCACTTTAAGAGGCTGAAAATTGCTGAAGAGACAATAGAGAAATCAATAGAGTGGCTAGAAAGAAATCCAGAAGAATTAGCTGGACTTGTAAAAAATGCGAAGGAGAAGTCCATTTACACTAAAGGTGTTCTATCTCTTTCAGAAAGATTTGATGATATTTTAATGTGGTCACATTATTCTCAATATCACCAAGGGGCTGTTTTCGGCTTAGATATGGAAGCCGACTTAGATTTCTTTGTGACGCCCATAAGAATCGATTACAAAGATAGTTATGAAGAGCTTAATTACTTATCTGATCCTGAAAAATCAACCATTGATACACTCAAAATTAAATCGTCTCAATGGATCTATGAAAGTGAAATCAGGATATATAAAAATAAATCAGGGCTACACAAAATTAGCGAAAAGGCTATCCGTGAAGTCTATTTTGGAATCAACACTACTCAAGAAGATATTGATGAGATACGTAAAATATGTTGTAGCAAAGGTTTAACTAATATTAACTTTTTTAAAGGTGTAAAAGCCCACGGCTCATTCAAAGTGGAATTTAAGGCTTTGTAATCGCCTAAAAAGCGCATGTTGGCGGACTGGTTTTCCGCTGCGCTCCAAACCAGCCAAAAATGCGGGCGTTAGCTGCCAAGGAAAGTGATTCGAAATGTTTAAAGTCCATACATCGTTCGAAAATTGTTACGGAATAAAAAAACTCAATTATGTTTTTGACTTTTCAGAAAAGTCTATTTACGCAGTTTATTCGCCTAACGGAACAATGAAAACTTCATTTGCAAAGGCTTTCATGGATTTTAGTAAAAATTCCAAGTCGTCCGATTTGGTTTTTCCTGATAGAAACACGGTTAGAAGTATAAAAAGTGAAGATGGAAATGATTTAGATTCCGAGCAAATATTTGTAATTGAACCATACAACCAAGAATATAAATCAGAAAAGCTATCTACTCTGCTGGTTAATAGTGACCTAAAGGCAAAATATGATGCGATTCATGGCAGTATTGATGAGAGAAAAGTAATTTTATTGAACGAACTTAATCCGCTTTCCGGACTCAAGAAGGGGATTGATAAATCGTTTTCCTTCGCATTTACACACTCTGAAAATGAATTCTATAAGGCATTGGTTAGGGTTAAAGAAGAGGTGCTTGATGAAGAGGAGCCTCTATTTGACGATATATCTTACACGTCAGTCTTCTCTGATAAAGTTGTTGCTTTTATAGGTACAAAAGACTTTAAAGAAAAAATATCTGAATATATTGAAAAATATGATGAATTAATCGACTCCTCAACCTATTTCAAACGAGGTGTTTTTAATCACAATAACGCATCGGTTGTAGCAAAAAATTTAAAGGACAACGGTTTCTTTGAGGCGAAACACTCCGTGTCGCTGAATTCTGGAGGTGAAAAAAAGGAAATATCGACACAAAAAGAATTGGAAGAGGTAATAACTCAAGAAAAAGATGCAATATTGAATAATCCTGATCTAACAAAGGCGTTCGATGCTCTAGATTCCAAACTAAAGGCTAACAAGGAGTTGCGGGACTTTAGGGATTACTTACTAGAAAATAAAAAAATATTACCCGAGTTAGAAAACCTTGATTTATTTAAACAAAAGCTATGGATTTCATATCTTAAAGCTACTAAAGAATCATACGTTAATCTTGAACTTGAATATAGTAAAGGTAAGGAAGAGATTGAGGTAATTATAAAAGAAGCAAAAAGGGAGGAGACCGGCTGGCGAAATGTAATAGATATTTTTAATAAAAGGTTTTCGGTTCCATTTCGACTTTCAGTTGACAATCAAGAAGATGTAATTTTAAAGAGCGATGGGCCTAGCATTAAATTTACCTTCGAAGACTCTGAAGGTAGCAAACCTATTAACGAGTCAGATTTGTTAAGAGTTCTTAGTAATGGGGAAAAGCGAGCACTATATATACTAAATATTATATTTGAAGTTGAGGCTAGGAAGTCAAAAAGGCAGAAAACATTATTTATAGTAGATGATATAGCCGATTCGTTCGATTACAAAAATAAGTATGCAATAGTAGAGTACCTGAAAGATATTTCGATGTTCAGTGATTTTTACCAAATATTACTTACTCATAATTTCGATTTTTACAGAACAATATGTGGCAGGCTCGACATGAGACGAGAGCATAAGCTACATACGATAAAAAATGATGATGAAGTGATCTTGGTGCAAGAAAAGTATCAGAATAGCCCATTTCAGCACTGGAAAAATCATTTGAATAGCAATAAAGCAATGCTTATTGCATCCATTCCATTTGTCCGAAATATTGCCGAGTATTCTGATGATACGGAAAGTTTTAATAAGTTAACATCGCTGTTACATATTAAAAATGATACTGATTCTATCAGCGTGGCTGATCTCGAATGCATTCACAAAGGGATATTGAAAAATCACGCGAACTTGGATCTGCCAGATAAAGATCACATTGTTTTAGATATTATTTTTGAAGAGGCAAATCGGATTACTGGTGAAGAAGGGGAGCAGATCGACCTGGAAGGAAAGATAGTATTGGCAATTGCCATTCGCCTAAAGGCCGAGGAATATATGATCGCCTCAATCAATAATCCAGTGTTTGTTAATTCGATTACTAGCAACCAGACTTTCAAGCTATACAGTAAGTACATTGAAATGAGTCTTGGTGACCGACTAAAATTGGAAATACTCGCCCAAGTAAATTTGATGACACCGGAAAATATTCATATAAATTCGTTTATGTATGAACCTATATTGGATATGTCTAATCTGACTCTTGTTAATTTATACGAAAATGTTAAGAACACGCTGTTGTGACTGAAAATCAGCTAACAAGCGCTTCCAGTCTGACGCCAAAGCCTCCACGTTTTTGTGTTACTCGCTGCGCTCAAACATTAACACAAAAACCTTCCGGCTTCAGCGCAGCTGAAGCGAGCGTTATGTGTAAATAATGATGGAATTCAATCAAGTACTTTACCTATTGATTATTGGAGTCTGTATAGCGATTCCCCTCTCAAAGGTATACAAATTGATCAATAAAAAGTGTCCTGAATGCGGCGGTAATTTGTTTCTAGATAAAGTTAAAGATCCGGTGGGCTTTAATGCCACAAAAGAAATTACGGTTTCTTTCTATCGAGGGCCAAGAAAATATACTAAAAGCTTAGTTTGCAATAATTGCAGTCACAAAGTCAAAGTACAACACTGGGGTACTTAGTTTTGTGTACTGTTCAACTTCAACACATAACAAGTAGTACCAACGGACTCCGTAATATTGGCACCTTTAGCGCAAAGAAACGCACAAAAGTCGCCAATATCACTACGCCGTTGTGCTAGGCGTTATGCGGTCATTAAATTTCAGCTACCAAATTAGGATTTAAATGTGCTTACAAAACTAATACTCGTCTTAGGTCTAATTTGTTCTTTGCCAGCTTTTGCTACTGAGAATACTACTTCAATTAATAATGAAACACCGGGAAGAATTGTTGAAATAAATTTAAAAGAAAATGCAGAGCTATATAAGATTTTATATGAGAACTCTAAGAGTGCGAACGATCGTCTAATTACTACAATACATCTGATCATTGGAGTTGTGATCACTTTTCTTATAGCGTTATTTGGTACTCAATTCTTATTTAACTTCAAATTAAAAAAAGAAGAAATTCATAGTATCAAGACAGAATTAGATAAAAAAATATCCAATTCTAATTTTGATTTCATTAAACAAATTAACACTCTTTATAACGATAAAGAAAAGCTATTTCGACAAGATTTTAATTTATTTAAACAAGAAATTAGCAAAAATATAGATGTTCGATTATTTGATGAACACAAATCAATTAATTTAAATTTTGACAAGTGCAAGCAAGACACTGAAACGGTTAAATCCGCATTAGAATATAAAATTGAACATGTTGATATAAAGCTTGAAAAAAATATTGGTGATGTTTGGGATTTAAAAGGAGTTAAAGCCAACGCTTTGGCTCGTTATACAACGACAGCCATACTTGAACTTAAAAATGGCCATGAGATAAAATACACTCTCTCGGATATTGTCACCATAATAAATAAAGAAATAGAAATAACCGAAGGCCGTAAAAATGAATTGGACAATCTTATAAGTCTTTTGCCTGCAAAATATGAATCTCAACGAGATGCAATTGAATTTAAATTGAATTCTATGAGAGTTTTTAAGTATGTGGATGATCCCATTAATGTTGGGCAACGAATTGAGATGACAGTTCGTGAGGCAACCGCATAACAAGTTGCCTAAATTCGCCGCAAACAGCGCGGCTGGGACAAATACTCTCTGGGCTTCGCCCGACAACGTTCGCATTTGCCCTTTGGCAAAGCGTTATAAGTAGTTGAGGTAATTATGGAAGAAGCCAGATTTACCAAAATACTCAGAGTCCTTGCAGTGCTGTTAGGTCTCTTCATGTTTGGCATGGCAGCATTCATGTATTTAGCATTGGGTAATTCTGATCTTTGGGTCGGTGTAATTCTTGGTCCTATATTTTTTCTATTTGGTATATTAGGTAAAAATAAATTCGCCAAATTACTCCCAGGAGCCTCGCGTAATGTATTTTGAAGCAGTGCACACTTATAACAAGTCGCAGCACAGCGCAGCTTCGCTGCCCGGACAAGCTACACTGCGTTTCGCTTGCTCGTGTGCGAGGCGTTATGAGTATTTCTGATGGAAGCTGGATTTTTACTACTTTCTACAGCTGGTAGTCTGTTCGAGAAGGTTAAACACGACTATGAAGTTTTGCAGGGTAATCAGCTCGACCCTTACTCAGCATTTAATTTTTTCGTTACAGCTGAGCACTTGCCAGAATGGTTAGGTAAACAAGAGCTCAAGTATTCAAATCCTTATCTGCGTATATGCTCACACCTAGCTACTGGAGCAAAGCATTACATTGTTACGCACAAGAATAAGACGCAGGTAGAGTCGAGCAGTGTCGATATTTATGTAGAAGAGGGTCACGTTGTAGGAGACTACTTCGAGGAAGTGCTCACAATCCAGCTAAGCGAAGTGGAGGCAGAAAACATAGGGGCTTCTTCCATCCCTATACTTAAACTTGCAGATAAAATTATCGAGTTTTGGGAGGGGTATTTTGAAACTCTACACTCATAACAAGGCATTGCAGCGGACTAGCCGCTGAATGCGGCGTTATGCATAAGGCCGAAATATGAACTTTGTAGCGTACTTTTTTTGTACTGGCGGTATTGTCGCTTGTGGCAATCTTTGCCGCTCAGGGCAACGTTGAAGTTTCATTGATATACGTCGTGCTGGCAGGCATTTGGTATCAAACAGGTACGTGCTTCATGAAGCGTAAGCTATGGGCTTGGTGGTCTTCTCTGATTTTGTTGTCTATGTTCTGCTTTGGTAGCGCATTGTCTGTATGGTCTTCAATTGTACAACCGCTGATAACTCCTGGAGTCGTTGGGGTCGGTTACGGTCGCTGGGTGTCGTTAGTGCTATTAATTTTCACCGGTTATCTAGTTTCGGTTTTGGTGAAGCCAGCAACTAGAGAGGCATTTAAAAATGCATAACAAACACGCGCAGTTTGCCGCTGAGAAGCGCGGCAGGACAGCCAATGCCTCGCGCGTTTTTGTGCAATCGCTTCGCTCATTGTTGCACAAAAGCGCGCTCCACTTTGTCTGCCCCTGGCTTGGGCGTTGTCGATAAAAAATCTTATCCGAATTCAATTTTAGTTAGTTAATGCTAATGTCAGCAAAGTGGCAAAAGTGACGTTTAAACCAAATCCCTCGAACGACGTAGTTTTTTAGCACCAATGAATATTGTTGCTAATGTTCACTTGGTACGCATTGCTGACATTAACTATGGGTTGTTATTTAGGTCAACTGATAGCCATAAGCTGACCTTAGCTTTTGTGAAAGCACGATCATATTTGGGCAATACTAACTGAAGTCTCTTGCTCATTTGTGGGGCTGGTTTAAACTTATTATCGTTGGTATTCCACATTTTAACGTTAACTAATGACACAAAGTATCCATAAGTTTTATTGGGTGACGGCTCACAAGTGCCAATTTGTGAGCCGTCACCAACTGATTTTAAAAGTAATTCACTCAAATTGAACTATAGAGAAGTTTATTACTT